>LUJO01000036.1 GCA_001689405.1 Candidatus Homeothermus arabinoxylanisolvens | reverse complement strand
GCACCGATAACGGCACAAAGACTTGCAACAGCCATAGTTTCTAAATCACCGGACTTATTATGGAACCATAGGAAACCTTGATATTGATTAGCCCATATAGTCGAAAACATCAGATTTGAGCAGCCAATAAATAAAGAAACAATGTCGTTGGAATACCTAAATATCGCATATCCCAATATCAGTTGGAATATTGGCAAAGCCATACAAACGTAGGCTCCCCAGCTATAAAATGCTGCGCAATACAGAATTTGAATATATGTAGCGACACAAACTATGAAGATTGGAATTATAGCCTTATAATTGCCTTGGTTGCCTTTAACCAACAATGCCAAACTGACAAGTATGGCTAAAAATAACGCGATTACCACCGATATTTTCATATTGATTTCATCAGCATTGGCTTTGGGAACTGCGTATAGCATTATTATTGCTTCTATAAGAAACAATCCGACCATATATAGGTTAATTTGCCACCGCTTCATGACTGTCATTTTATTGGAGCCGGTCTAACAGCTTCGTTTGGCATTACGTTTTCAAGCATGTCCCTGACGGTCTGCTGAACTTTGATTTTTAGATATACCGATTCTTGTCGGTTATGGTCGATGGTTTTCAGATACAACGTATTGTTGTCATGCCAGAAAATAGTGCGAAGTCCGGATTCATCGCCCTGACAATAAGGTCCTTCACCACTGTATTGAAGGCTCTTGTATGACTCAAATTCATATATGAAGTTTCCATCGCGACGAAAAAATCTCAAATCCAAGGGCCAGTCGCAATCATATCCGACCTGTGACACATAAATCCCATTGGTGTTTACAGCCGTGGGACAAGCCGCGCGACAGATATATTTACCGTTCTCAGAATCAAACCACCATATTGCATCGTCATGCGGCGATTCAGGGATAATGAAACCATATAATTTCAGTTCAGGCAGAAATGTCAGCCATCGTTTGTTAAAACCAAAATTCGGGTTATCATAAATAGCATATATTTCTTGTTGCCAAGCAGAATCAAGACGTTCAAATTTAGCTTGCGACTCCTTCAATACCATTGAGACAATATCATTATCGGCAATGGTATCAGCCGGAATGACATTATAGCGCGAACACTCTCTTTCGGCTTTAACATATTCCGTTTCGCTTATTTTCTCCACAGAGAAAACTGTTTGTGTGGACGCAACAGAAGCATACGCCATCACAATCAGCAATATCAAAAATCGTTTATCGTTCAATCGCATATCACAATTCTATATTCAATGTCTTGTCTATTACACTTTATCCATGTTGATGCACTCTGAAAACTTCAAGTTTGTTCTCGTCAAGATTTATAAGGATGTCAACTTCATCGCTTCCGCCATCTTCAAGCCATATCAGTTCTTTATCATTGTTTAAGTAGCCGTTGGTTATATCTCTCTCAATAAGCTCTTTGCTGACAAGAATAATGTAAGCATATTGAATACCCTCAGAATCTTTCCATCCGAAAAACTGATGACGATATTTATTATACGGGTATGCGGTATATTCCAAACTCCCCGATGGATGCTCTATCAGATAATCCCCGCTTTCAGCCGGTTTTATTAAGTCAGTGAAATGCTTTATGAGTTTTTCTCTTGCTTTTTCATATTGGGATTGTGTCATTCTGAAGAACTCCGGTTCGCTAATTCCCCACGAAGCGACTTTTTTGTAGTCACTAAAGATAATGTCATCAGAATCCGAAGGCATGACAATCATTCGATCTACTCCAGTTTCTCCTTCCGGTATATCATCCCACATATCATCACGGCTATCATAGACATATTCTTCGTATTCCGATTTTACAAATAATGTAAATGCGCGATCATTGTAGGAATACTGAATATGTATATCTCCAAAATGAGAGGTGGTATCGGAAGGCACACCTATCTCAGCCAAACTCTCAGGATAACAGTTGTATTCTTTATTATAATCGTTAATACGTTCAATTACATAGTTTTCAGTATGGGTTAAATCCTGAACCGCATAATAGCATAATCCTGTGCCGACAGCCAAGATGACGATATAGATAAGTCCTTCGATCTTGATTATCTTCAGTTCCTCTTGTTTGGAAAACTGCCGGATAAACATCAATGGAATTTGCGACACAGCAAGCAATACTACTGTAACTATAGCTGCAAACATGAACCTATACATGACATATTCCCTCCAAGGGTGCAGGTCAATGTTAAGTGCATTTACACTCAATCCCATAAGTGTAAAGAATAAGGCAAAGAATAATGCCGGCAGAAACAGTACAAAGACAGCCACTTTATATAAGTACACTCCCGGCTTTGGCCATTTAACCATAAATCCGACAAATGCAATGACTGCGCACAAGATCAAGATGATTGGTATCATATCAGCATGCTATTAAAATCAGAAAAATCGCAAAAAAAAGGAAGCCGAGAAAACCGTTGGCAAGGTTGTTGTCGGCATGGTCCGTATCGCTGAAATCGTCCGAGCCATAGCGGATTTGCCTGTATGACACTTTCTGCCCGCGACGGAACAGCCAAAGACAACCATACCGAAGTCCGGCTCCGATATGCTTAATCGCTGATATGAACCATGATCGTATAAACATATCATTTTGTGATTATTTAAGAATCTGTCGTTTAAAAACGGAATTACTGTCAACGCCCATACTGACTACATTGTAGCCCGAAGGTATATATATTGTGTCACCGATTGCCACAATCGGTGTCGGGACATTTATATTCCCGGAAAATTTCCACTCTTTCCCATCTGTATTGCGCTTTAATCTACGTGATATTATCCAAGGACCAAATTTGGTGTATAGGAGAGAATAATCGGAGTTATAGCAGATTATATCCGGTAGCTCAACGCAAACAGTATCATCAATTGAAATTGTTGTATGCTCTCCCCACCAAATCAAAGTGTCTTGAACCTCTTGGGATAATTCAGAACATAACACCTCTTCGCCATCAGTGTAATCTATAGAACGAGTGCATCCAAAACAAATACCAATCGCTCCAAAGGCTAAAACACCTACTATTTTCTGCCACTTATTCATAATCGTAACGCGATGTATATGAATGATATGAGATTTTATTCGAGCGTAGAAAATCCTCAAAAGTCCCATATCTGTCGAGATTCCGCAAATAATCTCCGTAGGCTTTATAGTACCTGCGGCAATCCTTCACCAAGTTTTCATAAAGAGGCATATTTAACTTTCGGGAAATGCGCTCAAACTCATTCGTATCCTCAATCATTGCCGGAATGTCAGATACACTGGCTCCGTCATAGCAGTTCAACACTCCCGATGGCATTTCATGTATGGAGGACTCAAGAAAATATTTGAGAGCATCATACTTGTATCTGAGAGCATCAACATTATCCGGTTCATGTTCAAGCAATATATCCGCCAATTGAAACGGCTGATACTTCCCTCCACTGTAATCACAAAAAATAGCGAGCGGGCTGTCAGAGTGTATGCAGGAACTTTCATGTCCATGGAAGCAGTGGAACAAGAATCTTAATCCATCATATCCGCCATTCGCTAAATCATCTGCTATCGCCGGACATATAACCTTACTTATAAACAGTCTGTTCCAGCAAATATCATTATGGTTGTCCCAAAAGTCCTGAATCTCACCGAGGAATAACTTTTCTCTCTCATAATCCGTTTTCTCCCATTCAGAGAGCAGGGCGTGCCGTTGTTTTCTCTCATCTTTGCTTAGTCCGTCAGTTCTGAATTTATTACAAATTGCAAGATAATCAGATAATACTCGGTTCATCGCTTGCCTCCTTTCCGATAGCACAAGGACATCCGGCTTTGCGTCCATAGGGTAGTGGAGAGAGCAAAGCCAACACACTGAATCAATATCTTATAGAGTGTCGCCATACGCGAAGTTACAACAAAATCCTGTAACTTGGTGATAATCGGCAAGAAAAATCCACATCCTTACTATGGCTCGATTGTCATTATAGCTCCATAAGAGGGTTGGCTGGTAAATGCCTCTTCTGCCGTAAGGCCGTTGTAAAGCATCATGGCCTGTATGAGGATGCCTCCGTGGGTGAAAAGGGCAATCTCATCATCTTCATTTGACAAGGCCGTTATCTCTTCGATAAAAGACGTGAAACGGTTGCGCTGGTCTATGAATGATTCGCCTCCGGTAGCTCTGACGTTTACGTAGTCGTCATACCATTCCTGCAAGCGCGGGTCGGTTATGTTGTCATAGCGTTGCATTTCCCATGCTCCGAAGTTCATTTCAATGAGTCTGTCGTCAATTGTTGCATCGGGGTATCCGCAATATTCGGCAAGTCGCCTGCATCTTGACAACGGACTCGTGAATACTCTGTTAAACCGCCGTCCGTTCAGCCGTTGTTTTACCGCTTCGGCTTCAATTTGGAATGTCGACGCAAGCGGTACGTCGGTCTGTCCGTAGCATGTGCCCGGAGCTACATTGACCGATGTATGTCTTATAAGCGTTATTTTCATGGCATATGCTTCAGAAGTATGGCAGAGGCAATGTAGAACGACAGTTCGCAGAGCAGAAATGAAGCTCCGCAGCAGTCGCCGGTGTACCCGCCGAGTCTTCGACGCAGATACAGTATTATGCAGCATGATACCAATGCCGGGGCGGCAGCCGCCGGAAGCAGACCGGCCGGAAGCAGTAGCATCGGCAGGGAGCCGGCTATGACAGCTATGGCAAGGTCAGCAGCCGACATGCGGTTATACACCGTCTTGTTCTTGGCCTCTTCTTCTTTGCGTGCATATGGCAGGAAATTTATAATCTGACCGGCACACAGTTTGCTCCATACGTCGCCTGCAAATAAAATTACGATTACGTATCGGCTGCTTGTATGCTCTATGTCAGCTATAAAAAAGGCGGCGAGTAAAAAATAAAATATGAGGCCGATGACACCATATGTACCTATGTGGCTGTCTTTCATTATGGCAAGGGTGCGCTCGCGGGTAGTGCCGCCACCCATGCCGTCAAAGAAGTCGGCAAGGCCGTCCTCGTGCAGCGCCCCGGTTACAAGCAGTCGTGAGGCCAAGGCGAGCACTACGGCTATCATCGGCTCAAACAATTGCGACATTATCCAGAATACGGCACACATTATGCCGCCTGTAAGCCATCCGACAAGAGGCCAGAACGTGACGACACGCCTGTAGCTCTCTTTGGGTATTTCCGTGATTTTCCAGAATGGCAAACGGGTGAAGAATGTCAGGGCGGCAAGAAGGCTGTGCATCGATTAGAAGTATTTGGTCACGTTCACGCTTTGAAACGAATCCATGTTGTTGATCATATTGACTGCCGACTGTATTATCGGGTAGGCACATACCGCGCCGGAGCCCTCGCCGAGTCTTAAGTCGAGATGCAGTAGGGCTCTTACGCCAAGATATTCGAGCATGAGTTTGTGGCCCGACTCGTCGCCCTGATGACAGAATATGGCATAATCCATGACTTCGGGATATAGCCGGCTCGCCGCAAGCATACAAGCTGTCATGATAAAGCCGTCAACAAGTATGATCATGCCGAGTTCTGCGGCTTTCAGCATGCCTCCGACAGCCATGGCGAGTTCGTATCCGCCAAACCAAGCCATCTTCTCTTTCACGCTGTCGCCACCCTTGTAGTTGGCAAGCGCACGTGACAGAACATCGTATTTATGGCTTATGCCGCTTCCGTCAAGACCTGCTCCAGCACCTATGCACCGGTCAAGCGGTATGCCGGTAAACAGATGCATCCACATCGATGACGGTGACGTGTTGCCGCTGCCCATTTCGCCGAAACTTACCACGTTGCATCCTTGTTTATGCACGTCAGCGACTACATCGGCTCCACGTTGCAGACATAGCTCCAGTTCGTCGGCTGTCATGGCCGCCTCATATAGAAAATTGCGTGTCGATTTTCGCACTTTCAGGTCTATTATGCCGTGTCCGGCAGGTATGTCGTAGTCAACTCCGGCATCGACAAGCACAAGCCTGAAGCCATGCTGGTCGCAGAGAAAGTTTATGCCTGCACCTCCTTTTGAGAAGTGACTTAGCTGTTGCCATGTAACCTCTTTAGGCGACACTGTCACTCCCTCTTCGATTATACCGTGGTCGGCTGCAAACAGGATATTGCACGGATTTTTCAATGACGGGGTCAGAGTCTGTTGTATGAGGCCTATTTTCAGAGCCAAACGTTCAAGCATTCCGAGCGAACCTTTAGGCTTTGTCAAATTGTCAATCTTGTCGATAAGTTTCCGCTCTATGGCTCTGTCGGGACGCGATATGTTAAATGTAGTCATGATATAGTTAACCTTTTATTTTTACGTCTATGCCTGATATGAGCAAATACACTTCGTCTGATTTTTCAGCCACATATCGGTTGACGAGGCCTTGAAGGTCGGTAAACCGGCGCTGCATAGGGTTGTCGCTTGTGCCGCCCATGCCTATCTCGTTGGTGACAAGTATATAGTCGGCATCGTCAGCCACAAATGCGTCAAACTCGTTACAGAATGCGGCATATGCCTCGTTGACATCCTCGCCATGCTCGAAAAACATATTGGTTGCCCACAGGGTAATGCAATCAAGCAGTACGGTAGCGCCCGTATGACTGTATCGGCTTGGGTACAACGGCTCTTCAACCGAAGTCCAGCATGGGCCTCGACGGGCTTTGTGAGCTTCTACCCGCCGACGAAACTCTTCATCATAGATGCGTGCGGTAGCTATGTATACCGGACGGTCGCTCATGGACAGTGCCAACCGCTCGGCAAATTCACTTTTGCCGGATCGTTGGCCGCCCGTTATGAGTATCGTTTTTCCCATTGCGAAATGTATTGCGGCACAAATTTACAAAGAAATTCACTACCGACACTCAATGTGGAGGCAATAAATTGCGTAGTGTCAGGCTACGGCCTGCTTCATCACTCGACGTATGCGGAAGCCTATCCATGCCGTGGCAATCGAAACCAACGGACTCGCTATGTTGAATATGCAGTAGGGCAGATACGTGAGTGTGGCTACTCCGAGTACGGCCGATTGGGTCAGTCCGCATGAATTCCACGGTATAAGCACCGATGTCACTGAAGTGGAGTCTTCTATAGAACGGCTCAGCAGACGCGGCTCAAGGCCGTTGCGCCTGTACAGGTTGCGGTACAGATTGCCGTTCAGTATGATGGACAGATACTGGTCGCCGGTACAACCGTTGAGCATCAACCCCGTAGCCACAGTGGTGGTTACCGTCGTTCTTGACGAATTTATACGCTTGGTGATTGAGTGCGTTATGCGCGACAACATTCCTGAACCCATGAGAACCCCTCCGAATATCATGGCGCTTAATATAAGGTATATTGTCGGGAGCATGCCTTTCATTCCGCCGGTGGTGACGAGTGCATCAAGAGCGGGGTCTCCGGTTGAAAGCGACGTCTCGGTCACAAGTAGTCTTACGACCGCGATTGCCATGTCATATATGCTGCCGGTACCCGATAACGACGCCAGTATGTGGGGCTGCCACAGAACTATGCCTGCTATCCCGAGAAGGCTGCCTAACCCGAGAGTTACGGCCGTATTAAGCCGCAAAAGTATCAGCCCAATCGTTGCAAGCGGAATTATCATGCACCACGGGGTGATATTGAATGTCTCGTGCAGATGGGTGAGCATCAGTGACGATTGCGTCGCGGAGCCGTGATCTGACATCATTCCGGCAATAGCAAATACGGTCATGGCAAGCAGCATGGCGGGCAGGGAGGTCCACATAAGATAGCGGATATGAGTGAAAAGACCCACATCGCAGGTCGACGACGCGAGTACCGTGGTGTCGGAGAGCGGCGATACTTTATCGCCGAAGTACGCTCCCGATATGATGGCTCCCGCTATCCAAGCGGGATTGTAGCCCCACACCGAGCCTATGCCCATGAAAGCCACTCCTATGGTGGCTATGGTTGTCCATGAACTTCCGCTAAGAACCGATATGATGGCACACACGGCGCAAGTGGTCACGAGAAAGGCTGATGGATTCAATATTTCGAGCCCGTAACAGACAAGAGTGGGAACCACTCCCGACAGCATCCAAGTAGCCGCGACAGTGGCAATCATCAGTAGTATAGGAATAGTGGGCAATACTTGTATAGCGCTTTTTAGAAGCCCTGTGCGCATGGCGCGTAACGGTCGCCGGTAATAAAAAACGGATATAGATGCGGCGATGGCTGCGGCTGTAAGCAGAATATAGTGGCTCATATCCTGAACGGCACCGGCACCGTAGAACGTGATTATCGAGATGAGACCTGCAATCAGCACTGCTATCGGTAATAAGGAGGCGAGAAGAGAGGGGGGCCTGTGGTCGTGTATAATATTCATCAAGTAAAAAGAAATATGCGTTTTCGCGGGTACAAAGTTATCAATAAAACTCCACAACATCTACATTTATTGCGAAAAGCAACTATTTTTAATGAATCATGTATAGATATACGGTTTGTAAACAAATATTTAATTAAGATAAATACCGGTCAATATGTCAGGCACGAAGTGCTCATTGGAAACCTCGCACAGGTTTTATATCAATCCATGACAGATACCGTCAGGTTTGGTATAAAACCAAGTGCGAGACATCCTAATTATTCACTTAAATTGCCATGTGTCAAACATTAGCGTTTCTCCTTTAATTACAAAACAAAGATTGCAATTCCGGGGTAACTCCGTGTCAATATCTGCAAGATGTTGTTTAAAGTAAGTTGAAGTTACACCTAATGTCGCGATTAATTTGCCTTCAGGGTCATTTAGCCGAAGTTCAATTACGCCTCGGCCTTTCGCAAAAGAAGTAATCTGTTTGGGCGTTTTGTCAAATGCAACTCCCCGTACCAATATGACACCCATCTCTTTCGCCGGGCGAACAAGCATATTTCCGGCGGTAGTTGTCGGTTCGAAAGACAGGCACTGAGATGCCGCCATCGTTTCTGCCTGCTGGACGGTGAAAGGATTAAGCATTTTAATCTGACTGACACCTTCGGTTGTCTGCCGGCCCATTTTTATATCGACATTTGCTTCATCGACGGTAATTTCATCAACACATACATTACGGAAGCCACCTGTAGTGGAGTAATGTTTTTGCAGTTCCAAAGTGTGGTAGAAAATATACCATTTGTCGTTGAATTTATGCAAATGAGTGTGGTTATTGCTATAGGTATATCCATAATCACCGGGATTCTTAAGGTAGTGATGGCGATATTCCCAGCTTTCACGCACAAGTGGCGTTTTGGTTGTCATGTATGCCATGGAGCAGCCGGTTGGCTTTTCTGCATAATAGGGCCATTCGATTCTCTCTTTCCAGCTGTTATTATATGTATATACCCATGTCCCGTTTATGTAGTTGAGTTCACTTGCCTCAAAAAAGTAAGGGGCGTCAATGGTGACACACTCACTGTCGAAAGAAAGCAGGTCTTTACCAAGTCGTACGATGCGTGCATTGCCGGGCTGTAAATCACTCGGACCCTCTCCACCGCCAAAGCTCAACCATCCGATTCCGTTTTCATCGATTACAACTCCCGGGTCAAACGGTACTTTGCAGCCATTTATTTCCGGGGTGTTGAAATCCACCAAGTCGCGCCTCAATGGGTCAGACCATGGACCGGTGGGACTGGTAGCGGTGATGACGCCTACACCGATGCCGTTGTCCGAATAATACATGTAGAAGTGTGTCTTGCCGTCAGCCTCTTTGCGGGAGACGATTGATGGTGCCCATGAGTTATATGCGTGTGATGCTATGTCACCGACCGGGATACTGCCGTGGTATGTCCAGTTGACCATATCATCGGTAGAGAACACTTCAAGTCTCTTGATATGTCCGTAATTGTTTTCTCCATTTTTTCCCACAGTCTCATACTGCTGTTGATCGCTTGTCGCATAGACATATAGGCGGCCATCGTGCTCGATTGCTGTCGGGTCGGCACAAAAAATGGCATCAGACAATGGGTTGGCATTGCCGGAATTAAGCTTTGGAGAGAGTGCCACGTGCTTGTGTCCTGATACGTCAATCTCCGGAATTTCAGGGTTTCCCGGGTCTGAAGGAGATGGCGGATTTTCAGGGTTTGACGGGATTTCCGGTACTACAGGCGGCTCTTCCGATTCCGGACCGCTCTCACTGCAAGCAGTGTAGATTACAGCGGTGAGCATGAGTGCTGAGATGCTTCTAAGCTTCATGATGATTGATAATGATTGTTATGTAAAATAAAAAAGTAATCAATCAAAATTAATTTACTTATTGCGGACAAACAAATGAATTAAATGCTTTTTATCAAATGATGTGCGATTAATTAACGAAAATATACTCCTTAACGGAATCCTGACAAAATCTGTAAACCTGTAAAATGAAAAAAGATGTGAAAATTTAACTAAATTTTTGGTAATATGTAAAACTATGATTACATTTGTGCGGATAATAATTCAATCCTATGATACCAAACCTAACATTAACCTCCATTCTGTAGAAATGTCGCCTGCTACTATTATAAGGCTCTTTACCGGGCCGGACAGCCTTGATTGAATCAGGGCTTTTTCATTTTATGCCCCTTACCGGCGTTTGCGTGGGTCGCGGTAGGCGGGGTATAGACGTTGTATGATGTCGGGACGATGCAGACGGTGCAACGCTTTTATTATGTCGTCACGATAAGTCTTGTCGTACCAGAAGAAATAACGGCGCTGAGCCAGCTTTTCTTCGGGCTTTGTGGCACAATATACGCGTTCTCCGGTATAAGGATGATAACCGGAGTAGTAAATCTCGGTAGCGACGGTCATCGGTGTCGGCGTAAAATCCTGAACCTGTTCGAGGTGCATGTTCAGGTCTTTGGTTTCCGCAGCAAGCTGAGCCATGTCCACTTCGCGACATCCGGGATGCGACGATATGAAGTAGGGGATAAGCTGCTGATTTAGTCCGGCCATGCGATTGACCCGGTCAAATATTTTTTTGAAGTCGTAAAACTGTTCAAACGACGGCTTGCGCATTATGTCAAGTACATGAGGACACGTATGTTCGGGGGCCACTTTAAGGCGTCCCGATACATGGCGTTCGATAAGCTCCTCGTTGTATTGCCGGTTGGTGCGGTCGGTCTTATCGTCGCCTGACCTATGCATTGACAGGTCATAGCGTACACCGCTTCCTATAAACGACTTCTTGATGCCCGGCATCGAGTCGACGGCATGATACACTTCGAGCAGCGGGCCATGGTCATTGTTCAGGTTGGGGCATGGCTTGGGATGCAGACAAGAGGGGCGCAGACATTTTTCACATATCGACAGGTCTTTACCGCCCATGCGGTACATGTTGGCCGACGGTCCTCCCAGATCGCTTATATATCCTTTGAAGTCGTCCATTGCCGTTATCTGTCGTACTTCGCGCAGTATAGATTCTTTGCTGCGCGATGCTATGAATTTGCCTTGATGGGCCGAGATGGTACAAAACGCGCAACCTCCGAAGCATCCACGGTGCATATTGACCGAGTGTTTTATCATCTCCCAAGCGGGTATGGACTTCCCGCGGTAACGCGGGTGGGGCATACGTGTATAGGGCAGGTCAAAGGAGGCATCGATTTCGCCTGTAGTCATAGGAGGCAGCATCGGTGTGATTTTTACCGCTTTGTCACCGTGACGTTGCCATATGACTGCTCCGTGCATGCGGTTGGACTGTTGCTCGACATGCTTGAAGTTGGACGATTGTTTTTTCTTGTCACGCTTACATTCCTCGAAAGAACTTAATATTATATTGTCGCCGTCAGGCGCAGGAATATCTGATGCCGGAACAAGGACAGCAGTCTGTGGCACATCGGTAAGTTTTTGTACGGGTTCGCCTGCCGATAGACGGTCGGCAATTTCTATTACCGGTTTTTCGCCCATTCCGTATATGATGATATCGACCGGGGCATCAAGAAGTATCGAAGGCCTTAACTTGTCTTGCCAATAGTCATAGTGCGACACACGTCTTAACGAGGCTTCAATGCCGCCGGCCACAATGGGTGTGTCGGGATATAGCTTGCGCAATATCTCCGAATATACTATTGTCGGATAGTCGGGACGCATGCCGTGGCGGCCTCCCGGGGTATAGGCGTCGTCGCTACGTCTGCGCCGTGCGGCTGTGTAGTGGTTGACCATCGAGTCCATAGCTCCGGCCGATACTCCGAAAAATAAACGCGGACGGCCGAGTTTTCGGAAATCGCGCAGGTCATCGCGCCAATTGGGTTGCGGCACGATGGCCACTCTTAATCCGTGTGCCTGAAGTGTGCGTCCTATGACCGCCGCTCCGAATGAAGGGTGATCCACATATGCGTCGCCTGAGAAAATAATTACATCTATATAATCCCAGCCCAAGGCTTCTATCTCTTTTGCCGAGGTGGGGAGCCATAGCGATTGTTCGGGTCTCATCTCATAGAGTATTTAAATGGTCCTCCATCTTCATTATTTCGTCGCGCATGCGTGCGGCTTCCATAAACTCCATCCGTTTTGCCGCTTCCACCATCTCTCCGCGCAGTCGGGTAATGGCACGTTGCAGTTCGGCCTTGTTCATGTATGGTATGACGGGGTCGGCGGCGATGTTTACAGTACGCGTATATTCGTTGAGGTACGGCACCTTCTTGTTCTCTGACTTTCCTTTCTCATGCTTGCCCGACGATGATTTCGTATTATGAACCGGCATGGTGTCTTCGTCATCAATGCCTATGATAGCCTGACGGGCTTTTACTATAGCCTGTGGCGTTATGCCGTGCTCCTCGTTGTAAGCGAGTTGAAGCGAACGTCGGCGTTCTGTCTCCTCTATGGTCAGCTTCATGGAGTCTGTGATTTTGTCGGCATACATTATGACGGTGCCGTTTAGATTTCGGGCGGCACGCCCTACGGTCTGTGTCAGCGAACGGTGACTTCGCAGAAAACCCTCTTTGTCTGCGTCAAGAATGGCTACAAGCGATACTTCGGGCAGGTCAAGTCCCTCACGAAGCAGGTTGACGCCTATAAGTACATCATACGTTCCGGCACGCAGGTCATCGAGTATTTTTATACGGTCAAGTGTGTCTACGTCGCTATGTATGTACGCCGCCTTGACACGCAGTTTAAGCATGTATTCGTTGAGCTCTTCCGCCATGCGTTTGGTGAGCGTGGTTACGAGCACGCGTTCATCGCGTTCGACACGTTGCTGTATCTCTTCAAGTAAGTCGTCAATCTGGTTCAGCGACGGCCTTACGCAGATGAGCGGGTCAAGCAGTCCTGTCGGTCTTATTATCTGTTCTACAATGACGCCCTCGCTCTTCTCAAGCTCGTAGTCGGCCGGAGTGGCGCTTACGTATATGGTCTGTTGAGTCAGGGCTTCGAATTCGTTAAACTTCAATGGACGGTTGTCGAGAGCCGCAGGCAGACGGAACCCGTACTCCACGAGATTCATCTTGCGCGATACGTCGCCTCCGTACATAGCCCTTATCTGCGGTATTGTGACATGGCTTTCATCTATTATAGTGAGAAAGTCTTTCGGGAAGTAGTCAAGAAGGCAGAATGGGCGCATGCCGGGTTGACGTCCGTCAAAATAGCGGCTGTAGTTCTCTATGCCGGAGCAGTGGCCTATTTCGCGTATCATCTCGATATCGTAGGTAGTGCGTTCATATAGCCGGGCCGCCTCAAGCTCTTTGGCCTCGCGACGGAAAAATTCGACTTGCTCGCCGAGGTCAATCTCCATGTGTGCTATTGCTTGGCCCGTGCGTTCGCGCGATGTCACGAAAAGATTGGCCGGATATATGTTGAATCGGTCATGGCTGCCGAGCGATGTGCCGTCCTCGGAGTGTATGGTGGATATTGATTCAATCTCGTCGCCCCAGAATATTACGCGCAGAGTTATCTCCTCGTAAGCGAGGCGTATATCGACGGTGTCGCCTTTTACTCTGAATGTGCCTCGTGCGAGTTCTATTTCGTTGCGGCTGTACAGGGCATCGACCAATTTGCGTAGAAAGGCGTTGCGGGCTATCTTCTGACCGACTTTAATTTCGACTACGCCGGCATTGAAGTCCTCGGGATTGCCCATACCGTAAAGACATGACACCGATGACACCACCACCACGTCGCGTCGTCCCGACAGCAGGGCCGAGACGGTAGCGAGACGCAACTTGTCGATCTCGTCGTTTATCATCAGGTCTTTTTCTATATATTTGTCCGATGACGGTATATATGCTTCGGGCTGGTAGTAGTCGTAATAGCTTACGAAATATTCTACGGCGTTGTGGGGGAAAAATTGCTTGAACTCACCGTACAACTGCGCGGCGAGAGTCTTGTTGTGGCTTAAGATAAGGGTCGGACGGTTTATCTGCGCTATGACATTGGCCATGGTAAAGGTTTTACCCGAGCCGGTCACGCCAAGCAGTGTCTGAGCCGCAGCTCCATCATTGAGTCCGTCCACAAGCTCTTTTATCGCCTGAGGCTGGTCGCCGGTGGGGCTGTACTGCGATTCAAGTTGAAAATTCATAGCATTTCATTCTCTTATTAACTTACAATATTAACTTACAAAGATACGAATAAGACGAGCGCAAAACCAAATTTTATCTGTTTTTTGTCGGGTGAGAATGTCTAAATGATACGGGTAGCCGCCTAATGTGTATCAGGCATTAAAATTCAATAAACCCGGAGCCGCCTGTGTTTTCGGCGCCCCGGGTTGTTAAAGATATGCCATCGTCAGCCTTTTATGACCGCGATAGGGGTGAGACGTGTACGTATGCGTACGAGGTCGGATTGGGCTGCCATGACTTCGTCTATGTCTTTGTAGGCACCTGTCGATTCGTCAAGGTCGGCCTTGCTGCGTACCGCGTGAACTATGCCCAGACTGTCAAGGCGGGCAATCTCATCTTGAAGCGACAATGTGTTGCGGGCTTCTGTCCGCGACAATCGTCGGCCGGCTCCGTGTGAGCATGACATGAACGACTCCGGATTTCCCAGACCCTCGGTTATGTATGAGCATGTGCCTTGTGAGCCCGGTATTATGCCTACGGTGCCCGCGGTGGCGAGTGTCGCTCCCTTGCGGTGTACTATGCAATTCTCGCCGAAGTGATTTTCCCACGCGGCGTAGTTGTGGGCTATATTGATCATGGGCTCAAACCGGGTGTCGGGTATTGTATCGCCGATTACCTCCTGAATACGATGCATTATCAGGCGCCGGTTGCACAGCGCAAATTCGACGCAGTACTCCATCTCAGCCCAATACTGACTGAACTCATCGCTTTTTACGGGAAGGAAGGGGAGCGACAGATCGGATACGACTGATGAGTACCAGCGGCGGTTCAGCATTTCGGCTTTCTGATTATAAAATTCGCCTACCTGCTTGCCGAGATTGCGCGAGCCGGAGTGTATCATGATCCAAAGATAGCCTTCGTCATCGCGTTGCAGTTCTATGAAGTGGTTGCCGCCGCCGAGGGTGCCTATCTGTTTGCGGGCGGCATTAATCTGGCGTGCCACGACGGTTGTGGTGGCATCAATGTCAAATCCCTGTGGCATATACTCTTCGGGCTGCGGGGTCTTGTGCCGGTCGCGTCCGAGCGGTATCTGTTTGCGTATACCGCGGAGTATGCCTTTGCGCAGTATCTCCGGCGTCAGTTCATCCACTCTTACGCTTGTCTTTACGACGCACATGCCGCAACCTATGTCGACACCTACGGCATTGGGTATCACTGCGTTCTTGGTGGCGAGTACTCCTCCGATGGGCATGCCTTTGCCTCCGTGGGCGTCGGGCATCAGGGCTATGTGGTGAAACACAAAGGGAAGCCGGCAGAGGTTGTATACTTCCTGACGTCCGTGTTCGTCAAGTTCCGTTACCCAACTTTTGACTGTTACGTTGTTGATGATTGTCTCTTGCATGTCCTGTTATTTTTAATTGTTACGGTACAAAGTTCACGAGCTTCTGCGCAATGTTTTTGCGTAGCTTGAAAAAAGTGATATTTTTGCAAAAAAAAATATATATGGCTCAAAATAAGAATGCCTTGCTGCGCTATCGTACGATAGACAGGTGTCTGCGCAATACGGGACGCCGATGGACTCTTCAGGACCTTGTCGACGCCTGTAGCGACGCGTTATATGAATATGAAGGGAAACAGGATTTGGTAAGCATACGCACCGTTCAGCTCGACCTGCAGATGATGCGCTCCGACCGTCTCGGTTATGAAGCGCCTATAGAGGTGTATGAACGAAAGTATTACCGTTATTCTGATCCTGACTACAGCATAAGCAACAGGCCTTTGTCGCAGCACGATGTCGATGTGTTGAACCGTACGATTGACCTTCTCAGACAGTTTGATGAGTTTGACCGTTTTCATGAGATGGCCGATGTGGTCAACCGTCTTCAAGACAAGGTGGCGTCGGCGTCAAAACGTCGCCCGATAGTGGACTTCGAGCGAAATCCTAACCTGAAAGGTCTTGAATACCTCAATCCGTTGTATGATGTCATATCGGCGCGTCAGACACTGACGGTGTATTACCAGTCGTTTAGCGCGCGGCGCGAAACGGAATTCACCATATATCCTTACATGCTGAAAGAGTATCGCAATCGTTGGTTCCTGTTTGGATCAAGGGTGGGCGACATGGTGCTCTTTAATCTCGCGCTTGACCGCATATCGGGCTTTAAAATAAGGCATGATATCGATTATCGGGAAAATCCTGATTTTGATTCCGATTATTTCAACGACATGGTGGGCGTGACGAAACATTCGCGACTGAAAAAGGAGCGTGTCGTACTGTTTGTTGAAAAATCGCAGTCAGGCTATATACAGACAAAACCGATACATACTTCGCAACGTACAGTAAGTCGTGACTCCGCTGACGGGTCGATGATCATAGAGATAGAGGTGGTGGTGAATCCCGAACTTATATCGCAGCTCCTCGGCTTCGGCAAGGGGGTACGGGTGATGTCGCCGCGATCGCTCGCCGACAAGATGTGTGACATACATCGTACTTGCGCCGCACAGTACTCCACGCTGTAGCCGTTGTAAAAACAGAAGAGCCATCGTCTTGCGGCGATGACTCTTTTGTTATAGGACCACACCAAAGGATGCGATGAAACTCCGAATGACAGGATTTGAGTGCTCGCCGACCTTTGTAATCCGCCTTGGGCATAAATGCCATCGTTCCGAAGAACGATTGGGGCCCGCCATCAGTCAGCTAAGCTTGTCTCGGTATTTCATAAGTAATTGATGAGTTTCCCAATCAACTTTGATGTGGTAATACTTTCAATCCGGCTCTCTTGCCGTTTATCTTATAACACAAAGTTAGCGGTTATTGTTGATATTTCCAAACAATCGGCCGTGATTTTTTTCATCTCATTCGGTTTGGTTGAAACGCAATTGATCCGAAATACGCCGGACGTCTGCAATGTGTTGTCGCGGGGTGTGGGCGTTGTGACGATATGATGCAAAATCGGTCAAAATTGTGGCTAAATGTTGCGTTATTGTGGCGGGTTGTGGATAAATGTCGCCATTATTAATATTTTTGAAGAAAAATATTTAAAAATAGTTGGTATTTATGTCAAAATGTATAACTTTGCAATCGGAAATTAATGTTTCATAAAATCGCACGCCGATGAAAAGTATAAGATTCACTAAAATGCACGGCATCAGCAATGATTACATATATATTAATTGTATGGATCATGAACCTGAACGCCTTAGTGAACTGTCGGTGGAAATGAGCGATCGACACACGGGAGTAGGGGGCGACGGTATTATTCTTATATGTCCTTCCGATAAAGCCGATTTTAAAATGCGTATATTCAATGCCGACGGGTCAGAAGCCAAAATGTGTGGCAATGGCAGTCGCTGTGTGGGTAAGTACGTATATGATAACGGGCTTACCGGTAAAAGCACCATAACTCTCGAAACACTTTCCGGAATCAAGATTTTGAACCTGCATATAGGGAGCGACGGCAAGGTCGACAAAGTGACTGTCGATATGGGTGCGCCCGAGCTGAATACGGCCGAAGTGCCCGTGACTTATGATGCCGAGCGGATGGTCGATGCGCCGGTATCGACATCTGCAGGTACTGTACATCTTACTGCCGTGTCGATGGGAAATCCTCACGGCATTGTTTTTGTCGATGATTTGAGACAAGTTGATGTACATGGCTTGGGACGCGAGCTTGAATTGCACGGCATGTGGCCTGACAGGGCGAATATCGAGTTTGCTCAGGTCTTGTCGCCTGACGAGATAGTCATGAGGGTATGGGAGCGTGGCAGCGGTGAGACTATGGCTTGTGGAACCGGCGCCTGCGCCGTAGCGGTAGCGGCTGCTGTGACATCGCGTGCCTGCCGCCGTGTGACCGTACATCTGACCGGTGGCGATCTTGATATCGAATGGAGCCATGGCGACGGTCATGTATATATGACGGGAGGTGCCACTACGGTATTTGACGGTATATATTGCAGAGTGAATTGACGGTAAAAAAGATTGAAGGTACGATGATAAAGGTAAACGATAATTTCTGTAAGCTCCCGGCAAGCTATCTGTTTTCAGAAGTGGCGAAACGTATTGACGCATTCCGCAGGCAGAATCCCGGGACGGAGATAATCAGAATGGGTATAGGCGATGTGACCTCGCCCATCTGTCAGGCGGCGGTGAAAGCCATGAAACTGGCTGCCGACGACCAGTCACGAAAGGATACGTTTCACGGCTACGGACCGGAACAGGGTTATGAGTTTCTGCGAGCCAAGATTGCGGAGTACGATTATAAGACACGCGGTATAGATATTGCGGTAGATGAGATATTTATAAGCGACGGAGCGAAAAGCGACACCGGAAATATCGGCGACATATTGTCGCGTGAGTGTAAGATTGCGGTGACAGACCCCGTATATCCGGTGTATGTCGATACAAATGTCATGGCCGGACGTGCCGGTAACTATGACGGCAATCGCTGGAGCAATATAGAGTATCTGCCTTGCACGGCCGAAAATGGCTTTATACCGCCCATGCCTTCAGGCAATCCCGATGTCATATACCTATGTTATCCAAATAATCCTACAGGTACAACTCTTAGTCGCGACATATTGAAGCAATGGGTCGATTATGCGTTGCAAAACAATGCTCTCATACTCTTCGACTCCGCCTATGAGGCCTATATCAGACATGACGATATACCGCACAGTATATATGAGATACCGGGTGCCAAGGATGTGGCTGTCGAATTTCGCAGTTATTCGAAAACAGCGGGATTTACCGGTCTGCGATGCGGCTACACGGTTGTGCCCAAGCAGTTGCGCGGAGTCGACGCCGATGGTCATACTGTGTCGCTTAACGCCTTGTGGAACCGTCGTCAATGTACCAAATTCAATGGCGCAAGCTATATAATACAGCGCGCCGCCGAGGCTTTGTATACTGACGAGGGCAGTCGTGAAGTAAAGCGGACAATCGACTACTATATGCGCAATGCCGCTGTACTGCGTGCCGGAGTACGTGACGCCGGACTCGATGTATACGGAGGCGAGGATGCGCCTTATATATGGATAAAGACTCCCGACGGAGTATCGTCATGGGAGTTTTTCGATATGCTTCTTCGGGAGTGTAACGTGGCCGGAACACCGGGGTCCGGATTTGGGCCTGCCGGTGAAGGGTATTTTCGCCTTACGGCATTCGGTCGTTATGAAGATACGATGAAAGCCGTTGAGCGTTTGAACCGATTAAATGTGAAATAATCACTGTTATATATTATTTATTATGTCAAAGTTGAGATTTAAAGTTGTGGAAGAGGCTTTTGACCGAAAAGCCATGCCTGTTGAAATTCCGGCCGAACGTCCGGAGCAGTATTACGGCAAGTATGTGTTCAACCGTCAGAAGATGTTTGAGTACCTTCCTAAAAACACCTATGATGCGCTTGTCGATGCCATCGACAACAAAAAAGCCCTTTCTCGCGAAGTGGCCGACAGTGTTGCTGCCGGTATGAAGCAGTGGGCTATCGACAATGGCGCCCGTCATTACACCCACTGGTTTCATCCGCTTACTGACGGTACCGCCGAGAAGCATGACGCTTTCATTGAGCATGACGGCAAGGGTGGAGTAGTAGAGCAATTTACCGGAAAACTGCTCGTACAGCAGGAGCCTGATGCTTCGAGTTTCCCCAACGGAGGCATACGCAACACATTTGAGGCTCGCGGCTATTCGGCATGGGATATATCGTCGCCTGCGTTTATAATGGATAAGACATTATGTATACCTACCATATTTATATCGTATACGGGAGAGTCGCTCGATTATAAGACTCCGCTGCTTCGCGCCTTGAACAGCGTTGACAAAGCCGCTACGGCTGTCGCACAATATTTTGATCCGGAGGTGAAGCATGTCAATTCGTATCTCGGCTGGGAACAGGAATATTTCCTCGTCGATGAGGCGCTTTATTCGGCACGTCCCGACTTGGTGATGACCGGGCGCACTCTTATGGGACATGAAAGTGCCAAAAACCAGCAGCTTGAAGACCATTATTTCGGAGCCATACCTTCGCGTGTGGAAGCGTTTATGCTTGACCTTGAAATTGAATGTCATAAGCTCGGCATACCTGCAAAGACCCGACATAATGAGGTGGCACCCAACCAGTTTGAGCTGGCGCCGATATATGAAGAGACCAATCTCGCGAATGACCATAATCTGTTGCTGATGTCGCTTATGGCCGAGGTGGCGCGCCGTCATAATTTCCGCGTGTTGCTCCATGAAAAGCCTTTCTCCGGCATCAACGGCTCGGGCAAGCATAATAACTGGAGTCTCGGTACTGACAAAGGCGTGCTGCTTTTTGCCCCGGGTAAGACTCCTATGGCCAACCTGCAGTTTATAACTTTTGTAGCCAACGTCATGGCTGCCGTGTATCGTCATAACGGAGTACTTAAAGCTTCAATACAATCGGCTACAAACGCTCACCGTCTTGGCGCCAACGAAGCACCTCCTGCCATCATATCGATATTTGTGGGAAGCCAGCTTGCCGAAATTCTCGACCGTCTTGAAAACAGCGACAGCGACGAACTGATAAGCCTTGCCGGGAAAAAAGGCATGAAACTTGATCTCGACCAGATACCCGAAATTGTCGTTGACAATACCGACCGTAACCGAACATCGCCGTTTGCATTCACCGGCAATCGTTTCGAGTTCCGTGCCGTAGGATCGTCGGCCAACTGCGCGTCGGCCATGATTGCTTTAAATGCCGCCGTGGCCGAGCAGCTGTATGACTTCAAAAAGAAAGTCGACGCACGCCTTGAACGCGGAGAGGAACTTAATCATGCTCTGCTGAGTGAGATAAAAGAGATTATAAAATACTCCAAGCCCATACACTTTGACGGCAACGGCTACAGCGACGAGTGGAAAGAGGAAGCGGCACGCCGCGGACTCGACTGCGAGACTTCCGTGCCTAAGATTTTTGACGCTTACCTAAGCAAGTCATCGGTGGATATGTTTACCTCTACCGGAGTCTTTTCAGAAATCGAGCTTAAGGCCCGCAATGAGGTTAAGTGGGAGATGTACACCAAGAAAATCCAGATCGAGGCGCGTGTGCTCGGTGACCTTGCGGTAAATCACGTGATTCCGGTAGCCATACGTTATCAGTCAGTGCTTACCGACAATGTATTTAAGCTGAAGTCTCTGTTCCCCAATGAAAAAGGCGACAAACTTGCACAGCTTGACCTTGATACCATAGAGCGCATGTCGACTCACATGGCCATAATAATGGAGGAGGTGAAGAAGATGGTAAATGCACGCAAGGCTGCCAACCGCATTGAGGATGAGCGTGAAAAAGCTATTGCATATCATGACAATGTAGTGCCGTGCATGGATGTCATCCGCTATCATATTGACAAACTCGAGCTTATGGTCGATGACGAGATGTGGCCTCTTCCCAAATATCGCGAACTTCTGTTTATACGTTAATAAAACAATAACCGACTTTTTATCTTAAGGCACGTGCCGTCATTGTCTGACATGGCACCCCGGCACGTGCTGTTTTTATAATTAAAGAGGGCTTATATATGCATTATCCTGTTACGCATGTCCCTGACGGCCTCTATGATCCACGCTATGAACATGATGCCTGCGGCGTGGGGTTGCTTGTAAACATCAGGGGTATTAAATCGCATCAGCTTGTTGAAAAAGGATTACAGGTACTTGAACACATGGTACACCGCGGTGCCGAGGGCGCTGACCCGAAAACGGGCGACGGTGCAGGTATCATGGTTCAGATACCTCATGAATTCATACTATTGCAAGGTATCGCCGTGCCTGAAAAAGGCCGCTACGGTACCGGATTGATTTTTTTGCCTCACGATGACGACACCCGTCAGATAATACTTGACATAATACAGCGTGAGGCCATGGAAGCCGGTCTTTCACTCATTGCTGTCAGGGATGTCCCTGTCAACAACGAGCAGCTCGGCGTTGTAGCCCGTGAGGCCGAGCCTGTAATAAAACAGATATTTATAGCCGACGAGAAGACCAACAACGATCTTGAACCGCGGTTGTACATGTTGCGCCGCCGCATAGAGAAAAAGGTTGCGTCATCTACGCTGTACGGCAAGGAGGCATTTTATATCGTTTCGCTCTCGTCGCGTATTCTTGTGTATAAAGGCATGCTGTCGAGCCTGCAACTGCGCTATTATTTCCCCGACCTGATGAATCCTCATTTTACTACGGGAATGGCGCTCGTGCACTCACGCTTCAGTACCAATACATTTCCGACGTGGTCTCTTGCCCAACCGTTCCGCATGCTCGGACATAACGGTGAGATCAATACCATTCAGGGCAACCGCATGTGGATGAAAGCCCGCGAGTGCGTGCTGCATCCGTCGGCGTTCGGTGATGTGGATGTGACTCCTATCATTCAGCCCGGCATGAGCGACTCGGCATCGCTCGATAATGTACTTGAATATTTTGTCATGGCAGGTATGAGCTTGCCTCATGCCCTTGCTATGCTTGTGCCCGAATCGTTCAATGACAAAAACCCCATATCGCCGGAACTGAAAGCGTTCTATGAGTTCCATTCCATACTTATGGAAGCGTGGGACGGACCCGCTACACTTTTGTTCAGCGACGGACGTTATGCCGGAGGTATGCTTGACCGCAACGGACTCCGCCCGGCGCGCTATCTTGTCACTAACAATGACACGATGGTGATAGCTTCCGAAATGGGTGTATTGCCGTTTGATGCTTCTGAAGTAAAAGAGAAAGGGCGTCTGCGTCCCGGCAAGATGCTCATGATTGACATGGAGAAAGGGGAGGTGTATCATGATGCCGAGCTGAAAGAGAAACTGGCGTCTGAATTTCCCTATCGCGACTGGCTGTCGCGTAATCGTATTATCCTCGATAAAATAAGCAGCGGACGAAAAGTCGACAACAAGGTCGACGATTTCACCCGGTTGCTGCATGCGTTTTTCTATCATAGGGAAGAGGTCGAAAAAATCATAACCCCGATGGTGGTCGACGGAAAGGAGCCTGTGAATTCCATGGGTAATGATACTCCATTGGCTGTATTGTCGAAAGAGCCGCAATTGTTGTTCAATTATTTCCGCCAGCATTTCGCTCAAGTTACCAATCCGCCTATCGACCCGCTGCGTGAAGAGCTTGTCATGAGTCTTGACTCGTATATAGGAGCCATTGACATGAACCTTCTTGAGCCGAGTCCCGAATTATGCAAGATGGTACTCCTTAAGCGGCCTATTATAACCAATCGTGAGCTTGACCTTCTGTGCAACCTGAGGTACAAGGGCTTCAACACGCGCAAACTGTCGATGACATTCCCTGTCGCTGACGGAGCTGCCGGTCTGGAGGCGGCCATAACCCGTCTGTGTGACGAGGCGGAGCGTGCGGTTGATGAAGGATGCAATTACATCGTGTTGAGCGATAGAGACGTTAATGCCGATAATGCGCCCATACCGTCATTGCTTGCCACTTCGGCTGTGCACCATCATCTTATCGACAAGAAGAAGCGATTGCAGACAGCTCTTGTCATAGAGACCGCCGATGCCCGTGAGGTGATGCATTTCGCTCTGTTGTCAGGTTACGGAGCAAGTGCCATAAATCCGTATCTCGCGTTTGCGGTTATCAATGACTTGGTTGAGCGCAAAGAGATACAGCTGGATTTCCACACAGCCGAGAAAAACTATATAAAGGCTGTTGACAAGGGGCTGCTTAAGGTTATGTCAAAGATGGGCATATCTACGATTACAAGTTACAAGGGCGCGCAGTTGTTTGAAGCCATAGGCATATCGGATGACATGTCGGCCAAATACTTTGGCAATATGGTAAGCAAGATTTCAGGCATAACAATAGAGGAACTGTGCAATGACATTCTGAAGAGTCACGGCGAAGCTTATTCGTCAGACTTTGACGACGAGCACCCGTTGCGCCATTTAGGACAATACTCTTTCCGCAAGGATGGCGAGTCACATGCATGGACCCCTGAAGCCATAGCTACTTTGCAACTGGCTACCCGTTTGGGCAGTTACAAGAAGTTCAAGGAGTTCGCCTCCATTGTCGACAATAAGCCCGAACCTATATTTATCCGCGATTTTCTCGATTTCCGTAAAGGCAATCCGGTACCCCTCGATGAAGTGGAGCCAGTCGAGGATATAATGAAACGTTTTGTCACGGGCGCCATGTCGTTTGGCTCGATAAGCCGCGAGGCCCACGAAGCGCTCGGTATAGCTATGAATGCCATTGGCGCGAGAAGCAATACTGGAGAGGGCGGTGAGGATCCCGAGCGCTTCAAGGTGCGTGAAGACGGGTCGTCGGCGCGCTCGGCCATAAAGCAGGTGGCGTCGGGACGTTTTGGTGTGACGGCCGAGTATCTTGTAAATGCCGACGAGATACAGATCAAGATAGCGCAGGGAGCCAAGCCCGGCGAGGGCGGACAGTTGCCCGGTTTTAAGGTTGACAAGATAATAGCTAAAACCCGACACTCGATTCCGGGTATCTCCTTGATATCGCCGCCGCCGCATCATGACATATACTCTATCGAGGACCTTGCCCAGCTCATTTTCGACCTGAAAAATGTCAATCCGGCAGCAAAAGTCAGTGTGAAGCTGGTATCGGAAAGCGGAGTAGGCACTATCGCCGCAGGTGTGGCCAAAGCCAAGAGCGACCTTATAACGATAAGCGGAAGCGACGGCGGCACGGGCGCATCTCCCGCCAGCTCGATAAGATATGCCGGACTTCCGGTCGAGATAGGTCTTGCCGAGACCCAGCAGACTCTGGTGCTCAACAACTTGCGCGGTCAGGTTAAGTTACAGGCCGACGGACAGTTGAAAACCGCCCGTGATGTCATTATCATGGCCATGCTCGGTGCCGAGGAATACGGATTCGCCACCAGCGTGCTTATAGTGCTCGGTTGTGTTATGATGCGTAAATGTCACCTTAACACCTGTCCTGTAGGCGTGGCCACCCAGAACGAGGAGCTGCGCAAGCGGTTTGTGGGGCGCTCGGAGTATGTGGTTAATTTCTTCCGTTTCCTTGCGCAGGAAATACGTGAGACACTCGCTGAGATAGGCGTACGGTGTCTTGACGAGATAATAGGCCGTGCCGATATGCTGTATGTCAAGTCTGAACATTCTTCGCACAAGACAGTACATCTTGATTTCTCGAAAATAATACACATGCCCGAGGAGGCAAAGACAAATGCTATCATCAACGTAGTGTCGCAGAAACATGACATTGATAATGTGCTTGACCGTAAACTCATAAGCCGCGCTTTCCCGGCAATAGAATCCAAAATGCCGGTGGAGCTTGATTTTCCCATAGCCAATACCGACCGTTCGGTAGGAGCCATGCTTTCGGGTGTGGTGGCAAAAAAATATGGCGATGCCGGACTTGCCGACGATACTATATTATGCACATTCCGCGGTTCTGCCGGACAGAGTTTCGGTGCGTTTCTTGCCCACGGCATTTCTTTCCGTCTTGAAGGCGATGCCAACGACTATGTAGGCAAGGGGCTTTCAGGCGGTAAAATAGTTATTGTGCCGCCTGTGGGATCGTCATTTGAGCCTCAGAACAATATTATAGCCGGCAACACTCTGTTATACGGCGCCACTTCCGGTGAAATCTATATAAACGGACGTGTAGGCGAACGTTTCTGTGTGCGCAATTCCGGTGCCGTGGCTGTAGTCGAAGGCGTGGGCGACCACTGCTGTGAATACATGACCGGAGGCCGCACTGTCGTTCTCGGGTCTACCGGACGAAACTTTGCCGCCGGTATGAGCGGTGGTGTAGCCTATGTATGGAATCCTGACGGCGACTTCGATTATTTCTGCAACATGGAGATGGTGGAGCTGTCGCTCATCGAGGATATGGCCGATAACCGGGAGCTGTATCGTATGATAGGCAACCACTATAAGTATACGCGGAGTCCTCTTGCGGGCCGTATGCTTGACAACTGGCAGGAGTATGTCGACAAGTTTATAAAGGTAGTGCCTATCGAGTACAAGAAAGTACTTCATGACGAGAAGATGGCGAAACTGCAACAGAAGATTGCCAGTGTCGAACGTGATTGATAAAAGATATAAAAACTGCTTAATACAATAATATGGCATGGGAAATCCCAAAGCGTTTTTGACAATACACAGAAAAGAGGCCGGCTATCGTCCGGTAAGTGACCGTGTAAGGGATTACGGCGAAGTGGAGCAGACGCTTAATCCCGAGGACCGCCGTCTGCAGGCCTCGCGCTGCATGGAGTGCGGTGTGCCTTTCTGTCACTGGAGCTGTCCGCTCGGAAACCGGCAGCCCGAATGGCAGGACCGTTTGTACCGCAATGACATAAAAGGTGCTTACGAACTGCTTACTGACACCGATGACTTTCCTGAATTTACAGGACGTGTGTGTCCGGCTTTGTGCGAGAAAGGATGTGTGCTTAACAAGCAGCATGATGCCGTTACTATAAGAGAGAATGAAGCCGCTATTGCCGAGCGGGCTTTTCTTGAAGGATATGTAAAACCTCGTGTGCCCCGTAATCGTACAGGTAAGAAAGTGGCTGTGATAGGTTCCGGACCTTCGGGACTTGCATGTGCCAATCAGCTTAACCGTCGCGGACACAGTGTCACGGTTTATGAGAAAAATGAAGCCGTAGGCGGTCTTCTTCGCCTCGGTATTCCCGATTTCAAGCTCAATAAGAGCGTAATAGACCGGCGTATAGCCCTTATGAAAGAGGAGGGCATAGAGTTCCGGACCGGAGTGAACGTAGGTGTCGACATCGAGGCCGGGAAGCTCCTTGAGGACTTCGATGCTGTATGTATAGCCATCGGCGCCGAGGTGCCGAGAGACTTGAATGTGGAGGGGCGCGGTCTTAAAGGTGTGCACTTCGCACTTGAATTGCTTCAACAACAAAACCGAGTGAATGCGGGCGCGGAGATTCCGGCCGACGAGCGTATATCGGCCCGGGGCAAGCATGTACTGGTCATCGGTGGCGGCGATACCGGCAGCGATTGTGTAGGCACGGCCAACCGTCAGGGTGCGTTGTCTGTGACGCAGATTGAGATTATGCCTATGCCTCCTGAAGGAGAGAATCCCGACACACCGTGGCCCTATTTCCCCATAGTGCTGAAGACTTCAAGCTCACATATGGAAGGCTGTGAACGCCGCTGGCTCCTTGACACACGCAGGTTCATAGGCAAAGACGGCGCGGTCGACAAGGTTGAGGTCGAGGAGGTCAGCTGGGAGAAAGACGCTTCGGGCGGTCGTCCGAAGCTTGTACGCAGCGGCAAGACCGAGCTTATACCGGCCCAGCTCGTGCTTCTGGCTATGGGCTTCACCAATCCCGTGGCCGCCGGGCTTCTTGAACAGCTCGGAGTGGATAAGGACAACAGAGGCAACGTCAAGGTCGATGACTCCGGCCGGTCAAGCGTAGACAAAGTTTTCGCTGCCGGCGATGCCTCGACCGGAGCTTCTCTCGTAGTGCGGTGCATAGCTTCAGGACGTAAGGCCGCTCAAGGTATTCACGAATATTTAAAAACGTTATAATTAACAAGTCAGGCTGAAATCATATAGATTTCAGCCTGTTTTCATTTCCAAGATGGAACAGTTGAAACACGAGTGCGGTGTGGCCATGGTGCGCCTTCTGAAACCGCTCGACTACTACAAACGCAAGTATGGCACTTGTCTGTATGGCCTTAACAAACTGTATCTTCTTATGGAGAAGCAGCACAATCGCGGTCAGGAGGGTGCCGGGGTCGGGGTCATAAAAATGAATTCGACTCCGGGACACGAGTATGTATTTCGTGAACGAGCGCTCGGCCCTAATGCCATACAGGAGATATTTTCCACTATAAACCGACAGATTGAACTTGATGCCATATCCGATAAACCGGCCGATCTTGTAGATGCATGTACTCCTTTCATCGGCGAGGTGTATATGGGACATCTGCGTTACTCTACTACCGGGCGCAGCGGAATAAACTACGTGCATCCGTTTCTCCGGCGAAACAACTGGTGCTCGCGTTCGCTAATGCTGTGCGGTAACTTCAACATGACCAACGTCGACGAAATCTTCCGGTCGGTGGTTGAGAAAGGACAGCATCCCCGCATTTATTCCGACACGGTTATCATACTCGAACAGCTCGGTTATGCCTTGGATAAGGAGAACAACCGGCTGTATCATGAATTTACGGAGGAAGGGCTCGATGGCATAGCGCGTGCCGAGGCTATAGAAGACAATCTTGACCTTATACCCGTGCTGCAGTCGACAGCGCCGGGATGGGATGGCGGTTATGTCATATGCGGTGCGGTAGGCTCGGGCGACATGTGGGCATTGAGAGATCCCCACGGCATAAGGCCGGCGTTTTACTATTATGACGACGAGATTGTTGTCGTAGCGTCGGAGCGCCCTGTCATACAGACCGTACTTAATGTAAAACGCCGCGATGTCAAAGAACTTACCCCCGGAAGTGCCGTTATAGTAAGTAAGAACGGTAATGTGTGGGTGGGCGATGTGCTCGGCGAGAAGGAGAACAGGCGATGCTCGTTTGAACGTATATACTTCTCCCGTGGAAGCGACGCCGACATATACAGGGAACGTAAGGCGCTCGGGCGCAACCTCGTCGACAAAATACTTTGTGCGGTCGACTATGACCTGCGTCATGCGGTATTCTCGTTCATACCCAACACTGCCGAGGTTGCGTTTATCGGTATGATCGAGGGCCTTGAGAAGTATCTTGACGCGTCAAAAGCCGCCCGCATAGAGGAAATATCGGCCGAAGGCGCTTTGACCCATGATGCCCTGATAGAGATTATGAGCCGCAAGTTGCGCATAGAAAAGGTGGCTATAAAGGACATAAAACTGCGTACATTTATAGCGGAAGGCGAGTCGCGCAACGATCTTGCCGCGCACGTCTATGACGTGACCTACGGTATTGTCGAAAACAACCGCGACACTCTTGTCGTGATAGATGACTCTATTGTCAGAGGCACTACGCTACGTCAGTCCATAATACGTATGCTTGACCGTCTGCATCCTAAGAAGATAGTGGTTGTAAGCTCTTCGCCGCAGGTGCGTTATCCCGATTATTACGGCATCGACATGTCGCGTATGGGCGAGTTCTGCGCTTTCCGTGCGGCCGTCTCGTTACTGAAGCAACGGGGCATGGAGCATGTGCTTGAACAGGTATACAGAGAGTGCCTTGCCATGGAGAAAGCGCCTGATGACGAACTGCGCAACTGTGTCAAGGCTATATACGCTCCGTTCACTGATGAAGAGATATCTGATGAGATAGCACGTATGCTTACTCCGGCCGATACACAAGCCGAAGTATGCATAATATACCAGTCAATCGAGGGGCTCCGCAAGGCTGTGCCGGACTGTCCCGGCGACTGGTATTTTTCGGGCGATTATCCTACGCCCGGCGGTACACGGCTCGTCAATCGCGCGTTTGTAAACTATTACGAGGGCAATGTGGACAAACGATAGAAGTTTTTAATGCATTTATTACGTGTTATTGAATTATATTTATTATTTTCGCATAGATTTAATAACCAATCAAAAATCTTACAAAATGAACGAAACAAACAATTGTCCCCAACCTGACAACGTATTTACTGCAGGACCCTCCGGCAAGAGCCGCGGTGTAGCCGCTCTGCTTGCTATATTTATCGGTACACTCGGTATACAGTATTTTTATCTCGGAAAGACTACCGCCGGTATTATCGCTATAATCGTAAGCCTCGTGACTTGCGGCCTTTTCGGCATCATATGGCTTATACAGGGTATACTTATGTTCACTATGTCGCAGGCCGACTTTGAGCGTAAATATGTATACAGCACATCCACTTTCCCGTTGTTCTGATAACAGTTTAATCAATTTCATAGGTCCCGGCCCCGCACTTCTCGGTCGGGATTTTTTGTAACAGACCATAACGGACCGGTTTTGTCAAACGACGCCAATATCGGTAGGGACACCGGTGAAAATATAATGGTTTAACAATCTGCGTATGAATAGAAAACGTATTCTTGTCGTCGAAGATGAAGAAACTCTTTGCGAGGCCTTGCGCTTTAATCTCGAAGAGGAGGGCTACGATGTCGATGTGGCTTTTAGCGCGGAAGAGGCTCTTGCCATGGAGCTTGAGAGTTATTCGCTCGTGTTGCTCGACATTATGATGGGTGAGCTTAGCGGCACCGGACTTGCGCGTATCATGAAGTCAAAGCCGTCAACCGCCGATATACCTATTATATTCTGTACGGCCAAGGATACGGAGGATGACGTTATAAAGGGGCTTGAACTCGGTGCCGACGACTACATAACAAAGCCTTACTCCATACGTACTTTGCTCGCCCGTGTGGCCGCCGTACTGCGACGCAGCAATAAGGCCGACAAAGAGCCCGCCGCCGATATGCTCTGTTATAAGACTCTTACGCTGGATATAGACCGTAAGAAATGTATGGTCGACGGTTGTGAGGTAAAACTTCCCCGTAAGGAATTTGAGATACTGGCCACCCTTTTGAGTCGACAGGGCCGGATCTTTTCGCGTGACGAACTCATAAGAAAGATATGGCCCGATGAAGTCGTGGTGCTTGACCGCGTTGTCGATGTCAACATAACACGTCTGCGTCAGAAGTTGGGGGTTTATGGCAAGAATATAGTTACACGTTCGGGTTACGGTTATGGCTTCATGGAGTAAATTGAATTATTCGCAGCGCCTCTTTCTATGGCTCGTAGGCTACTCGTTGCTGCTGGTAGGCTGTTTTGTCGTGTTTCAATACAACAGGGAGAAAGCGTTTAAGGCCGAGGAGCTAAATGCACGTCTGCAGCTGGTCAACGCGCGGCTACTTGACGAGATATCGCGCAACGGCGGTAGGGTCGACTCTCTGCGTTACGATGAGTTTCCGTTTGATTACCTGAGGGTAAGTGTCATCGATTACGATGGGAATGTAGTCTTTGACAATACGCTCGACACGCTTCCGAGCTACAGTCATCTCAATCGCGAGGAGATAGCGGAAGCATTGAATGAGGGGACCGGGTATACTCTGCGGCGCCACAGCGAGAGCTCCGACAACTTCTATTTTTATTCAGCCCGTAAAGGCGACGGCATTATCGTGCGGTCGGCGATTCCGTACTCCGTATCGTTACATGAACTGCTGAGCGCCGACTACGGTTTCCTCTGGTTTATGGCTTTTGTCACGGTACTTATGTGTACCATAGGATATGCGGCTACCCGAAAACTCGGGCGCAACATACAGCGCCTTAACCGTTTTGCGGAAAGAGCGGAGAGGGGAGAGCGCATATATGACATGGAACCCTTCACCCACGATGAGCTGGGCGACATATCCAATCATATAGTGCGTCTGTATGCGCGTCTGCAAAAGGCCATGGCCGACATAGCGCGCGAGCATAAGGCGGCGTTGCATGAGGAGCGTGAAAAGATACGTATAAAGAAGCAGCTTACCAATAATATAAACCACGAGCTGAAAACCCCGGTGGCATCCATCGTGGTGTGTCTGGAAACGATAATCTCGCGTCGCGATATGTCGGCCGACAAGCGCGATGAGTTCGTCGAGAGATGTTACAGCAATGCATTGAGGCTGCGCAAGTTGCTCGACGACGTGTCGATTATAACGCGCATGGACGACGGAGGAGCTACCGTTATCAAGGAGAATGTGGACCTGAGCGCCATAATACGCGAGACATTGCATGATTTCGAGGTCAGGGCCGCCGGTGCCGGTGTAAGCATAAACCTGCATCAGCCCGACAAGCTTATGATGAACGGCAATGCCGGGTTGCTGTTGTCCATATTCCACAATCTACTTGACAATGCGCTTTCCTATTCGGGATGTTCGTCGGTCGACATAAATGTCGATGGCAGTGACGAGCATTATGTCACCGTATCGTTCCGCGATAACGGCTGCGGTATACCGCAGGAGCATATACCTCATATATTCGAGCGCTTTTATCGGGTCGACAAAGGACGGTCACGAAAGGCTGGAGGAACCGGTCTCGGCCTTGCCATCGTTAAAAATGCCGTGGCACTTCACGGAGGCAGTATTTCGGTCGAGAACCGTGTGCCTGAAGGACTGGAGTTCGTGTTGACTCTCCGCAAGACGTAGGGTCATGCGTTCTGTACCCGGCGCCTTTTGGTGCGATAGCCCGTGTTGAGCAGTTTGGCGTACGCACGCAGATATTTGCGCAGGCCCGCTACAAGTTCCTGTGTCTCCTGAAGCATATTGAGGTACACGTACATCACGGTCATTGACGATGTGTCGCCGTCATGCAGATGGTCATACAGACGGTGATATATCTCCGCTATCCTGTCTTTTATCTCGTCGCAGCGGCTGCGCAGAGCCGGCACCATGTCTGTGTCCGATATTTCAAGGGTCGATATGGTGTCATTGAACAGCTCCACGGTCTGTGCCGCTATCGATTCATAGTCGGCTTTGTACTGTGACGGCAGTGGCAGGAAATTGTTCTCCACGTGCTCCTTGCACATCTCCGTTATACGGCGCAGGTTGTACAGCATCGACATGCAGCAGTTGTTTGACAGGTGAAACCATGCGTTCTTTTCAAGCGCCTTCTCTTTCGACAGCTTGCGCAGGCATAGAGTCTCTTTCCGACGCGCGCTTTTGAGCACGTCCTTCTCTTTTTCAAGATTGCGGTCATAGCGCGACAGCACTCCCGAGTTTTCCTTTATAAAGGCTTCGGTTACCGCCTGATAGCTTTCCGACGCATATATCATAAACTGCTTCTGTCGGTCTACGACATAGGTCTTGAACAGGTCCCACACGTCGGTATTGTCGGGTGTGTTCAGTATGGTCTGAAAGAGTATGTCCTCCTTCTCTTCCGCTTTCTTCTTGCGGAAACGCCGGTTGCTGCGTATCAGTATGGCTACGGCCGCTGCCGCCAGCGCTATCATTGCCCAGTGTCCGCCGAGGTGCATGAGAAAGACGAGTATGCCCGCGCCTATAAATGCGGCGCCTGCTGTAATAAACCATCCGCCTATCACTGAAATGACTCCTGTTATGCGGAATACCGCGCTTTCGCGGCTCCATGCCCGGTCGGAGAGCGAGGTGCCCATTGCCACCATAAAGGTCACGAATGTTGTCGACAACGGCAGTTTAAGCGATGTGCCGAGGGCTATGAGCATACCCGCGAGCATAAGATTTACCGATGCTCTCACAAGGTCAAAGGCCGCGCCCTGCTCCGTGACTGACTCCGTGCTGTCAAAGCGGCGGTTGAGCCATGCCCTTACCTTGACCGGTGTAATCCGCTTGACCCAGTTTATGGTTGTCAGCGACCACTTTACAAGACGTCGGGCTATGCGCGACGAGCCAAACATCTCTTCTCCCGTGCCGCGGCTGCTCAGGCCTATCTCGGTCTTTGACACATTGCGGGCTTTCTTTGACGTGGCAAGCGATACTACCATTATCAGGCCGGCACCGATCAGAAAATATACGGGAGTATTGGCCGGGAGGTTAAGTGATCCCATCATGAATTCTTTGGGCGCTCCCGCTCCGTTGGCTATGTAGTCCTGATAGGAGGAGAGACCGCTGAGAGGCACGCCTATGAAGTTTACCAAGTCATTTCCAGCAAATGCCATGGCCAGAGAGAATGTACCCATCAGCACCACGACTTTGAGCACGTTTACCTTGCAGGCATGGAGTAACTGCATGAGCAGGGTGAAAAACACCATGCATGACCCCAGTATAAGCAGTGTGTTGTCGTTTATCCAGCTCTTTAGCTCCGGAGTCATGAATGACAGGTCCTTGATGCCTTTTATAAGCATGAAGTAGATGAGCGCGGTCGAGGCCACTCCGCCGAATATGCCTATCTTCCATTTAAGACCTTTACGGTAGTTGAACGAAAAAATCATGCGCGATATGAACTGCACTATCGTTCCGAAAACGAAAGCTATGGCTACCGACAGAAATATTCCCAGTATTACCGACAAGGCCTTTTCGGTATTAAGCAGGTCGCTTAGCGAGAGTCCGGTGGTGTCGCCGGCCATTTTCAGCAGCGCCACTACGAATGTGGCTCCTAACAGTTCAAACACCATCGATACTGTCGTCGATGTAGGCATACCCAACGTATTGAACATGTCGAGCAGTATAATGTCTGTCACTATCACGGCCATGAATATGCACAGGAGGTCGTAAAACGAAAAGTGCTCGGGACGGAAAATTCCGTGTCGGGCTATATCCATCATGCCGTTGCTCATGGCTGCGCCTATGAATATGCCGATTGAGGCTATTATTATAATGTGTTTCAGCGGCGCGGCCTTCGAGCCCATCGCCGAGTTAAGAAAGTTGACGGCGTCATTGCTTACACCTACCGAGAGGTCAAATACCGCCAGCAAAAACAGAAATATAATAAGACACAGAAATAAAATATCCATAGTTCTTCTTTTTTTGTGCAAAGAAACGTCGGTTTTGTTTCAAAAACATTTCAAAAATCTGAACCTTTAATTAACAAGCACTTGTTGATTGATTTTATGAAATCATTGGGGGGAGATATTACATGCCTCGTTTTATTGCCTTGTTGAGATTGGATGTTGCGACATTTTACCTATTGTCAGGCAATTGAATGATGTAAATTGCACAGATATTTTGCAAATGGATAATATTATGTGTAATTTTATTGCAGAGTGTAATCGCCGGCTTCTCGTTTGTTTAAGTGGCAAGAGGTCGTAGGTCCGGATTCTACTATCTCCGCTAATAAACCATTTAAAGAAAAAAGATATGAATGTTTTAACGCTATCACTAAAACGTAAGTACTTCGACGAGATACTTGCCGGTAAGAAAACCCATGAGTACCGCGATGTAAGGCCGTCTTCTACCAAGAAGTATGTTCACCTGCTTTGCGAGGGCAAGTTCTATGAGGATGACGACCCGGCATTTGACGAGACATCACCCGATTCACCCGTCGAAATAGTGGCCAAGCAGTACGATGCGATTAAGTTCTACACTGGCGCGTATTCAGGCAAACGTCCCTATATGCTTGTTGAAGTCAAAGACGCTGAAGCAATAATTGAGGTCGATGAAAATGGTGACGACCTCATACTTAAAGACAACAACGGTGAAGAGTACATAGCTGTGACTGTTGACTATACGCTTGGTAAAATAATCGAACTTAACGAAAAACCCGAATAATCAGGTAAGAATCACATATAACGATATAATCAAATAACGATATAATCAAAGGCTGCGATCCGGTAACTGCACATCGGGTTGCGGCCTTGTGTTTATTTGTATCTTTTCTTATAAAGTATTATCAGTATATTAGCGGCATGAACTTAAAAACGAAACAAGATTTAGGTAGGAAGCCTAAGGCATCCCGGTTATAGGGGGAAGAGATAAAAGCTATGGTTCATGTCAATTTCTCCGGAGACGATGAAGCTTTCCATAAAATAGAGCCCATAGGCATCGTCGATAAAACGGATATAGATAACTGAATTTTTAGAAAAATAAAATAGCCATGAAAAACACGGCTATTTTTACAAAGGCAAGAGGGGACTCGAACCCCCGATATGCGGCCTAATATTAGGATGCCCCGCTACCATACCTGCGACCATCAGTACCTTTGCTTTATGCAAATATAACAAATAAAAACAACATCATATCATATTTAGCTGAAAATTTAATGTTTTGGGGCTGAAAGTTTGAAGAAATGCGGCCGCAAGCTCAAGTACGGCTACAAGAGCGAAGAGTCCTTTTCTTTCGTGGAGCCATATGACAAAAATAGTTTACTGACAGAGAGATTAACTGCGCGTTGTGGGAATAACCATATTCGTTCATCACTCTTTTGGTTTTATGAAGCCGACAGGGCGGCGAGGTGTATTCTTGGGCTTTGCCTGAAGCTCCGCAAGCGTGGTGTTTATAGCTTCGATTTGGGCGCGCGTGTCTTCGTTTATGTCGTTGTAGTCCGCGAAAATCTCCTCCAAGTCCTGTTTCAACTCGTTGAAATTCTTCTCAAGCGTAGAAAGACGCTTGAGAGGCGAATTATCCGTTATCATCTGACGTACCGCTACAAATGCCCTGATAATCCCAATATTTATTTGTATCGCAATCTCGCTGTTAAGCACGCTTGACAACATTGCAACCCCTTGCTCGGTGAAAGCATACGGCATATAACGTGTACCGCCTCTTCGGTTTGAGGTGCTGATTTTGCACCTCAAAGATTCGAATTCCTCTTTAGTAAGTTCAAACATGAAATCTTCCGGGAATCGAGTACTATTATGTTTGACAGCTCTCTTTAGATATTTGGTTTCCATACCGTACATTATGGCAATATCATAATCGAGCATTACTTTTTGCCCTCTAATCTCGTATATCTTGCTCTGAATTATCTGCAATTCGTTCATGGATTAGTTCTTATGTTGATTTACAATTTGGATATTTTACATTGCTTCCAAAAGGCCCCGATGCAATGCGAGTCTTGACAGGCTCGCAATCCGGATGAAAAACGCGGCAGCCAGACAGCTCATCGATCACTCTTTTGGTTTTATGAACCCGACGGGTCGGCGAGGCGAATTCTTGGGCTTTGTCTGAAGCTCCGCAAGAGTTGTATTGATTGCTTCTATCTGTGCCCTCGTGTCTTCGTTGATGTCGTTATAATCCGCGAATATCTCATCCAAGTCCTGTTTAAGTTCGTTGAAATTCTTCTCAAGCGTAGAAAGACGTTTGAGCGGCGAATTATCCGTTATCATCTGGCGTACCGCTACAAATGCCCGTGTAACCGCTATGTTAACTTGTATGGCGGTTTCGCTGCGTAATACGCTGGACAACATTACAACCCCATGTTCAGTAAACGCGTAAGGCAAAGCGGCTTTAGGTCGTTTACATGGTGATGTCGTCACAATTTGTGATGACATCAGTTCCCATTCATCAGATGTCAACTGAAACATAAAATCAAAAGGAAAGCGTTTAAAATTCCTCTTGACGGCCTGATTCAACACTCTTGTTTCAACGCCGTACATGGCGGCAAGGTCAAAATCGAGCATTACCTTCTGACCCCTTATCTCGTAGATTTTGTTTTGTATTATCTGCAATTCGTTCATGGATTAGCTTTTATGTTGATTTACAATAATGGTATATCGTGATGATTATGGCGTAAAGATAATACATTTATTATCAAATAACAACATAAATGCCAATGATTTCCATACAATATCAATGTAAAAGCGGGTCAATGTAAAAACACGGTTGTTAAACGGCGATCAATGTTGGTACTGGCGCCCCTACCGATTTTTTGCATTTTAACAGTTCACCCGGATTTTGCAGCTGACTCGTAAAAGCACAGTTATTAAACTGTCAATGCTGGTAGGGACGCCGGTAGTCAAAAACGGCAAAACGAAAAATCGCAATCAATTCGTGGTGAACCAATTGCGATTGTGTGAAGTATTCCCGTGGGGAGTCGAACCCCAATCGATGGAACCGGAATCCATTATTCTATCCATTGAACTACGGGAACAGATTCTCTTGTTTTCGTGTGCAAAAGTACAAAAGTTTTTGTAGTTTTGCAAATGAAGAATAAACAGAATCAAGCCTGATGAATGTAAGAATAGACCCTACTTGGAAGGCAGAACTTGATCAAGAATGGGAGAAACCTTATTTTGAAGAACTTACGGAATATGTGCGAGGCGAGTACCGTAATCCCGCCGTAACCGTATACCCTCCGGCCGCAAAGATTTTTTCGGCATTTGACGAGTGTCCTTTTGATAAGGTTAAGGTCGTTATTTTAGGTCAGGATCCTTATCACGGACCCGGACAGGCCAACGGACTTTGCTTTTCAGTCGGTCCCGGAGTGCAATTGCCGCCCTCGTTAGTAAACATATTCAAGGAGGTGCAGGATGACTTCGCTCTTCCCGAGGCTCCGACTGACGGCGACCTGTCGCGGTGGGCCCGTCAGGGAGTGCTGCTGCTTAACTCTACGCTTACCGTAGAAGCACACAGACCTACATCGCATCAGGGTCGCGGGTGGGAAACGTTTACCGATGAAGTCATTATGCGGCTTAACAATGACCGCGACAACCTCGTGTTCATACTATGGGGCTCATATGCCATTAAAAAAGGAGCTTTTATTGACCGAAACCGTCATTGTGTGATAACATCGCCTCATCCGTCTCCGCTGTCGGCTTACCGGGGATTTTTCGGATCAAAACCATTCAGCAAGGCAAACGAATATCTTATTAAACACAATCAGACACCAATCGACTGGAAATGAACAAATCTATAACTCTTGACGAACGTTTGGACGCAGCCCGCGCTTTGCGCAAACAGGGCTACAATTGCTCACAGTGTGTATTCATGGCATTCAATGACGTGCACGGACTCTCGTCTGAAGATGCGTTTCGTATCATCGGCGGACTTGGGGGCGGAGTCGGCGGCCAGCATCATGTATGCGGTACCGTGTCAGCCATGTCAACCGTATTGAGCAGTGTATATTATGACGCTCCCGCTAAAAAGATTGCAGCATATGGTGCGATAAAAGAGTGCTGCGGCCGGTTCAGCGACATCAACGGTTCGGTGGTATGTGCCGAATTGCTTGCCGACACTCCTCGACGCAAACCCTGTATGGCTTATATTGAGGATTCCATAACGATACTGCACAAGCATCTGACGGAATGTGGCGTTTGCTGACATTGACATTACTGTATGTCATGCCGGCGGTAAACGCTTGGGCCGATGATACGAGAACCGGTATATTCGACAACCGGTTTCGCACGTTGCAGGTAGGGCTCGCAGGTCGCGACATGTTGCCCGCCGTTATGACTCTCGGGGGCAATGACACAATTGTCATCGGTTTTGACGAATTGACCGAAGATAACAGTTACCTGCAATATTCACTTACTCACTGCGATGCCTCGTGGCGTCCTTCGCCGTTGGTGTACAGCGAGTATATCGACGGTTTTAATGAGGGTTCGGTAACTGATTTCGAGTTATCGGAGGCTACGACGACGCACTATGTACATTATCGTATCGTCATACCCAATGATGATATACGTATAAAGCTGTCGGGCAATTATCTTTTAAAAGTGTATCGGGAGGAGGATCCTGACAATACTCTTTTGCAGGCGCGGTTTTCTGTCAGCGAGGATTGTGTAGGGGTAGCGGCCGAAGTGACGTCAAGGACCGATATCGATAACAACGACCGTCATCAGCAGTTGAAACTTACGGTTGATGCCGGACGCGCAGGCATACGTGACCTATATTCCGATCTTAAAATAGAGGTAAGCCAGAACGGGCGTCTCGACAATGTGGTCATGCTTACATCACCGCAGCGTGTGACGGGCGACAAGGCATATTATGAACACGTACGTCAGCTTATATTCCCCGCAGGCAACGAGTACAGACGCTTTGAGACGTCATCAGTAACTTACCCCGGCATGAATGTGGCCGCAATAACATATTCCGAGCCATATTACCATGCCGACCTGTACGCTGACGTCATACGTGCCGGTCAGCCATATGCTTATGACATGACGCAGCACGGACGTTACAGGATAAGAGAATACGACTCTTCGGAGAGCGATACGCGTGCTGATTACGTGCTGACCCACTTCGCTCTTGACAGCCGTCGGATGACGGGGTATGACATATATATCGACGGCGATCTCGGTTACCGCCGTTTTTCACCCGACACCAGAATGCATTACAATGAAGAGTCGTCACAGTATGAAGCCGTGATGCTTCTGAAGCAGGGCGCCTACAATTACTGCTATCTTGCCGTGCCGGCAGGTTCCGACAGGGGATTCACATCGGTCATTGAGGGCGACTTTCATCAGACGGTTAACGAATATACGATAAAGGTATACTATCGGGCACCGGGTGCGCGTTACGACCGTCTGCTCGGTGTCACTACAATATTTTCCGGAAAATAATGGAACAAGAAGAAATTATGCTACAGATACAGGATAAACTCGTAAGTCTTGATCTCGCCGAACGTTATTTCTGCTGCGATCTTGACAAATGTCTCGGCGAATGCTGCATAGAGGGCGACGCCGGCGCTCCCATTACCCGGGAGGAGTATGAAAAGTTGCAAGAGATATTACCGATAGTCTACGATGACCTTACACCCGCGGCCCGGAGGGAGATCGAAGAAAACGGAGTGGGGTACATCGATGAAGAGGGCGATCTTGTGACCTCGATAGTCGATGGAAAGAATTGTGTGTTTACATGCTATGGCAAAGAGGGCATGTGTTATTGCGCCATAGAGAAGGCTTACCGGGAGGGCCGCATAACCGATTTCCGTAAACCTGTATCCTGTTATCTTTATCCGGTAAGGGTTACAAAATATCCATCGTTTACAGCGGTCAATTATCATAGGTGGAAAATCTGCAAGGCGGCCGAACTGCTGGGGCGCAAGGAGGGCATACGTCTGTACCGGTTCTTAAAAGAACCACTCTCTGCCTGCTTCGGCAAAGAGTGGTATGATGAGCTTGCGCTCGCATGTGAGGCCTATCTTGAGCAGTATGGCGATCAGTGAGGCTGACTGTAGAACGTCAGTATACGTGTGCGCAGTATCAGCTCGTAGCGTGCCTGTATGCGTTCGGCGGTCGTGCGCAGAGCCTTTGCTTTAGCCTGCTCGTACTCTGTCGGTGTGGCACGGCCGATATTGTACTTTTCTCTCATGGCCTCAAAGGCTTTGTTGGCGGTGTCTTCGGCTACAATGCTTGCTTTTAGTTTTTTGTCGGCACCGTCGGCGCGGTAGTAGGCCTGCTGTATTGACTTGAACAGAGCCTGCTCGGCTTGGTCATACTGTAACTGTGCGTTTATGCGCTGCACCTTGGCACGTCTTACCGAGTTTCGGGTCGACAGTGCGTCAAATATGGGTATGTTGAGCGAAAAGCCGAAGTACGTGCTGTAGTTGTTTTTCATCTGATGCGCAAACCCTTCGTTGTCGTAGCCTGTCACTTTATAGTAACTGCTGCCTATGCCGGCATTGAACGACAGGGTGGGCAGATATCCGCTTTTGGCAAGCGATATGTTTTTATCCGACGCATCGATATTCAGCCGTGCGGCACGCAACGAGTGGTTGTATTGCAGGGCTGACGCATAAGCATCGGCTGGCGATATGATCATGTCATCATCGCCGTCAAGCGGTTCAACTTCAAAGCCGTCTATGTCGTCAAGTTCGAGCAGCTGGGTCAGATCGACAATGGCAAGGCGTATGTCGTTGGCTGTCTGCGACAGGTTGAGCTCATCCTGAGCAAGTTGTGCTTTGGCCTCAAGCATGTCCACTTCCGGTATCTTTCCGGCCTCAAGCAACGCTTCCTGACGGCTCAGCTCATATCGTGAAAGCTCAACCTGATTTTTTGCCACATCATTCAACTCCTGTGTATACAATACCTGAAGATAGGCTGCTATGACATTAAGCGTTATCTCTTCTTTAGCCGCTTCATATTGTTCCATTACGGTCGCGAGATTCGCCTTGGCCAGTTCTACCTGACGTGTTGTCGACAAACCGGAGAAGAGTGGCAGATTCAATGAGGCTCCCCACTGGAAGTTTGATGTATTGCGGTCGGCATACGTATTTTCGGCTGTAAGACCGCGGCCCAAGTTCCATGACTGGCCTGCACTGGCCGATAGCGATGGCAGATAACGCGACTTGGCGTCGATAACGGACTGCCTCGACGACATGCGGTCGGCGTCGCGCATCTTTACAGTTATATTGTTTTCAACTGCGTAGTCTATGCAGCGTTCAAGACTCCAGCTGTCGGCCATGGCCGTCATGGCGAGCGACATGAACACCGCTGTCAGTATATGCGATTTCATATTGTCAATACTTGTACTGTTGATATATTAATCAGTCTTTTACTTCGTTCCCGCGCAGACGTGCAGTCTTGTCTATGCCTGATTTGACTTCTATCTTTATACCGTCGGAAAGTCCTGTACTGATATTGCGGCGTTCAAACTTCTGTGCCGGCACGGAGTCGGTAAGACAATACACGAAGGTGCTGTCGCCGACCCATTCGATAACGCTTTCCGGTATGGTGAGCACGTTTTTCGCGCTGTTGAGCTCTATTGCTGCGTTGGCGCTGTAGCCTGCGCGTAACTGTACCGAGTCGGGGACTTGGATAGCCGCTTTTATTTCAAATGTATTTGATCCGTTCTCTTCGGTGCTTTTCGGAGCTATGTACTCGATGATTGCCGTAGGCGTTATATCGGGCAGCGCACCTATCGATACGGTAGTGTTCATGCCCTGACTTAGAAGTCCTACCTCGGTCTCGTCAACTTTACCTTTGAATATAAGGTTGTTCATGTCGGCTATTTTTGCAACGGTTGTTCCGTCGTTCATCGTATTGGCCTGTATGACAGAAGTACCTACTTTTACCGGAACTTCAAGTATGAGTCCGTCTATTGTGGCACGCACAAGCGTGTTGCTCTGCTGGGCGTTAAGGCTTGATATACCGTCGCGTACAATCGAAAGTGCATCTACGGCCGCATCATATTCAGCCTGCGCTTTTTTGTATGTTGACTGTGACTGTTCGTACTCTTCGCGGCTCACAAACTTCTTGCCGTAAAGCGACTTGGTCCTTTCATACTCGGTTCTGCTCTGGTCAAGCGATATGCGCGCCACCTCCACACGGTTCTGGGCCGATGACAGCTGCGACTCTTCAGGTATGACCTTTATCTTGGCTATGATGTCGCCCTCTTTCACCAAGTCGCCCGGCTCAACATTGATTTCCGAAATTATACCGGATATCTGCGGCTTGATCTCGATTTCATCACGAGGCTCTATCTTTCCCGTAAGTACGGTACTTCGTGTTATGTCGCCCGTTTCGGGAGTTACAAGTTCATAAACGGTCTCTTTTGATTTTGAATTGTAGAACAGGTAGACGAACGTGCCCACAAAAATCAGTGCTATCACCGTCCACATCAAGATTTTAAATACTTTTTTCATCGTGGTTATGTAAAATTTTATTGTTTATTTATCATTAAGAGCTTCAATCGGTTTTATGCGCATGGCCTTGATGGCGGGTATGATGCCGGCGGCCGTGCCGAGCGAAAGAAAGAGTATAAGTATGTATATGGCGTTCATGAACGTAAGCTGGAAGCGGGCCATTTCTCCGGTTTCGTCAGCCGAACCGTGGGCTACCGCCGAAAGTACGACTACCGCGAAGCATATGCCGGCTGTTCCCGCTACAAGAGTCAGCACCACGCTCTCCGAGAGTATCTGCATGATTATGTCGCGAGGCTTTGCTCCGATGGCGCGTCGTATGCCTATCTCCTGTGTACGCTCTTTCACGATTATCCACATTATGTTGCCTACGCCGATTATGCCGGCCATAAGGGAGCCGAAGCCCACAAACAGCACAAGTATGTCGACGCCGGTAAACATATTGTCGACCATTTCGAACTCTTTGGAAATATCCATAAATCTTATGGCCTGAGTGTCATCGGGGTGAATGGGGTGTGCGGCACGGAGTATGCGTTCTATCTTAGGCTGTAGGTCGCTCGGCCTGACGCCCTGCTTGGCCGTAAACAGCATGAAGTCTATATTATTGCCGAGATTATAGGCCCTGCGCATCATGGATATCGGCACAACGACCATGTCATCAAGTCGGCCGTTGATATTTAGTTCCGATTTCTGTCCGGCTACGCCCACTACACGATAATATATATTGTCCATCGATATGAACTTTCCTACAGGATCGTCACCTCTGAACAGTTCGTCGGCAATTCGTTTGCCTATTACACATACCTTGCGGTCATTGTATTCGTCGGCTTCATTTATGAAGCGTCCGCCATATATGATCGGTTCGTTTATTTTCGGATATTCGCTCGACACACCTTGAATGCGGCTCGATACCGTCTTGGATCCGAAAGCGGCATTGGTGCTGCGGGTGGCTATCGGTGTGAGCGCGTCGATGCCTGATACCGATTTACGTATGTTGTTTACATCAGACTGCGTGACTGTCCACCACATACCCTTGCTGTAGCCTCGATAGGGTATGGTGATGGGATTTGAGTGTACAAGCGCGGTATTGGTGGCGAAGCCTGAAAACTGCCTCCTGAGCACATCCTGAAGACCTTGTGCTCCGCCCCACAGCATGGCAAGCATGGCTGTGCCCCAGAATATACCGAATGCTGTCAGGAAAGTACGCGTCTTGTTGCGTGAAAGGGTCGCGGTTATCTCTTTCCAGTTGTCAATGTCAAAAATAGGATTTTTCATCGATAATACTTTTTTATTCGGTACGTAATGCTTCCACCGGACGCACTTTCAGCGCCCTGATTGCGGGAAATATGCCTGCCAATGCGCCCGACAGTATGAGTACGCATGTCACCTGCATGGCGAGCGACAGGTTGACCGTGGGGTCCTTGATGAAGTCGGAGCCGGCAAACACATGTGCGAGAATTTCCGTACCTACGGTGCCGAGAAGTATGCCTATATAGCCGAAAATCGTCGTAAGCGACACACTCTCCACTATGACTTGAGCGAGTATGTTGCGCGGCTTTGCGCCGATGGCCCGTCGTATGCCTATCTCGTGAGTGCGCTCACGTACCGACACGAACATGATGTTGCTTACACCAACTATGCCGGTTATCAATGTCAGCAGACCTATGACCCACATGACTATGTTAAGTATGCCCATGACTTTCTGATTGGCAAGATAGCTTTCAAAGCGGTTCCATACCCATATGGCGCTGTTGTCGTCGGCGGCATGGCTGTTGCTCCGGCCGAGTGTGGCACGTATGTTTGTTTCCAGCGCTTCGGCCTCCTCTTCCGACTTCAGATTGCCGGTGACAACCCTTATCATGCCCAGATCGTCGTTATAACCTGCCAGCGCGCGTGCAGTGGTGTAGGGGATGAATATGTCGGTTTTCCATTCATGATTATATACGCCTACAACATTAAATGCCACTCCACCCACATTCAGGCTTTTACCTACGGCTTTTGTCGGGTCGGCATAGAGCTGTTCGGCGGTCTTATAATCAAGGACTATCGATTTACGCTGTTCGGCGAGGTCCTTTTCGTTTATGAAACGACCGTAGTCGATAACCAGCTGTTCGCGGGCTTCGGGATATACGCCTGAATAGCTGCGCGACACATAGTCGCGCTCGGTCGACATAATAGTACTTTGCCCATCGACACTTGGCGCGGCCATTACGACTTTTCCGGGATTGTCATGCTCTATCTCTTTCAGATTTCGCTCTTTAAGAGGTATCCACCGGCCCTCTTTCAGCCCTTTATAGGGCTTTGAGGCTCTTCCGGGCCACAGCATTATGACATTTGACGTTTTGGCAAATTCGCTTGAAGAGAATGAGTTGGAAACTCCTTTGGCCATCCCTACAAGCATGATGAGCATGAATATACCCCAAGCTACAGCCATGCCGGTCAGTGCCGTGCGGAGCTTGTTTGTGCTCATTGTCTGCCATATTTCATTTATAAGGTCAAGCATGGTCTTATTGAGTTATTATGCCGTCGGATATACGTATTATACGGTTGGTCTGTGCTCCTACATTGGGGTCGTGGGTTACTATTACCGTAGTCATGCCTTCGTCATTCAGCTGACGGAATATTTTCATAACCTCTACCGAAGTCTTGCTGTCAAGGGCGCCCGTAGGTTCGTCGGCAAGTATTATCGCCGGTTTGGTTATAAGCGAGCGGGCTATGGCAACACGCTGTTTCTGACCGCCCGACAATTCGCTCGGCAGGTGATGTGACCATTCGCGCAGTCCCATGCGGTCAAGCTGTTCAAGCGCGAGTTTATTGCGCTTTTTGCGCGATACTCCCTGATAAAACAGGGGCAGGGCCACGTTTTCGACCGCGTCCTTGTAATTTATAAGATTAAATGACTGAAACACGAAGCCTATCAGCTTGTTGCGCAATTCCGCGGCACGGTTCTCACTGAGATTTTTTATCAGAGTGCCGTCAAGCACATATTCTCCGGTGTCGTAGCTGTCAAGTATGCCCAGAATGTTGAGCAGTGTGGATTTCCCCGAGCCCGAAGCTCCCATTATTGATACGAGTTCGCCTTTCGCTATGTCGAGATCTATGCCTTTCAGTACATGGAGCGGCACAGCTCCGGGATAAGTCTTGTTGATATCGGTTAAATGAATCATTGTATTACTTTTTCCTGTTTTAATTGTTAGACGCATCATCGGCGCCGCAGGTTGCACGGCCCGTGAAATTATTTTCGGGATAATTGATTTTCAGTTCCGAGACAAAAGGCACTGTATCGGGTTCCGCTTTGAGTGTCGACGACGTTATGGATCCTTTACGGTTGAATATTATGTTTCGAGCATTGCATTCGGGCTTCCACTCGAAATTCTTTATTCCGGTGGTATTGAGCTTCATGTAAGCATTCTCGTTCATATTGGGATAACCGTCGAGCCATACAAAGTTGTTTATGGTATTGCCCGAGCCGTCGACGGTAACTTCGTCAGTGCGATATGACTCCAGCACGATGTTGTCAATCGTACAATCGGTGAACGCGGTAGACAGCTCTCCGTCTGACCGGGTTGTCATGCGGAGTGAATCAATATTGCAGTTGTAAAACAATACATTGCCCAATGTTATGTCGAGTGCGTCAGCCTTGATGTGCTCTAAGCATGTGACGGCCGATTGATTTGCATCTACCGATGTGAGCATGGCTTCCGGAACATAAATTGTTATCGGACCACCGTTGAACAACAAGTTTCGTCGCTCGGCCTTCATCTTTTTTATCAGCGCTTCCATGCCGTGGAAGTCCATGTTTACAGTCAGTATGCCTGAGTCGGCCGATACGGTCATGTACTTGTACCATTCGGGGTCGGCCGTTATGTACGGCGATGATATTTCATCGTCTTGGATTACGGTAAGCGGATATGACAGATTCATATAGACGCCCGGGGTATTGTCGATGATGGAGCCGTTGGTGGTAAATACAATTTGTGAGAACTCCGGCAGTTGCTTTTCGCACAACTCTCCGTCAAGTAGAAGTTCGGCCGCTTCCCGGCCGTTGTTGGCACAAGTTGTAACGGCTGCTGTCACTGCCACCGCTATGGCTCCCGCAGCGACCAATCCTATGAGTGATAATGATGTTTTCTTCATTGTTTTTCGGTTAAATACTGTGAGTTACAATAGTCCTGATACATCGACTTCAGGTCATCGGGGGCAATACCGAGCATTTTCAATTCTTTGAAAAAATCGATTATATCGTTGTTTAAAAATGTGTCGCGTCGCATTTTGACAATGGCGTTGCGCGCGTCAGTGGCTACGAAAAAGCCTATGCCACGGCGGTTATATATGATGTCGCGTGTCGACAGATATTCATATGACCTCATGACGGTATTGGCGTTTACCTCCACCGATGCGGCATATTCTCTGACCGATGGCATACGGTCATCCGGATTGTAGACGCCGCTCATAATGTCGTAGCATATGCGGTCGGCAATCTGCAGATATATCGGTCGGGTGTTTTCTTTAAATATCATCGTATACTTTATAGAATTACCATCGTTGTATTATCTCGCTTTCGCGGAAACGCCAATAGGAGAGGGCATAATTAATGATACATCCGGCTATGACGAGGCACCATAACAGGCCCATGGACGGTTTGCCTGAAATCATACCGGAGTTATACCAGTACCCGGAATCGAATATCTTATATGTCACGTAACCGATGATGTAGTAGACGGTCGCTATGAGCATGACCGCGATAAATGTCTTTGCCATCGGATGTTTCTGGAAGAATATACTGCCAAGCGCAAAAAGCGATTGTGAAAACAATACTGCCATCCAGAATACGTTTACCTCTGACCACATTTCGTATTGTTCAATATAATCAGTGAGTTCTGACGGAGTTATCAGTTTTAATGCTATTGCGGAGCCGGGGATGATGCTTCGGCAAATTACATAACGCAACAGGTCGGAAAGAAAACATGCCGCCAATGCTGTTAAAAGAAATAGCGGAATGTATATAATCCATCGTGCGAGGTACTTCTCCAACTGTGAGGCCGGATACATGATGGTTGAAAGGCGGCTCTGTTTGTCGCTCATATCTTTCATCAGATTGGAGGCGCTGATAGCTCCGAATATGATTATCGACCATACAAATAGCCCGAGCATACTGATCCATAAAGGGTCTGCGGTTCTGTTAGGGTCTGTGCCGTACTTTTCATATCGCTGGAATACTATAAACAGAGTAAACAGACACATGATGCCGGTCATAACGAATACTCTCATCAACAAGGTGCGCTTGTTTTCGCGCAGTTCTTTGGTAAATGTATCGGCGAAACGGGTTATTGAAAACATACTGGTCAGTCGTCTAATAAGTTAGTAAATTGTCTGTTAAGAAGCCCGGGCGATTCAAGCGCGAAATTAAACAGTGCCTCAAGATCAAGCCGGGAGTCTTCGTCATCATTGTTGGGCAGCACTACCGTGACTCCCGACGGGTTATTCTGTGCATAAAGGGCGCGTTGAATGATGTCGCGGTCCTGTGTCGTTGCGAACTTCAATGCACGGGTTATGTCAAACGCGGAATGATTGAACAGCACATTGTGGTTGTCCATTATTATTACATGGTCAAGAACCGAGTCTATGTCCCTTGCCTGATGTGTGGAGATGATGATAGTCTGGTCTTCACGCAATGATGAACAGATGAATCGGCGGAAAGCGCTTTTGCCCGGTATGTCGAGTCCGTTGGTAGGCTCGTCCATGAGTAGCAGCGATGTGTTGCAGGCAAGAGCAAAGCTCATGTACACTTTCTTTTTCTGTCCCATGGAGAGCGCTCCGAGGTTTATGTCGGTGGCTATGTCGAAGGTGGAGAGGTGGCGATGCATGTCATCCAACGAAAACTTGGGATAGAAAGAGGAGTTTATCTTTATATACTGATTAAGCGACACGGCAGGCAAGGTGAACTCTTCGGGCACGATGAATATGTCGGCCAACGTGTCGGGAAGCCTGCGCCGTGTTTCGGCCCCGCTATAAATCACACGTCCTTTCTGCGGGAAGAGTAATCCGCATATTATATATAATAATGTGGATTTGCCGGCGCCGTTTCGGCCGAGCAGCCCGTATATTCCTCCGGGCGACAGCCGGAGCGAAAAGTCTTCGAGCACATTTTCGCGCTGTCTCGGATAATTGAACGTGATATTGTCAATTTCAAGCATAATGAGTGTATTAGTTGATTAGTACACTGCGAAGGTAATATTAATTCATGAATTACCAAAATATATTTTCATATTTTTAAAATAATAGGTCGCCGTTTTGTAAAAACCTGTCAGGTTTCTTATATTTGTGATATCAATAATAAAATTGTAAATGATTATGGATAAATATAATGCCGCTATTGACGGGCTGATGCAGTTTATAGATGACAGTGTATGTAATTTTTATGCCGTCGATACTCTTAAACGGATGCTTGACAAGGCCGGGTTCAAGGCAGTCGAGCAAAGTTCTGCTTGGAATTTGGATAGGGGAGGCAAATATTATGTGACTAAAAACGACTCCGCCATATTCGCTTTTATAGTGGGAAACGGCTCTGCCAATGACGGGTTTAAAATAATTTCGGCTCATAGTGACTCTCCGGGCTTCAGAATCAAACCGCATCCCGAGATGCTTACCGACGGTAATATAATAAAACTGAATACGGAAGTATATGGAGGCCCCATATTATATACGTGGTTTGATCGTCCGCTGTCGATAGCCGGCCGGGTGCTTCTGAAGGGGGATGATGCCTTACATCCTGTAACCCGGCTTGTAAAGTTTGATCGTCCGTTGCTTTCCATACCTCATTTGGCAATCCACTTTAACCGGGCGGTAAATGAAGGCAATCCTCTGTCAAAACAAAAAGACATGTTGCCCGTCATAGGGGCTGTGAAGGATGCCGTGGAGAAGGACGGACTTGTGATGCGTATGGTTGCGGAACAGCTCGGTATTGATGTAGCCGACATACTTGACATGGACCTGTCGCTGTATGATACTACAAAGGCTTGCCGGTTCGGGTTGAATGACGAGTTTATATCCTCGGGACGCCTCGATGACCTGTCTATGGTACATGCCGCGGTATCGGCGCTCCTAGATGTGGAGGGTGAGCAGTCAATGACACGTGTTATGGCTATATTTGACAATGAGGAGACCGGTTCAGGCACAAAACAGGGTGCGGCGTCGCCTGTGCTGATGAATATACTGCGGCGCATAACCGACAGCCTCGGCGGCAATGAGGAAGACTATCTGAGAGCTGTGGCAAAATCATTTATGATTTCGGCCGATAATGCCCACGGTGTGCATCCCAACTATATAGAGAAGCAGGACCCGACCAATCATCCTGTACTTGGAGGAGGCCCCGTGATAAAGATAAATGCCAACTGCAAGTATATGACCGATGCCGACTCTGCCGCAGTGTTCAAAACGATATGTGCCGAAGCCGGAGTTCCGTGCCAGTACTTTGTCAATCACTCCGATGTGGCGGGAGGATCGACACTCGGCAATATACTTACCTCGCAGATTGACTTGCGGGGGGTTGATATGGGAGCGGCTTTGTGGGCCATGCACTCGGTACGCGAAACGGCCTCCTGCGCCGACCATGCGTATATCATAAAGGCATTTACCCGATTTTACGAGCTATAGCCCCTGAACATCGGCAGCCACGGCTTTCCACAGGTTGTCATCGGGCAACGGTGCGGTTATGTCTATCGGTTTACCGCTTACGGGGTGGACGAATTCTATGCGGTGCGACAGAAGCGATATGCTGCCGTCGGGATTGCTGCGCTTGTCGCCATATTTAAGATCACCTTTTATAGGACATCCGATAGCGGATAGCTGTACTCTTATCTGATGCTTGCGGCCTGTGAGCAGATTTACTTCAAGCAGATGATAGCGGTCAGATGAAGCTATGTGCCGATACATCAGCACGGCACGTTGTGAGCCTTTTTTCTCCGTGTCAGAAGCGTAGGACTTGTTGTTGCGCTCGGTCGAGGTTATGTAGTGGGTGAGTGTGTCGGCCGCTCTTGGAGGCCGGTTGCGGGTTATGGCCCAATACGTTTTTTTTACTTCGCCGTTGCGAAACATCTCGTTCATCCTCGACAGCGCTTTTGACGTCTTGGCAAAGACTACAAGTCCGCCTACCGGACGGTCAAGGCGATGTACAACTCCGCAGAATACATTGCCGGGCTTCGCATACTTCTCCTTGAGCCACTGCTTAAGTTCGTCGACAAGAGGCCGGTCGCCGGTTTTGTCGCCTTGTACTATTTCGCCGGGAGCTTTATTTACTATGATAAGGTGGTTGTCCTCGTAGACTACTTCCATGTCGTAAATGTATATAGTTGCGGGCGACTTTTAACGAGCCGCCCGCAAGCTTTTATAGTAATGTTGTCTTTATCAGTCGATACCGAGATCCTTTTTGATAGCTTCGATTTTTGCGTCGGCTTCGTTGTTGGCTTTCGCATAGTCGGCATTGGTTTTCATCACGCCCTTGACTTCGACATAGAACTTGATCTTGGGCTCTGTTCCCGAAGGACGTATCGATACTTTTGTACCGTCGGCGGTGAAGAACTGCAGTACGTTGCTGGTAGTGGGCATGTCCATCTTGGTGATTTCGCCTGTCTTAAGATTTTTCATATTAAGGTCGGCATAATCTTTGACTGTCACCACGTCGCTTCCTGCAAGCTGTTTGGGCGGGTTCTCACGGAACGACTTCATTATGGCCACTATCTCTTCGGCACCGGTCTTGCCTTTGCGCACGAGTGATATGCCGGCTTCATGCGAGTATCCGTACTTTATGTAGATATCCTGAAGCATCTGCAGGAAGTTCATGTTCTTGGTCTTGGCCCAAGCAAGAGCCTCGGCCATAAGTGAGATAGCCGATACGGCATCCTTGTCGCGGCAGAAGTCCTCAGCCAAGAAGCCGTAGCTCTCCTCGCCACCGCCAAGATAACGGCCCACTCCTTCGTTGTCGCGGATTACGGCTGCAATCCATTTGAAGCCGGTGTAGCAGTCATACATCTTGAAGCCGTTCTGGTCGGCAATCGATTTTATAGTCTCGGTCGTAACGATGGTCTTTACAATGTATTCTTTTCCGGTGATGCGGCCGAGCTCCTTGTTGCGTGTCATGATGTAGTTGAGCAGTATCATCACGATCTGATTGCCGTTGATGAGCACATACTCGCCGTTGTCATCGCGAAGCACACAGCCTATGCGGTCGGCATCGGGGTCGGAAGCAAGTATGAGGTCGGCGTCGACTTTCTTGGCTTTTTCGATAGCCATTGCCATAGCCGACGGTACTTCCGGATTGGGGGACTCCACGGTGGGGAAGTCGCCGCTGGGCACATCCTGCTCGGGCACGTTGATGATATTCGTGAAACCGTAATTGTGCAATGACGCGGGTATCAGTTTCACTCCGGTACCGTGTATAGGAGTATAGATGATTTTCAGGTCATGATACTGCTTCACAGCCTCGGGGCTGAGCTGCAGACCTTTGATGGCGGCAAGGAATTTATTGTCGATTTCTTCACCGATAATCTGTATTTTGGATTTGTCGCCTTCAAATTTGATTTCGCCGACTCCGTTTATACGGTTTACATAGTCGATGATGTTTACATCATGAGGCGCGATAATCTGTGCTCCGTCTGACCAGTATGCCTTGTATCCGTTATATTCTTTAGGATTGTGCGATGCGGTTATGTTGACACCGCTCTGACATCCGAGCTCGCGTATGGCGTAAGAGAGTTCCGGAGTGGGGCGGAAACTGTCGAAAAGATATACCTTTATGCCGTTGGCCGAGAATATGTCAGCCACTATCTCGGCAAAAAGACGGCTGTTGTTGCGCACGTCATGGCCGACAACGACCGAAATTTCGGGCAGATCCTTGAAAGCGACCTTAAGATAGTTGGCGAGGCCTTGTGTGGCGGCTCCTACGGTGTATTTGTTCATGCGGTTGCTGCCGGCACCCATGATGCCGCGAAGACCGCCTGTTCCAAATTCAAGGTCACGGTAAAATGAGTCGATCAACTCGGTTTTGTCTTCCGCTTCAAGCATCCGTTTTACTTCTGCTTTTGTAGCGTCATCGTAACCGTCGCCTAACCACATGTTGGCTTTCTCGGTCACTACTTTCATCAAATCTTCATTTTCCATGTATGACAGTTGTTTTTAGGTGTTATTTATATAGGCAAAGATAGCATATTGAAGTTACAAAACCAAGCCGGTTGTTAATATATTTGGCCGGTTTATTAAAATTTTTCAAGTTGTTAACTGAATGTAGGGCCATTTACCATGTGAACTTGCTCTCGTGCCGCGCGCTATTGCCGCATGCGTCGGTTACGGTTATGACGAGGTCGTGTTTTGTGCTGCGAGTCCATCGCGAGGCATCCATTCTGAAACTCAGCCGGCCTGTCTTTCCGTCGAGTTCAAACAGCGCGAATTTGCCGTCGATCTCTCCGCGATAAGTGCTTATGCCGCTTAGGTTGTCACTGATTTTCACTTTTATCACGCCTGTTTTACTCCAGCGGGCCGGGGCCTCGGGCAGTATTTTGGGAGCTTTGGTATCGGTGGTGACTGCGAAATTGCCAAGAGCGCTCGGGGTGCCGATGACACGTCCGTCCTCATAACGGCTGTCGACGCGGCTCACACGCTTGCCGTTGATCCGTACCATCAGGTATTTCGATTTGTCTTCTATCGTGTCGTCAGGAAGATCGACAGTCAGGTTATAACTGCCTGACAGCGGTACGGCGCGGTCACCCACATGATATATCGGAGTCAGATATTCAGCCGACGCACTTTTATCTACAGCGAAGTCTATGTCGGAATAAAACGTCCCTGCCGGAAAATCGACTTTAATACCGTCGCCGGAGTAAGTATTGCGGCCTTTGTAGTCCAATCTGTCGCCTGTCGGGGTGACTTCTGCAATATCACTTATGCGTCCCTGTATCGTAAAGGGCACCCGGCGGGTGTTGCCGTACTCGTCGGCAAGTATCCATTCACACTTATAATCGCGTTCTTCGTTTATGTCGATTACGCCGCCGTCAGATGAAGTGACCATGCCGTCCAGCGGTGCCGACGGGGGTACGAGTGTCCACATCATCCAAGAGCCGTGGTTGACAACCCCGTCGTTGTCTACAAGAGTATGTATGGCCCGTGTGTTGTCAAAGCTGAAGCGGTCAATCGTACGATTATATACCGTCTTTCCGTCAACCTTCAGGGTCATGTGCTTTATGCCGTATATATTATGTGTGCCCGACATGCGGTCATATGCTTTTATAGCCGGAATTACACGCCCCCACGCACTGTATGGCTTGCCTATCTCCGCCGGAGTGTGCACCGCCGGCCGGTCAGAGCCGTCAACAGCTCCGTAACCCTTGACCGGATAAAGGGCCAGCGCCCTGACTTCGGGAGCTGCATTGTCAGTTATGTGGCGACGGAAGTATGTAAGCGGATCGAGCGCTTCGCCTGTAGCCATGTCGCGTACGTCAAGATGCAGGTGCGGACCGCCCGATGATCCGGCGTTGCCGCTCTTGCCTATCTCTTCGCCACGTTTTACGGGCAGTTCGTCGGGCTTGAACTCGGTGTCGATGCTGAACTGCTCACGCTCGTACTGCATTTTGCGTACGGTCTTGTCAATCTTGGGTGAGAAGGAATCGAGATGTCCGTATACTGTCGTGAGACCCGACGCCGGATGCGTGACATAAACGGCACGCCCGAAGCCCCACGGCGATACCACTATACGTGATACATAACCGTCGTCGACGCTGAATACGGGCAGCCCTATGCGTCCTTGTGTCTTGATGTCTATCCCGGAATGGAAGTGATTGTTACGCAACTCGCCGAAGTTTCCGCTTAAAAGCAGCGGTATATTGAGGGGTTTGGACAGCTCCGGCAACTTGTCGTTGCATAACGCAGAAGAAGCCGTAAGTACGGCAGCGGCTAATATGTATCTGTAGTGTTTCATCGGTTATTCTGTTATTTTGAGGATTCAAAGTTACGGCTTTCGTCTAAATAAAAATAGCCTCTGACGCCATAAAAATGCTGTCAGAGGCATAAGATACGGTTATAAAATGTTATATCCGCTTTTTAACGGGCGGCATAATATCTGTCGGTGGCCATTTGCTGGTAAGCGTATACACCGGCCTGCGACAGTTCTACAACCTGCATGCTTCCGTCGGGAGTGACCATTTTTACATGAGTGTCGTCAACAAATGTCATGAGCTTATAGCTTTCGCCTTCGTTGACCGAAACACTCCATGAACGGTCAGCTTCATCAAAGTCAAGACGGACCACGCTCTGATCGTTCTCGCTTGTTATCGTATATCCGGTCTTGTCGCACTCAACAAGATAACGGCCGTCCTGACCCTCGATCACCTTTTTGCCTTGGGCCACGGGATTGTTGCCGCTCCAGAACTCTATGCTGTTGCAGACAAGTACATCGGCCAATGCCGATATTTCATATACGGGTATGATCCAGAAAGCAAAAAATACGAGTTCGTTCACAAACTTGTTGCCTACGGTCTGGTTCCATGCGAGCAGTTTGTTGGTCAGGGCAAAGCTGCCGATACATGATGTCGAAATCATTGATGCGCACAACGCCAGAACTACAGCCACACTAAGATACTTTTTCTTCATAATCGTAATATATTTATGTTAATTAAGGAATTGATGTCAACGGGGTATCTGCCTACGGCAGCGTTCATAAAAATCCATCACTTTCGTCACATAAGCGGTTGTCTGCTTACCTCGGAAATATCCGTATTTACATACGGGGTCATTGTAATATTCGGGATTTGCTTTCATAAGTATGGCATCGGCCACGTTTCCGTTCCAGACCCGGGCGTCTTTGCCGTACTTGCCGGCAAGAGCTATCGCGTCATATACATGGGCTATGCCTGAATTATATGCCGCTATCACAAACTTCCGGCGCTCTACAGAATCGGGGACATGCTTTTTCAGCGATTTGTCAAGGTCGCCGATTATGTCTACTGCGGCCTTTATGTTGGCTTCCGGGTTAGTGATGCGGTCGGCTGACAATCCGTAGGCTCTTGCCGTACGCGGCATGATCTGCATGAGTCCGCGTGCACCGGCCCATGACACGACTGTCGTGTCGAAGTGGCTTTCGGCATAACCTTGCGACGCTATAAGGCGCCAGTCCCAGCCGATTTTTTTTGCATATTTCTTAAACAGCTCGTCGTAGGGCGATATACGGCCTTTTGACAGGTCTATGTTGAACTGCGGGCTCTCCTTGCTCAGCTCAAAATAGCGTTTTAGCAAACGTGCCTGTATCCGGGCCGGCTCGCTTTTAATGAACCACTCGTTTATCGTATCGGCCAGCCACGGCATGTCGTGGCGTACGCCCCATGATGACCTTTGCTCGAAACTGATTTCAAGTCCGATGTCAAGTGTGTTGTAATAGGTACGGTTAAGCCGCGCCACATCGCTGTCGACTATTGTAAGGGGTATCTCGCCGGTAGAGACCATCTCTATCAGATCCTCGGTGATAAGCGTGTCCTTATCGACCGTATGTATTATGATGCCTCCGCCTATCTCGTCATTAAGGTTGTTAAGCCTATGCTGATACTTGGAGCCTTCCTCGACATACACCTCTTTGCCGACAAGTTGGGTAACGTCGGTTATGCGGTTCTTGCTCTTGGGCTGTACAAGCACCTGATGGGTTATGTTTTCAATACCGCAGGGTATGATATGCTTGCGAAATTCGGCCGTGACAGGTATCTCATAAGCGGCCAAGTCTATTTCGCCCGAGTCAAGCATCTCTATAAGAGCCGGAAGGCTCGGCGCCACATGCAGGTCAATGACAATGCCTTTGTCGGCGCCGAATGACATCATAAGGTCATAGTCGTAGCCCATCTTCTCCTCTCTGTATATAAAATAGGAGGTAGGACTATACAATGTGCCTACACGCAATGTGTCGGGCAGTTCGCCGGACTGATGGCCGTCCTGCGGCTTTCCCGATTTTCCGTTGCATGATACGGCCAGTGCCGTAAGTATCGCGACGGCTGCAATAACAAGCAGTCCTCTCATATACCTGCGGAGTGCAATCAATATTCAAATGTACCTTTTTCCGAGATAATTGTGAGCCTGTTGCTGTCGCAGTCCTCGACACGGCCTACTATCCGGGCCGGAATGCCCATAGACTCCGATATGGCGATTACCTCGGCGGCATGCTCCGGCGATAGGTATATCTCCATCCTGTGACCCATGTTGAACACTTTGTACATCTCTTTCCAATCGGTGCCCGACTCGCGCTGTATCATGTCAAACAACGGAGGTACGGGGAACAGATTGTCTTTTATGACATGTTTGCGGTCGACAAAGTGCATGACTTTGGTCTGCGCGCCTCCGGAGCAGTGGACCATACCGTGTATGTCGGCACGCATGGTGTCAAGAAGCTTCTTGATGACGGGGGCGTAGGTACGGGTAGGGGAAAGTACCAGTTTGCCGGCATCCAGAGGGGTGCCTTCGACTTTGTCAAGCAGATTCATCGTACCCGAATAAACCAGTTCCGAGGGAACCGCGGCATCGAAACTTTCGGGATATTTCTCGGCAAGAATCTTGCAGAATACGTCATGACGGGCCGAAGTAAGGCCATTGGAACCCATGCCTCCGTTATACTCTTTCTCATATACCGACTGTCCGTAGCTTGCAAGCCCCACGATGACATCGCCGCCTTTTATGTTGGCGTTGTTGATTACATCGGCTCGTTTCATGCGGCAGGTTACCGTGCTGTCCACTATTATTGTACGCACGAGGTCGCCTACATCGGCAGTCTCGCCTCCCGTGCTGTATATCGACACTCCCATATCGCGAAGCTCGGAGAGCAACTCTTCGGTGCCGTTTATTATGGCGGCGATCACTTCACCGGGTATAAGCATCTTATTGCGTCCTATGGTAGAGCTTACGAGTATATTGTCGGTCGCTCCCACACACAGCAGATCGTCGATATTCATTATAAGAGCGTCCTGAGCTATGCCTTTCCATACACTGAGGTCGCCGGTCTCACGCCAGTAAATGTAAGCCAGTGATGATTTTGTGCCCGCTCCGTCGGCATGCATTATATTGCACCATTCGGCATCGCCGCCGAGGTAATCGGGAATTATCTTGCAGAAGGCTTTGGGAAACAAACCTTTGTCAACATTCTTTATCGCGTTGTGTACGTCCTCTTTTGATGCCGACACTCCGCGCAGGTCATATCTTTGATCGCTCATAGTGATGAATATTTATATCATTACAATTTTTACATAAACAATAAATAACATGCCACTGCGGGTATGACACACAGCAGTGAATCTATGCGGTCGAGTATACCACCGTGTCCCGGTATTATTTTGCCTGAATCTTTTACGTTAAGCGAACGCTTGAACATAGACTCGACAAGATCGCCCCATGTGGCGAATACAGAGACCACTACTGCGAATCCGACCATCTGACCGATGGTAAGCGTATAAGTATCGGGCCAGAATGATTTGATGACAAATGCAGCGGCTATACAAAATACAAGACCGCCCCAAAAACCTTCCCACGACTTCTTGGGCGACAGACGCGGAAACAGACGGTGACGTCCTATGGAACAACCAACAATAAATGCACCCGTGTCGTTCAGCCATATGAAAATAAACATAGCCAATACAAGATAGGGGGCTTCGGCATAAATAAACATGATTACCGACAGCGGCAAGGCTATGTACAATTGTCCGAGAAAGGATTTTGACAACGACGTTACCGGGTTGACTCCTTTTATATATAATTGGGTGATAAGTCGTGCAAGCAGATATATAAGATATACGGCAATGCCGTATATGCATATGTCGTTGACAAACAGCCATGTGCCGCCTACCATAGCTACGCCTCCGGCCACATCGAGAATACATGTCAGATAATTGTTGCGCGATGCGTTGTCATGCAGTTCGAGTGTGAAATACTCGATCAGGGACAATATGGCAAATAACAGACATAAAGCGAGAAAAGTCCAACTGTTGATAAGGACTCCCGCCACAATAAGAGCAACATAGATTGCGCCGGAAATGCTGCGCAACAATATATTTTTCATTTGTAGGAATGCATATTAATTCGGGCTCAAAAGTACACAAAAAAAGTGATACACGGAAATTTCGGCATATCAACTTTCGGAAACACTCGTAAATTAATTATGTGTAAATTATATTGATAATATATGCCTTATTTTTTTGGAATTTCCGCGAATTATGTTAATTTTGCATTTAAATGTTAAAATACGCCGGTCCATTGTCGTACCCGCGACAAAACATTTAACGCTATTATTTGTTAACGTTATATAATATAAAAGAAGTTTCACGCAAGTGTTACATCATTGATAAGATGAAAAAAGCGACTATTTGGTTCCTCACAATAATAATGGCACTGACTTTCTGCGGGTTGCTGTACATTCAGATCATGTATATGAAAAACATGATCAAGATGCGTGACGACCAGTTTGCCGAAGGTGTGCGTCGAAGCCTGTACGGAGTCACCACTACGCTTGAACAGGATGAGACCCGGCATTTTCTTGAAGAAGACGCCGCCGTGATAGAACAATCAATATACTCTCAATTTGACAACAAGAGGGGCAACAACCGCTTCAACCTCTCATACACGACCCCCGATGGAATCGAACTTACAATACAGGGCGACCCGAAATCACTGCCTAAAATCGATTCGCCTACAGCTGACAAGTACCGCGACATGCAGGAGACAATAAAGGGCCAGTATCTGTATCAGCGCGGGTTGCTCAACGAGGTGATACTCAATATTCTCAGCCAGTCGAGCAATCGTCCCATACAGGAGCGCGCCGACTCGGCGGCGGTAGACGGCTACCTGCGTTCCGAATTTGAAAACAACGGCCTTAACCTGCCCTTTGAGTATGCCGTGGTGAATCGCGGCGGACGTGTGGCTTATCAGTCAAGCGGTTATGACCCGGCACAGGCGGGACGCAACAATATGTTCATCCAGACTCTCTTCCCGAATGATCCCGCAAGTCGCACCAATTATCTGAAAGTATATTTCCCGACTAAAAAGGACTATATCTTATCGTCGGTCAAGTTTATGATACCGTCGTTTATATTCACGTTTATTCTGCTGATAGTATTTTTATATACTATCATTATTGCGTTTAAACAGAAGCGTCTTACCGAGATGAAAAACGACTTCATCAACAATATGACCCATGAGTTCAAGACTCCCATATCGTCGATATCGCTTGCGGCGCAGATGCTGAATGATGATTCGGTAAGGAAGTCTCCTACAATGATGCAGCATATAGCCACGGTGATAAACGATGAGACCAAGCGCTTGCGTTTTCAGGTGGAGAAAGTGCTGCAGATGTCTATGTTTGACCGACAGAAAGCCACTCTGCGCCTGCAGGAGATAGATGCCAACAAGGCTATATCCAACATAGTGTCTACATTCAAGCTGAAAGTAGAGAGCTATGGAGGCAAGATTGTAAGCGAACTCAACGCTACCGACGCTATTGTCGAAGTGGATGAGATGCATTTCACCAACGTCATCTTCAACCTGCTTGACAATGCCGTCAAGTATCGTCGCGAGGATGAGCCGCTAATGTTGAAGGTCACCACCGCCGACATATCGGGTTCACGTCTTGAGATACGTATTTCCGACAACGGTATAGGTATAAAGCGTGACGACCTGAAAAAAATATTTGAGAAGTTTTACCGTGTTTCCACCGGCAACCGCCATGATGTGAAGGGTTTCGGCCTCGGACTGGCTTATGTGCACAAGATGGTGCATGAGCTTAAGGGCGATATACGTGTGGAGAGCGAATTAGGGATAGGAACAACATTTATAATTATATTACCACTTACTTAAACTTAAACTATTATGGAAGAACGTTTGCGTATATTACTATGCGAAGATGACGAAAATCTTGGCATGTTGCTGCGAGAATATCTTCAGGCAAAGGGCTTCAACGCCGACCTGTTTCCTGACGGAGAGGCCGGTTACAAAGCGTTCCTCAAAGGGAAATACGACCTCTGTGTGCTCGATGTTATGATGCCGAAGAAAGACGGCTTCGCTTTGGCGCAGGAGATCCGCACCGTAAACTCTGAAGTCCCCATTATTTTCCTTACGGCCAAGTCACTTAAAGAAGATATACTTGAAGGTTTCAAGATTGGAGCCGACGATTATATCACCAAGCCCTTCTCTATGGAGGAGCTCGTATTCCGTATTGAGGCTATACTTCGCCGCGTAAAGGGCAAGAAGGGCAAGGAGATAACAATGTATCAGATCGGCCGGTTTACTTTTGACACACAGAAACAGGTCCTTATGATCGATGACAAAGTCACCAAGCTCACCACCAAAGAGTCAGAACTGTTAAGCCTGTTGTGTGCTCACGTCAATGAGATACTTGAACGTAATTTCGCGCTCAAGACCATCTGGATTGATGATAATTACTTCAACGCCCGTTCAATGGATGTCTACATCACGAAGTTGCGTAAACATCTTAAGGACGACCCGTCGATCGAGATTATCAACATACACGGCAAGGGCTACAAGCTGATAGCTCCCGAAGTGGAAGGCAAGAACTGATACTTACTTTAGTGTAGCATAATGACGTCTTGATGCCTGCGTGGTGTCAAGGCGTCTTTTGTCTGTTGCGCCATTGGGCAAACGGCCGGCGTATTTTGAGGTACCCGGGCTCGTTCTGGTAGCGGTAGGCCTCGCGCTCCGCACTCAGTGACCGGTAGCTTCCGTAAAGGTCGCCGCCTGACAAAACCACTCTCACCAGCCACTCCGATACGTACACTATGTAGAAGGGCACAATTAACAATTCGAGCATCTGCCGTGTATGTATGCGTTCATGATTCAGCAATTCGGGCGTAAGCCGGGCGTTAGGCTTGACAAAAAGCAGTCCGCATATGTTTATGGCGCTGAAGCGCCGGCCTATCGGCAGCAGTCTGTTACGTATTACAATCATGCGGTTACTTATCTGATTTTTTCGCTTCCGGATTGTCCGGACTTCATTTATCCGGCAAATATAGCGAGAGTATGTCGCATTTCATCGGCTTTTACATGAACTTTTTCAGCAAAAGAGGATTTATGTATGGAAACGTTGTGATATTTGGTAAAAAATCATTACCTTTGCACCGCTTTTTAGCATCCCGTGTGATGGGAAATTAAGGAGCATTATAGAATCACTTAATTTTGAGTAACACAATTAATTATTTCAACAAAATGAAAACTTATCAATTGACAGCCGAACCGCGTACCGATCTCGGCAAGAAAGCAGCCAAGGCTCTTCGTGAGGAAAACAAAATCCCCGTAGTACTTAACGGTGGTGAAGTCGTGGAACTCCCGTATGCCGGCACCCTCAAAGCAGGCGAGAAACTCGTTGAAATCGATGCAAAGCGCGGTATCATAACTACCGACCTTGCCGTATCCAACGATGACGTGCGCAAACTCATATACACCCCCGACATCTTCGCTATCGAGCTCGACATCAACGGCGAGAAGAGAAACGCAGTGCTTCGTGAGGTTCAGTTCCACCCCGTAAAAGACACCATACTTCACATAGACCTTCTTGAGGTTAACGACAAGAAGCCTGTTATGGTTGAAGTTCCCGTCAAGCTCGAAGGCCACGCCGAAGGTGTGAAAGCCGGTGGTAAGCTTACTCTCTCTATGAAGAAGATCAAGGTTAAGGCTCCTTATACCGCTATTCCCGAGCGTGTTGTTATCAACATCGACCATCTCGGTCTTGGCAAGACTCTTCAGATCGGTGACCTGCACTTCGAAGGCCTTGAATTGATGAACGCCAAGAACGCTGTCGTATGTGCCGTTCAGCTCACTCGTGCTGCCCGCGGTGCCGCAGCTAAGGCATAATCGGTCTACGGATGAAATACTTGATTGTAGGTTTGGGTAATATCGGTGACGAATACCGTGGTACCCGCCACAACATAGGTTTTAGAATATTGGATGCCTTTGCCGAGGCATCCAATATTGCTTTTAGTACCGAACGGTACGGCGATGTGGCACGTATGAGGCTGAAAAACAAGCAACTTATATTGCTTAAACCGTCGACATACATGAACCTGAGCGGAAATGCCGTAAGATACTGGAAGGAGAAAGAGAACATAGACCTCAGCCATATACTCGTGGTTGTGGATGACATAGCGTTGCCGTTCGGTGCCATACGCATCAAACCGTCAGGAAGCGACGCCGGACACAATGGTCTTAAAAACATAGCCGCCATGCTTAACACGCAGGCTTATGCCCGTCTGCGATTCGGAGTCGGGAACGACTTTCCCAAGGGATGTCAGGTCGATTATGTGCTCGGACACTTCTCTCTTGAGCAGCGTCAGCAGATGCCGGTGCGTGTCGATATCGCATGCAACGCCATAAGAGCATTCTGCCTGTCAGGTATTGATTTCGCCATGTGTAACTTCAACAACAAATAGTAGTATGGCAAAGAGCGAAGAACGCATAGACAAATGGCTGTGGGCGGTGCGTATTTTCAAGACGCGCACAATATCAACGGAGGCATGCAAAAAAGGCCGTGTCATGATCGACGGGGTGGCGGTTAAGCCGTCGCGTATGATAAAGCCCGGCGACACGGTTAATGTAAGGAAGCCTCCGGTCACGTATTCATTTATGGTAAAGGCTCTTACGGAGAACCGTCTCGGTGCGAGGCTTGTGCCTGAATATATGGAGAATATCACACCGCAGTCTGAACTTGATTTGCTCGAAGTGGTGAAGATAAGCGGTTTTGTCGATCGGCGCAAGGGACTTGGCCGTCCTACCAAGCGGGAGGGACGAGAGCTGTCGCGTTTTAAGGAGGACACTTACGATGACGGCTGGGACTTCGATTTTGACCTTGACGACGATGATGACGACGAATAAATAATCTATTTTTGCTGTAGATATAAAAATAAATGACTATCTTTGCAGCGCAAATAAGCTATGGAGTGGTGCTCGAGTGGCTGAAGAGGCACGCCTGGAAAGCGTGTATACCCCAAAAGGGTATCCCGAGTTCGAATCTCGGTCACTCCGCTTTGTAAGTCTTTAATTATTAGCTTTTATATCGACGGGCTAACAATTAAAGGCTTTTTTATTATTATAAAAACTTAAGAATACATCGTTTCCTGATGATAACATAGCCGTGTAGTACTCTATTTACACCTATTTTATCATTGAAAAAGGGCACGGTTTGAGTAAATTATGTAACTTTGCGATAATATGAATAAAACCGTTGTTATCGTAGGCTTGGCGGCAATGATGGCGTTGCCCGTACAGGCACAGGACAGAAATGAAGATAAGACCCAACAGAAAGGGCCGGATATACAGCAGGTGGCTTCGGCATGGAAGATAATACCACCTCTCGGATTGCGTGAGCCTGCCCCCATCGACACGCTGCCGCTCAATTATGGACAGAGATCCGTGCCTACGGCGCAAAGCATAGCTTACGCCACAACCGGTAATCCGGGTGGAGCGGGGGAAACATTGCTGTTTTTCGACAGAGAACCATACGGCCCGTTTTTCTTTAACGATGCGTTGTATGACCGATTGCCGTCACTGCGTACGCAGCGCTTCTATAATACGCGAATACCGATGACATTGTTGTCCTACAACACCGGCGGTGATCGTGAGACTACGCAGGACCGGCTGAATGCGATTTTTTCCGGCAATATAAATCAACGTGCTCAGGTGGGCGCGTTGTGCGACTATATATATTCTAAAGGAAGTTACGATTATCAGGCCGTAAAAGGACTTACTTGGGGTTTGTCGGGGTCATATATCGGAGAACGGTACGAAATGCAGGCGTTCTATAACCATTGGAACACACTCGGCATGGAGAATGGCGGTATCACCGATGACCTCTATATTACAGATCCGGCTGAACTGCAGGGAGGACAGAATGAAATAGAGCCGAAAGCCATACCTACACGGCTTACAGGAGCGTTCAACCGCATAAAAGGCGGTGAACTGTACCTTAACAATATATACAAGGTGGGCTTCTGGCGAGAGGAAGAGGTTGACGATACTACCACGGTGGAGAAGTATGTGCCCGTGACAAGTTTCTCTTGGACTTTGAATTACAAAAACGGGAGCCACAAGTTCTTGGACAATGTCGAGCAGGACCGTGAGTTCTGGAAAAATACTTATTTCGACTTGAAAGGGAGCGACGACCTGACGTCATATTGGTCGCTATCCAATACTCTGGGCGTGTCGCTGCTTGAGGGCTTCAACAAGATAGCGCGTTTCGGTTTGTCGGCTTTTGCCACATATGAAATAAGAAAGTACAAGCAGACGGCCGATACGCTCGACCTGATGCCTGAGAAGCCGGAAGGACTTACGCCTTATCCGTTTGAGAACAAAGTCCCGGCAAAGGGTGCTGAGAATCTGATGTGGATAGGAGGGCAGCTTACCAAGCAGCATGGATCGATACTCACCTATGAGGCTACGGCACGTTTCGGTGTGGCCGGCTCGGTAGCTGCCGACATGCATATAGACGGACATGTGTCGACACGCTTCCGGTTGTTTGGTGATACTGTTTCAATAACAGGCTATGGAAAGTTCCGTAACGAGGCTGCGCCTTATCTGTTGCAGCATTATGTATCCAATCATTTCATCTGGGAAAATGATTTTGGCAAGACCCGCAGTCTGAGGCTCGGCGGTCTGCTTGTCATACCTCATACACGTACCAGACTCAATGTCGGTGTCGAGAATATCCAAAACTGCATTTACTTCAACTCCGATTGCCTGCCTGTGCAGCATAGCGGAAGTGTACAGGTGCTTAGCGCGTCGCTTGACCAGAACTTCAAGTTCGGACCGGTCCACTTGGATAACCATATAGTTTATCAGACTACCTCGCAGGCTTCGGTCATACCATTGCCTAAATTGTCGGTATACAGCAATCTGTATCTGGGCTTTAAAGTGGCACGAGTACTTGATGTACAGCTTGGCGTCGACTGCGACTACTACACCAAATATAAGGCCGTCGATTATCAGCCTGCTACCATGACGTTCTATAACCAAAATGAGATCGAGTGCGGCAATTACCCCTTTATGAACGCCTACGTAAACATGAAGCTGAGCAAGACCCGATTTTACATAATGGTGTCGCATGTCAATCAGGGGCTGACAGGTACAAATTACTTTTCGATGCCTCACTATCCTATGAATCCCCGCCGGTTCCAGCTTGGACTGTCGATTGACTTCGCAAATTAAATGTCATGGCACTGAATAAGCTGCAACATAAAGGACATGCATGGATAATGCTCATAGGGCTGTTGCTTGTAATGGCTCTCATGTATTCGCTGCGGCGGTGCAGCTATAGGGGAGAGTCGGAGCGATTGAAGCCTTCGGGTGGCGACACTATCGATGTGGCTATCGAGTATTCGCCTATGTCCTTGTACCGTTACGCAGATACACTCGGCGGCTTTAATTATGATATGATAAGGTTGCTGGCCAATAAGCACGGTTTTATCGTAAAGTTTCATCCGGTAGTCAAACTGACCACGTCGCTACAGCATATAGAGGACAAGACATATGACATACTTGTGGCCGACATACCGCTTACGGCGGAGTTCAAGGACAAGTATGACTTTCTTGAGCCTGTACTGCTTGACCGGCAGGTACTCGTGCAATTAAAAGACTCGACGGGACAACCGCAAATAAAAAACCGGCTCGACTTGGCCGGTGATACAGTGTGGGTGGTCGATGGCTCTTCGGTTGTGGGGCGCATCAATAATCTCGCGCATGAGATAGGCGATACAATCTATATTAATTATGAACCGGAATATGGAGCCGAGCAGCTGTTTATAATGACGGCTACCGGTGAAATAAAACAAGCCGTAATTAATGAACGGATAGCGAAATCTCTGTCAGCGGAGTATCCTGACGCCGATATATCGACCAATATATCATTCACCCAGTTCCAGTCATGGATTGCAGGTAAGAAGCGCCCTGAATTTACCGATAGCCTCAATAAGTGGATTATCGAGTTCAAGGGCACTCCCGAATACCGCAATCTTGAAAAACGCTATCTGCGTTAAATAAGTCCTACAATATCGTTAATGTCGCTTACTCCGTGGCGTGAACAATAATCGTTCATGTAATCGATTATTTTCATCGTTACAGCCGGGTCTAAGAAGTTTGCGGTGCCTACCTCTACGGCCCGAGCTCCGGCAAGCATGAACTCTATGGCATCGCGGCCGTCCATAATGCCGCCAAGACCGATTACCGGTATGTTGACTGCATGAGCCACCTGCCATACCATACGCACCGCTACAGGACGCACGGCAGGGCCCGATAATCCGCCCGTGATTGTCGACAGGCACGGGCGTTGACGCTCTACGTCGATGGCCATGCCCAGAAGGGTATTAATCAACGATACGGAATCGGCTCCTTCCGCCTCCACGGCCTTCGCTATATCGGCAATGCTCGTGACGTTGGGCGACAGCTTTACGATAACGGTTTTGGGGTAAGCATTTCGCACCGCTTTGGTTACTTCGGCCGCACCGCTGCATGTCGTACCGAATGCCATGCCGCCTTGTTTCACATTCGGACACGATATGTTCACCTCAATCGCGTTTATGCGGTCAAGCGGAGCGAGCTTCTCGCATACCGCAACATAGTCCTCAATCGTAGCCCCCGATACATTTACGATAAGCTGCGAGTCTATATCTTTTATGCGGGGGTATATATTTTGGATGAAGTAGTCCACACCTTTGTTCTGAAGGCCTACGGCATTAAGCATGCCGGAGGGAGTCTCGGCCATGCGCGGGTATGGGTTGCCCTCACGATGATTAAGCGTCGTGCCTTTTATGATATATCCTCCAAGCCGGTTCAGATCAATAAAATCGGAGAACTCCTCTCCATAGCCGAACGTGCCGGAAGCGGTGAGAACCGGGTTCTTTAACTCTAATGCGCCTATTTTTACTTCTAATCGAGCCATGTCAATTCAGTTATATTAAATACAGGACCTTCGGTACATACACAAACATTGCCTCGCACGGTTTTCTCCACGCAGCACAGACATGCACCGAGTCCGCATGCCATCATGTTTTCGAGCGATACTTCACAATCAGCGCCCATCTCCGATGCTTTGCGGGCTACGGCTTTCATCATGGGTGCGGGACCGCAACAGTATATCTTATCCCATTTTTGATTCAATATGCTGTGGGCCGTCACAAGTCCTTTCTCGCCGTACGAACCGTCTTCGGTCGATACGTGTACCTGACCTATGGCATTGAATTCATCAAGTTCAAGCACGTCTTTGAATGATCGTGCGCCTATAAGGAAATGGGGGATATATCCGTTCTTTTTCAGGACCTCGCCCCAGTACAATAGCGGAGCCACACCTACGCCGCCGCCAATAAGCAATACGCGGGCGTCAGCTTCGGGTGCGGTAAAACTATTACCAAGCGGCAATACCATGTTTATCGTATCGCCGGCCTTTTTTTCGGTTATTGCCTTAGTGCCGTCACCGGCTTTTCTTATAAGCAACCATAACGTGGCATTCTCCCGGTCCACATAATTTATCGATATCGGACGACGGAGAAATGTGGTCTTTGAGTTGTCAACGGCAACTTGTACAAATTGTCCGGGCAGAACTTCGGGCAACATACCGTCGACGGGGGTTACTATAAGCAGAGAGTATAACTCATGCAGATGACGGTTCTCAACAATCTTGAAATCGAGGATATATTTTTTCATCTATAATTGTAGTATATATTATAGTCGCAAAGTTAGTCAATTTAGGTCTTCGGCACAAATGTTTCAAAACTGCTGTCGCTGTAGAATACCATTATGTTCACAACCTTTCTTGTATTGTCAACTCCAAGCGACATTGCCGATGCCTGAACAGGTGCAACTTTTTGCGTCGGTATCTCCTCTACAGTCTTGTTTACCGTGCTTACTGTGCTTTTTTCCTCAGCAGATTTTTTCTGAGTAAAATCCGAGACATCTGAAAACAGGTTATTGCTGAACTCAAAGCCCTCTGTATCAATATCGTCTGCGTCGGAAATATGGGTTTCACCGTCTTTTTGAAGCTCTGAGAATTGAATATTTCCGTCTACCCACATATCTCCTTCGCCAAACATGAGCCATAAGATAGATAAACTCGGATATGCTTCATGAATTTTGTCAATCACTTCATTGCTTACTTTTTTATTGCGCCCGTTTAATAATTGCGATAACGACGGGCGGGGTATGCCGCATGTATCGGCAAACTGTGAATTTTGAATTCCGGTTGCATCCATGAATTTTTTTATGCGTGAAGCGATATCCATAGTGAGTTTTGTTTTGCAATTTACAATGTGCAAATGTAACTAATTAATTTGTAAATTCAAAATTTATTAATGAACACGCCGTAGTTACAAATGCAAATAGGGGATGCGGTTAATTTTGAAATCAACACTGCAGCTGCGTAAAACAATTAAAGTAGTTATTTATAATATGCTACATAAATAACTGATATTTACCACGTTATGTTTGTGTGTATGGCTTTGCGTTAAACTAAATCGGACTTTGGAGGTGTATTCTTAATGAATTACTTTAAGTTTTATGTATACTAAGTATGTGTTACAGCGGTATACATTAAATGTTTTTAATGGTTAATGCGTAAAATATGTTAATGTAAACATGATGGAGCTGCTAATTTGGAAATTTTGCGGATGTGCAAATATAAATTGAGCGGCTTTTTCGTGTAATCATAGCGTGGTTTTAATCTATCACTTTTGATGCGAACCCAAATTTCCAAGTGGCAATTATTGCTGCCGAATTTATAATTTGCAATTTTATATTTGTGTTTCTTTAAACAAATGCAAATTATAACGTTTTCAATATTAGAACACTCCCTAATTTGATAAAGATTAATATGTTAGCGCAATTTAACTCTTTAATCTCCTCAAAATCCGATAATTAACTTTTATTTAACTTCTCTTCGAGTGTATTTGGATTTTGCAAATATTTTTGCATGTTTTATAGCATATTTTCTTTGTTGTATTTCCGTATACAACGAAAAAGGCCCGGAAACATTGAATTCCGGGCCTGAGCATCAAAAATGAGTATTTATATACCTAATTCCTCTTTTAGATAACGACTCGTCGGGGAATTGCATGATGCGATATCACGCGGGGTTCCCTCCGCTATTATCCGCCCTCCGTTCTTTCCCCCTTCGGGCCCCATGTCTATAATATAATCGGCGCATTTCAGGATATCGAGATTGTGTTCAATGACAAGCACGGTGTTGCCTTTATCCACCAGCCTGTTCAGTACACCAAGAAGCACGTTTATATCCTCAAAATGCAGCCCGGTAGTGGGCTCGTCAAGAATAAACAGTGTCTTGCCCGTATCGCGTTTTGCAAGCTCTGTAGCCAGTTTTACACGCTGATTCTCGCCTCCTGACAGTGTGCTTGACGGCTGTCCGAGCTTTATATAACCCAGACCGATATCCTGTAATACCTGTATCTTTTTTAATATATTCGGTATTCCGGCGAAAAATTCCACAGCCTGATTTATCGTCATATCGAGTACATCGGCTATCGATTTTCCTTTGTATCTGACCTCCAGAGTCTCTCTATTGTAACGTTTGCCTCCGCATACTTCACACGGTACAAGTACATCGGGCAGAAAATTCATCTCGATGACTTTATACCCGTTGCCGTTACATGCCTCGCATCTTCCTCCCGACACGTTGAAGGAGAAGCGGCCCGGTTTATAGCCTCTTATTTTTGCTTCCGGAAGGTTGACAAACAGGTTGCGGATATCGGAAAATACACCTGTATATGTCGCCGGATTGGAACGAGGCGACTTGCCTAACGGCGACTGGTCTACAGTCACTATCTTATCGATATTTTCAATGCCGCTTATCGACTTATACGGAAGCGGCTCCTGTAATGAGCGATAAAAGTGTTTGCTGAGTATAGGTTGCAAGGTGCCGTTGACAAGGCTGGATTTGCCACTTCCCGACACTCCGGCTATACATACAAACTTGCCTAACGGCAGTCTTAACGTTACGTCACGCAGATTGTGGCCCGTGCAACCCTCAAGCACAAGATATTTCCCGTTGCCTTCTCTGTATTTTTCAGGTGCGGCTATAGTCTTGTCGCCGTTAAGATAATCGGCTGTGAGAGTATGTGTGCGCAGCATCTCCCCGGGTGTTCCGGCAAATACCACATTGCCGCCTTTTCTGCCTGCTTTGGGGCCTATATCAACGATATAATCGGCTTCGAGCATTATCTCTTTATCGTGTTCTACAACGATAATCGAATTATAAGCGTCGCGCAATCGCTTAAGGGAGTCTATAAGCCTTTTGTTGTCGCGCTGATGAAGACCTATGCTCGGTTCATCAAGAATGTACATGACATTGACCAGTTCAGAACCGAGTTGCGTAGCAAGCCTTATACGCTGACTTTCTCCACCGGAGAGAGTAGCTGAATTACGGTTTAAAGAAAGATACTCCAGTCCTACATCCACAAGAAAACGCAGGCGGGTGCGTATCTCTTTCAGTATTTCTGTGCCTATATGCAGCTGTTTTGACGTGAGACGCGGTTCCACATTGCATATCCATTCATATAACGAAGATATGTCCATCTCCGCAAGCTGCGCTATGTTCTTCCCATCGATAAAAAAGTGCAGCGCCTCTTTGTTAAGACGTTGCCCGTTACATTCAGGACAGGTAACCCGCGAGTAGAACTGACCGCTCCATTTCTGTGCTTTGGCCGATGCATCCTCGTTTTGCTGAAGCTCGAGATACTTTACGAGGCCCTCATATACCTGAAAGTAAGAAAACGTGTTTTGCGACTCCGTTTTAAGCTGCAGGCGTTCGTTGGTGCCGTTGAGAATGTCGTTTATCGCTTCCTCGCTCAGCTCTTTCAGAGGAGTCTTGAGGGTATATCCATACTTCTCGCATATAGCCGATATCTGCCAGAAAATCATCGTATTCTTATACGGCCCGAGTGCTACTATGCCTCCCTCATGTATTGACTTGCTGTCATCCGGAATAAGCTTGGCACGGTCCACTATATTTACATATCCGAGCCCCTTGCATGCCGGACATGCGCCCTGCGGGGAGTTGAATGAAAAGTCGTGGGGCGCGGGATCGCGATATGATATACCGCTTTCAGGATCCATGAGCAACTGACTGTAGTGTCCTATCGAATCAGAGTCAAGGTCGTATATCATCATCTGTTTTCCGCCCTGTTGCAATGACTTGTTGACTGAGTCGTGAAGACGCTGTATGTCTTTGGCCGACACTTTCAGCTTGTCTATGACAAGTTCCACCGAGTGATTTTTGTATCGGTCAAGCTTCATGCCATATGTTATCTCACGCATTTCGCCGTCGACTCTTACCGTAAGAAACCCTTTTTTTCGCAGCTGTTCAAACAGCTCTTTGTAGTGCCCCTTGCGGTTTTTTACGAGTGGAGCGAGTAAGTATATCTTACGCCCGTCGTATTTGTCGAGAATAAGATTGACTATCTTTTCTGACGTATATTTCACCATAGGAAGCCCCGATATGTAACTGTACGCTTCGCCGATGCGGGCATAGAGCAGACGCAGGTAGTCATATACCTCGGTGGTTGTGCCTATAGTGCTTCGCGGATTGCGGTTTACGGTCTTTTGCTCGATTGCTATTACCGGGCTTAATCCTGATATGTTGTCGACGTCGGGGCGTTCGAGTGTACCGAGCATATTGCGGGCATAGGCCGAAAACGTCTCGACATAGCGGCGTTGTCCCTCGGCAAATATCGTATCGAACGCCAACGAAGATTTACCGCTGCCGCTGAGCCCTGTTATGACCGTCAGTTTGTTGTGCGGTATTGTCACATCTATGTTCTTAAGATTGTGTACCCTCGCTCCGAGTACCGACAACATGTTCTTGTTATCTTCCATTTAGATATTGTTGTTTAGTCGGTCACCCAAGCCTTGTTGTATATCGACTTTTGTTGGGTGGACCGGTTCAGATCCTGCTTCAAAGGTATTTTCACTTGATATGTCTTCCCGGTTTTATTGGGAAGCGACTTGGCCCTGATCCATGGATTATACTCTCTTAGCTGCATATAGCTGATGCCGTTTTTCTTGGCCCATGCCGCCCAATCTTCGATCGGTCCGTTGACTTCCACGGTCTTGATGCGTACCGGCTGATACAGCTGTCCCGATTTGAGCTTGTACCCGTAGGCTCTCGGATTCTCCATTATCAGTTTCATCGCTATAAGTCTGTATATGTAGCGTGCGGTCTCATCTACGAGATACAGGTCATAAGCCGATGTCTCGCCCTGTGCGTCAAGTTCTTTGGTTATACGCCCCATACCGCCGTTATATGATGCGGCGGCCGATTCCCAGTTGCCGTATTTGTTATAGGCTGTTTTAAGATAGCGACATGCCGCTTCGGTCGACTTGACCGGATCATAACGCTCGTCGACATACTCGTTTACCTCAAGCCCGTACTGCTTACCGGCTGAAGGTATGAACTGCCATATACCGGCGGCTTTGGCTCCCGAGTATGCTCTCGGATTGAGATAACTTTCTATACAGGCAAGATATATGAGATCTTCTGGCAGTCCGTTTTTCTTCAATATAGGTATAAGCTCGGGAAAATACCTGTTGGCCCGTTTTATTACCAACAGAGTGTTTCCGTGGGTATAGGCCATCGAGGTAAGCTCCCGGTCAAACCGTTCGTACATGTCGGTTCGGTCAAGATCCACACCCTGACCCGCAAAAGTCACTGTGGTGGGGATTACAGGGTTTTCAACTGAAGAAAATATAGGCGATGACTGACCGTATGCCGACGAAACTACAGTCAGAGCCATAGTTGTAATTGCTATTGAAGTAAGATGTTTCATAAGTTCATGTCCGTTAATATGTGTTTTTGCTTTTTATTATGTTTATGTCACCTTTAAGGTGATATATTTTCCCATCGGCACCTTTGGCGTCGATTATATAATAATAAACACCTGAAGGTACATTTTTACCTTTATATCGTCCATCCCATCCGTCAGCCGGATTTTTTAACCGTGCCACTTCTATGCCCCAGCTGTTGAATATGTGGCAATCAAAGTTCAGAATTGATTTGTAGCTGACCTTCCATTCATCATTTACGCCGTCATTGTTGCCGGGAGAAAAGGCGTTAGGGCACTTTATGTCTGACTTGCCTATACTGATTTCATATGTAGGACTGAAATATTCGCATGTGCCGTCGGCATTTCCGGCCACGAAGCGGACATATCTGAGTCCTTCGTCATTAAATGTATACGTAAATGATATGTCATTATGACGAATGTCGATTGCCTCAAATTCAGGATCATCGGAGATTTGCCATTCGGTAAACACGACTGCATCGCTTACCGCAGCCTCAAATTCAATCTCTACCGGTGCCGAACCGCCTAATCCGTCGGTATCCTTTGTCTGTTCGTTGGAGATGTCGCGCGTCAATTGTCTGGCATAAGTACGGGCTTCCACCGCCGATGCCGTGTAGCGTGGCGATACGATGCTTTCGGTCATATCCCATGCTGCAAGAAAACAATCGCCTGACAATCTGAATTCAGTGTCGCATAACGGGGCATTGACTCTAATCAAGGGTTCTAACGACGTATATTTGCGCTCCACCGGCTCAACCGAATATGTATCGGACACTTCATCATAGCGGAGGGTGTCAAACGTCAGTATGAAATCGCGGTCTATTATATAGCTCCGTCCTGTAACGCCATGATATGTCATGGTCGAAGCGCTTCCTGCGAAGTCAAGCTCAACCGAGTTGCAATCGCTGTCGGTTCCGAAGCCGATATCGGTAAATTGCGGCATATATTTTGTATAATCCACAATCCAGATATATTCGCGTACATTGCCGTTTTCAACAATATAACCGCAGTTGCCTTCCGATAATGTCAATTCCGATATTCCGTTGCCGATGCTGACATTATCGGTCAACTCCTCGGCGCGAGTAGCTCCATCGGCTCCGAATCTGTACCATCGTATGCTTTCAGGGGAGGTCGATCGATATGTCATTTTGACATCTACAGGATTCCAAAGTATACATATCGCAGACAGGCCCGATGATTTGTCGGCATCCAAGAGTACGGCACTTTTTGCAGTGTCGGTAAATATGACTTTGCCGGAGGCGGAAGCACATATAAATAATAAAGCCGATATGGATGCCGTCAGTTTCATCTTTGCGTAGGTGTGACCTGCAAAGGTACTAAAAAAACGCATAATGGCCTATCATTTCGCATCGGGAGCGGCCTCGGAAGCCGACTTTGAACTTTTTTTAACGTCAGTATATGCGTATTGTGATGATTGTGCGGACTTGCGGGTAAGAGCGTTTGTGATATAGACGGTAAATACGGGAAACAGGATAAGCCCTTCAGCCGATAGAATTACCGACAGTACCTTTCCTGTCGCGGTTATGGCATTTATATTACATCCTACGGTAGTTATATTCATGAACGACCACCACAATGCCGCCCAATATGTAGGTACACCCGTGTTTATATAATGTTCCTCTATAAAGAACATCATGCTGGCAAAGTAAACCGTGGCTGTCAACAGACCTATATAGGCCGTAAAAAGGCTCGATACCCTGTCGGTTGACAAAGCGCTTAATACAAGCGTAAACACATATGCCGCGCGTATCATGGGTATAAAGCGTACAAGATATTGCATCTCCGGCGACAGGTTTATACCGAAATAATGGATGATGTTAAGATACGGTATGCTTACAAACAGCGAGAACAAGTGCGTGTAGAAGTATCGCCAACGGTCGGATGACAGGAAAAACTCAACAATAACATCGAATATGAAAAATGCGCATATCCAGAACTGGATCTTCATATAGGTCTCGTTTGCGAGAAATGATATATTGCGGAAACAGTCATAGGAAATAAGGACAATAAGTCCGACAGCGCCCAGAAGTACCATTATGTGGAGCGCTCTAAGTACGTCGGTCTTTATATGATTTCTTCCCTCAATGCCCATAAACAGTTGAATTTATTTATAAACAAGCTGCAAGGGCTTATTGTTGGAGGAAAATGTAAAAGAGCGGGGCTCTCACGAGTCCCGCTCCCTTCATTCATCACATTATGCTTAAAAGTGCTATAGTCTGAGAATAATGCGCATCAGCGCATTATGGAAAAGTACAATTACAATTTCTTTGAGTACCGGCTGCCGACCACATTCCAGTCGACAATGTCCCACAATTTATGAAGGGCTTCAGCTCTGCGGTTCTGGTAATCCAGATAGTAGGCATGCTCCCATACGTCAAATGTCAATATAGGGGTGAGTCCCTGTGTGAGAGGATTGGCTGCATTGGGGCCTTGTGTAATAAACAACTTGCCGTCCTTGTCTTGTGACAACCATACCCAACCTGAACCGAACAGACCTGTTCCCGCTTCCTCAAACAGGCGTTTAAACTCTTCGAATGAGCCGAATTCACGTTTGATAGCTTCGGCAAGATCGCCGGTCGGTTCTCCACCGCCGTCAGGGTTAAACGAGAAGAAGTAGAATATGTGGTTCCAAGCCTGCGAAGCATTGTTGAACAACGGGCCGTTGGCCGTACGTATGATATCTTCAAGTGCGGTATCTTCCCATTCCGTGTCACGGATGAGCTTATTAAGATTGTCTATATAAGTCTTTTCGTGTTTTCCCCAATGGTAACTTACGGTCTCGGCACTTATAACCGGGGCGAGAGCATCGGGAGCATAGGGTAACTTAGGCTGTGTATAAACATTTGTTTCCATATGTGTAGTGTTTTTATTTTGATATACAATAAAAACGCTCCAAGCAATGAATTGTTTGGAGCGTTACGGGCTTTAATCTATTATAACATTTTACTCGTCAAGCAGCATGTATTTGTTTAATACAGCCGCCTCGATGTGATAATTGTATTGAGCGTCGAGAAGGTCCTGCCATGCGTCAAGGAAGTAAGACATCTCGTCAAGATACTCCTGAGCGGTTATAATGCCATTATCGAGCGATTTTTTCAGAAGCGCCTGATTGTTACCGGTTTTAAGTATGTCATCCAATGCTTTGTACTCTTTATAAAGAGCAAGCGCCTTGTCGCGTGAAGCCATCATGGCCGTACGTTGACTTATTGCCTGTGTAGCCTCGTCATATTTTAACGAACGCTGCAATGCCTCGGCCGCCTTTATCTTGTGGCGTGTAGAAAATACAGGCAGTGTTATGCCGGCCGATATGCCGTTGAACACTTCACCGTCTTCGCGTGCATGTACATAACCCAATGATATGCCGGGAAAGCGTTTTAGTTTTTCCGCTCTGACATTCTGTAACTGCGATTGCACCATCAATGCAGAGTAGCGCTTCATCGGGTCCTTTTCAAGAATCTGGGTCTCATAATCGTCTACCGACAATATCATTTCGTCAGGATACTCGTCCAGCTGGGCAAGAATATCGTCACTGTCAAGACCTCCGTTCATCAATACAAGCGACGATTTAAGAGCCGTGTATTGATTTTCGAGATTCACCAACGAGTTCTGAAACCTGATTTTGCTTATTTTCAGCTTGTTAAGGACAAGGATGCTTTGCTCACCGTTTTCCACACCCTTGCGGCAGATAGCTATCAGGCTGTCAGCCTGCCTGTCGCGTTCGTGAAGCAGCGATAACTTTTTGCGGGTATTTATAATGTCGATTAACAGCAGTTTTATCTCTAATTTTTTATCAAGATAATTGCTCCGGTTTAAATTCTCGATAGCCTGTGACCCGAAATTTATGGCCTTGCTTCGTGCCGCATATGTTCCGGGCCAGTCAAAACTTTGAGATACGCTTATGTTGAATTTGTTTTTTGCATCATGCCGGCCCCATAGATGCTCTACTCCCACTTCGGGATCGGCAAGATTGTTTTCACTTTTAAGCTGAAGCAATTCGCTTTCATTGGACGCTTGCGATGAGGAGAGTGCCATGTTATTGCCCAATACCGTATCAAGCAGTCCGTTGAAGTCGCGCGCTCCGGCATTTGTCGTTGCGGCAAGCGTCAATATGAAGAATATGCTTATTGATTTATACATATTATAATGGTTCTGTTGGTTATCATTTCTTAGAACTTGTCATATAGTAGATGACCGGAATGACGAATATATTCAAAGCGGTCGAAGTAAGCAATCCTCCGAGAATTACGATAGCCATGGGTGACTGAATCTCGTTGCCGGGCTCGCTCCCGCGCAGGGCCAGAGGTATCAGTGCCAGCGCCGATGTAAGCGCAGTCATGACTATAGGAAGCAGTCGGTCGGACGACCCTTTAATAATACGTTCCATAATGCCGTAATGTTCCTCTTCAAGGTGATTGTATCTTGACATAAGCAACATGCCGTTGCGGGTAGTTATGCCCATAAGCGATATAAAACCTATTATGGCCGGTATATTCAGCTCGCCCGACGTGCATCTTAATATAAGTATGCCGCCGATCATGGCCAAAGGCATGTTTATAAGTATTATCAATGATTGCTTGAAATTCTTGAATTCAGAATAAAGCAGCATAAGTATTATGACAAGGGCTCCCAATGATGTCAATGCGAGAGTGCGTGACGCTTCGGCCTCACTTTCAAACTGGCCTGAATATGCCACATAATAGCCTTCAGGAAGTTTCACGTCTTCATCCACCACGGCCTTTATGTCATTGACAGCGCCGCGAAGATCGCGTCCGTCGACATTGGCTGAAATGACTATACGTCGGCTAACATTCTCGCGGTTGATGGTATTTGGCCCGGTAACCGACAAAATGTCGGCAACACTGCTCAAGGGTACTTTGCCCTTGTTTGTATCGATCATCAGTTGCGATATGTCGTCAATCGAATTGCTGCGCTCGTTATCAATGCGTAATGTCACGTCATAAGGCTGACCGTGTTCGTAAACCTGCGAAACGACTTTGCCGCTCAATGCCACATTTATAAACTCCACAAATTTATTTACCGGTATGCCGTATAATGCCAACATCTCGCGTCGTGGACGTATGTCGATCTGCGGTCGGCCTACCTGCTGCTCTATGTTCACATCAACGATGCCGGGAACTTCTGATGCAGCATGTTTTATTTTCGAACCTAAAGTATACAGATTTTCAAGATCGTCGCCAAACAGTTTTATGGCAATCTGCGCTTCGGTACCCGAAAGCATGGCGTCGATACGATGTGATATAGGCTGACCTATTTCGATGTTGACACCGGGAATTTCAGACAGTTTGTGGCGTAATTCCTGAACCATTTCGCTGCGCGAGCGTCCGTCAAGGACATAAGGCGCTTCTATTTCCGATACATTTGCGCCAAGTGAATGTTCGTCAAGCTCGGCACGTCCCGTCTTGCGGGCTACAGTGGTAACTTCGGGCACACTGAGGATAATCTCTTCGGCTATGCGTCCGATATGGTCGCTTTCTTCAAGAGATATGCCGGGCAACGCGCTGATATTGATTGTCAGCGAACCTTCGTTGAAAGAGGGCAGGAAACTGCGACCCAACGTGAACAATACGCCTAAGGAGATCAGGAATAACAGGCCAACTCCCGCTATAAGGCTTTTCTTGAAAGAAAATGCTTTATCAAGAGCTTTGGCATAAGCGGATTTCAGTTTTCGTGAGGCCCACGACTCGGTAGAAAGATTTTTGTCATTGCCTTTAAGCAGATAACTGCATAGCACGGGAGTCAATGTAAGAGCCACAACGGTTGATGCTATAAGCGCTACAATGAATGATATGCCGAGGGGCACAAGCATGCGGCCTTCAATGCCGTGAAGGAAAAACAGCGGTAAGAAACTGGCTATGATGATAAGCGATGAGTTGAATATAGGCATTCTGACCTCTTTGGAGGCTTCGTATACGAGTTGAACCGTCTTCATGCGCTTGTCGGGGGGCAGCAAGCGGTTTTCGCGCAGACGTTTGTATACATTCTCCACGTCTACAATGGCATCATCGACCAATGATCCTATGGCTATGGCTATACCTCCAAGACTCATGGTATTTATGTTCAGTCCCAAGAAATGCATGACCAGTATCGTGATGATAATGGACATAGGCAGCGCCACAAGAGAGATAAGAGTGGTGCGTATATTCATCAGGAAGAAAAACAGGATGATGATGACAAAAAGCGCTCCTTCAAACAGTGACTGCTGAAGATTGCTTATTGAATTGTCGATAAAATCGCTCTGTTTAAATATGTCGGTTGACATATTTATATCTTCAGGAAGCGATTTTGACAATTTAACCAGTTCGGCTTCAATGTTTTCAGTCAATTCAATGGTACCGGTCGACGGTTGCTTTGTCACTGTCATCAAAACCGCCGGCTTGGCTTCAACCGAGGCCAGACCGAGTCGGGGCTGCTTGCCGGCTACTTCTATATCAGCTATGTCTGCGACGGTCACCACACCCCGGTCGTCACTGCGCACTACGCTCATGCCTATCTCTTCAGGCGACGATGTGTTTACATCGCCTTTGATAAGGTACTCATTGCCGTAGTCGTATATTATGCCTCCGGCAGCATTTGTATTTATGCCCTCGGTTGCGGCTACGACTTCGTCAAGTGACACGTCAAGATATTTCATACGCTCTGGATCAAGCTTTATCTGATATTCTTTTATGTCACCACCGATTACAGTCACTTGCGATACGCCTCCGGTAGCAAGAAGTCGCGGTCTTATCGTGCGGTCAGCTATAGTACGGAGTTCGGCAAGAGATGTGGAGTCGGCCGTGAGACCTATTATGAATATTTCACCGAGTATGGATGATTGCGGGCCGAGTACGGGGGAGTTTACGCCCGCCGGCAGAGCGTCAGATATTTCAGTAAGTTTCTCCGATACTATCTGACGCGCTTTATAAATATCCGTACCCCAATCAAATTCGACCCATACGACGGAGAATCCGGTAGCTGACGAAGATCTGACACGTCGCACGTCGGTAGCTCCGTTCAATGATGTCTCGATAGGAAAACTGACAAGTTTCTCCACCTCTTCCGGAGCAAGCCCCGGGGCTTCTGTCATGACAACTACCGTAGGCGCATTCAGGTCAGGAAAAATATCGACATCCATGCGCAACAGCACAGCAGTGCCTGTCAACAGCAATAGTCCGGCCAATATAAGCACGACAATGCGGTTGGACAACGAAAATTTAATGATTCTGTTCAGCATGGCATATCAATGGTTATGGGAATGACCTTCAGGTACAACATTGCTTGTCTCGGCAAGTTTAACGAATATGCTGCCTTTAACCACGACGCAGTCACCGGAGTGCAAACCGGACAGTATCTCTACGTCCGTGCCGTTATTCCGGCCTAAAACCACCGGGCGCTTCTCATAGCCGTGATCGTCAATCTTTACATATACGAAATGGCGCCCTTGCTGTTCTACGACAGAAGCTACCGGTACAACCAGTACATTTTCTTTACGCGCTCCGATCAGATACACTTCGGCATAGCTTCCGGGGAGAACCGCACCGTTGTTGTCGAATGAAAAATATACGGGTATGTATCCGGGATTTACCGCTACAGAAGCAGACGAAATGCGTTTCCCGTTAAGATCGGCAAGCGACATTATGGAATCAGAGTAGCTTATGCGGAAGTTGGCAGTCGATATGTCGGCAAGCTGACGGGCATATTTCTGTGGAAGATCGGCTCTAAGCGTAAGGCGCATGTCATGTGACACGGTGGCTATTATATCGCCGGTATTAACAAATGCTCCCTGTCCGGCATTAATAGCAGTGATTACTCCTGATATGGGGGATGTAGCCACACTGCCCGACGCACTGCCGGAATACATGGCACGGGCTTTATCATATGTAGCCACTGCCGCGTTGTACTCTTTTTGTGTAATTATGCGCTCCTCATAAAGCGGACGGAGACGGTCGACCTCTTTTTTTGCGGCGGCGACATCGGCCGCAGCGGCCGCATTGGCGTCACCCCCGGCTATGCCTTTGGCGGAAATCGACGCTATACGCGCGCCTGCCGACACCTGTTTGCCAACCACCATGCCGGGGGTCAAATTCACGATGCCTGATGACTTGGCAGCTATATATGCCATGTCCTCGGGCGCGGACGTTATTTCACCCGATACGGTTATGACTTCATTAAACGGAGAGGGTGTTATAACCTCGGAACGTACTCCAAAATGCTCGGCGGCCTCAGGATCCAATATGATTTCATCAGCACCATGTGCATCGGCCTTGGTTTCTTTTACTTCTGCAGCTTCATGGTCGTGACCGTCGTCGTTTTTATGGCCGCAGGAAAATAGGGTAGAGAGCAATATAGCTCCTACAATGTAAGTATACGATATTCGCATGTCATGTTAAATTTAGTTATGGTACAAAGTTAAGTCAATATGTCTGCAACCGATTTGCAAGAATAACATCAGTTACCACAACGGAGGAGCACGGAATATCGAAGAGGTGTAAATGATATTTTTAAGTAGATATTTAAATATGTCAGGGTAATTGCGGTCAGCGGCAGGAGACTCATATGCCTTAAAAACAAGAGTATGGCATACGGCCTCATATATCCATCCGCATGTTGACAGGGGAGTCTTGGGTATATTTATAGCTTTGCGTATCTCCTGATAACTGATATGCATTGAACAACGGGTGGCACCATTGCATTTGTGGGGACGGCTATGGCTATGATTACATTCATGAACAGCATCATCATAGTTATCGCCCAACGCTATGTCAGTTACGGCTGTCAAGCTTAAATATATATGTCCGTCACAGTCATGATGATGAAATTGCATGACAGATGCCAGCAATGTGAACATAATGACGATGAACGTAAATATATATTTAAACGGTTTTAGCATAATGCACAAAGAGAATTGCGAAAATCACTATCTGCGTCGTTTTTTAGATCCGGAGCCGGTGATGTTCTTAACCATTTCACGGCCTAATGAACGGCCTATAGTTGTCAGCACAGGCACGGCTATTTTGACTACAGCGCCCCAGAATCCGCCGCCGCTTTTTTTCTTGGCAGGTGCGGGTTTTGGTCGGGATGTCTTGCTGTCAGCCGATTGCCGTTCTTTTTCAATCTTTTCAGCCCGTTGTCTTTCAGCGAGTATTTTTTCATAAGCGCTGTCTCGATCAACAGACTTTTCATATCGACCATATAGTTTCGACTTTTTGATAATTGAAGCGCGCTCGTCATCCGTGATGGCACCGATCTGACTCAGCGGGAAGAGTATCTTGGCTCTGTTCACTATAGCCGGAGCTCCGTTTTCGTCAAGGAATGACACGAGCGCTTCGCCGGTGCCAAGTTCCTGTATGGCAGTCTGTGTATCAAAAGCCGAATTGGCGCGGAACGTGTCGGCTGCCGCTTTGACCGCTTTCTGATCGCGTGGAGTGAATGCACGCAAAGCATGCTGTACGCGGTTGCCAAGCTGTCCGAGAATAGTATCGGGAACATCAATCGGATTTTGAGTTATAAAATATATACCTACACCTTTACTCCTGATAAGCCTGACGACACGCTCGATGTTGTCAAGCAATGCCTTAGGTGCGTCATCGAAAAGCAAATGGGCCTCGTCAAAGAAAAACACCAATTTAGGAAGCTCCATATCGCCAATCTCGGGAAGCTGAATGTATATCTCATTAAGAAGCCACATAAGGAACGTAGAGTACAGCTTTGGATTAAGCATCAGCTTATCGGCGGCCAATACGTTTAATACCCCGTGGCCGTTTTCAGTCTGCATAAGGTCGTATATATCAAAGGCCGGTTCTCCGAAGAACGCGGTACCACCTTGATTTTCAAGTGATAGCAGGGCGCGCTGTATGGCTCCTATGCTTTGTGTGGTTATATTTCCGTAAACCGAAATGTAGTTACGGGCATTTTTCGAGACATAATCAAGCGTAGATCTAAGATCTTTGAGATCTATTAACTCCAAATTTTCATCGGAGGCAATCTTAAATACGATATTTAAAACTCCGGTCTGTGTAGGATTCAGCTCAAGCAACCGAGCCATAAGATCAGCGCCCATGCTCGCCACTGTAGCTCTCATAGGGTGACCTTGCTGACCGAATACGTCGAAGAACCTTACCGGTGATGCCTCAAACTGCGGATTGCTTATGCCGAATTCAGCACATCTTTTTTCGATGAACTTTGTCATCTGTCCGGGTTGACTCACTCCGGATAAATCGCCTTTAATGTCGGCCATGAAACAGGGAACGCCCGCTTGAGAAAAGGTTTCAGCCATAACCTGTAGCGTCACGGTTTTACCGGTACCCGTGGCGCCGGCAATAAGTCCGTGGCGGTTGGCCATATTTCCAAGTATGCTTAATGGGCCGTCAGAGCAATGAGCTATATACAGACCGTTTTTCTTATCGTACATTTGATTCAGTATTATGTTCGGTTAATAACAAAGTTACGTAGAAAAAATGAAATATCGAAATTGCAGGCGTATTATCGTGAAATAGCGTCTGATTATTGCCCCAATAACACTTTGTGATGTTTCTCATAACCGATATTATGTTAAATAGTATATATGGAAAATATCGCCCCTTCCGACATTATTTAAGAGGTTTATGGTTTATTAATCAGGTCTTGAATAACTAACTGCTGTAAGAGATTGTTTCAAATAAACATAACTAATTTAAAGAATTATGGAACCTATTGTAAACAGTAAAATTATTGAGTTTAAATTGCCCGCATATAAAAACGGTGAATTTATAGAGGTAAGCAACAAGGATATTGAAGGAAAATGGTCAGTATTTTTCTTCTATCCAGCCGATTTTACATTTGTATGTCCTACCGAATTGGTAGACATGGCCGAGAATTATGATAAATTCAAGGAACTTGGAGTTGAAGTATATGCGGTAAGTACTGATACGCAGTTTACGCATAAGGCATGGGCTGATGCTTCTGAAAGTATAAGAAAAATCAAGTTCCCGATGATCGCCGATAAAACCGGCATGTTGAGTGAAGCTTTCGGTGTGCTTAATCGAGAGGATTTTCTTGCTTATCGCGGTACATTTGTCATTGATCCGCAAGGACTTATTAAAATTGCAGAAATTCAAGACAATGGTATCGGCCGTGATGCTTCAGAATTGTTACGTAAGGTAGAAGCAGCTCAATTTGTAGCCAATAATCCGGGGCAGGTTTGTCCGGCAAAATGGAAGAAGGGCGCGCCTACCCTATCTCCCAGCATTGAGCTTGTAGGCAAAATTTAATAACTTACGAAAAAAGGGTGACCATTATTTTGAAAGGCCACCCTTTTAATTATTTATATTTGAGTTTTATATAACAAGATAAGGAAGCATACTATTGCTACATACAAAACTGCAAATATAATCATACTTATTTTCAGGCATCTGATTGCTCTATTCCATGAATCGTAAAAATCGTCATCGTTTGCAGAAAATTTATTTCTTGCTTTATTAACGAAATACAGCGGAAATACACCTATAACCGGGCATAGTATTAAGAAGAGTATTGATATTAGATGTATTGTATCAATATTTTGCTGTTCTATCCCTTTTTTAGTCATAATAAAACGAATTAATGATTGGTACAGTTTTGTGAGCTAACTCATTGATTTATTCGATAGGACTAATAGTTCTTGCCGGACTGTATTATTTTCAAAAATAATAACAACCGGCTTGATATATTATTACAGCCGGTTGTTAAATAGTGTCTTAGTTAAAAACAGATCCGGGAAGAGTGCGGCAATTATATTGCGAGGCCATGATTTCACCATATGCACCGGCTGAACGAATAGCGAGTAGATCGCCACGCTGAGTAATGGGAAGAGTTTCGTCGGTGCCGAAGCAGTCGGAGGACTCACATATAGGTCCTACTACATCATAAACTCCGTTCTCGGTGTATTTACTCGTTAAGTTCTGTATCTTGTGATGAGCCTGATAGAGAGCAGGGCGTATAAGATCGGTCATGCCGGCATCCACAATTACAAAGCGTTTTTTTACCCCGTCTTTGACATACAGAACTTTCGTGATAAGAGAGCCGCACTGAGCCACAATGGAGCGACCAAGTTCGAAGTGCAGCTGCGTCCCACGCTCCAATTTCAGATTGTTGCGGAATATGTCGAAATATGCTTTGAAGTCGGGTATCGGGTTCGCGTCAGGATTATCATAATCCACACCAAGTCCGCCACCGACATTAATGCTTTCAAAATGTATGCCTTGACTTTTATACTTGTCAACCAGCTGACTGATGCGGTCGCACAACACCTTAAACGGTTCGAGGGTAAGTATCTGAGAGCCGATATGGAAGTGCAAGCCAATAAGACGCAGACTGGGCTGCTTTGCGCAATATGCAATGGCTTCGTCAAGCATCTTCATGTCTATGCCAAATTTATTTTCTTCCAGTCCGGTGGTTATGTAATGGTGGGTATGTGCATCGATATCGGGATTGACACGCAACGCGACGTTTGCAATCTTGCTTTTGTCGGCCGCCATCTCTTCGATAAGCTGCAATTCGGGCAGCGACTCAACATTAAAGCATGCAATATCGTTGTCAAGCGCAAAGTCAATCTCGCTGTCACTCTTACCCACTCCGGCAAATACTATGCCTGACGCGGGAAATCCGGCTTTGAGTGCCGCACGTATCTCACCTTCACTGACACAATCGACGCCAAATCCGGCCTCGGAAATATATTTCAATATCTCCGGATTGGCATTGGCCTTTATAGCGTAATGTACGTGATACTCTTCCTCAGGTGAGGCCTTTTTTATAGCATCAAGTGTAGCGACAAGCAATTTCTTGTCATAGTAATAAAAAGGAGTTTTAATCGAAGCAAACTCCTTTAACGGGAATTCAGTCATAAACAGATCGTTATTGTTTATTTTTAAACAATCGGTCGCTTAGAAGGTTTAACGCTTTTATCTTGTCCTCTTTTCTGACAAGGAACGAAATATTGTAGTTGCTTCCGCCATACGATATCATTCTTACGGGTATCTCTTTCAATGCATCGAGGGCTTCAGCCTCAAAGCCGCGGTTCTGCCATTCGAGATCACCTACCACACATATTATGACCATGTCCTTATCAATGGTCACAGTGCCGAATTTACGCAGGTCGTCAAGTATTGCGCTAAGATTACGTTCATTATCGATGGTAAGCGAAACACCGACTTCCGAAGTGGCAATCATGTCGATAGAAGTCTGATGAGTCTCGAACACCTCGAATACTTTTCTGAGGAAACCGTAAGCAAGAAGCATGCGGCCCGACTTAATCTTTATAGCGGTGATGTTGTCTTTTGCCGCAACGGCTTTGATGGTACGTGCCGTCTGTACATTGTGTATGAGAGTGCCGGGAGCATCGGGCTGCATGGTGTTAAGCAGTCTGACCGGTATGTTGTTTAATTTTGCCGGCAGAATACATGTAGGATGCAGTATTTTTGCACCGAAGTAAGCGAGCTCGGCAGCTTCTTCGAAATGTAGCTCCTGTACCGGATCAGTATTGTCAACATAGCGGGGATCGTTGTTGTGCATGCCGTCGATATCTGTCCATATCTCAATCTCTTCGGCATTTATAGCAGCACCTATCAATGATGCCGTATAGTCGCTTCCGCCACGCTGCAAGTTGTCAATCTCGCCATATGCATTGCGGCATATATAGCCTTGTGTTATATAAATGTCGGCATCTTTGTGCTTCTCCAGCTGCGCCGAAAGTTTCTGCTTGATATATTGAGTGTCAGGCTCTGCATTCTTGTCGGTACGCATAAAGTCCAGTGCCGGCAAGAGCACACTGTTCAACCCTTTCTCCCGCAGATAGATATTCATCATGGCTGTCGACATCAGTTCGCCCTGCGCAAGAATCTCCTTCTCTTCAAACAGAGTGAAGATGTCTTTTGTAAATGAACGTATGTAGTTGAAACAGCCCTTTACCTCACGAATTGCCTCTTCTTTTGATGCGGGAGTTTCGTAAAGCTCGTCGATTGTACGCATGTACTTGGCTTCAAGTTGATTTACCGTCTCCTTGGCTCCGTCGACATTTTTCTTGTACAGATAATCAGATATTTCAACAAGCGTGTTAGTGGTACCCGACATTGCCGAAAGGACAACAATGTTACGTCCGCGCTCGGTAACGAGTTTCGCAACTTCTTTAAATCTTTGGGCCGATCCCACGGAGGTACCTCCAAATTTCAGAACTTTCATTATACGTAATTTATCAATAATGTTAGTAAAATTTCACAAAAGTACAAAAAACGCGGCAATTAATCTAATTGAGGCGCAATTAAATGCTTGTCATCGCAACGTAATACACGTCCGGGAAACTGCTCTACAAAGCTTAGATTATGGGTTGCCATAATAACCGCAGTCCCCTCTTTGGCTATATCATGAAGATAACGCACAATCTGCTCTCCGGTTGCCGGATCAAGGTTGCCGGTAGGTTCATCGGCAAGAATAAGTTTAGGCTTGTTGAGCAAAGCGCGGGCAATCACGATGCGCTGCTGTTCACCGCCCGACAATTCATGTGGCATCTTATATGATTTCGTCAGCATGCCAACCTCTTTGAGCACTCCCTCTATGCGGTCGTCCATGTCGGTCTTGTTTTTCCATCCTGTAGCTTTAAGCACAAACAGCAGGTTGTCATAGACGCTGCGGTCAGTAAGGAGCTGGAAGTCTTGAAAAACTATGCCTATCTCTCTGCGCAGCATAGGGATCATCTTGTGCCTGATGTTCATCAGATCATAGTCCAATACATGTGCCTCTCCCATTTCGATAGGAATTTCGGCATACATTGACTTGAGCAGGCTGCTTTTACCGCTTCCTACCCGGCCTATTATGTAAGTAAATTCCCCGCTCTCAATCTCAAGGTTCACATCCTTAAGCACGACATGTTCCTTACGGAGAATCTCCACTTTTTTGTAATCGACAATCTTCATCGAAGTTATTCTTTATGACGTTTGGCCAGTTCTTCCGCCAATTCCTCGATACGGTGACCTTTGGATGTCAGCAATACAATAAGGTGATAGATCAGATCCGATGCTTCATATATGAGTCTGTCGTCAGTGCCGTTTGTCGCTTCTATCACTGTCTCGACGGCCTCTTCGCCTACCTTTTGCGCCATACGGTTCACGCCTTTTTTGAATAAGGAGGTCGTATAGGAGCCTTCAGGCATCTCTTCATGGCGCTTTATGATAAACTCTTGAAGGTAATGCAGAAATTCGACTCCGGCATCGTTGGAAGTTCCGAAGCAGGTGTCGGTACCTTTATGGCATGTAGGTCCTACCGGGTTGACCGAAACCAACAACGTATCGCGGTCGCAGTCGACCTGTATCGACACAACATTCAGAAAGTGTCCGCTTTCCTCACCTTTAGTCCACAGCCGATTTTTAGTGCGGCTGAAAAATGTCACTTTTCCCGTCTTTACGGTCTTGTCATATGCCTCTTCGTTCATAAAACCGAGCATAAGTACGTTTTTCGTCCTTGCGTCCTGAATAATCGCAGGGATAAGACCGTTTAGCTTATCGAAATCCAAGTCTGCCATATTTGTGTCTTTTATTATAATCTTACAGTTATATTTCGTTCATTCAAGTATCTTTTCAGTCTGTCTACCGGAATCTCGTTGAAATGGAATATACTTGCCGCCAGAGCCGCATCGGCTTTCCCTTTCGTGAATACGTCATAAAAATCCTTGTAATCACCGGCTCCGCCGGAAGCTATGACCGGTATCGACAATATGTCGTTCAATGCCGCCAATGCATCATTAGCGAATCCTGATTTTACTCCGTCGTGATCCATGCTTGTAAACAGTATCTCGCCGGCTCCTCTTTCCTGCGCCTCTTTAGCCCATTTAAACAAGGTCCTGTCGGTAGGTATGCGGCCACCGTTAAGATAACATACCCAATCATTGTCGGCTGTCGTTTTAGCATCAATAGCCACGACACATACCTGTGAGCCGAAACGGGCGGCAATCGCGTCAATCAGACCGGGGTTACGTATAGCCGCAGAGTTTATGGATATCTTGTCGGCACCTGCGTCAAGCAGTTTTTCGACGTCGGCTATATCAGAAATGCCTCCTCCGACAGTAAACGGTATATTTATAGCGGAAGCCACACGTTTTACAAGCTCGATAAATGTACGCCTGCCTTCATGGGAGGCGGTTATGTCAAGGTACACCAACTCGTCGGCACCGGCATCGCTATAACGCCGGCCGAGTTCCACAGGGTCGCCAGCTTCGCGGAAATTGACGAAGTTCACACCTTTGACAGTAGTGCCGTCTTTTACATCAAGACATGGTATAATGCGCTTGGCAAGCATAACAATCTAATAATTACAGCGTTCAATATCTTTTAATGTCATACGCCCTTCGTAGAAGGCTTTACCGACTATTACAGCAGGGACACCGGCTTCATTCAGGGCGTCTATATCGGACATTGAGCCGACTCCGCCGCTTGCAATAACATACATTGACGGAAGCTCGTTCAAAATCCGCTTATACATGCCAATTGACGGACCTGATAGTGTGCCGTCGACATTTATATCGGTAGATATAACTTGTGTGGCGCCTTTTTCGCTATAAAAACGTATAAACGGTATTAATTCCATCTCTGAGTCGTGTTGCCATCCCGATGTACTTATCTTGCCGTCACGAGCATCGGCTCCAAGTATGATTCTGTCAGAACCGTAAGTTGTCAGCCAGTGCTCGAATGTGTCGGGTTGATTTACCGCCACACTTCCTCCGGTAACCATTGATGCGCCACTGTCAAAAGCTATCCTTATGTCTTCATCGGTCTTGACACCGCCACCGAAATCGATTATAAGCCCGGTGTGCGATGCGATCCGTTCCAACACGGCATGGTTGACGACATGATGCGATTTGGCCCCGTCAAGGTCGACAAGATGCAACCGACGGCAACCGGCATCCTCAAAGCCGCGGGCCACGTCAAGCGGATTATCGCTATAGACACGCGACTGTCCATAGTCGCCTTTTGTAAGCCGCACGCATTTACCGTCTATTATGTCAATCGCAGGTATTATGTCGATCATAGCTCCAGAAAGTTTTTTAGTATGAGTTCGCCCACTCCACCACTCTTTTCCGGGTGAAACTGCGTGGTGTAGAAGTTGTCTTTGTGCATTGAGGCGCTGAAAGGCAATATGTAATCCGTGACGGCGTCCGTATCGGGTCCGACAGGCACGTAATAACTGTGTACGTAATATACATATTCTCCGTCAAGCTGTCGTGATACAATGCCGTCTCGCAATAGATGGACCGTATTCCAGCCCATATGCGGTATCTTGTCACAGGGTGTACGTGCTTCAAAACGCCGTACGTCAGCGTCAAATATACCCAGACATTCTACATCATTCTCCTCGGAATGGCGGCATAACAGCTGCTGTCCGATACATATGCCGAGAACCGGTTGGCGTAAACTCCTGATAACACGGTCAAGACCGTTAGCTTTCAAATAGGACATGGCCGACGCCGCTTCACCTACTCCGGGAAATATGACTTTCGGCGCATTTGTTATGACATCCTTGTCATCAGTAAGCACGGCATCGACGCCAAGGCGTTTTAACGCGCACATGACCGAAAAGTTGTTTCCAGCGTTATATTTTATTATCGCGACATCCATCTTAGCTGAAAACGATGGTTTTATTGTTATAAGTCAGTATTTTGCGCTGTATATGCTTCTCTACGGCTCTTGACAGCACTATTTTTTCAAGGTCACGGCCTTTCTTTACAAGATCGGCTACGGTGTCCTTATGGGTTACACGGGTTATATCCTGTTCAATTATAGGGCCGGCGTCAAGATCAGGAGTCACATAATGGCTTGTCGCTCCGATAAGTTTTACTCCACGGTCGTAAGCCGCATGATACGGCTTGGCCCCGACAAACGCGGGCAGAAACGAATGGTGTATGTTTATTATGTGGTGGGGATAGCGTCGGATAAAATCTTCCGACAGCACCTGCATATAGCGGGCAAGGACAATGAAATCAATATTATAAGACTCCAGTATCTCAAACTCCCGGGCCTCCATGACCTCCTTGTTCTCTTTGGTTATAGGTATGACTTCAAACGGTATGTCAAACTGCTTTGCCACAACAGCAAGATCAGGGTGATTGCTTATTATGACAGGTATCTCGACGTCCCATTCTCCCGATATATAACGGGCCAGAATGTCATAAAGACAGTGCGACATCTTGCTGACAAAGATGGCCATACGCTGACGCTTCTCGGAGAATTTCAATGAGTAGTTCAAGCTATAACGTTTTGCATACAGCGTGTCAAAATACTCTCCTATCTTGTCTTTAGGGATTATAAAGTTGTCGAGTTCCCACTCCACACGCATATAAAATATACCGTTTATTCTGTCAACATACTGGTCGAGGTATACGATGTTGCCTCCATTGACATCAATAAATTCGGTTATGACGGCAATAATGCCCGGCTGATCGGGGCAATGCATCAGTAAAATGGCCGTATTCTTGTCTTTTTTCTCCATTGGTCAATTAATTGCATGCAAATATAGTGAATACTCCCCTTTTTGACAATAAATTGACAGACAAACCATACTAAAGCATGCACTTTTGTTGAAAATACTTACCATTTCCGACAAAAGTGCACACAATATGGCTTATTTTTAAGCAAATTGCATCAATTGCCCATTTCCGAAAGGAATTTTATACGTATGAGTCTTATCTCTTCTTCGGAATACTCGTTGCCAAGCTCATCGATGGCTTCGTCAATGTCGTCGCTCTCGCTCTCTTTGAAGTAATCAAATATATCCTCCTGCCGGTCATCATCCATTACTTCATTTATATAGTAATCAATGCTTATTTTGGTGCCGGAATATACGATAGCTTCAATCTCATCAAGGAGTTCGCCGAATTCAAGGCCTTTGCTCTCGGCAAGCGCATCCAGCGGTATCTTGCGGTCGATACCCTGTATTATGTAGATTTTAAGTTTGCTCTTATTTGCGACACTGCGCACCCGCAGGTCTTCGGGACGTTCAATCTCGTTTTCTTCGACATGGGCTTTTATGACCTTGACGAAGTCTTCGCCATATCTTTTCGCCTTGCCGACTCCCACTCCGGGTATGTTCTGCAGCTCCTCTAACGTGATAGGATAAGTCGTGGCCATCGCTTCAAGCGAAGGATCCTGAAATATGACGTAAGCCGGCAGACCAAGCTTTTTGGCCATCTTCTTGCGCAGATCCTTAAGAATGTTGTAAAGCTCAGGATCCACGGCACACGCCGCACCCCCCTTTACGACAATCTCCTCCTCTTCTTCATTGAAGTCGTTGTCTTCAACTATCTTGAAAGATGTAGGCTTTTTATAGAAGTCCTTGCCTTTTTTCGTTACCTTGAGCAATCCGAAGTTTTCGATATCCTTATCAAGATAACCTGCTATGATAGCCTGACGGATAATCGTATTGGCTGTCCTCGGGTCGACACCCTGAAGACATCCGAATACTTCAAGATCAGACTGATTATACGATTTTACAGTAGCTGTATTTTTACCAAGCATAACATCGATTACTTGGTCTGCTTTGAATTTTTCCTTAAGGGCCGTAACCGTTTCAATCACGGCGCACAATTCATCTTTTGCTTCCACTTGTTTTTTGGGATTTAAACAATTGTCACAGTTCCCGCAGTTATCTTCATTATACTCTTCTCCGAAGTAATGCAGCAATGACTTTCTCCGGCATATCGACGACTCGGCATAAGAGGCGGTCTCAAGAAGCAGCTGCTTGCCTATTTCCTGCTCTGCGAGCGGCTTCCCTTGCATAAACTTCTCCATCTTGACAAGGTCCTTGTTGATGTAGAAAGCTATACAGCGGCCCTCGCCACCGTCGCGTCCGGCACGGCCTGTCTCCTGATAATATCCTTCAAGCGACTTAGGTATGTCATAATGTATGACAAATCTGACATCGGGCTTGTCTATGCCCATGCCAAAGGCTATCGTCGCCACAATGACATCAACTTTTTCCAATAGAAAAGCGTCTTGATTGGCTGAACGTGTAGCCACGTCCATGCCTGCGTGATAAGGCAGCGCTCTTATGTCATTTACACGAAGTATTTCAGCAAGCTCTTCAACCTTTTTACGGCTCAGGCAATATATTATACCGCTCTTGCCCTCCTGACTCTTGATATATTTTATTATATCGCGGTCAATATTGGGCGTTTTGGGCCGTACTTCGTAAAACAGGTTGCGACGGTTGAACGATGACTTAAACACAGTGGCGTTCTGCATGCCGAGATTCTTCTGTATGTCGTGCTGCACTTTAGGCGTTGCCGTAGCGGTGAGCGCTATGACGGGCCGGCGACATATCTCGTTTATAATAGGACGTATACGTCGGTATTCCGGTCGGAAGTCATGCCCCCACTCCGATATGCAGTGAGCTTCGTCGACGGCATAAAAAGAGATGGGAACTGTTTTCAGAAACTCAATATTCTCTTCTTTTGTAAGCGACTCCGGTGCCACGTACAACAGTTTTGTTTTACGGGCAATGATGTCGTTCTTTACTTGATCTATAGCTGTTTTATTCAAGGACGAGTTTAGGAAATGGGCCACATTGTCATCTTCACTGAAGCTACGCATGGCATCAACCTGATTTTTCATCAGGGCAATCAGCGGTGAAATGACAATGGCGGTTCCCTCCATTATGAGCGCAGGCAATTGATAACATAATGATTTGCCTCCTCCGGTAGGCATGAGCACAAAGGTGTCGTTTCCATCCAGAAGGTTGGAAATGATGGCTTCCTGATTGCCTTTAAAGGTGTCAAATCCAAAATGCCGTTTCAATTCTTCGGCAAGTAACGTATTTTTCGCCATGGTCATAAGGTTGCGTCCTGTTTCAATATATTATATCAATCAATCGTTTTGTTCAATTCGAAATTGGCCTTACGCAGCTTTTCCAATGCATACTCGTCGGTCACCGTAAACGTATCGGTGTCGGATGACGGGATGTCAAACATAGAATCGATCATTATCGTCTCTACTATAGAGCGCAAGCCACGGGCGCCGAGTTTATATTCAAGGGCTTTGTCCACAATCAGATCAAGTGCGCTGTCGGTAAACTCGAGCTTCACTCCGTCCATCTCAAACAGCTTCTTATACTGACGTACAATGGCGTTTTTAGGCTCGGTCAGAACACGTCGCAGAGCATCACGGTCAAGAGGCTCGAGATTGGTGAGAATCGGAAGTCGGCCTATTATCTCCGGTATAAGTCCGAAAGACTTCAGATCCTGTGGAGCTACGAATTTAAGATAATTGTCGCGCTGCACACGCTGACGGGCCGGATCGGTCGAATAACCGACCACGTGGGTGTTAAGACGATGGGCTATCTTCTGCTCTATGCCGTCAAACGCACCGCCGCATATAAACAGAATGTTCTTTGTATCGACCGGTATCATGCGCTGTTCGGGATGCTTCCTGCCTCCTTGAGGCGGAACATTGACAACAGAGCCTTCAAGCAGTTTAAGCAGTCCCTGCTGGACTCCCTCGCCGCTGACATCGCGGGTTATAGACGGATTGTCGCCCTTGCGCGCTATTTTGTCTATTTCGTCGATAAATACAATGCCTTTTTCTGCCTTTGCCACGTCATAGTCGGCTACTTGAAGCAGTCTTGTCAACAGGCTTTCTATATCCTCACCTACGTATCCGGCCTGCGTAAGCACCGTCGCGTCAACGATAGTGAACGGCACATCAAGCATCTTGGCGATAGTTTTGGCGAGAAGTGTCTTGCCTGTTCCCGTAGGACCGACGAGTATGATGTTGCTCTTCTCTATGTCGACATCGTCATCCGATGACTGCGCAAGGCGCTTGTAATGGTTATATACGGCCACCGACAGATATTTCTTCGCATCATCCTGTCCGATAACGTACTTGTTAAGAAATTCATATATCTCCTTGGGCTTGGGGATACTGCTCATTTCGGTGGGAGTCTTGTCGTCTGAAGCTTTCGACTCCTGACGATACTCTTTAAGCAGGTCATCGATAGCTTCGACGCAATCGGAACATATGTAGGTATTGGGCGAACTGGCCGACGGCACCATTACTTCTGCCATGTTGGCCGGACGTCCGCAGAACGAGCACTTGGTTATATCAGTTTTTTTTGCCATATCCGCACCTTAACGGTTAGCTTTAACAAGCACGTTGTCAATCATGCCGTATTCCTTGGCTTCTTCAGCTGTCATCCAATAATCGCGGTCGGAATCTTTCTCAACCTTCTCGTATGACATGCCGGAATGATCGGCTATGATCGAATACAATTCTTTTTTCAGTTTCTGGATTTCACGGGCGGTAATCTCAATGTCAGAGGCCTGACCTTGCGCTCCTCCCATAGGCTGATGTATCATGACGCGCGAGTGTTTCAACGCGAAGCGCTTCCCCTTTTCACCCGATACGAGAAGTACGGCGGCCATCGATGCTGCCATACCGGTACATATGGTAGCCACGTCGCTTGACACATACTGCATGGTGTCGTATATGCCGAGGCCGGCGTATACAGAACCGCCGGGCGAGTTGATATATATGGATATGTCTTTTCCGGGGTCAGATGTGTCAAGATACAACAACTGTGCCTGTATGACATTGGCGGTATAATCGTTCACGTCGGTTCCGAGGAATATGATGCGGTCCATCATCAGACGCGAGAATACGTCCATCTGTGCCACATTAAGCTGACGTTCTTCGATAATTGTAGGTGATATATAGCTGGATGTTATGTTGGCGCCACCGGTTGCTGCAATGTATTGGTCAAGGGCAAGGCCGTTCATGCCTAAATGCTTTACAGCATAATTTCTAAAGTCGTTGTTCATATATTTTGTAAGATATTTAGTATTGGCTACTCAAAGATACAATAAAAAAATCAGAAATATGCAAATTTTGCAATAATTATTGTATGTATTGATATGCCGATATATACACGGAGCGACACCATAGCGCCGCTCCGTTATTCAATTTATGACAAAATCAGGTTATTGTTTTGTCGCTATTTCTTTGAAACGGTCGAGTGTCACGTTTTCAGCATCGATTGTCACAGCCTCTTTAACTGCCGCAAACAATTTTATGTCGCCTACCTCTTCAACTATTCTGGGACGATAGTTCTTGTCGGCGAGAATACGTTTTGCATAGTCAGTCAAGGTATCATCATCCATATTGGTCATACCGTACTGGGCAAACTGCATGGAAGCAATCATTTTGGCATGTCCGATAAGATCCTGCTCCTCAATCTTTATCTGGCATATTTCGCCGAGACGTTCTTTAATGAGCTGCCATTTCAGGCCCTGCTCCATTTTTGCATACTCTTCGTCGATGTTAGCTTCGTTGAGCTCGTCATTACGACGTACGAGCCACTTCTTGAGTATCTCTACAGGCAGCTGCATGTCGCCGTACTTTTCCATCATGGCTTTCTCTGTATCCACACGGAAAAGCATCTCGCTATTGCGTGAAAGCTCGCGGGAAATCATGTCTTTAAGACCGTTGCGATACTCTTCTTCGGTAGCGACTTTACCCTTGCCGAATACATTGTCGTAAAGCTCCTGACCGAGTTCGGCGGGACGCAAAACGATTATTTCGGATATAGACAGCTCGAAATCGCCTTTTATATCGGCAGCCTTGCTCTTGTCGACACCAAGCATCGAAGAAAGCTCTGCGGCGTTACCTTCGCAGGTTTTCCACGGATTGAAAACAACCTTGTCATTGACTTTCTTGCCTATGAACTTGTCGGCTTCAGCTTTGTCCTTGAAATACATGGGAGCCACAATGCCGTTTATCATCTGTATGGCGTCGTCGGAGGTCTTTACGTTTCCTGCTTCGTCAAGCTCCATTATGGAACCTTTTACAAGCGAATTGGCTTCTACCTCTTCTCCGGGCACCTGTGCGCCGAAGCGTTCACGGAAGTTCTTGTCCTGCTCGTTGATCATCTCTTCGCTTACCTCTATATTATAGTAAGGAAGGTGAACGTCTTTGTCAAGTGTGACATTGATTTCCGGTACAAGAGCAAGTTCGTAGCTGAACGAAAAGTCTTTCTCGTTCTTAAGGTCAAGCTCTTTTACTTCCACGGGTATCGGCTCGCCGAGTACGGCAAGTTTATTTTCACGGATGTATCCTATTACGGCGTCATATACCTCATTGTTTATGACATCGCTGGTCACCTGCTTTCCGAAGCGACGGTTCAGTTCGCCAAAAGGAACATGTCCCTGACGGAAACCGGGAATGGCATGCTTCTTCCCTATCTCTTTAAGCTCCTTTACAACTTTGTCCTTGTAATCGTTCTCCTCAATAGACACGTTGAGCTTTGCACTCACTTCGCTGGTCTTTTCTAATGTTACGTTCATAAAATTATATTTGTTTCTACCTTATCTTGTTTAAATTTCGGCACAAAATTAACTCGAATATCTTCATAAAACAATTTAAGCGAGCTATTTTTATCCCGATGTAGCTTAATTGCTGCAAATGTCATGCCAAAAATTATTAAAAACACACTTCGGCACCCGTTTTGCATTGCAAAATTATAGAATTGTACAGAATTTTACAAATCATAGCAAAACTAATGTTTTCGTTGCGAATGCTTGCATAACTAAAATATTCGTTATATATTTGCGCAGACAAATAAACCAACAGCAATGACACGACAGAAAAAGAAGGACAGTCTGACAGATAAAGAGGAGCAATTGATGCACCTCTTCTGGGAGCACGGGCCATTATTCGTAAAACAACTTGTAGAGCTGCTCCCCGAGCCTAAGCCGCATTTCAATACGGTATCGACATTTGTTAGGATATTGGAGAAAAAGGGCTTCGTATCGCACAATGAGATTGGTGGTTCCTACCAGTATTATGCCGTGGCCCGCATGGAAGACTTCCGCCGTAAGAGATTCGGCAATTTCATAAAGAGTTATTTTGGTAACAGCTACTTCGGTGCTGTATCGACTTTAGTCGAAGAGGAAAAGATATCGGCTGACGAACTCCGCGAACTCTTGGAACTTATAGAGAAGAAAAATTCAAAATAACAGACTACGCACCGCATGGGTACCTTATTCACATATTCTCTTGCATCGGGCATGATACTCATGGCTCTGTATATCGTATACAAGTGGCTGCTTGCAGGCGAAAATCAGCATTCTTACAACCGCGCCATAATATTATGTATATATGCCGTGGCGTTTCTGTATGTTCCGGTGGCAGGCCTATGCGGTATGCTGTTTGCTCCCGAAGAACCGGCCGCCGTTATTGATGCCGATCTGACGGTATTGTTACAGACCATCGCGTCAGCCGGTGAGGGCGAAGCATATGTAGCCCCTGTCTATCCACTTGTCATAATAGCGCTATACATCGCCGGAGTCATAGTGATGACTGCGGGCACACTGATTGTGTGGATGCGCATAATGAAGCTGATAGCACGTGGCGAAAAGCGTCAGGACGGCCGTTATACGGTAGTGCTGATCGATGACCGTAAAGTAGCCCCGTTCAGCTGGATGCGATATATAGTCATGAGTCGCGATGATTATGCATCGGCCGGTGAAATGATAAAGGCTCATGAAACAAAACACCTTCAGTGTATGCACTGGATAGACATGCTTGTAGCTCAGACGGTGCTGGTTATAAACTGGTTTAATCCGGCGGCATGGCTCATGCGCGAGGAGCTGAAGGCCATTCATGAATATCAGGCCGACATGTCGGTGCTCGAAAGCGGCGTAAATGCACGTCAATATCAACTGTTGTTAATAAAAAAGGCTGTCGGCGCGAGATTCCCGTCACTTGCCAACAGCCTGAATCATAGTAAACTTAAAAGACGTATCACCATGATGTTATCATCAAAATCAAGCAAGTGCCGTCGGTGGCGTGCCCTTGCTCTGGTGCCGGCTTGTGCAGCCGCACTCACAGTAGTCAATCTTCCGGCAATCGCATCGGTTATGTACGATGTGGAATCGGCCGATTTCACATCGGCGTTTGCCTACGATGACAAAGTTAACGATTTTCCTGAAGAAAGTCAAATTCTCTCCATTTCCGAGGTGCCGGAGCCGGAAATGTCCGATGCTGTGACCGAGACTTCCGTCCAAACCGCTCCGTCCAAGGCCAAAAATGATGACGCGAAGTCGGCCGCCGATGACCCCTATCCCTATTATGCAACCGGACAGGTTCTTGATGAAAGCGGCAAGCCTATAATCGGCGCAATCGTAAAATCAAATGACGGCAAGTATGGCACGGTAACCGACACCGAGGGTGAATTCAAAATCAAGTCGGCAGAAAAGGCTGTGAAATTCAAGGTCATGTATGTCGGATATAACACACTCGATTTTTCCTGTCCTCACGGAGGATCGGTCAAGGTGTTGATGAAAGCCGATAAGGAAAGCGAAAAGTCATCGGCCGGAGCTGCTCCGAAGAGCATAAGTGTGGTCGGACACGGTACCTTTAAAAAATCGGACAAGAACACCATGCACAGTGTATCGATTAACAAAGAAGTCTCGCCCGAAATACTTGGCAAAAGTGAAATTCTATATAAAGGCAAACGCATAACTCCGGAAGAATATGAGGCATTGTCGCCCGATATTAAGAAGTCCGCGTTTGTCATGACTGAAACGGATGACGGCAATGTCGCCAAAACAAGAATAATTGTTTCGAATAAAGACAATAATGACGAAAACACGCTTTATATTATCGACGGTAAAGTCGTCGACAAAGATAATTTAAGCGACTTGTCGACTGATAATATAGAGAGCATAACCGTGAACCGTAAAAACAATGTGGTTTACGTAGGGTTCACTGAAAAATGTTTATTGTGT
>LUJO01000035.1 GCA_001689405.1 Candidatus Homeothermus arabinoxylanisolvens | reverse complement strand
CCACTGAAAAGTGACCCTTTAGTGATCCGCCTGGGGCTCGAACCCAGGACCCCAACATTAAAAGTGTTGTGCTCTACCAGCTGAGCTAGCGAATCATCATTTGCTAAAAGCGATGCAAAGTTAAGGAGTTTTTTTTATTATTGCAAATTTTTTGAGCAATTTGTTGTTCTTTCTATTTGTACAAGCCTATTGTGTAAGCCTACTGAAGAGGCATTGGTTTAGCAATCAAACAGATAAATACAATGTCCATCAATCGTAAAAAAAGACGCAGAGTAAACGAATCAAAATCAGGATTTATCAATACGGTGACTTCATTTGCAAGTAATCAAATTACGGAACAGTGGCATTACATAGTTACATTATAATGAGGCCAGCAGATTGGAGTACACGTATTACAGCATCACGCATATCCGGATGGCCATATACCGCAGACGAACTGCGCAATGCAAGTGAGACGACATAAGCAAGCGCGTTTCAATATCCCGCATCCATTATTGACTAAAGGCCATAAGGATAAATCTCGGTATTTAGTAAGATTAAACCCGATAAGAATAAATACGGCCAATGTTGTTTTACCTAGATATTGATACAACGTAAATCAACTATAGCGCAGGCTATTATGCAAACAAGACCAATCTCGGCATCTTATAACGAGATATGGATGCAGAATTATTGAACAGCTTTAGAGGATATGGACCGAAATGAGGAGATTATTCTTTGGCATCATGAGGCACTGCGGGAGCCGGCGGAATAAGTCCGTCATGGTTATGGTCATGTTTGACATTTTTCATTTTAAGCTTAACCATATCAAAACCTTGTCCGTACACTCCGTTGACATTGGCTTGAGTGATAAAAGCATCTTTGTCAATAGACTTAACTATACGGAAAATAGTTACCGACTCTATCTTACGGCACATTACCAACAGCACTTTCACTTCGTGCTTCGAGTACCACCCCATGCCATCAAGCACCGTACATCCGCGTCGTGCTTCATTGTTTATGGCATTAGCAATCTCCTGCCAATATCGTGATATAATCGTAAACTGCACAGCCTGACGGTTGGTATTTATGACCTGATCGGCCATAAATGAAGCCAGCAACGTAACTACAAGACCATAAACAATCTTGTCAATCTGATGAAATATAAGGAAGCTCGACGATATGATAAGGAAGTCGCAATACAGCATCATACGGCCGATAGATACATTGCTGCGTTTCGACACCATAGCTGCCACAATATCAGTACCACCGGTACTGCCGTTATGGGTAAAGGCAAGACCGATACCGAGACCGCACAACATGCCGCCTATCAATATGTTCATAAACGTCTGCTGAGCAATAAGCGGCTCGGGAAACATAGGCTGCATGACACCTATAAAAAAGTTTATTACGGTAGCTCCGAATACAGTGCGTATCACAAACTGCTTACCTACTATCTTGTAAGCTATCGCAAGCAACACAAGGTTCAGGGCATATGATGTCAACGCCACAGGAATACCGAGCAGGAAATATACAAGAGAGCCGACACCGACCAAGCCTCCGATTACGACCTTTTCAGGCAATATAAAAGCAGTAAAACCGAAAGCATAGATAAGCAACCCGAATACGATAAAAACGTAGTCGCGGGTGGACAGCCAAATATTACGACGTGATAAATGCATTGTTGGTTATTTTATAGTACAAAATTACGTTAATGCGCAATATCTACAAAAATTTTCGGATGTTTAATCAGTTATTCCGAAATAGTTTTTTCCTTACAACAACAAAGAAAGGCGCCTCTTTATAGAAGCGCCTTCCCTAAACAATAGATTATGCTATTTCAATCTTTAAATTTAGCTTTGATAAACTCGCGGTTAAGACGGGCGATGTTGCTAAGCGAGATATTTTTCGGACACTCTGCAGAGCATGCACCGGTATTGGTACAGTTACCAAAACCGAGTTCGTCCATCTTCTTAACCATGGCACGTGCACGACGAGCGCGCTCAACCTGACCTTGAGGAAGAAGGGCAAACTGGCTAACCTTGGCAGAAACAAACAACATGGCCGAACCATTCTTACAAGCAGCCACACACGCACCGCAACCGATACAAGTAGCGGCATCCATAGCGAGGTCGGCATTAACCTTCGAGATGGGCAGGCTGTTAGCATCCTGAGCACCACCGCAGTTAAACGACACATAACCACCTGCCTGCTGGATTTTATCAAACGCATTGCGGTCAACCATAAGGTCTTTTATTACGGGGAATGCGGCAGAGCGCCAAGGCTCAACCGTAATCTCCTCACCGTCATGGAAGCGACGCATGTAGAGCTGACAGGTAGTGGCGCCGGTAGCGGGTCCGTGGGGATGACCGTTGATATACAGCGAGCACATACCACATATGCCTTCGCGGCAATCATGATCAAAAGCTATAGGCTCCTCATGCTGATTAACGAGCTGCTCATTGAGGATATCAAGAGTTTCAAGGAAAGAGGTATCGGTATCGGTGTCAACCGTATAAGTCTTGAACTCGCCTTTTTCCTTCGGTCCGGCTTGACGCCAAACCTTAAGTTTTACAGTTATTTTTGACATTTGAGTTTACTTTCTAAGATGTGAGAAGATTATGACTTATAGTTACGGGTCTGAACCTTGATAGCCTCATAGTGAAGCGGCTCTTTGATAAGTTCCGGAGCCTTGTCATCGCTACCTTGGTAATCCCAGCAAGATACGTAGAAATAGTTTTCGTCATCGCGCTTGGCCTCGCCTTCTTCAGTCTGGTACTCTTCGCGGAAGTGTCCGCCACAGCTCTCATTGCGGTTAAGAGCATCATAAGCCACCAGTTCGCCCATAATGATAAAGTCATTCAGACGGAACGCCTTGTCAAGCTCGATATTCATACCCTCGGCAGTACCGGGCACATAAAGGTTAGTCTGGAATTCCTTGCGGAGTTCTTTAAGTTTGGCCAACGCAGTTGTAAGACCCTCTTTTGTACGGCCCATACCTACATATTCCCACATTATATGACCGAGTTCCTTGTGTATAGAGTCAACGGAGCGCTTACCCTGTATCTTCAGGAGAGCATCCTGAGCGGCAATACACTTGGCTTCAGCCTCAGCAAACTCCGGAGCATCAGTAGAGAAGCGCGGCACAGTGATCTGGTCGGATAGATAGTTCTGGATAGTATAGGGCAGAACGAAATAGCCATCGGCAAGACCCTGCATAAGAGCAGAAGCTCCAAGACGGTTGGCTCCATGGTCAGAGAAGTTACATTCGCCGATAGCGAAAAGTCCCTTCAACGAAGTCTGAAGCTCGTAGTCAACCCAGATACCACCCATGGTATAGTGGATAGCGGGGAATATCATCATCGGGTTATAATAAACCTCTCCGTTTATTTCAGAGCCCACTTCACCGGGATTGACGTCAGTAATCTCCTCATACATATCGAAAAGATTGCCATAACGCTGACGCACTACATCAATACCGAGACGATTGATTGCATCACTGAAGTCAAGGAATACGGCAAGACCGGTATTGTTTACTCCGAAGCCCTTGTCGCAACGCTCCTTGGCGGCACGCGAAGCTACGTCGCGGGGCACAAGATTACCGAATGCCGGATAACGACGCTCAAGATAATAATCGCGATCCTCTTCAGGTATCTGCGAGCCTTTAATCTCTCCGCTCTGAAGCTTCTTTGCGTCTTCAAGTTTCTTAGGCACCCAGATACGTCCATCGTTACGAAGCGACTCAGACATAAGAGTAAGCTTGGACTGCTGATCACCGTGTACGGGTATACAGGTCGGGTGTATCTGAACATAAGCGGGATTGGCAAAATAAGCGCCCTTACGGTAGCAAGCCATGGCAGCGCTACAGTTACAACCCATTGCGTTAGTCGACAAGAAGTAAGCATTACCATATCCGCCGGTAGCGATAACTACAGCGTGAGCGGCAAAACGTTCAAACTTACCTGTAACGAGGTTTTTGGCGATAATACCACGTGCACGACCGTCAATCATGACCACATCATGCATCTCATAACGGTTGTAGCTCTTTACCTTGCCGAGGTTGATCTGACGGTTAAGCGAAGAGTATGCACCAAGAAGGAGCTGCTGACCGGTCTGACCTTTGGCATAGAATGTACGCGACACCTGTGCACCTCCGAACGAACGGTTGGCAAGCAGACCTCCGTATTCACGAGCGAAAGGAACGCCCTGAGCCACGCACTGGTCTATAATATTGTTGGATACTTCGGCAAGACGATATACATTGGCCTCGCGAGCACGATAGTCGCCACCTTTTACTGTGTCATAAAACAGACGATATACAGAGTCGCCGTCATTCTGATAGTTCTTAGCGGCATTTATACCACCCTGAGCAGCGATAGAGTGTGCACGACGGGGAGAGTCCTGTATACAGAAATTAAGCACATTGAAGCCCATTTCGGCAAGTGACGACGCAGCTGAAGCGCCGGCAAGACCGGTACCGACAACGATTATGTCGAGACGACGTTTGTTAGCCGGATTCACCAGTTTCTGATGAGCCTTGTAGTTGGTCCATTTCTCAGCGATAGGACCTTCCGGGATTTTAGAATCAGCCGGATTCATCACTTTAACGTTTTCTTTTGTATTTTCCATATCGCTAATCAATTTTCGGGTTGAACTTCCTGAACAGCCTCAACTTCAACCGCCTCGACATTTCCGGCAGCATCATTAAGGTAATCTACAAAGGGGAGTATCGAGGTCCAAGCCTCAATGCTCTTGAGCTGGCTTTCAATCATAGCCGCATCCACACCGTACTGCGACATCATCTGAGGATTCTTCTTGAGATTGTCGACCTCGGTCTTGGCCTTCTGCAGATCTTCGGCAGTAGGTACCTGATCATAACTGAAACGGTCGGCGGGTATGCCTACCACTTTACCTATCACTTCTTTGTACTGGTCACGAAGCACCGGATCTTTCTTGTAGAAGTCATTATGGGCATTTACGGTAAATACCACAGCCTGAGCGATAAATAACGCAATCACGATGGTTGTCCACCAGCATGCTATAGTCTTGAGGCGGGGCAGCCAAGTAGTGTTGTCCCAACCGATAGACTGGAACATCGACCAGAAACCGTGATTCATGTGGAACCATAAAGCCACAAAGCCGATTATATATACAATCGGAGTCCAGACACAAGAGAATGCTTCCTGAATAAACAGCGTGCCGATTGACGGGGGTATCACACCTTCGACACCGCGTATCTCCTGAAGTTGCATCTTTGCCCAGAACTGGATCATGTGCACGACAAGGAAAGCAAGCACTACGATACCGAGCACAAGCATGTTCTGCGACGACCATTCCACCGTAGCCGGACGCTTGTTGATCGAATAACGGTCGTTACCACGTGCCTTGCGGTTCTGAAGAGTAAGCCACACGGCATAGATAATGTGAATGATGAACAACAGAGCGAGCCCCAGTGAAGCTACCAACGCATACCAATTGGCTCCGAGGAACTCACAAATAACATTGTAAGCCGCCGGATACACGATAGCTATTGCGTTCATCAAGCAGTGAAAAGTTACAAATAGGACGAGGCAAATACCTGTTACGGCCATTACCAATTTGCGCCCTATAGATGAGCTTGTTAACCACATAGAAGTTTAAAAATTTGAAAATTAGAACTTAATATATTAAATGAATTGATGGCTATTGTTTGTCATGCAAATTTAAGATAATTTATGCGTCATCACAAATAATACGGAATTTTTTCGGTAATAATTGTTGTTTTTATCTCCTTGGAGCCGTCTGACGCAGTCGAAAAATATGTTTTATAACATGTTTTACAAAATAACCGCATTTTTATTATGCAAATACAATCAAAATACTTAAACTTGCACCATGAAATTATACAAAAGTATTATGTAAATATCACCAAACAACATTTAGTATTGCATTCTACAGAATCCATCATATAATAGTAGATAGATTTCTCATGAATGGAAGGACGGCGGAGCTTGCGACAAGTAAAGCCGTCTGTTTTTTGTTAATTAGCGGGCAAATTGTTAATTTTACGCTTCAATTTTCTAAATTATGACCCACAGTCCATCTTGCTTAATACTTTCTGTCGCCGCCGCAATATGCTTGACATTACCGGGATGCGGATGCTCCCGTGACCAATCAGGCACCTCGACATCATCACACCACGCTGCATCTGACTATTATACCCATCTTGACTCCATGCCTGACGGAGGATGCGTAAAGATGAAGATATACCCCATCGGCGGAAGCCTCGGACGCGTATTTAACGACCTCAATCAGGTCCATGTCGATGAGGCCAAGAAGTTAGGAATAGCCCCGATAGAAAGCCCGCGTTCTGCATGGCGCATAAAGCGTCCGATAAAGCGCATAGAGAGCTGTGGCGAATACTTTGTCGACAACCTCACCCACTCCGTGCCCTACCTCGTGCCCGAAGCCTCCTCGCTGCTAAAAGAGATTGGCCATCGCTTCAACGACTCACTGCAGGCGCGCGGAGGCGGCAATTACAGGCTGAAAGTGACAAGCGTACTGCGTACACGCGGTGCCGTAAAAAAATTGCGTAAACGCAACATCAACGCCACTGAAGAGTCAGCCCACCAGTTCGGCACGACATTTGACATAAGTTACACCAAATTCATATGCGACTCCGTGACTGTGGCACGTACACAGGAAGACCTGAAAAATCTACTTGGAGAAGTACTAAAACAACTTCGCGATGAGCAGAAGTGTTATGTAAAATACGAGCGTAAACAAGGATGCTTCCACATCACCGCCCGTAGACCTAAACAACAAGACACATTATGAAACCAACCGGCAAAAGCGTCATCGGCCGCATTGCGAAAACAGCGGCATGGGCCATAGGCATAACAATCGCACTTATTGTACTGCTGCTCAGTGCCGCGGTATGGATACTGACACCGGCCCGGCTCACTCCACTGGTCAGAGACATCGCCAATAAAAATCTGAATGCGGAAGTCGCGCTGTCGAAAGCCGAACTTACACTTTGGAAGACTTTTCCACATTTATATATAGATCTTGATTCCGTCACCATAAAGAGCGACGCATTTGCCTCTCTTTCGGAGTCACAACGCGCTTTGCTGCCACAAGACGCAGACACCCTTCTGAGCATCGACAAATTTCACGGAGCCATAAATCTCCCGGCACTTCTAAAAGGCGACATAAGGCTTTACGACGTAGAATTGACCTCCCCGGCGATAAATGCCGTATCATACAATAACGAAATATGCAATTTCTACATAGTGCCCGAGAGCGAGGAGAGCACCGATTCTGAAAGCTCCGATATTCCCGACATATCGATAAACCGCTTTGAAATCATCAATTGTATGCCGATTCGTTACGTATCGGTTGCCGATTCCTTAGACATCAGCCTTATCCTACGGCAATCACGCATACTTAACTCCGAATCCAAGTATGAAGTTACGCTAAACAGCGACCTGAAGGCATTGCTTCCACCCGACATAGACATCGACTCCATGGCCATAGCCATAGACGGGAAAATACAATGGCTGCATGAACGCCCCGAATGGATAACCCTCGAGAACTTCAACATCACGGCGGGACCGGTTAACGCAATCATCAATTCATCGATAAACTTCGCTACACCTCTGACTGTCGAGAACTTGGCCATGACAGTCAATTCACTCTCCCCCGAAGAGGTCATGGCACATATTCCGCCGCAATGGCGCGGCGACATAAAGGAGTTGTCGACCAACATGAAGATCGACATGGCTCTGGAACTTACACGTCCCTATCCGCTTAACAGCAAGTCCATGCCATCATGCGCAGCCGACATCGTCATAAAGCCATGCAGTCTGAAATATGACCGATACACACTCAGAGATGTTGAAGCCGACATGACCATAGTAGTTAACGGAGATGATCCTGACCGCTCAACAGTCAACCTGCGACACCTGCGGGCAGCCACCGACGGAGCTCGTATATCGATAAAAGGCAACGCCACTTCCCTACTCAGCAATCCATATATCGATGCGCGTATAAAAGCTACAGCCGACTTTGCCAAGTTGCCTTACGACATGAGAGCGGCAATTCCGGGTTCAGTAAAGGGCCGGCTGGAGTTTGACTCCGACGCACGTCTGCATCTCGAAGACCTCACCCCCAAGCGGTTTCACCGCATACTGCTTAAAGGCGACCTCTCGCTTCATGACATTGATGCGTCGCTACCGGAAAACGGCCTATACCTCTATACGCGCAATACCAGAGTCACGCTCGGCACCAATACCTCTTTCATTACCGACGCACAACGCGTAGACTCGTTGCTAACGGCATCAGTCAATATCGACACAATAAGAGTCGACATATCAGGCATGGATATCGCCGCCAAGGGCCTTAAGGGCGGCATAGGCTGCCCCAACAAAGCATCGTCATCCGACACAACCCGGATTAACCCCATAGGTGCCACAATAAAAGCCGAAAGCATAAGATACATGGACAGCGACTCAATGCGCATGTGGCTACGTGGAGCAAAACTGTCAGGAGCCATTCAGCGATACGAAGGACAAGGGCGCGTACCGTTGCTCCGACTGAATACAGGAGCCGACATTGCCGTTTATGCCGACCGCTTCAACCGACTGCTCATGCGTAAAGGCAATTTCGACATAAAAGCGCACATGAAGCCGCGGCGCGAATTGCCTCCGCGATTAAAAGCGCGTTACGACTCTTTGGCTGCATTACATCCCGGACTTGCACCCGACTCGATATTCACACTTATGAGAAATTCGATGCCCGGAAGGAAAGCAGACATGTCAAAGTACGACATTGTCGATTTCGGCCTTGATCAAAATGCGAAGCGTATGTTGCTCAGATGGGACGTAAGCGGGTGTATCACTGCCGAACGAGGTATGCTTTTCTCCACCTATTTCCCGTTGCGTAATCGCATCGAGAATATCGATTTGCGTTTCACGACCGACAGCATCCTCTTAAACAATCTGAAGTATACAGCCGGGCACTCCGACTTCATGATAAACGGAGCTATCAGAAATGTACGTCAGGCATTGATATCACGACGTCCCGTACAAGTCAATATGACACTTGAGAGCGACACTCTCGACATCAACCAGATTGTGCAGGCGGCATACAAAGGCTCGGCATTTGCCGAACAGGTCAAAGACGGGTCAATATCAATCGACGGCATCGAGGATGAAAAATCCATACAGGAGCTTGCCGACTCCGTGACACAGTCGGCAGACACATCGGCGTTGCTCGTGCCGATGAATGTCAGGGCCGACATAAAAATGAAAGCCCGTAAGGTAATATATGCCGACGTGACAATGCAGAATTTCAAAGGCGACCTGCTCATAAACAATGGAGCGCTCAATCTGCGCGACCTCTCGGCAGGGTCTGCCATAGGAGGAGCGGCGCTCACAGCCTTATACACAGCCCCGACAAAAGATGACATACGCTTCGGCTTCGGGCTTAAGCTTGATGACATGCACATCAAAGAGTTCATCAATCTTATACCGGCGGTAGACTCGCTGATGCCGCTGCTGAAAGACTTTGACGGAGTTATCGATGCCGACATAGCCGCTACCACAGAGGTCGACTCGTGCATGAACCTCATATTGCCAAGCCTCGAAGCAGCGATAAAATTGTCGGGGGAAAACCTTGTATTGCTTGATGCAGAGACATTCAAGACCCTGTCAAAATGGCTCATGTTCAAAGACAAGAAGCACAATGTCATACCACACATGGAAGTAGAGATGCTTGTCGACAATTCGACTCTCGAGCTCTTCCCCTTCGTTTTCGACTTCGATCGTTACCGGCTTGCCGTAATGGGTTCCAACGACTTGGCGCTCAACTACAAGTACCACATATCGGTTCTTAAATCGCCCATGCCTTTTAAATTCGGGCTTAATCTGTCAGGCAATACCGACAAGATGAAGGTCCGTCTCGGAAAAGCCAAATACAAACCCGATCAGGCAGGTGAAAAGATAACCATAGTCGACACAACCCGTGTAAACCTGCTTAAAGAGATTGACCGCGTATTCAGCCGTGGCGCCAAAGCCGCTCGACTGTCAGGCCTAAAAGTAGCCCGTCAACCCGAAAAAATAACATTTGAAGAGCTCAACGACACAATATCCCACAACGACTCGATAATGTTCATAGAAAAAGGCATATTACCAAAACCTGAAAGCGATGAATGAACAAGAGGCCATAAAAGCATATATGAAACGGAGAGGCATAACCCGCATCAGGCCCACAGCCGCTCTTATAGACATGGACGGTACGTTATATGACTCCATGGGCAATCATGCCGACGCATGGTATCGTCTTATTTCAGGCATTGGCATAGAGTGTACCCGCGACGAGTTCTTCCTATATGAAGGACGCACCGGGGTCTCCACCATAAACTTGCTGTTTAACCGTGCTTACGGACATGACGCCGCCCCTGAGGAGGCGAAGGAGCTATACCACAAAAAAACGCTGTATTTCAGCGATATGCCACCGGTATCCCCCATGCCGGGAGCGAAGGAAATGGTCAATACGTTCCTCTCTAATAACATAACGACGGTACTGGTGACCGGCTCGGGGCAAAATACATTGTTAAACCGGCTTGACACCGACTATCCGGGAGCATTCCCGACCGAAAGGCGCATAACGTCGCACGATGTAAAGCGAGGAAAACCCGATCCGGAACCATTCATCAAGGCTATGACTATTGTCAATGCATCGCCTGAAGAGTGTATAGCTGTCGACAATGCCCCGCTCGGAGTAAAATCAGGAGCCGCATCAGGAGCATTTACCATAGGAGTTACCACAGGCCCTATACCCAGAGAGGAACTAAGCAAAGCCGGAGCTGACATCGTCTATTCTTCGATGACAGAACTTGCTCAACGCTTACCAATATTGATATCCATAATTTTACAAACCGGAAAATAAACAACAGTGTGATGTCACAAAAAGTATATTTTACAAATTCGCCGGCCAGTGTCATAGACCGATACATCACCGATAGCGGCAATCCGCGTACGTTCATACTTACCGATGAAAACACGGCAAAGTATGTATTGCCCGTCATATTATCGGAGTCCCGGCAACTGCATGAGGCTGAAGTCATAACCACAAAAGTGGGAGACGTGAACAAAAATCTCGACTCGCTTTCCTATATATGGGAACGACTGCAGAATGGAGGCGCGACACGTCAATCACTACTTATAAACCTCGGAGGAGGCATGATCACTGATATGGGCGGTTTCGCCGGAGCCACATTCAAGCGGGGCCTGCGTTTCGTCAACATACCCACTACCCTGCTGTCGGCCGTAGACGCAGCAGTAGGAGGCAAGACAGGCATAAACTTCAACGGGCTTAAAAACGAAGTGGGAGCATTTCGCGAAGCTGACGCCGTGATTATATCTACTTTGTTTTTTAAGACCCTGCCGTTGGAGGAACTTAAATCGGGGTATGCCGAAATGCTAAAGCACGGTCTTATAGACAGCAAGGAGGCCTACCGTCGTCTGATAAACTATAATGTGGAAAGCGCCGACTGGGACAATCTGCTCGATATGCTCGAAGAATCGGTCAACGTCAAACGCCGCATTGTCACAGAAGATCCGCTGGAACACGGCATCAGACGTGCCCTGAATCTGGGCCACACCATAGGGCATGCTTTTGAAAGCCATGCCATGAGACATAATTCACCGATACCCCACGGCTATGCCGTAGCATGGGGCTGTGTGACCGAGCTGATACTCAGCCGCCTGTCACTCGGCTTCCCGGGCGAGGAACTGTATCGCTTCGCGTCATACGTCTATGACACCTACGGGCCATATACATTCACCTGCGACGATTATCCCGAACTCATAGAGCTTATGCATCATGACAAGAAAAACACGTCGTCGGAGATTAATTTCACTCTTCTTAAAGATGTGGGCGAATTTGAAATAGACCGTACATGCTGTGAAGACGACATAAAGTCGGCTCTCGACATTTTCAGAGACTTAATGCACATATAATCACGACTTAGCGCTGTATCGGCGACGAAATTTTGTGTTAAAAGTTGATTTATTGCAGGATAATATATAACTTTGCGGCGGTTTTTCAATATAGTAACTATTGTGGGAAAGTTTTCAGCCTATAAGCTCCCGTTAAAGTCTTTGTCGGCAGGCAGTCATGAATTTGACTACCATCTTGACAAAAAGTTTTTCGAGGATATGGAAAGCGCCGACATACACGACGCCGACCTCAATATCCATGTGACAGTAGTCACAAAAAGCGATTTGTATGAGCTAACCATCGACATTACGGGCGAAATCACATTGCTGTGTGACCGTTGTCTCGACGACTTGCAATGGCCGGTTGATACGACCTATCATATTTACGTAAAGTACGGCGCCGACTACAATGACGACTCCGATGAACTGCTTGAGATACCGGAAAGTGACAATTTCCTCAATATCGCCTACATGATATATGACACTGTGGCTTTGACGATACCAATCAAGCATGTACATCCTCTCGGCAAGTGCAATCGCGCCATGAGTTCTTTACTTAAAAAGCACCGCGCTCCCGGAAACATATCGGAAGAAGACGGCGAAATGATGGAAGAGATCATAGACGACATCGAAAACACGGAAGCGGCAGAAGCCGACGACGAGGCGCCTACCGATCCGCGATGGGACGAATTGAAGAAACTTAACGACAACAATTAATAATAAATACATAGTACAAAATGGCACATCCTAAACGCAGACAATCAAAGACCCGTACTGCAAAGCGCAGAACTCACGACAAGGCTGTAGAACCTACATTGGCTATATGCCAGCACTGCGGCTCTTGGCACATCTACCACACCGTATGCCCCGAATGTGGATACTACCGTGGTAAAGTGGCTATCGAAAAGACCGCAGCCGTTTAAAGCATATTGACAACATAGTCATTTTATATAACATCACTCCCGGGTAGCATATGTTTGCCCGGGAAACGATGTTTTGTATTAACGTAACCATACTATAATATGCTTTATCCGAGAATAGCAGGTATCGCCGCGTACGTACCCGACGATATTCTTGACAACGAGATGCTGTCGCAAATGGTAGAGACAAGCGACGAGTGGATTACCACGCGTGTAGGCATAAAGGAGCGTCGCATACTTCACATGGACGGTGCAGGCTCCTCCTACCTCGGCATCAAGGCGGTAAAACGGCTGTTGGAATCAACCGAGACAAAGCCGGAAGAAGTAGACCTTCTTATATGCGCCACCTCGAATCCCGACTATCGCTTCCCCTCGACCGGCTCAATCATAGCTCATGAGTGTGGTATGAACCGCGCCTATGCTTACGACATACAGGCTGCATGCGCCGGTTTTCTCGTAGCCTTACAGGACGCATCAGCCTACATACGGTCAGGCATGTATAAGAAGATAGTTGTAGTGGCTGCCGAAAAGATGTCATCGATGACCAATTATCAGGACCGCACGACATGTCCTCTGTTTGGCGATGCCGCAGGCTGCATGCTGATAGAACCGTCGGAAGAGAAAGTCGGTATAATTGACGGCGTATTCCACGTTGACGGCACCGGCCTACCCCATCTGCTCATGAAAGCAGGCGGTTCGGTGCATCCGGCTACCCACGATACCGTTGACGCCGCTGAACATTATATATATCAGGAAGGCAGGGCCGTATACAAGCATGCCGTCACCGACATGCTGACCTCATCGCTTGATGTAGCTTCACGCAACGGACTTTCAATGGATGATGTGGACTGGCTGGTACCCCATCAAGCCAATCTTCGTATAATCGAAGCCGTAGCCGAACGTGCGGGCATAGACCACAGCAAGGTACTCGTGAACATCGAGCATTACGGCAACACATCAGCCGCCTCGATACCTCTGTGTCTCACCGAATATCGCGACCGACTCAAGAAAGGCGACAAACTCATACTGACGGCATTTGGTGCCGGCTTCACTTGGGGCGCACTCTATGTGATTTGGGACCTTTAAATCAGAACATTCCCTGTAACAATAAAAAAACGGGCCGAAGAGTATTGACTTCGGCCCGTTTTTGTTATATCTTTGCAAAAACGCCCTCCGTTATGAAAAATATTGACATATCCACACCGCTGTTATCCGCAACATATAGTGAACTTGACAACACACAACGCACCCTTGTTGACAAAGCACGTGCCATGACCCGTCACTCCTACGCTCCATACAGCAAATTTCACGTAGGAGCCGCCATACTTCTCGACAACGGAGAAATCATAACAGGTTCCAATCAGGAAAATGTAGCCTATCCGTCAGGCGTATGCGCAGAAAGGACAGCAGCTTTTTATGCCCATTCCCGCTATCCCGAAGCCAAGTTCAAAGCCATAGCCATAGCCGCTCGCGACACATCGGGCCATGAAGTAGCCGCTCCCATATCGCCTTGCGGAGCATGCCGTCAGGTCCTGCTTGAGTACGAACAGCTCGCAGGTGCCGATGTTCAAGTACTGCTTGCCGGAGCCGAGGACATATACATCATCCCCTCCATACATTCGCTCATGCCGCTTGCGTTCATCGACTTTGACTGACATTGGTTTCTATTTATGATATTTAACGTCCACCTGATATACAAAACCGACATTTTCTCATATACCCATAATATTTTTTTGACATACAAATTAAACCTTTATTTGGTTATCAAGTCATAGTGATTGTAAAATTTCACTAACGATTTACAATTCTATTGTTTATGGGTTTATCGATCCGAAAGACGTTGATGTCTTTCGCTATAGGTTTATTGAGTTGCAGCGCAGCGTTGGCTGCCAATATTACAGGGACAATCACCGACTCTTCCGAGGAGCCTCTGATTGAGGCCACAGTACGCTTGTTGGCCGCAAAAGACAGCGCATTTGTCAAAGGTGTCACAACCGACATCAACGGAAAGTTTTCAATCAAAAACGTAAAGAAGGGGCATTACATTATCCAGACAAGCTACATCGGCTACGACAATCACTACGAAAATGTGAATATAGGCGAGTCATCGCTCCGGCTGAAGCCTATCGTCATGAAAGAGTCGACGGTCATGCTTAAAGAGACTGTGATTACGGCGGTAAAGACGGAGATAGTGGCTAAAGAAGATACGATAGAGTACAATGCCGGTTCATACAAGACTCAGCCCAATGCCGTAATGGAAGACTTGCTGAAAAAACTTCCGGGTGTCGATGTCGACTCTGACGGCAAGATTACCGCCGGAGGCAAGCAAGTGACAAAAATACTTGTAGACGGCAAGGAATTTTTCTCTGACGATCCAAAAGTCGCATCCAAGAATCTTCCGGTCAATATGATTGACAAGCTACAGGTAGTCGACCGCAAAAGCGACCTCGCAAGGCTTACGGGAGTCGATGACGGCGAAGAGGAGACAGTGATAAACCTGACAGTAAAAAAAGGCATGAAAAACGGATATTTCGGTGTTGTAAACGCAGGTTACGGCACTGACGAACGCTATGCCGCAGACTTCAACATAAACCGCTTCTGGAATGACAACCAGATTACATTCCTCGGAAACTTCAATAACATAAACCAGCTCGGGTTCACAGACAGCAACGGCAATCGCTTCCGCCGCTTCGGAGGCAACAACGGCATAAACACCTCCCAGTCATTCGGTATAAACTTCAATGTAGGCAAACGCGACGAGACATTCCGTGTAGGCGGCGACCTGTTCTACAGCCATACCGACCAGAATACACGCACCTCGCAGGAGCGTCAATACCTGTTTGCCGACTCTACATCGTATCTTAGCAGCCGCTCGGCATCACGCGACAAAGGCCATAACATACGCGGCGATTTCAGAGTACACTGGAAAAAAGATTCTCTGACCACCTTGGAATTCCGACCGCGCTTCTCGCTTAACTTCAACAAGTCGGCAAGTGCCGACTCATCACGCACATTTGCCGGCGACATAGCACGTACACTTGTCACCCGGAGTATAAACGAGGGACATTCTGACGGCAAAGCCTATGAAGTCGGCGGCGACCTATGGTTTAACCATAGTTTCAAGTCACATCAAGGGCGCTCTTTCTCTCTTGCATTCGACTACAACCTCAGCAACACGAGAGAGGATGACTACAGCTACTCCTATAACCGCTTCTTCCTGCTGAACGACTCGATTGACCTATATGACCAGTATACCGACAATCACAACTGGAGCAACCGTGTGGGTCTGCGCATGACATGGACCGAACCGCTCGGCAACGTGAAAAACGGACGTTTCCTCACATTCAGTTACCGCATGAGTTACCGATGGAACAACGCCGACAAGCTTGTATACGACCATCCTGTCACGTATCCCCCGACAGGCGATCCTATCGTAGACTATACTCAGGAGATATTCAACGACTCGTTGAGCAACCGTTTCCGCAACGACTTCTTCAACCAGCGAATACAGATTGGTTTCAAACAGGTAAAGCGCGACTACAACCTTGATGCCGGTATCGCTTTTGTGCCTTCGATGTCAAAAAGCAACGACCTGATAAACAAGGACCGAAACATCGACACCCGTTGGGTCTGGAACTTAGCTCCCTATCTACGGTTCCGCTATAAATTCAACAAGACACGCAATCTTACACTTGACTACCGCGGACAGACCCGCGAACCGTCCATATCACAGCTCCAGCCCGTAGCCGACAAGAGCAATCCGCTGCGTATAGTCATCGGTAATCCTGACCTTAAGCCGGCATTCAGCCAGAATGTGCGCATGAGGTTCAGCGACTTCAATCCCGAAGCTCAACGCTCCATAATGGCTATGGGAAGCGTAAGCGTGACACAGAACAGCATTGTTTCCAAGACCACTTTTGACCGTGAGACCGGCGGACAGACAACGACGTATGAGAACGTCAACGGCAACTGGAATGCCGATTTGTTTACAATGGTATCATTTCCGTTCCGCAACAAGAACTGGCAGTTCAACGGCAACATGTTTACCCGTTACAGTCAGGCTATCGGTTACAACAACGGCGAACGCAACCGAAGCGGGTCATTCAACTTCGGGCCATCCGTGTCGCTGGCTTTCCGTCCCGAGAATTGGGAAGCGGAGTTGCGTCCGTTCTACAACCTGCAGACAACACACAACACCCTGCAGTCTGCGGCAAGCCGCAAAGTTCAGACCTACGGCGGCCGATTCAACGGATCTTGGTTTGCCCCGTTCGGCCTCGTTCTCAGCACTGACATAAGCTACAGCGCTACAAGCGGATACTCGGCCGGATACGACCAGAAACAATGGATGTGGAACGCATCGATCGCATATCAGTTCCTCAAAGGGCGCGAAGCTACCATAGCGCTGAAAGGATACGACCTGCTTCAACAACGCAAAAACATATCGCGCAGTGTTACCGCCAACTATATTGACGACCGCAGCTACAACTCGCTCACCCGATATTTCATGCTGACATTCTCCTATCGTTTCAATACGTTCGGCAAGGGCAACCGTCCTGACGACAGAGGCGACCGTGGTCCGGGCAGAGGACACGGTCCCGGCCCCGGCCGTTTCGGACCTCCGCGCAGATGATACGGACACAATAGTACATCATACGGTTACATTTATAATGATTAGTTGGAAAGGGCCGTGCGATTCGATATCGCGCGACCCTTTTTTATTATTTTAGCCAAGTAGACAAGTGTGTAATTTATACAGTGACACTTTAGTGTTAGGTGCAATTTTTTTTGTAAATTTGCGCAAATTATAGTGTGACGTGTAAATCTGCGTCACCCACAAGCAAATAAGTAATGAATATCTCTTATAATTGGCTCAAAGAGTATATCGACTTCTCGCTTACTCCCGAGGAGTTGGCCGATGCACTGACTTCTATAGGTCTTGAGGTCGGCGGTATAGAAGAAGTGGAATCGATACGCGGCGGTCTGCGCGGCATAGTCGTAGGCAAGGTACTCACTTGTATAGAGCACCCTAACAGCGACCATCTGCACATAACGACAGTAGATCTCGGCGCATCGGTGTCTGTACAGATTGTTTGCGGAGCTCCTAATGTCGCAGCCGGACAGACTGTGGTAGTGGCTACGGTAGGCACCACTCTTTATGACGGTGACAACGAGTTTGTAATAAAACGCTCAAAAATACGCGGCGTAGAGTCGCTCGGCATGATATGTGCCGAAGACGAAATCGGCACCGGCACCTCGCATGACGGCATAATAGTCATTGACAAAGATGTCAAGCCCGGTACACCCGCCGCCGAATATTACAATCTTAAGAGCGACTACATGATAGAAGTCGATCTTACCCCCAACCGTGTGGATGCGGCCTCACACTACGGCGTGGCCCGCGATTTGTCGGCTTGGCTTGCATGCCATGCGACTCCGTCGCAACTTCACCGACCGGCCGTAGATGCGTTCAAGACCGATACTCCCGATGGTGCCATCGCAGTCGAGGTAGATGACTATAACGCTTGTCCCCGCTACTCCGGAGTGACCATACGCAACATCAAAGTGGCTGAGAGTCCCGAATGGTTGAAAAACTATCTGTCGGCCATAGGACAACGTCCTATCAACAACATTGTCGACATAACAAACTTCATTCTGCTCGGAATGGGACAACCGCTGCATTGCTTTGACGTCGACAAAATAGCCGGTGGGAAAGTCGTGGTACGCCACTGCGCGGAAGGCACACCGTTTACCACTCTCGATGAGGTTGAACGCAAACTTGACCCGCGTGATCTGATGATATGCAACGCCGAGCAACCCATGTGTATAGCCGGAGTATTCGGCGGTCTTGATTCCGGAGTTACAGAAACCACCACCTCCATATTCCTTGAGAGCGCGTACTTCAACCCGACCTCCATACGCAAAACGGCTCGTCGTCACGGCCTTAGCACCGACGCCTCTTTCCGCTACGAACGCGGCACTGACCCCAATGCCACATTATATTGCCTCAAACTGGCCGCCCTTATGGTGAAAGAACTCGCCGGAGGAGAAATATGCGGAGATGTCATCGACATATACCCACAACCGGTAAAACCGTTTCCTGTAAAACTTGAATACGGTTATGTGGACTCGCTTGTAGGTAAAAAAATACCTCATGACACAGTCAACGCCATAGCCCGGTCTCTTGAAATGGAGATAACCGCATGCGATGACTCTTGCGTGGGACTGCTCGTACCCACCTACAGGGTAGATGTACAGCGCCCGTGCGATGTAGTTGAAGACATACTGCGCATATACGGCTACAACAACGTCGAGTTCTCCAACACGCTCCACTCAAGCCTTTCGTTTAAAACTATCACCGACAAGTCCAATGATTTGCGCGAGTTGATAAGCAACCAGCTGAGCGCGACCGGATTCAATGAGATTCTGAATAATTCACTTACGGCAGAAGCTTATTACGAAGATCTCGTCGATGAACGTCATGTGCCTGTAAAATTATTGAATCCGCTGAGCAATGATCTCAATGTCATGCGCATGACACTGCTGTTCGGTGGACTTGAAACAATAGAGCACAATGTAAACCGACGCGACCCCGACATGATGCTTTACGAATTCGGCAATGTATATTCATGCGATCCGTCTATAGAATCGACAGCTGACAACCCCATAGCTCCATACACTGAGGCTCACCGCCTCGCGCTGTGGCTTACAGGCAATATACGCACCGGCAACTGGGCTCGTCCGGAAGAAAAATCCACATTCTTTGATATGAAGGCTATCGTAGCCAACATATTTGCACGACTCGGCATAGCCGCACGAGAGACGGAGCTTACTGCCACAACCGACAAAAAACTTAATGATGCCGTTAAAATAACGACACGCTCCGGCAAAGAGCTCGGCGTCATAGGCACCGTAACAAAACAGATGCTTAAACGTTGCGGAGTAAAACAAGAAGTGATATATGCCGAACTCGATTGGCAGGCGATAGTAAAACTTGCGGTCAAGAAAAAAGTCACATATACTCCCCTGCCCAAGACTCATCCGGTCAAGCGCGATCTCGCACTGCTCATAGATGAAGGGGTGACCATGGACCGTATTGAGAAAATAGTACGCGACAGCGAAAAGAAGCTGCTGCGCGATGTGACCCTGTTTGACGTATATTGTGGAAAGAATCTTGAACCGGGCAAGAAAAGCTATGCCATATCAATCACGCTTCAGGATGACGAAAAGACCCTGCAGGACAAACAGATCGAGGCCATAATGAACAAGATAGTGACCAACCTGCAAAAACAGACAGGCGCCACATTAAGATAAATCATACAAACAAAAATATAAACATTCAATATTATGGGAAGAGCTTTTGAATACCGTAAAGCAAGAAAACTGAAACGCTGGGGCAATATGTCGCGGACATTTACCCGTATCGGTAAGGAAATTACCATTGCGGCTAAAGCCGGCGGTCCCGACCCCGATACAAACCCCCGTCTGCGTGTGCTGATGCAGAACGCCAAGGCCGCCAACATGCCTAAGGACACTGTTGAACGCGCCATCAAAAAAGCTACCGACAAGGAAGCCGGCGACTATAAGGAGATTGTATATGAAGGATACGGCCCGTTCGGAATAGCCATTGTAGTAGAGGCTGCCACCGACAATAATACACGTACCGTAGCCAATGTACGCTCTTATTTCAACAAACACGGAGGCACCCTCGGCACACAGGGTTCACTGTCATTCCTGTTTGAGCACAAGAGCGTGTTCAAGATAAAACCCAAAGAAGGTATGTCGACCGAAGACCTCGAGCTCGAGCTTATCGACTACGGCGTTGACGAAGTGGAGGCCGATGAAGACGAAATCATGCTCTACGGCGCATTTGAGGAGTTTGCCAACATACAGAAGTATCTTGAAGAAAACGGCTTTGAAATAATCAGTGCCGAGTTTGAGCGCATACCTAACGACTTGAAAGAGGTAACCGCCGAACAGCGTGTACAACTGGAGAAACTTCTCGAAAAATTTGAGGAGGACGAAGACGTACAAAACGTATTCCACAACATGAAGGAAGAGGAAGAATAATATTATTTTTCCCTACATACCCGATAACAAGGGGACGAGCCCGCGTGTCGAGCCCGTCCCCGTTTATTAAAAGTTATATGGAAGAAATACTCCAAGACATAGGTGTCGAGGTTGACAATCTGAATCTGCTCGGACAGTTTACAATACTTGCCGCAGCACTTGTCGTAGCGTCAATAATATACATGCTCTACACAAAAATCATCGTAAAGCTTATACTTAAAGCCACGGCAAAAACAGACACGAAATGGGATGACTATCTGCTGAATATAGATGTGCTCAACTCGCTGAAGCATCTTGTATTCCCCATAATACTGTATTTCTTCACCCCGCTTGTGTTTCAAGGCCATCCCGAAGCTCTGTTTTATGCACGCAAGGCCATACTTATATGGCTTATAGTCGTGTGCGTGAATTTATGCTTGGCCGTACTTGACGGGCTGCACATAGCATCGACTGAAGAGACCGGGCTAAAGCATCATCCGCTCAACGGTTTGGCACAAATGCTGAAGCTGATTGCGATATGCGTGGGCGTAATAATAGGCATAAGTGCGTTGCTTGACAAGAATCCGGCGGTAATACTAACCGGCCTCGGCGCGTCAGCGGCAGTACTCATGCTGGTGTTCAAGGACACCATACTCGGACTCGTAGCCGGAGTGCAGCTGTCGGTCAACAAAATGCTCAAGACAGGCGACTGGATAACCATACCCTCACGCAATGTAAACGGCATAGTAAAGCACGTAGCGCTTACAACGGTAAAAGTACAGAATTACGACAATACAATCGTAACCGTACCACCCTATTCATTGATCAGCGAATCATTTCAGAACTGGAACGGCATGCAGGAAAGCGGAGCCCGGCGTATAATGAGGTCAATCAACATTGACATGAACACTATACGCTTTTGTACTCCCGACGAGATGCGCCGTTACGAAGAAGCCGGCTGGCTTGACGGCATGGAACGCACGGGCGAGACCGAAGGGAATCTGCGTGTATTCCGTCATTATCTTGAGAACTACCTTATGCATCATCCGCACATTGTGGTAAATGATGATGAAAAAATGTTTCTTATGATACGTCAGTTGCAGCCTACTCCGCAGGGCTTACCGCTGGAACTCTATTTCTTCTCATCATACACGGCATGGAAACCCTACGAATACATGCAGGCCGACATATTTGACCACGCGATAGCGGTGATTAAGGAATTCGGGCTAAAGATATTTCAGATGCCGTCAGGCGATGACCTCGCAAAGATAAAATAACGATTATGACCGAAATGACACATTCCGAGCTCAAAGGGCTGCTTGATCAGGAAGCGGCACGCATAAATAATCCGGACTTCATAGGCCGCGACCCCGTACAGTTTCCCCGCCGATACAATCGGTTGCAGGACATAGAGATCGTGTCGCTGCTAAGTTCGACTATAGCATGGGGCAACCGCAAGATGATATGTCGCAACTGCGAGAAAATGCTCTCCCTTATGGAGTATGAGCCTTATAAGTATGTCATAGACGAAGGCTACGAAGATCTTCCCGACATGAACATACACCGCACGTTTTTCGCCAAGGATTTCAGGCACTTCCTGCGGGGACTCAAAGCCATCTACAGCCGCTACGGTTCACTGGCCGACTTTGCCCGTTCACGAGGCATAGCGTCGGCCGAACAGCCTGCATGGAAACTCGTCGAAGCACTCAACGGAGAGTTGTCAGCGGCCAACGGAGGGTGCCATGATCCCCGATGTCTGCCCGGCAATCTCGACAACTCCGCCCTCAAGCGCGTAAACATGGCACTGCGATGGCTTGTAAGGGACGACGGCATAGTGGATCTCGGGGTATGGGACGTCATAAAACCGTCGCAGCTTTACATACCGCTCGATGTCCATGTGGGCAATACGGCAAGAGAACTCGGACTGCTGCAGCGTAAGGCAAATGATAAAAAATCGGTGATATCGCTGACTGAAACCCTGCGTGAAATGCGCCCTGAAGACCCAGTATGGTATGACTATGCCCTCTTCGGCCTCGGGGTCGACAATTCCCTTCCTACCGTATATTAACTTAATTTAACCTGTATTTCAGACTGTGACACCGCATACTTAGTATCTTTACGTGTTATAATGTCACTTACTTCAACTATACAATTGATATGAAAAGATATTTATTCTCGTTTATTGCACTTACTATGGTGTTTGCGGTAATGGCGGCCGGAGAGCCGAAAATATCATTTAACACCACAACCCACGACTTCGGTACGATAAAAGAATCCGATGGAGAGGTAAGCTATGACTTTGTTATAAAAAATACAGGCACGGCACCTCTCATCATAATTTCGGCATCTGCGTCATGCGGCTGCACCACTCCAAAAATACCGCGCGAACCGATAAAACCCGGAGAGACTGCAAAACTCAAAGTCATATATGACCCCACAGGACGTCCCGGTGAATTTGAAAAAGCGGTAAAGATAAAATCCAACATCAAGGGTGACCGCAAAGTACTGCGCATAAAAGGTGTAGTCATACCAAAATAAAACAGACCTGAATGAAGTTCAAGATACTTTTATCGGCAATATCATGTATTGCCGTCAGCGCTTTCACGGCAAATGCCGGGCCTGCAGCCAGATGGCTCGAAACAGTCCATGACTTCGGAGCGTTTGATGAAGACATGGGCAATGTAGATGCACTATTCAGAGTGGTAAACGACGGCGATGCACCTTTAGTGATACTTGCCGCCCGCGCATCCTGCGGATGTACGGTACCGGCATTTACGTCAGACGGTATAGCTCCCGGCGACACCGCCACTGTAAAAGTCACGTACAATCCGGCCGGACGCCCCGGAAAGTTCAACAAGAAAGTAAAGGTAGAAACCAATTGCGAACCCTCGCAAAGTATTCTTACAATAAAAGGCGTGGTAATAGGAGCATCCAACACCCTTAGGGCCCGCTTCCCGATAGAGGTAGGGCCGCTTAAATTACGTAATTCGTCGCTGCCCATGGGCGAGATATCAAAAGGGCGCGTCAAAACAGGCTTTCTTGAGGGCTACAACCAAAGTTCCGACACAATACATCCGTCGGTCAGCGGACTACCCGAATTTATAAAAGTCGACATAGCTCCACGAGCTGTCCCCCCGGGCGAGCAGACCACTTTCACATTCTTCTACGACACGTCGCGCGACAATGACTGGGGCCTTGTAAACCATGAAGCCACATTCTTTCCCGACACAGACAATACGGAGGGAAAGACGGTTGACATAATGGCCATCATCAACGAAGACTTCAGCAAACTCACCAAAGAGCAGCTTGAGAAGGCTCCGCGCATAGCACTGTCGGAGACTTCGATAGATTTGGGCGAGATAAGCCGCAGCGATACTTACGAACGGGATATCACAATAGACAACTTCGGCAAGGACCCGCTGATTATAAGAAAGGTATCCACTCTTGATCCGTCAGTATCTGTAAGAGTGAATAAAGACAAGATAAAGGGAGGCGCACAGGGGCGGCTGACCATAAAGGTTGTTCCTTCGCAGTCAGATAACAATGATATACTCAACTCACGAATAACAATAATAACCAATGATCCCGACCGACCGACATCAATTGTAAGAGTCACGGGAGAATATAAATAAACAAACCGTCATCATTCATCATGGACCAACACAAGCATATAGAAAATGACAAACAATATATAGGATTGACCGTAAACGGCGGAGTGGCACAACCTCCGTCGGTCAATCCATATCTCAAACCGAGAAGCCGTCGTCCGCTCCCCACGTCGGGCGAGTTGGTTGAAGGCATACTCAAGGGCGACGTCACCACACTAAGCCGGGCCGTCACTCTTGTCGAAAGTCTGTCACCGGCACATCAGGCGGTGGCACAAGAGGTGATAGAAAAGTGTCTGCCCTATTCAGGCAATTCGAGGCGTATAGGCATAACCGGCGTTCCGGGTGCCGGAAAATCGACATCAATAGATGCATTCGGGCTGCATGTTCTCAAAGACGGAGGCAAACTCGCTGTACTTGCAATAGACCCCTCAAGCGAACGTACAAAAGGCTCCATACTCGGCGACAAGACCCGCATGGAGCGTCTTGCGGTACATCCGTCGGCGTTTGTGCGTCCCAGCCCGTCAGCCGGAAGTCTCGGAGGCGTAGCACGCAAGACAAGAGAAACCATAGTATTGTGTGAGGCAGCAGGCTACAACAACATATTTGTCGAGACCGTAGGAGTAGGACAAAGCGAGACGGCAGTACACTCAATGGTCGACTTTTTCCTACTTATACAACTTGCAGGTACAGGCGATGAGCTGCAAGGTATAAAACGCGGCATTATGGAAATGGCCGACGGCATTGTCATAAACAAGGCCGACGGCGACAATATAGACCGTGCGCGCCTTGCCCAAGCCCAATTCCGCAGCGCCCTGCATTTGTTTCCACCCACATTATCGGGTTGGATGCCCGAAGTACTCTGTTATTCCGGATATTATGACCTCGGCATTAAGGAAGTATGGGACATGATAGACCGTTACTTCGATTTTGTAAAAGGAAACGGATATTTTGAACAAAAACGCCGTGAGCAAGCCCGTTACTGGATGTTTGAGACCATTAACGAAAAACTGCGCCGCCACTTCTACAACGATCCCGAAGTGGAAAAGATGCTCCGCGAGAAAGAGGTCCGCGTCCTGAACAACCAGCAAAGTTCATTTACCGCCGCCCGTGACGTGCTTGACTTCTACTTCAGCCATCAGTCATGATGGTGATGGTGGTGGTGATGATGTTTTTTGTGTTTCTTATGCTTTTTATGCTTATGTTTATGACCATAGTCATCAAAGTCATAGACATAATCGTTCTCTACGCCCCAATAACTGTGCAGAGTACCGCAAGAAGACAGTCCCGAAGCTCCTATGGCCATCACAGCCATAAGTAGCCACACGATATATTTTCTTTTCATTATCCTCATATAAGGTTGAAACTTCAATTTAATTTTTAATACAACTGAAAGAATAAAATTGTTTACCGACATAACCCGATATGAAACCGCAATACGTCATACAATCGACGGCCGACGGCTCTCCCACCATATATCTGCCACAGCTTGACGAACATTACCACTCAATCAAAGGAGCCGTAACGGAGAGCCGATACATATATCGCGATTGCGCCTTGCGGCATAGAGCGCGACAAGACTACGACCGGCCGTTGCGTGTACTGGAAGTTGGCTTTGGCACAGGATTAAATGCCGCGGTATCGGCCGAATGTAAAGACATATCCGTTCACTACATTGCTTTTGAACTTTACCCGTTGGGGCCTGACATATCACAGCGCCTCGGCTATGACCTGCCTTTAATCGAAGCCGTAAACCGCGCCGCATGGGACACACCGGTAAACATCACCGAGACCTTTACTCTTGAAAAACGACAGGCCGATTTCATGACAGCCGACCTGCCGCATGACATAGATATAGTATATTATGACGCCTTCGCTCCGGAAAAACAGCCCGACATATGGGGAAGAGGGACTTTGCAACGAACGGTTGACGTCATGGCACCGGGAGGAGTTCTGACTACATACTGCGCCAAAGGCTCGATAAGACGTATGCTGACCGAATTAGGGCTTAAAGTGGAACGACTTCCGGGTCCTCCGGGAGGAAAGCGCGAGATACTGCGTGCAACAAAACCGTATACTCAATCGTAATAAAACAATCTTAAAGCCGGTTCTTAACGGTTGAAATATTTTTGCGGTCAGATATTAAAGATTACAATTATTTTTCGTAATTTTGGAATATAATCCTTATCCCTTTATAATAAGGACTTTGGGAAGATTACCAGATTTTGAGGTAACGAATTGCCAACCGTTCTTGTTGCTGTATTCTGCTTTGATATGCTTTCTTGGCATCTCGTATGTGCCACAAAGGTAATACATTTCTTTCAATAACACATTAAATCCTCAACATGATTTCCTTAACTTCTCTGGTTATATCCAAAATCGTTTATCGGTCCGTTTCATGGGCGAAGATACAATCCGTTTCTGTTTACAATTTCAACAACTTGATTTTTTGGCACGACAGTATGGATATGCATATAATAGTCGTAGCCAAACTCGACAAGAAAATTATGCGTCTTACTGGAGAATATCGCCCAACAACATTCACGCAGACATAGACGAAGGAAGTCCGGGCAGTCATTTAGTGAAACTCTTAATCCTCGGCTTATTGTCTTTGCGTTTTCAATCAGGACATGATTCAGCTTATGACTATTGACGGAATCAACAATATCCGTTGAATCACCTTCAATGTAACTTACCGTAAGATATGTGCAGCCTGCCAATCTTGCCAATTCAATAGCCGTAGCAATATATTTTGTCTCGATTTTGATATACTCTTCTTCTGTAAGGATGCCATCAGCAAACGATTTGCCAATATCGAAGATTGAAGTCCATTCATTCCGAATATAGCATCTTTCGGAATTATAGAACTGCGGACGATATTTTGAGATAGAATAATCCCTGTCGGTATCACCGATAATCATATCCAACCATCTCAGATGCCCATTAACCTGCTTGATTGAAAAATCGCTATATAGCCCATGCCTTCTTATAGACTTATGAGTTTGGAACAAATCTCGTGCCTCAAGATTATTACCTTCTTGCTGATAAATGGCGGCTCTCATATACCTACTGTCATTCAAAAGAGATTCAGCCCATCTTTTTCCCTCACCATGCTCATAATAAGCAAGAAAAGCAACATTACAGGCTATGATTGAATCAAACATTTCAGCCGCTTCATCCAGCTTGTCTTTTGCGGTTAAAGCACAGCCATAAATATATCTTACCCAATAATCATCAGGGGCTAATTTATATGCTTCATGCGCATAAGTAAGTGCTTCATCATATTTCCTTAACTGATAACAGGCATTTGACAGTTCGGCCATAAAATAATACTCTTCGGGGTAATTCGATAGCAATTTCAGAAGAAAAGACCGCAAGTGACTGAAATCACCAGCCCGCTTCAACCGATTGATCCTAGATTGGATTTCTATCTTATTGCGGCTCATTATCGGTAGTTTTCAAGTTCAACAGATAAATCTTTTACAAAAGTATCAAGATCTACAATCTTCCCGGAGTCATCATCCGATACAGGGAAAACAGCGATTGAAAAGTTGTTACCGTAAATAATGTCAATCACTTCATTTTCAAATTTATTCAAATCTATTGAAACGACGTCATATCCTACTGCTTTTCCACCTAGATATATCTCCACATATTCCTTGAAAGGCCATATAGGAAACATTTGATATCCGTTATTGGCAATCAGACAATAACTGCCATCACTTGAGAAAATAGTCCACAAGCAGTCTGCGTCCGCAATCCGCTTGATGGAATATTTGTAACGCACTTCCGCAGATTTGTTAAGTAGTGCAGATATTTCTTTATTGGTCAGTTTCATTGTCTTTGATGTTATTTCTACGGCCATTGCTTTTCCACTTACCTCCTTTTTGAGAATTTTCCCACCAACGGACTTTTTCGTCCGGGTTGAACGATTCCGATTGCCATTGTTCCCATTCGGGACTATTGTATTTTGGATTGACACGCATCTCTCCATCGCCAATATCAAAATCAAAGGTATATGGCAGGCGGTAATCTCCCCAAATACATTTCTTTTCTGCTTTGGTCTTGTAGCTTTGCCATGTGCCAACATAATTGCGGTTATTGTAACCGTCACCTCCTCCCAAGTCAATATCAAAACAGACCTTTTTGTTGGCTTTGTCTATATGGCAGTACACGCCATACGTGCCTTTGAAAAATCCCGTACCATATTGTGTCTCATCTTCTTTGAACAGATAGTTACACACCATAACATAATAATCTGGACTACCCGGGTCGTCTGCCCGTTCCCATATATTGTATATATGTTCAATATGTATTTCTCCCGTAAAGTCACATACATTCTTTTTGACTTTTGATTTGCCCTTTACTTTGAATGTAAGAGAGTCTGTGCGTTCGACTTCCGGATTGATGAACATTTCTATACGGGCATATTTTTCACCAAGTACTCCATCGAATGAAGTTTCCTTGAAGTAGAGAGACTTGCCATTTATATCCTCATAAATGAACAGCTCCGAGTTGAACAACGACCTTTCAAAAACATAACCGCTGTCTAGTAATTCAAGGGTAATATCCTCAAACTTTTCGGAACTGTCCGGCATAAGCCATTTTCTATATTCGGAACTGAAATCAATTCGGTTGCTATCGGCATATTCGCTCAACTCTGGATAATAAAATGGATTGTATTTTTTGTTTTGGGCGAATACTACAGGAAAACATGATAGCATTAAACCTGCCATCAACATAATTGTGCTTGTTATTTTCTTCCACTTTTTCATTCGTTTCTTGTATTATTCTAACGCCTACAAAATTACAGCATTTTCCGCAGAAAACCTTGTACTGCCACACACAAAGTGCTTAACCTGAATGAAAAAGAAACCATGTGGCTACAATTTCATTCCCCTATCTTTCCTTGGAGGCGATATAGGTCGGTGTATTCTTTGTTTTAACTTCTCAAACTGCTCCCTGAACCATTCCCCGATAGGTCGCAAGTCAATCGTAAGGATAAGCCTTCCATTGTCAGAGAACACTTTGGCTTTGACCTCTTTTGCCATGAATTTCCGTTTGTGTTCTTCCGAATATAGTTCACCGCTGTAATCAACAGGTTTACCTGTAAGCAAGGTCGCTGTCTGCTCATTGCTGAAACCTACGGAAAGGCAAAACCTTTCGAGATTGAGCATACCCTTTATTTGCGGAAACCATTTCAAGGTCTTGTTCAACAAGGTTGTAAGCCTTGATACCTCTTTCTTATGTTCAGTATCTTTTGTCTGTATCTCCTTGATGTGCTTCTGCTGTATCTCCAACATTTGGCGGCTGTGTTCTGTCTGTATGGTCTGTATCTTGGCTTGTAGCGTTTCAATGGTTTCCTCGTGGGTGGCAACTACCTGATGCAATGCGGAATTCTCCCTCTCCAAAGTCTTGACTTTGTTACTTCCGAAAAGAGAACCGACACTTTCCGCTATGTTGGTGGCTGCGGTCGTGGCTGCACCTTTCAGCTTCTCGGTCTGAACTTCTTTCTTGGCTTGCCTGAGTTCTTCCTGTGCCGTTTTCTTGCGGTCTTGGAGTTGCCCTATGGCTGTTCGTAACCGCTCCGTCTGCTGCATCAGGTCACGGTAATACTGCCGTGTGGAGATATGCTTCGCTTCCGAGCCGTCAATGCCACGCTGCAACCCGTAACTGCTCATGGCTTGGGCGTAGGTGTCCTGATAGGATTTGAGTTTGGCACGTGTCATAATCTCATCGGCACACAGTCGGGCTGTATCTGTCGGCTTCTTACGGTATCGCTTCTTTACCTGTTCCTCCTTCTTCTTGCGCTTGCGCTCTCCCTTGACTATTGGTACAAGGGTGGCGTGTATGTGCGGTGTCTGCTCGTCCATGTGCAGGACTGCCGACACGATATTCTCCCTGCCGAATGTATCGGCAAGGTATTTCAGATTGTCGCTGCACCACTCGTCAAGTCTGCCCTCGTTGGTGATGCGTACCATATCCTCGTGTGTTCCCGTAAGCAGGACACGGATTGCCCTTACTTGGTTGTTGCCGATTTTGCGTGTCAGTCCTGCGGTGTCCAATCGGTGCTGTATGGCTTGTGTCCTGTTCTCCATTCCGTCAGGGAACCTTATCAGCTCCCGATTGAGATGCGTCCTGCTCTCATTGGCATTCTTCGGTTTGATGGTGCGCTCTATGTGTGCTGACATAGCAGCATCCGTTCCGCTTGTCTTTTCCATGTGTAATACTGCGTAGCCCATATAATAATCCTTTCTTTTTAGTTTGCAAAACAATGGTTGATGGTTTACTCCTGTACGGCTTTTGCCGTTGGCTTCGGAGTGTCCAGAGAGGTGCAACCTCTTTGGCTTATTGGGGGATTTTCAGCGTTGCTTGCAATGCGGCTCGGAAAATTCCCTAATAAGCTATGGTATTTTCCGTTGGCAAATATCCGTGTCGCAGCAAGCATCCTCTCTCTACATCTTCAGCCCTCGCTTTTTCGGTGGCTGCATCATCCGCCTTGCGGATTGGACTTGCTTCTCCTGCTTTATCGGCTCTGCCGATTGGGACAAGGGCTTGCCGCACAGGTAATCGTTCAGGTCTTTGTACCCGTTGTAGTTTTGAGAGAAGTCCCTGATACGTCCGGTAAACTCTCCTGCCAGTTCCCAATACGCTTTCCGCCCTGCCTCGTCATTGTCGAGCAGACAGTGTATGCGCTCATACCCGTGTAGCACGTCTATGGCTTTGGATACATTAGAAACGGAATTGAGAATAACGTAATCCTGCCTGTCAAGGTTGGGCATGGTCGGGCAGTTCTTCATCCGTAAGGTGAGGAATGAAAGATAATCCGTCACACCCTCGAACACGAGGCATTTCTCTCTCGGTTCTCCCGACTGTCTGATATGGCTGATGTCCTTCGGGGCGATGCAACCCTTGAAGAAACGGTTGCGTACTTCATAGCCTCCTGCCACATTCGGGAACCCGATGGCGAAATAGGGCTTGCCGTTATGGACGAAGTGCAGTTCCTTACATTCAGCTTGCGCCAATGCGGTGTTTATTCCACGCTCCTGCAAGTAACGGAGCAATGCAGGGTGCGTGAGTTCTCTCACTTCCAAATGTTGGAAACTCGGTTCGGATGCCTGCTGGCGAAAAGAGAAAGACACGGGACGGACGTGCGGTGCTTGTTCCGCTATCTTGCCAAGCAGGTAAGGCACATAGTCCGAACCGTAAAGCTCCTGCGCCAAAGCGATGATGTTGCCGCCCTTGCCTGTTCCGAAGTCGTACCATTGGTTGAGTTCGGTGTTCACCTTGAACGATGCTTCCGTTTCCTCCCTGAACGGTGATTTGTACCAAAGGCTTTTGCCCTGCTGCTTGACGGGGTTGTAGCCCAAACTTTGCAGATAGTCTGCGATATGTATCTTCTTTGCTTCCTGTGTAGTCATAATCTTCCTATGGTTTTAATGGTGAATGAAAATCGTTGATTCGTTGAATGATATATGCAATGTGCTTATATCCACACAAATAGATACTCAACATACGCTCAACAAACCACTCGCCAAAATAGAAACCAACAATCGGTCGGATTTTTCGTCTCAACTTCTCTTTTGGTCTGTTGAGATTTTATTGAGAGCGTATATTGTTTATTATCAGTAGGATTATATCCATATTCAACAATTCAACAAAAAGACAATGGAGTTACAGCGTTTCGAGTTGCTGCCTTGTGACGGTATAGAAGCGTCCCACTCTCTTTATCGGCTCATACCGACACTCCCGATTGTAGTTCAGTTGGTAGGTGGTGTATGTCAGTCCGTTCGGTGCAGGCGTGAGCTTCCAACACTCCTGCAATACCTTTCTTACTTGGTGCTTCTCCGCTTTGACATACGAGTTTGCCAACAATGTGAGAATGTCATTGCAGCAAAAAGAGAAAGTGTCAATACCCATACTTGCCATGATGTCAAGTATAAGTTCGCACATCTCAATCTCCAATCGGTTGCGGTTGCTGCGGATAATCTTCTGCAAGGCTTCGGTATGCAGTAGTGACGGGGCAAACCACATACGACTCTCTTTCTCGGTGGATAGCTGCCTGTGTTGCAAATGGTAGAGGAAAGCAGGTATTTCCGTTTTCAGCTTTTGCAGGAAGTCGGTATCATCCGATTGCAAGCGGTCTATCTTCCGCACCCAATAACGTGTTTCCCCAGCATCTATGATGACAGGCAGGTACTCGTTATTGGAACACAGCACAAACTTGGCGAAGAAACTGATTTCATCACGGTCTTTTCCTTTAGCTTCCACTTTGTAGGATAATGTGGTACTCAGGTTCTTTAACCGCTCGCTGTCCTCCCTGCGGCTAAGCAACACTTCATCCACCACGATAAGTAGCTTACCTGCCCAATCGGAATTGAATTGGCTGCGGAAGTCCTCGTTGGTGTTGAATGTCACGTTGTTCTGAAACAGGGCTTTCAGAAAGTTCAGAAACGTGCTTTTGCCTGTGTTGCGTTCTTCCGACACCAACAGCAGGATAGGCAACTTTTGAATGGGGCGCAGGTATAGCAGTTGCAGGTAGTCCATCCCAAACTCGTATTGCTCTCCGAAGATGTGCTCTACCAATGAACGGATAGAGGGAAAGTCACCCTCCATCGGCTTGTGGTCTATTGATTCATAGAGATTCAGGAACTTTTCCACTATCGGACGGTAATTCACATGGTCGGGAACCGTGCAGAAACCGTCATACTTCGGCACGGTGGCGAGATAGTGCTTGCCATAGTCCTGCCGTAATGTCTCGTTGTTCCACACGATGCGTTTCTTCACATAGCCGCCGTTCAGTCGGGGCTGGTTCACTAACTTGTAGAGGGTCGTACCCACCCGGATAAACTCCTCCTTGCTGATGTCTGATTTACTCATTGTTCATACGCTTAAATGGTTGATAAATAATCGTATGCAAAGTTAGAGTGAGCCACTTAAAACCTTGATACGCAAATCACAGCAGAACGGTGCAAAAAACACACGGTATGAAAAACTTGCAGTATATCGGAGACCATAACCATAAGAAATCCCGAAGAAGCACTACACTATGATGGCTGACTCTTCGGGATTGTCGCATTCATGTGAATGAATGGCAATGCGCCTATTCAAACACTTGTATAAATGAATTGTCGGCAATGGGAATACGCATCGGTTTCATTACTTCATGTCGTCATATCAATACACTTCATGCTTGATATTTAATTGTTTCCATTCTACCACCCAGCGAAAAGAAGATGCTTGTTTTCTCTTTTCGCAAGTACAACCTTTCAAGTATGGCATTGCGTACCCGTTTCGCTCCGTATGAACGGATGTGGAAAGCGAGAGCGACAACCATTTCAAGGCAGTAAACATCCATGCTACATTTGTCCGACAGATGGATATACCGCTGTACTTCATGCTCTTTCAGTATTCCGCTTTTATAAACGGCTCGGATTGCAGTACGGACGGTAGGAGCGATAACCCCGAACAGACTGACAAGCTCCGCTTCACTCATCCGTATATCCCTGTCAGGTATAATCACAGTACCGTGTTCTGTGATTTCGATTATGTTCCTCTTCATTGTCCTGCCATTGATACATTGTTAAACGATTGGTTCAGCCTGTTGCCGAGCATGGTAAGGTCGTTATCCAATTTCTGTGTTGTGATTTTGGCGTAGATTTGGGTCGTGACTATGTTCGTATGCCCCAAAACACGGCTCACGCTTTCAATCGGCATACCCATACTCAAAGCAAGGGTCGCGAACCCATGTCTTGAGCAATGAAACGAGATGTCCTTTATTATCCCGCACTCTTTCATCACCTTTTTCAGAGGTTTACAAATAGACCAGTAGTTGAGATTGGGGAACACGAGGTTATCCTCCTGACAGGGGCGGTAACGCTCTATTATCTGTAAGGGAATATCCAGCAGTTTCACTTGGAACGGCACTTTCGTCTTGTGCCGTTTGGACAATATCCACTTCTCACCGTTCACTTCCACGATGTTGTCATTGGTCAGTTCCTTGATGTCCACGAAAGACAGGGCGGTGAAGCTGGCGAAGACGAAAATATCACGGATATAGGACAGCTTTGCATCCCCGAACTCATGCGTCATCAACGCTTTCAGTTCATCTTCCGTCAGATACTCACGTTCCTTCACATTCGGGCTGATGTGGAATTGGGCAAA
>LUJO01000034.1 GCA_001689405.1 Candidatus Homeothermus arabinoxylanisolvens | reverse complement strand
CTCTTTTCTCGGTTATTCCAAAGATTTTCTGTAAGTTTGCAAATGTCCATCACTACAGTAACGTTATGAGACTTTTAGCAATCGTCATATTATTATGCCACTTTACGATATCCGCACAAGATATATCAGATAACACAGGACTGACGGAGACGCCCGACAGCCAAGAAAAAGTATCGTCTGACGCGCTCAGACAATTTCAACGCGACTTTAACCGTCACTATATAGATACCCAACGGCCATTATTTGATTATACATCCACACCACTCATGTCATGGCAAGAGAGCGGAGCAATGACATTTCGTCCATACAACTACGCAATAGCCGGCATAGCACCTATAGCCACATGGGAAAGCGGAGCTTTTTATGCAGCGGGAAGCAGAGCGGCAATGCCCGGACTTATGGGTATAGAAAGCGGATCTTTAAACATCAGCCAACAGATTGGAAACGTTACTTTTACAGGAAGTCTTAACGCCGACAAGTACGGGTATTACCGGGGACTTAACACGACATATGGAGTTAGCGGCAATATGGTATGGCGCATAAACGACACATTTTCACTTACAGTATTCGGCTCACATTCGTTCAACAGCATGTACATAAACCCGCAGACACTCCCCTATATGAGAGCCTCAGGCTATGGAGGATACTTCGGCATAAACCTGCATGAACATTGGGGCGTCAACGTAGGCGCACGACGTGTGTACAACTCCGGCACGGGCCGTTGGGAAACCATACCTATAATGGAACCTTATTACCGACTGAACAAACGCGACGTGATAGGTGTAGATTTAGGTGGCATCCTGTATGAAGTCATACGGGCAAATCACGACAAGCACTTCGGAGGTCCGAGAAATCCGACAATCGGGCCGCCGATACCTATGGGACCTCCTCCTGTAAGGCCTCATGAATGAATCACATAATGACAGTACTATTTACCACTACAAACATATAATAAATATGGCACGCATATTCAACAATATGACAGAGCTGATAGGCAACACACCGTTGCTTGAAGTACATAATATAGAACATTCGGAAGGACTTAAAGCCCGACTGCTTGTCAAGATTGAATCATTCAACCCCGGCGGAAGCGTAAAGGACCGTGCGGCGCTGTCAATGATAGAGGACGCGGAAAGAAAAGGTATTCTTAAAAAGGGCGCTCTGATAATAGAGCCTACAAGCGGTAATACAGGAATAGGACTCGCATGGGTGGCATCGTTAAAGGGCTATAAAGTGATACTGACCATGCCGGAAACCATGAGTATCGAACGCCGCATGCTGCTCAAAGCATGCGGGGCCACAATTGAACTGACTCCGGGCAGTGAAGGCATGAAAGGCGCTATCGCAAGAGCCGAAGAATTGCAAAAAGCCAATCCCGGAGCCGTCATACTCGGACAATTTGATAATCCGGCCAATCCCGCCGCTCATGAAGCGACAACCGCACAGGAGATATGGCGCGATACGGACGGAGATGTTGACATATTTGTTGCAAGCGTAGGCACAGGCGGCACTCTGTCGGGTACCGCACGCGGATTAAAATCGCATGACAGTGCCATCACCGCTGTAGGAGTCGAGCCCAAAGGCTCCCCCGTACTTGAAGGCGGCAAAGCCGGTCCCCACAAGATACAAGGTATCGGTGCGGGCTTCATACCGGCCAACTACGACAGCACTGTGGTTGACAAAATCATATCGGTCAGTGACGATGACGCTTTCAGAGCATCGCGCATGCTTGCCGAGAAAGAGGGACTCCTCGCAGGTATATCGTCAGGCGCCGCATTGTGTGCAGCCATAGAACTGGCACGCAAAGAGGAGAATTCCGGCAAAACGATAGTGGCATTGCTGCCCGACACCGGTGAGCGTTACATGTCGACCGAGCTTTTTGACTACGACCGCCATCCGCTATAACTCGCTCCCTGTCAGTCAGCCAAGCGAGCGTGCGGCCTCCCATATAACCTCACCGAGAGTGGGATGCGCGTGTACGGTATCGGCCACTACGTCTATTGTAAGGCCTCCGCTCATAGCTACCGCTACTTCCTGCACAAGGTCAGAAGCGTGAGGGCCGCATATATGGCACCCGAGTATAAGCCGTGACTCCGGATTTACGATAATTTTCACCAGACCGTCAGTCTCACCCATAGCCATAGCCTTGCCGTTTGAGCGGAACATGGCTTTTACCGACTTGAACGCCATGCCTTGTTCCTTGCAAGCCTCTTCGGTCAGTCCTACCATGGCACACTCGGGTGACGAGAATACGGCAGCCGGGATGACCGACAGGTTCATATTGGCGCCCATCAGACAGGCGGCCTGCGCCGATGCGGCATGGGCCAGCATAAGCCGTCCGTTTGCATCGCCTACGGCATAAACGCCGGGAACCGATGTGGCAAAGCTGTCATTGACGGTTATGCCTCGCCGCACCTCTATGCCCAAGTCGGCGACGCCATCCGGTATGACCGGCGAACGTCCGGCAGCCATCAGTACCTCCTCGGCCTCAATGACCTCTGTACGGCCTTTATATGTATACTCCACGCACTTGCTACCGTCAACGGATATACCTGTTACCGCAGCAGAGGTAATTATATCAATACCCCGGCGCGACAATAGATTATGCAGACGTTTGGCTATGTCGCGGTCAAAGCCCGGCAAAATCTCGCGGCAATACTCTACCACAGTCACCTTTACACCGAACTCAGCCAGTATACAGGCAAACTCCACTCCTATGACGCCTCCGCCTATTATGCATATGCTTTCAGGCACTGACTCCAAGGATAACAGTCCGTCACTCGTAACGGCATGTTCAGCACCGGCAACCGGCAGTACGGAAGCCTTTGAGCCGGTAGCGATCACTATCATGGGAGCCGTATACTCCATATTGTCCACAACGACAGTATCGCTCGCCACAAATCGGGCCTCGCCATGTACAATTTCCGCTTTTGAAAGCATTGACTCCACATTTCCGCGCAATTCAGCGACGATAGCGTCTTTACGTTCCAACGCGCTTAAAAACGAGGGAGTAAATACGCCGACATCCACACCGTAACGCGAGGCTTCGCGAACAGTACGTACCGTTTCGGCCGAACGGCATAATGCCTTCGTAGGAATACATCCCCGATTAAGACACGTGCCGCCGAGCAGGTCACGCTCGATTATCACCGTATCGCGACCTGCGGCAATGGCACGAGCGGCCGCCTCCATACCGGCAGGACCGCTACCAATTATGATTATATCTGATTTTCGCATAACTCCTTATATGTGACTATCGGGTTAAGAGCCGCACGGGTATCGTCAGGGTGCGATATAGGAGTATTGTGGGGCGCGGTCTTCACTATGTCGGGGGTCTCTGCAGCCTCACGCGCTATATCTCTCATGACATCGATAAAGCAGTCTATGGTCTCCTTGCTTTCTGTCTCCGTCGGCTCTATCATAAGCGACTCATGGAACAGCAGCGGGAAGTATATAGTCGGGGCATGAAATCCGTGGTCAAGCAGACGCTTGGCGATATTAAGAGTGGTGACACCCGTAGACTTATCCACGAGACCGTCAAATACAAACTCGTGCTTGCATACCGTATCAACCGGAAGAAGATAGAGGTCGCGCAGACGCTCCTTGATATAGTTGGCATTGAGCGCGGCAAGAGGCCCTACCATAGCAAGGCCCTCCTTTCCGAGAGAAAATATGTAGCTCAGCGCACGTACAAGCACGGCAAAGTTGCCGAGAGTGCCGGTAACCTGACCGAGAGAGCCGGGAGTCGAATGCTCTATGTCATAGATGCCATCGTCACGCTTTATCACGCGAGGCACGGGCAACAGATGCTCAAGTCCCTCGCGTACGCCGACAGGACCGGCTCCGGGGCCTCCTCCGCCATGAGGAGTAGAGAATGTCTTGTGCAGATTTATATGCATCACATCAAAACCCATGTCGCCCGGACGTGCCACACCCACCAACGGGTTCAGATTGGCTCCGTCGTAATACATCAAAGCTCCGGCCTCATGTACCAGACGTGCTATCTCGGGTATGTTTTTTTCAAAAATTCCGAGTGTATTCGGATTAGTCATCATGACTGCGGCCACAGTGTCGTCAAGCAACGGACGCAACGCCTCGACATCGACCGTACCGTCGGCCCCGCTTTTGACCTCGACTATCTTGTAGCCGGCTACCGCTGCGCTGGCCGGATTAGTCCCGTGGGCAGAGTCCGGCACTATGACCTTGTCACGCTTCACATCGCCACGCTCCATATGATATGCCTTTATCACCATAAGTCCGGTCAGTTCGCCATGAGCGCCCGCATACGGATTAAGGGTAAACTCACTCATACCTCCTATCTCGGAAAGCACTTTCTGGAGAGTATGGTAAATCTCAAGCGCACCCTGCACAGTTGATGTCGGCTGCATAGGATGAAGCGAAGCTATGCCGGCGCCGGCCACCATCTCTTCGTTTATCTTCGGATTGTACTTCATCGTACATGACCCGAGAGGATAGAAGCCGGTATCAACTCCGAAATTATTGTTACTCATGTTGGTATAATGCCTGACGACCGTCGGTTCGTCCACCTCGGGCAATTCGGGCGACGAAGCCCGCAACAGTTCGACAGGCATCCCGGAAAGAGCGTCGGGACAACCGTTGGCAGGAAGTTTGAACCCGCGACGTCCATGACATGACAGTTCAAATATAAGTTTGCCGTAATATTCTTTATTCATATCGGTTTTCAAATTTTATAGAGTTGACGGCATGGAATCAATAATATCGGCCAAAAGGTCAAGGTCGTCGCGCGACTGCATCTCGGTGACAGCGACGAGCAACCTGTTGTCGGCAAGAGACACACCGGGCAATATGCCTTTAGCCATAGCCCGCTTCATAAGTTCGTCAACATTAAAAGAAGTAGTCAGCTCAAACTCATGTAAGAACGGCTTGTCAGGATACGACAGGCGTGCTTTACCCCCCTTCACTATGCGGTCAGCAAGATAATGGGCACCCGCACAACTTACGGCGTTGAGCTCCTCAAGCCCTTTAGGGCCGAGCAGCGACAGATAAACCGACACGAAAAGAGCCATAAGCCCCTGATTGGAACATATATTGCTCGTAGCCTTCTCGCGGCGTATATGCTGTTCGCGGGCCTGAAGCGTAAGCACAAACACACGCCGTCCGGCCTCATCGACCGTAGCCCCTACCACACGTCCCGGCAACTTCCTTATCAGCTGACGGGTGCAGCATATATATCCAAGATAAGGACCGCCGAAATTCAACGGCATACCAAGCGACTGCGCATCGCCGGCCGCGATATCGGCACCCCACTCTCCGGGTGACTTGACCGCACCGAGCGCCGCAGCCTCACAAGTCATGACAAACAACGACTTGGCGGCATGAACGGTATCGGCCCACCCTTCATAATTCTCAAGTATACCATAACGGTTAGGGTAAGCCACCACCACGCCGGCCACATCGCCGGAAGCCATCTTTTCTTCAAAGTCAATCCGCGAAGTCACACCCTCCTCTTCGGCTATCGTATCAAGGACAATACCGTGATAACGGGCATAGGTCGACATGACTTCACGCACCTGCGGCAATACGGTGGCCGATACAAGTACGCGGTTGCGCTTTCTGGAAGCCGCCACAGTCATCATCATGGCTTCGGCTACAGCCGTAGGTCCGTCATACATGGATGCGTTCGATACATCAAGACCCGTCAGCGAAGCCATCATACTTTGGTATTCAAAAATATACTGAAGCGTACCTTGCGAAATCTCAGGCTGATAAGGGGTGTAGGCTGTAAGAAATTCAGACCGCGACAGCAACGCGGGAATAACCGCGGGGGTATATCGATCATACCAACCGGCACCCGCAAAACAAGTCATCGACCTATTCTTTTCGCTCAATTTCTTAAAAAAGTCTCTTACCTCTTTCTCACTTTTCTCTGACGGGAGGTCATACTTGCGCCCGAGCAGCAACGAAGACGGGACATCGGAATACAACTCGTCAAGTCCGTGCATTGAGCACGCCGCGAGCATTTCCGATATATCCTCCGGTGTATGAGGCAAATAACGATGCGACATAACTATATAAGATTATAAATCGCCATCAATGGCACAATGCCTTATAATCCTCCTCGCCGAGAAGCTCATCGAGTTCGGAAACATCGGAAAGCTCTACTTTTATAATCCACGTGCCCAAGGCATTCTTGTTTACAAGACCGGGATTGTCGACAAGCTCTTCGTTAACCTCAATAACAGTACCGCTTACGGGAGATATAAGATCGCTCGCAGCCTTTACACTTTCGATAGCGCCAAAATCTTCGCCGGCCACGACTTCGTCGTCAACTTCGGGGAGATCCACATAGACAACATTGCCCAACTGCGACTGTGCATAATCAGTAATACCTATCAGACCTATGTTGCCCTCAACTTTGATATATTCATGACTCGGAGAATAATAAATCTTATCCATAACGATATAATTTTATTGATTAATTCTTATAATTTTTTCTATAAAACTTCTTTTTTACTACCACTGCGGGAAACGTCTTGCGACGTATGCGTACCTTCAAGGGTGTGCCAAGCGCACTACATTCCCACTTCACAAGTGCCATGGCAAGGCTTTTATCGACCGATACGGCATGATATCCGGTAGTCACCGTACCCACGACATTGTCGTCAGCATCAAGCACTTCATAACCATGTCGGGGAATGGCACGGTCAAGCAGCTCTATTCCTACAAGCTTGCGGGCGACGCCGTCGCGTTTCAGCGCCTCCACGGCCTCCTTGCCTATAAACGCCGGCTTGTCGAGCTTCACGAAGATGCCGAGGCCGGCCTCGACGGGCGATATATCATCGGCCAGCTCGTCGCCATACAGCGGCAGACCGACTTCAAAGCGCAAAGTGTCGCGACAACCGAGGCCACACGGCTTCACCTGTCCCGACGCCAGCAGGCGGTCCCACATGTCATTTATAAGTCCGTGCGAGGCATATATCTCGAAACCGTCCTCCCCGGTATAACCGGTGCGGCTCACGATTATATCCTCGCCGTCGACCTTCAACGTAGTGAACGTATAGAAGTCAAGCGACGCACAGTCAAGCCCGAGCACTCCCGTCATCACCGACTCCGACGCGGGGCCCTGCACGGCAAGCTCGCCGAGCGAGTCGCTGAGGTCAGTGACTGTCACGTCAAAACCGGCAGTGTGTCCGTTAATCCAGTCGAGGTCTTTGGCGATGTTGGAAGCGTTGATTACAAGGAAGAAGTCATTGTCGCCGCGCTTGTAGACCAGCAGGTCGTCGACCGTGCCGCCGTCGGGGTGCAGCATCATGCCGTAAAAGCATTTACCTGCAGCAGCTCCAGTGACATCATTGGTAAATATATGGTTTACAAAGCGTTCGGCATCAGGTCCTGTAACGGTCACCTCACCCATGTGTGAGACATCAAAAACGCCGCAAGCCGTCCTGACGGCATTATGCTCCTCAACTATTCCTTCATATTCAATCGGCATAATAAATCCTCCGAAAGGACTCATTTTGGCTCCAAGAGCCACATGCTTGTCATAAAGACAGGTCTTTTTGTTTTCTTCCATCGTAAGACTACATTAATATATCAATCATTTCGTTTCGTCGCAATCCGGCGATAACCGAACCCGGCTCGACATCATACAATGCCGCCATAAGTGACTCACGGTCATAAGATATACCTCTCAGACGAGCCAACAACCCTTCGTCAAGATCCCCGACAAGGAAAAAATCGCCGGAAATGTTTATATCCTTTATAACGCCGTTTTTAAGTTCGATATCTGTACAAAACTCTCCCACACCGTCTATACGACGTGTAAGATGGGTTGTATAACGCGGATTGTGTCCATATATCCAAGAATCGGTATAATAAGGCCGCGACATCTCTTCAATAGCCGCGACATCAGAGTCATCAAGAGCGATATTACCGTCACACAGATAACGGCGTACATACTCTTTGAACTCATCGAGGGGTATGTCCAAGTGCTCTTTCAAAGTCGTTATACGGCTCTTTACAGAACTCACGCCCTTAGACTGCAACTTGGTGCCTGAAGGCGAAATGGCCATTGACATATTTTCAAGATCGGTATCATACAACATAGTGCCGTGCACTATGCTGCGACCCGGTATATGGTAAAAGGCATTTCCCGACACTTTACGGTCGCCGATAAGCACATCGTTGCGTCCGTTAGAGGAAGCGTCGACGCCGAGTGACACCAGCATGGAAGCTATGCGCGACGTGTAGGACGAAAATAATGTGACAATGTCATCGCACGACACAATATAGCTGAACATTATGTTATCCATATCGGCATACACGCATCCGCCGCCGCTCTTTCGGCGATAAAACGATATGCCCCGTCTACGACAGTAATCGGTGTTGACTTCACTGTCGACGAGTTGATTACGCCCGAATATGACAGTCGGGTTGACCTGCCACATAAAGAACAGCTCCTCGGAATATCGGCGTGCTACGTATTCCTCCATAGAAAGATAGAACGGCAATGGCCGCACTACATTATCGGGCAAGGAGACGTATTTCATGACGGTTCGTGTTTACGTGGTAATGATTCTTCCTCAAAGGTATAAAATGTTTTTTGAAATGCAAAAACAAAATCCGGATACGCTCGCGCGCGGCCGGATTTCTAACCTATGATTCACTTATTTGTTGTTGCTTGTTTTCTTATCAATAAAAAAATATCCGATGACAAATCATCGGATATTTCAGATTATATTATTTTGTTCTGTTTCTTACGGTATCCGATTTTGTTTAGCAAATTTAAGACTAAATCTTAAATTTTGCAAACAGAAACCGAACTATTAAGCTATTTTAACTATTACTTGGTGCCAAGCTCTTTAATCGCTCCGGTAACCGGATCAAGCAGAAGATAAGCCGGTGCTTTTTTGTCGGTAAACATTTTGGGATCAAGACCGAAGACAATGCCATACTGGGCTACATCCATCGAGCCTTCCCAGCAAGTCTCGCCGCGGAAAGATATCTTCACCGAAGCGGCACCGGGTATACAATAAGCTACGCCACCTTTAGGAAACTCTTTAGTTTCGCCCTTGTCATTGACCGGCATCTTCCCACGATCGGTTATGTTTAACGACAACGTTATCGGGTCGCCCGACAAATCGTCGCTGTCGACTATACCGTCAAGAGCCGACACGCGGGCCAAGACATAACGCGTGACCTCGTCGCGTGGCACATATGTAATGGTCTTCACGGCAGTCTCGCGCTGCTCGGTACCGACAAACATAGCCGTCAGCGCAGCCTCCTGCGCGCCTATCTGATCCATTACAATCTGCATAGCCGTTCCGTCAGGGGGCATTTGATCAGCCTGCCCCGTAATAAGATCGCTGCGGCTCTGCCTGAGTTCATATATGCGCTTGGCGGCAAGCTCCGCGCGCTTTGCGCTCGACTGGCTCTGAAGCATCTCCTCACTTATCACATAACGTGCGGCCTCGGTATCGAGGGGTGTCGACGACAACCCGACAGGCTCGGGAAGCACAGGTGCTTCAGGCAAGTCAACATCCTCGGTATTTATAGCTACCGGCAGGTCGGAGTTGTCCATAACCACATACGGGGCGGTACCGCCTTTGAACTGCATAAGATAACGTTGATCGTCGTCGGCAACACCGCGGGCATTGACTATAACCCGTTTGACAGTCCATGATTCTGACGGTTCCGATACAGGATCACTGACATTAAGGTACTTCTTGGCGTACATGTAAAACTCGCCCGGACGCTTGACCACACGCTCCGCAACCACAGTAACATCAAGCACCGTAGTCGGAAGCGAATATACAAGGCCATAGTCATTAGCCTTGGTCGCCTGAAATTTCTGCGTGGTCTGCGCACCGGCCACAACCGATGACGCAATCATGCACGCAAGTGACAACACAATATATCTCATATTCATCTTATTTTGCAAATTCAACGCATTATATCACGGATAGCGGTACCGACACAATCGGCAATGTCGGTTGCAAGTACCCCGTACTCGCCATGGGTCTCTGCGGCCAATTCTCCGGCATAGCCGTGGATAAAGGCACCGAGAGTAGCGGCTATGTCAGGAGAGTATCCCTGCGCAAGCAATGCGGCAATCACTCCGGTCAGCACATCGCCGCTTCCGGGAGTGGCCAAAGCCGGGCCTCCGCTGCAACTGAACAGTATACGCCCGTCAGGTCGTACCACCGTGGTATAATAACCTTTCAACAATATAATTATGTCATAGTATGCGGCTTTTTCAACCGCAGTCTTTATACGCGCTTCCATGCAGTTATGTTCACCGAACAGACGGTCAAACTCACCGGCATGAGGAGTCAATACCGACATAGGCGGTATGGTATTGAGTATAGTAGGACGCTCGGCGATGCAGTTGAGAGCGTCAGCATCGAGAAGCAACGGCTTCTCGGCATGGTTGACAAACGTCTCTACAGCCCTTACGGTAAGGTCATGTGTGCCCATACCCGGCCCCAGCGCCACGGCATCGTACTTGTGCCGCAGATTTATCTCCGTTATGCCGCCGTCGTTGCGGTCGACCTGCACCATAGCCTCGGGCACCTTTGACTGCATCACGGTAAAACCGCAGCGCGGAATATGCAAAGTCAGTTTTCCCACCCCGGCACGCAAAGCACCGCGGGCACACATCTGAGCCGCGCCAAGCATACCGTAGCTTCCGGCCACAATCATAGCCGATCCATAGTCGGCCTTCGACGAGAAACGGCTGCGATGGCGAAGCACACGTTTGGCATCGTTCTTCTCAAGAAGGAAAAAGCGCGACTGCGTATTACGGGTCTCCTGCTGGCTAAGTTCAATGTCAAGCACTTTCCACTCTCCGAGAAACTCTGCATTATCGGCGATGAAAAAAGCCACTCGCGGAAACTGAAGAGCGAGAGTAAGATGAGCATGAATGACGTTGCGCCGCAGCGTGTCTTCATTCCATTCAGCCATAAGCCCCGAAGGTACATCGATGGATACAATCGTGGCCTTGGACTCGTTTATATAGTCGACAAACGACCTGAAACCGCCTGTAAGCGGCTCACGCAATCCGGAGCCGAACAATCCGTCGATAACAAGCGAGTCAGGCGAAATAAACGGAGGATTGAAGTCTCCGGTCACCTCGGTGAAATTTACATTGCCCGCGTCAAGCAGCCGTTTGCGGCTGTGGATGCAGCCCTCGCTAAGACGGCCGAAGACATTGAATAGCAACACCTGCACATTATAGCCCTGCTCCAACAGCATACGCGCCACAGCAAGAGCATCGGCGCCATTATTGCCCTGTCCGGCAATAACCCATACATTTTTGCTCTGCCTCCACCGCGACATAATCTCGCATGTTATGGCGGCAGCGGCACGTTCGATGAGCTCGTCAGAGGTCACACCCTCGTTTTCAATCGTATATTTTTCGATCGATCTAATCTGATCGTTTGTAAATATTTTCATCGTGCACGAAAGCTGTATCTTGTAAATGTCTACCGCAAATTTACAAAATATTATGGCGCGGTAAAGAATATTTTCAGTAAATTTGCGCAAACAAAAAACGGAATGGATAAAGTGACTTACGACGGCATGACTTTTGTGCCCTATATTAAGGAATCAGCCATACAGGGACGCATAGCCGAAATTGCCGAACAAATAACCAAAGACTATTCAGGGCTACGCCCTCTTTTTCTATGTGTACTGACGGGGGCGTTCCCTTTTGCCGCCGATTTGTTCCGGTCGGTCAATATAGACGCTGAAATATCGTTCATCAGACTCAAGAGTTATGAAGGCACCTCGACCAGCGGCAAAGTAAAGGAAGTCATGGGCCTTACCGAAAATCTGGAAGGACGCGACATCATAGTCATAGAAGACATTGTAGACACCGGCACCACAATCAAAAAACTTGTCGAAGACCTCAAAGCCAAAGGTGCGTCATCGATCAAGGTAGCTTCATTATTGTTCAAGCCCGGATCACTGCTTCATGACGTAAAGCCCGACTACGTAGGCTTCTCCATACCGTCAAAATTTATCATCGGCTTCGGTCTTGATCTTGACGGACTGGCCCGCAATCTGCGCGACATATACGTGTTGGAGGAGAAGTGATTTCTCCTCAAGCTCAAATCATAAATTTTTACGATATCTATTCAATTTTTAATGACATGTTCAACATTGTGATTTTCGGTGCCCCGGGAAGCGGCAAAGGTACTCAGAGCGAGAAACTCATTGACGAATACGGGCTTTTTCACATCTCTACAGGAGAAGTTCTGCGCGACCATATAGCACGCGGCACCGAGCTCGGCAAAATAGCCGACTCATTCATTTCACAGGGACAACTCATTCCCGATGACCTCATGGTCGACATACTCGCCGATGTACTCGACAGCAATCCGGAGACGGCCAAAGGAGTCATATTCGACGGATTTCCACGCACAATTCCTCAGGCCAAGGCACTAAAAAAGATGCTTTCTGACCGCAATTCAAAAGTGCATGCAGTAGTAGGTCTTGAAGTCGATGACAACGAACTTATAGACCGTCTTCTTAAGCGAGGCTTAGAGTCGGGACGTAGCGACGACAACCTTGAGACTATAAACCAAAGGCTTAAAGTCTATCATAACCAGACATCACCTCTGCGCGACTATTACCTCTCCGAAGGCAAGTATCACTCCATACACGGCAGCGGAAGTATCGACGACATTTTTTCAACTATCAAAAAATCGCTTGAAAAAGCCGACAAGGATTGATGCCGATGCGTGCCGACACATTCAACGATAACATAGCCTCGGTCTATGCAGCGCTCCAAAAAGGCGACCGGATCGAGGCTTCAATGATTATAGAAGAGATACTCGGCGACACATTCCGCCAATGGAGGAATACTCCCGACGATGAAACCGCATGCGAGCTGATAGCGGCCACGTGCGCCTATGCTAATGTCATGATAGCCTCACAACGTTTTCACGATGCCTATGCGGCATGCATGACAGCTCTCGCCTACACGGCAAAAAGCACGGCAGACCCCTCCGGTATGCTCGCACTGTGTCTTACAACATGGCAGATACTTGAAAAAGCGTTACAGACCTCGCAACCGGCCGAAAACACGGCTGCCAAGGAGCGAGTGGGTGAAATAACATCATCGCTGGGCACTATGCTATACCATTATTATTACGAGACCGGACGGATGAATCCTGACGATGCGGCTCTGGCCGATGCTTATTCAGCTCTTCGTGTCATCATGAGCCTTGTGGAGATTTCACCTGAAATGACCGACCGCGCTCCACTTGTTGCAAAAATACTCCAAGCGAGCGAGTCGCTTGGCCTTATTCAGTAAATTATTCACGACCCGGCCTCAACACAGTACCCTGCCAATAATTTTCAATTATCTGTTCGGCCGGGCACCGGTTGTTAAATAAATGAGTAAATTTGCACATAAATGCACAGCGATGAAGAAAGAAGATCTTAAAATAGTGTTTCTCGGAACACCGGAATTTGCCGTAGAGAGCCTGTCGCGTCTTTACAATGAAGGCTATAATATAGCAGGAGTTATAACCATGCCCGACAAACCGGCAGGACGCGGGCACAAAATGCTTCAGTCGCCCGTAAAACAATTTGCCGTAAAGCACGGGCTGAAACTGATGCAGCCGACAAATCTCAAGGCACCTGAATTTATTGAGGAGCTGCGGTCGCTAAATGCCGACCTGTTTATCGTCATAGCATTTCGCATGCTCCCTGAAGCGGTATGGACAATGCCCCGCCTCGGCACTTTCAACCTGCATGCATCACTTCTGCCCAAATACCGTGGAGCAGCACCGCTCAACTGGGCTGTTATAAACGGTGACAAGGAGACCGGAGTAACCACTTTTTTCCTTAAGCACGAGATAGACACAGGCGACATAATCGACCAGAAACGTGTAACAATAAATCCTGACGACAACGTAGGCGATGTACATGACCGGCTTATGATGCTCGGCGCCGACCTGACGCTGGAGACCGTAAGACATATAATCGACGGCAATCTCAAGACCATAGAACAGGACAAGCTCACGGGAGGCGTGGAGCCGACTCCCGCCCCAAAGATATTTAAAGAGACATGTCATATAGACTGGAATAACCCCGCCGAGAAAATACATAATCTTGTACGCGGACTATCGCCCTACCCCGCAGCATGGACCACACTTACTACAACTTCAGGCGAAGAGCTTCAGCTTAAGATATTCGAGACCTCTGTTTCAGAACAGACCTTGCTTGCCCCGGGCTCGATAGTAATTGACAAAAACCGCATGTACATAGCATGCAGCGACCGACTGCTTGAGATACTATCGCTGCAACTTCAAGGAAAAAAACGCCTCGACACGGCAGACTTCCTACGAGGTTTCAATCCCGCCAACTTCAAATTGTAACTACACAACAGCTCATCGAGCGAGATTAAGATTAAGGGTAATGCCGTAATTGCTGTCGGTTGTCGGGAAAGCGCTCGACGACACGAGCGGAGTGTTTATACGATGGTCGAGAAAAGCTCCTATCGTAACACGACGGCTCAGGACATAATTAGCGGCAAGATTGAAACTTATAGACCGCGTGCCGGATGTAGCCTGTGTATAGTCGGTCTCTATACGGCGTATAAGAGCGTGGCTCTGCTGCATTGCGAACTCGGCATTTACCGTGAGGTCATTGCTTATACCGCGTCCCGATCCTCGAAGTTTCAATACGGTGTTGAAACCTACTATTTTGTAGCCAACTCCTACAGTGACATTCTTGTTCTGAGCCTCGACAAGCTGTCCGGCATCGGAGTTGAGTGTAAGTGTACGTCCGTCACGATACTCGGCACTGATCCGCAGATCATTTTTCAGCGTCATCTGCACTCCGAGCAGCGGGGCGAAGCGCTCTGTTATGGATACTGACGATATGTTGTAGGGTGACGAGGGCACCGGTTGCCCGGTAAGCTCATCCATGGCAAAACCCCGGTCACCGTCAACCGATATCCAGTTAAGGAAAGAGGAAAACGACCCTACCGTATAGGTACACTGATAAGCATGAGTAAGTGTAAATGACTTGAAAATATCAGACATATGACCAATGCGTACAAGGCCATCGTAAGTCACCCTCCAGTTAGGCAACATATGGGAAAGCGAAGGAAATGGAGTAAGATATATCTTGGATGCATCCACCCCGGTATATGCGGCGATAAATGCCGGTATAAGCACGTCGCTGCCGGCTCGATTGACACCTCCTACGGCAGGGTCAAACAACCGGCCGGCATTGGGATTGTCCTTCATGAAACCACCCATAGGATAGCGGAGCCCTTCATAACGCCGCTCTATACGGTCGGCAACGACAGGTATATTTGACAAGAAACGTTCAAAAGCCGCACTACGATAACCGTTACCGGCCTTTGACGTACGCAGCGAAGTAGCTATGGCACAATGGGTCTTTGTATAACTTCCCCCACGGGCTACCGGCATGTCATCATACATAAACTGTATGCGGTCGGTATGGCTGTCAGTACGGTTATTGGTCAGTTTTATTTTCAATCCTCTGACCGGTTCAAGATCTATCTCAAGGTTAAATTCATTTGTTCGCGACCACATAGCCGGCGATATACGGTCGTCATCACATATAAGCCATCCGCGCTCTTTGGCTTGCCTGACATAATCCTCATCAACGAATCCGAATGCGAAATCAAGTCCCGGCGCCATAGGTCCGTAACTTCGTGTCTGACCGAAAACGTTTCCTATCTCAGGATTAAACAGCGGTATCGAAAGCGATTTAGACGAACGCACACGCAGATTTATACCTCTTACCATCATAGCGAATCGAGCGGCATGCTCTCCTATCTCATCCCATGTCGATGAAGTGCGTTTAAGCCGCTCGACAATTGTAAACTTAAGGGTAGCGTCCCCCCGGTCAAGTATCTCAACGGTATTCGCATCACATACATTGACCTTAACGGGATAACGCTTTCCGTCAAGAGTCGAAGCCGTAACACGAACATCGCGGTTGCGCAGATTATGACGAATAATCAATGACGTGTCGCCGCGCAACTTGTAAGTACGTTCATAACGCTTGGCCTTGGTATGCCCGACAGGACGGGTTCCGGATGAAAACCGCCTGTTGACCTTTTTCAAATAAGCCGACTTGTTGTACAAGCCCTCCAAGTTTATGCGTCCGTCGATATTGAACGATGCCATATTGCCTATCGAATTGCCGGTATTCAATCCTTCTACCTCCGCACCGCGGTCCCAACGGTAAGTAGCATTATAACTCATCGTACCGCTAAGAAAATCGAGTACCGGAATAAGATTGAATGGCGCACGATAAGATGCGACAAAATTCTGATTGTAGGCCCACGGAGTACCCATATGCAGTATACTGCGTATTACAGTGTCGCGCCACTCCTTGTATCGGTCAGGGAAAAGACGCCTGTTGACCGCGCCTACCGGCTCGTCTATACGAGCCGATGTATTGGATGCAAACGACAGATTTATAGACTTTGTAAGATTCCACGACAGATTCAACTGGCGGTCCCATAAAAAGTTTTTTGCTACCGATACGGGAAGCTTAACCGCCTGATCGACCTCGCTCCTTACCTGCTGTTCATAATAGTAACGTGACATTGTGGTCAGGAACGAGAGATTTACAGGCAGATAATTGAGCTGCCACTCTTTTATGAATTTAAGATGCCGCGACTTCGACTTTATCCATCCGAAAGGACGGAAGCCCTTTACAAATGGCGTCCATGAATATTGCAGCGAACCCCGGTAATCATCGGTATTCTCATACTCTGTAACGGGATTGCGGTCGCGACGCTTGTTGAACGAGAAATTAAATACGAAATTGGCCGGGTCCCATGGCTTGGGGTCTGCGCTCTGTACGTCGAAACGCAATCCCGATATGCTGAAACTCTCAACTGTAGAACGTTCCAAAGCATAATTCTTTATTGAATCGCGTTCAGCCTTCGTAGCCGCGGCATCAAGAGCATCTTTAAGCAATACATCCTGATCAAGCGGATTATATTTGGGCGAAGAAGTCTCTTTGGCGACAGAGTAATATACCGGCGCTTTAAGCTTCGCCTTCTCCGGCAGGAAACGGCCCAAATCGACTTGAAACGCAAAATTGTATTGTTTGTAATCATCAAGACGGCGTGCATTCAGCGGCTGATCGACACCTCCGAACCCTGCTGTTTCCATGTGGGCGCCAAAATTCAGTGTGGCTATGTCTGACACCCCCAAATTCACATTGGCTTTGGCGGCCCAGCCTCCGCTCTCGTCGAAATCGGTGACTTTCAGCTCGTTTACCCATACGGTACCGTCCTTAACCGTATTGGAATTATTGCGCACGCCTATCAGCAACACCCTTACGTCGCTTAACGACGGATTGCCGAGCACCGCCATGCGATTGCGCTCATTTTCAGGATCACGTCCGGTAAACAATGTCGTGAAGCTTACCGTACCATCTTCCTGCGACTTTGCGAGATTTCGCTTCTTTTTCAGGTTCACAAGGCTCTGAAGTGCAAAATCGAGTCTGTTGTCAAGCGGCCATACTTTTTCACGGTCGGCCGGAGTATCAAGATATTTGTTTCCTCCCGACAAGTGCGGAGTAAGCGACAATGGCACTTCATATTCATAATAATTGTTCTTTATGTCAGTACCTATACGTATGAACAATGACAGCTCACCTGATTTCAACGCTGTAGGATTGTCAATAAGACTCTCGGCATGAACCCACATCTGAAGCCGTCGGTAATTGCGCAGATCATGAGATGTATTACGGTATACCGCACGGGCATCACCGGCATGAAGCCCCGTGACCGTCAATGACATGGACTGTTCGTTGAGCTGCGTTATCTGCGACTGGCCGGGATCGGTAATACGTGACACTCCGGGAGGCAAGACATAGTTAACAGGCTCACGGGCCGAATTTTCCTCAATATTGACAACCGACACATCAAGATGGCCATCAGCCGGAGCGTCGCCTCGATTGTTCAGGTTGAAATCATACGGTCGCCATTCGCCACGCACCAATTCCAATGTGGCAAAACGCAAATGAGTCACCTGCTTGAAGCCCGTTAGAAATATGCGGGCAAAACGTATTGACGAAAAATCGGTTATGGCTCCTACTTTACGCTCGTAATCGCTCAACGGTATCTTGAACTGATACCACTCCACACGTTTGTTTTCACCGTCGCGTGTACGCACAAGCGACACCTGCTTGTCGGTTATATAGTTGCGGCCCACCTCAAGATCGCCGGGGCGAAGCGATATTTTATATTGAAAATAACGCTCATACTCATTTAACGTGTTGTCCTGATTTATATCCTCTACATCAGGCGAGGTACGTGCCGACTGATAAAGCGGCTCGGGAGCATCGGCAGGCGACAGAGAGTTACCCTCCACTCCGTTATAGTGCTTATATCGCTCAAGTATTGACAGGCGTTGCTCGTCATAATCATATCCCCGATAGAAATGATAGTTGTCGCCGGCAGGGTCATTAAACGGAGAGAATTGGTCATGCCTCATCCGATCCATAGCGGATGACGACAGCCGGCCGCGCAGCTTGTCGAGATATTCGGAATAAGACGAAAAATGAAACTCCTCGTCATTTTTCAGCCCGTCAAGCCCGACATCCTGCACAAGGCGCGCACCGGCATTATTGTCAAATGCATAAGTCAGAGAATTTTGCTTTGACACACGGCCCCAGACCGTCTCGTCAAGAAACTTGTCATCACCGTCAAGCGGTATGCCGTTTTCATATGACTTAAGTCCGTCCTTAAGTATATCCTCGCTTATATCGCCAAAGTTAAGATACAGATCGCCCCCCTCCGTATTAGGATTGTCAGGGTCAAGAAACGGACTCATCAGCCAAAACTGCACATATTCGATATTGGCCTGTTCAAAGTTGGTATTATCCATCTTGCGCATTATCCCGCCCCATCTTTTCTCCGGATTAAGCAGAGCGCCGTTGTCATCTATGTTTTCAGCGTCAAGATTGTAAGGACCTCGTTCCGATGGATAAAACGACAAATTCAGTGTCTGTATTATGTTTGACTCCCCGTAGCCAAGTTCGCGGTCGGGAAATATCTCGGTCGACGTCACTTCACGCACATAAGGATTGGAGAGCTGTTTAAGGTCGGCAGAGATGTATCCCGGCACCAGCGACGAATGTCGCTGCGTGAACATACGGTCGATATAGTACCACGACAACAAAGCACGATTCTTGCCGTAACCGATGTTGTTTGACAATCCGGCTTCGGGGAAGAGTGCGTCGGGGCCTTGTTCGTAAGGCGTGGAAGCGAGGGCCCACGCATATGGCGAACGCAAATCAATACCGGTCTGGGTCGACTCGAAGTCGTCGATGTAAGAGCTGCCGCGAGTGGATCCCGACTTCTGCCGGTGAGGCACGAGTTGCGCGAATTCGGCCTGAACATTTAAAGTCGATGGTTGCACGGCATTGACCGTCGGTATCATGTTGATAAGATCGGTAAGCCACATGAACTTGGTGTTGTATGAGAGATTCAATCCCCACATAGTGTTGTTGACCGACTCACTGCCTATATTGACCTTCTCGGTAAGCGCTTTTTCAGAAAAATGCATGATTGTGGCTCCGAGATTGAAATTGTCGCTGAACCGATAATTCAAGTCAAGACCGAGAAGAGTCTTGCGCTGTGTGCTGAAAAGCGACTGATTTTCGAGTGTGACACTTATACTCTGTCCGGAATCTATTATCGACTGGTTTGTTATGGTGACAACACCCATGGCATAATCCACAGTATAGTCGCTATTCTCGACAAGCCGCACTCCGCCGGCCATCACGACTACTGAACCCCGGGGCACATTCATGGCGTTAAGCCTTATCTGCGAACCGCTTGCCGCCATATATTCACCGGTAATGACAAACTTGTTTTTGTCGGCAAACTGCCGAGCCACCACAAGGGTTGAATCATACAATTCCTGATAGACATACTTATCGGCAACGGCGGGATTGCCTATCTTCGAAAAAAGATGAGTGCCAAACGGCTCTACGACCGGGAATATAACCCGACCTGTCTCGGAAAGCACCGTATAGCCCTCTATGTAATCAAAGAAACCATCAGGCACGGAGGCCTCATTCGAGTCAAGGCGGTCAAGATTCATAATCTGCAACAACGGCTTGTCGGTAAGTCCCGGCACAGGCAGATAAACTATCTCCGTGCCTGTCGTGTCACTAAGATATTTTACATTCAGCCTGAAACCCGCTTTCTGTATGCCGTATGCACCGAGCGAATACACGTTTTTCATCATTAGTTTCCATGCCGGCAAACTTGTCGACACGGCGGCTCCTTTAAGCATCTTGACATAAAGCGACTGATCAGATACGGTAATATCGGCCGAGAATTCCCCGACCTGATATACCTGACCGCGATAAGTATATTCATAAGCCACACCAAGCACCTCGTCATCGTCCAAGGCGGTTTTTAAGGAGATGTAGCCAAGTGTGGTATTCAGAATGTACTCCGACGGCTGCAAGAGCCGGGCACTCTCTACCTTTTCATAGTCGCGGCCACCCTCTATACCGAAAGAGGACAATGGCGACAATGCCTGAGTAACCGTATTGATATTTCTTGCTCCGGGATAATCGTTTTTTATGGTCGGGAGCAGATTGTTGGAAGAATTTGACGGGTTGTCGGCAGATACATCGGGCCTCCAGTAGTCAGAGGCAAGCACACGGTTTTCGCCAAGGTCCATGAAACTAACGATGTTGCGCGACTGACTGTAATTACCGCTTTTGTTTGTGACCCAGACCTCGATGCGGGTAATCTCGATGCCGGAAGCTACGTAAGGCAACTTCGATGTGAAGCGGTCGTAATTATCACGGAAGAAATGGGCAAGAAAGTAATGTCTGTTGCGGTCATAATCATCGGCTCCCACGCTGAATTTAGTAGTCTGAACGCCTCCTTTGGTATTGACCGAACGCGACTCACTATTCTGCTGCGATACAAGTGCCGTAGCTGTAAGCCGTCCGAACTGCATGCGGGTCTTTATACCGAAAAGTGCCGTACTTCCTCTGATAAGCGACGACCCGGTAGTCATACTGACATTGCCGGCCTCTATACTTTTTATAATGTCATCTTCCTGACCCTCATACTGCAGTTTTATATTTTTTGAATCGAAGTCAAATGTGGCGTCGGTATTATAATTCATGTTGAACTTCATCCGCACTCCTACAGATGCATTGACCGATGCCTGTATCTTCTGGCTAAAGTCAAAGTAGGTCTTGCGGCGTGCAGCGAGCGATAACGCCGGATTATCGGACTTGTTGCTCTTTATTCCCGTAGAAATCTGGACAGAGCCTTGTGTACGCAACTGCACTCCACCGGGTCCGAATATCCTTTCCAACGGACCGAGAGCAAAATTAAGGTCAAGAATATCAAATGGTTCTTTCTCTTTTTTACCTACCGCAAGTTCTGAATTGCGGCGGTTAAAATAACGTTGCATTGAGCGACGCATGGTCAAGTCGGCATATTGCCCGGGAGTCAGGACAAAAGGAGTGGCTATCTCATAATCACCTACTTTAGTACGTATTATATAGCAGCCCGACTCAATATCGTATTCAGCCTCGGTCTTTATATTGGACGGGATTTCCAGATCGGAAGCCATCTCAGCTTCGGCAAGCTGTTCATAATCGGAAGGATACAAGGGATTGACCGAAAACGGCAAGTTCATCAACGATGTATCGCCGGCAATCGGCGAGGCGGATGACGGCACCGACTCATTAATATATTGCGCGCGCGCGAGGAAACCGTTGGCAGCACCTGACAGCAGTCCGACCAACACGGCACACAGCAATATTCTTAATGACTGACTTCTTACTCGTTCCATCGCAGTGGAGCTTTTTCCCACCCAACAGCCGAGAAGTCAACATCGAAGTCTAAAGCATGGCAAGAGCACGTTTTATAGCGGCCTCAACACGCAACGACGGATCCGCATCAAAAAGTTTCTTCAATACTTTCTGCGACTGCGGCTTTGCAAAACCGAGCATAAGCAGGGCGGCAAGCGCCTCTTCGTAGGCTTCGGAATTGACCGACGGCTGAATCATTAACGTGTCACCACCGGGTTTTATTTTATCTTTAAGGTCAACAATGACGCGCTGAGCCGTTTTTATACCTATTCCTTTTACATTTTTCAGTCGGGTATGGTCACCGCTCATTATCACAAGCTCAAGTTCCGCAACCGGAATCGAAGACAATATGATACGTGCGGTATTGGCCCCTACTCCGGAGACACCTATGAGCAATCTGAACATGACACGTTCGCGCTCTTCCAAAAAACCGAACAGGACATGGGCGTCCTCACGTATCACTTCATGCACAAGAAGCTTTACATCGGTCTTGCCCTCAAGTGACGAATATGTCGGGATAGATATGTTAAGCTCATAACCTACTCCGGCGGCTTCGACCACGGCGTAAGTCGGAGTAAGTTCCGCAAGCGAACCTTTTATATAATCAATCATAGCCAATTTTTTTTACAAATATAGTTTATTCCGTTCTCATTGGCAATATAAAATAGGAGCCGACGGAATTTACCGACGGCTCCTTCTTTACATTATGTATGGACTTAAATCCATTAATTCACTTTCATCTTGTCGATATAGTCGCGAAGAGCCTGATTGGAAGGATCAAGTTCATATACCTTCTCATAGTACTCTTTAGCCATAGGTATATCCTTCTCCGAGATGTAGAATGAAGCTATCTGGCTGTATGCCTCATTGTACATGTCAGTACGTTTGGTCTTGTTCTCGGGGTCGGCATCAAGAAGTTTTACCACTTCTTGGTAAGCCTCGGCCATTTCTGCAGAAGGCTGGTTGTCGTTCTTTACAAGCATCATACGAGCCTTGTTGCGCACGGGAATAGGATTGCCGGGCACCTTCTCGATAACTTTGTCGATAGTGGCGATAGCGTTGGTAATCGCATCGAGTTTTTCGGGAGAACCGGGCTCTGAAGTAGCGGCTACATTCTGGTAGCGGTTGGCAAGAGTAACAAGGTCATTGGTTACATAATCGCCCTTGTCAATGAAGTTCTTGAATACTTCGAGAGCTTTCTTGTAATTTTTGGCACCGCTGTAGGCCGAACTCAACGCCTTGTAAAGATCGCCCTTCTCGGGATTGGCTTCTATGGCCTTCTCATATTCAAATATGGCAAGTGAATCCTTACCGAGCTCCTGAAGGATTTCAGCATAGGTCGAATAGTCATTGGAAGTGTACTTGTTCTTGGTATCTTTCAATGCAAAGAAACGCTGTGCGAGAGCTTCGGCTTCGGGATAATCCTTCATGGCTGCCTTGTCAAGGAATGCTATACGCTGAAGCTGGAAGTTATTCGGATCCGAGGCAAGGAGTTTGTTGGCTATAGCAAGACTCTCGTCATAGTGCTGACCGTAGTACAGAAGCACCGAATAACGTACCTCATCTTCCACGAAGTGGTTGGGGTTGTTGATATAATCGCCGTATGCGGCTGCGGCTTTAGCCCACTGGTCGTTCTGATAATACTTCTCGGCAAGTTCACGCTGTCCGAGAGCGGAATTGGGACTCTCCTGAAGAAGCTCCTGAAGTTTTGCTATGGCATATTCGGGGTTCACATTGAAGTAGGCGTTGGCATACTTCACATAAGCTTCGGGAAGTCCTTTAGAATAAAGGATGGCATTCTCGTAGTTACCTGCAGCGTCGCCCCACTCTTTTTCAGCGGCCTTGCGGTCACCGCGGAGCACAAAGATTGAAGGTTCCTTTGAGTTGGCCTTGAACGCCTGTTCGTCAAACTTCTGAATCTCTTTGGCATATTTAACGGGGTCGGCGTTGAAGTAAGCACGACCGATAGCTGTAAGCACGGCGGCATTCTTCTTATTGGCTTTCCTTACCTCATCAAAATAGTTCTGTGCGGTCTTTTCATCACCATTCATAAGAGCCAGCTCACCAAGACCGATCTTGTTGTACGGATTGGCGGCATCAGCGGCAAGACCTTTCTCAAAATCGGCCTTTGCAGCGGCGAAATCTTTCTGATGCACGGCTATAGCGCCGAGATAATAGTAAGCGACAGCCTTATCGGTCGAAGGATCGTTAAGGTTACGTTCAAGGAGAGTTTTGGCATTTTCAAACTGATCGGCCTTGAAGTATTCCACTCCGTCTTTGTAGCCTTGCGCCGAAACGCTCAGAGCTCCTGCGAGGCAGAGAGACAACAAAAATTTAAATTTCATGTTTTAAATCTGTTTTGTTTTACTATATTTATTAATTTATTTTGTTTCAATAATCTGTCAATACATATTCACCATACGCGGCTGTATGCGAGCAGGAAGAATGCCTGTACGCTGTATAATCTTCTGCCCTATCGTACCGGTTACAAAAGAGTAGAATCCGTGCGACAGGCTGCCGTTGACGCCGGTGCTTATCATGTAGACCGTACGGTACAACGGGTAGCTTCCGTCGTAGATATAGCCCTGATAAGGCTGATAGGCACGAAGGCTGTCATCGCGACGCACGCGCAACACCTTGATGTCAGTGTCAAAATCAGCCACCGTAGTGTCTTGCTGTGCAAGCGACTTGATGCGTTCTTCGCGGGGAAGGTCGCGGGTGCGCATGTCAGCGCTAATCCAGCTTACGCCAATAATACCCAATGCATTTTTACGTGCTTTCACCTGATTGAACACCTCCTTATTGGAGTTCTGCGCAAACACATTTTCAGCAAATTTATCGCCTTTCATCAATGAATCACGCATATACTGCACGGTACTCGACCCTTCGTTGTCAAACACCACCTGTATTTCCCCGAGCGGACTTGGCTCAAGCTCATTCCACTTTGTGGTACGTCCGGTCAGTATGTCAGCTATCTCACTTATGGAAAGCTGCTCTATAGGATTGGCCGGATTAACGATAAGAGCTATCGCATCCACGGCGATGGGTATGGAACGTACGTTCTTCTTCAGTCCTTTCAGATATTCGGTCTCTTTCTCGGTAAGCTCTCTCGTTATGACAATCGTCTTGGTCTTGAGGTCAAGCAATGAATCGATACAAGCTTTCTCCGAAACATAGTAAGGTATGATATTGGCCTTGCCTTTGGTGTTGTATTCAAACACATCGATCTCCTGATCCATTATGTTTTCAAAGCTCTCGTCGCACACAATCGTGGCGAGGCCCGACGAACTTGTGTTTGTCGGAGCCTTACGGCATCCGGCAAGACTTGATACAGCCACTGCTGCCGAAACCAAGGCTATCGTAAAAAGAGACTTCTTCATATTTCTTATTCTACAATAATATCGATAACTCGCGACGTCACTTCATCAGTCGCCTATATTACGGTCGATGCCTTTAAACTGCCTGTAGGCACGCCACAGACCATAAACGATGAACAGAATACCGCCGGCCCAACGCAACCATTCCCACGGGCCGCTTTCCCACTGGAAAAAGTTTATAAGTAACAATACGCCCATGCCTACGTAAATGATAATCATAAAGATACCAAAGATGGTGCGTGCAGTGCGTGCGCCCTTGTTTTCATTACCTTCGTTGCTCATAATATTTGTTTTTAGTGTTAATGACATCTGACATCCCCTAAAAAGGGATACTTTCTTATCAAATTAACACATCGCATCGTTAATAGTTCGTAAAATAAACACCGAAAACCCAACGATAGAGTACACGGTTAATTAACATGGTAAAGTTATATAAAATTTCTCAATTTGCTAAAACAACTTCATTCATATTAATGACAATTAACAGCTAATAATCATTCTTTGGCATCATTATTGCTAATTTTGCATCAAACAAACGCAATATAAGACATGCAGGCACCACTCGCTGAAAGATTAAGACCACAAAATATAGACGAATACATAGGACAGACCCACCTCGTGGGAAAAGGCTCGGTACTGCGCGGCATGATTGAGTCGGGCCATGTGGCCTCATTTATACTCTGGGGACCTCCCGGAGTAGGCAAGACCACACTCGCAAAAATAATAGCCAAGACCACCGAAGCTCCGTTTTACACACTCAGCGCGGTACATTCCGGCGTAAAAGAAGTACGCGAGGTTCTTGACCGGTGCAAGGCCGACGCAAGAAGCATGTTTTCAAAAGGACGCCCCATACTGTTCATTGACGAAATACACCGTTTCAACAAATCGCAGCAAGACAGTCTGCTCGGAGCGGTCGAAAGCGGACTGGTAACTCTTATAGGCGCTACTACCGAGAACCCTTCGTTTGAGGTAATAAGACCTTTATTGTCGAGAGCACAGGTCTATGTACTGCGTCCGCTTGAGGAGCCGGAGTTGAACCAGTTGCTTGAGCGCGCCCTCACCGTCGACCCCGTACTTTCAGCCCGTAAGGTCGAGATTGAAAGTACCAAAGCTCTATTTCGTTTTGCCGGAGGTGACGCCCGCAAGCTCTTAAACATACTTGACCTTCTCGAACAGTCGACGCCCAACGGCGACACGTTAGTGATCGATGACAAGCTCGTAACTGACCGGCTGCAAAAAAATCCGATGGCCTACGATAAAGACGGCGAAATGCACTACGACATAATATCGGCATTCATAAAAAGCGTCAGAGGCAGCGATCCGGACGCCGCCATATATTGGCTGGCCCGTATGATAGCGGGTGGCGAAGACCCCGAATTCATTGCCCGAAGGCTCGTGATACTTGCTTCGGAGGACATAGGACTCGCCAATCCAAACGCATTGCTTCTGGCCAACGCCACATTTGACACCATCCACAAAATAGGATGGCCAGAAGGACGCATACCTCTCGCGGAATGTACGATATATCTCGCGACATCGCCCAAAAGCAATTCGGCATACATGGCCATCGATGCGGCCATGCAATATGTGGAGACCACGGGCAATCTGCCGGTGCCGCTGCATCTGCGCAATGCTCCGACAAAACTAATGAAAGAACTGGACTACGGCAAAAACTACCTGTACGCACACAACTATCCGGGTAATTTCGTGAAACAGCAATTCTTGCCTGACGAAGCCTCGACGGCCACATTCTGGCACCCGTGTTCCAACCAGTCCGAAGACAAGCTTAAAAGCATTCAGGAAGCACGTTGGAATAAAAAATATTGATTTTTTCAGCTTTTGCTGTCACATTTTTCCTTCTACACCGTCTACATAGTGTAGGACCATGGATTTAAGCAGTTTCAAACGACTCGTACTCGCCCACTACCGGTCCATGTATCGGGTGGCATACGCTATACTCCGTGATAGCGACGACTCGCAGGATGCGGTGCAAGACGCTGTCACTCACCTGTGGGAAAAGCGGCACGAGTTGACGGACATATCGGACCATGAGGCATTCTGCATAACGGCAGTCAAACGCCGTTGCATCGACATGCTGCGACAACGGCAGCGCCCCGTGGAGGAGATGTCACCGTCATTGGAGCATCTTGAAGACAATACCGACACCGCGGCAGCCATAGAGTCACGCGACACACTCGCCTGTGTCAGCGAACTTATAGAGGCTCTGCCGGAGCAGCAACGCGAAGTGCTGCGTCTGCGTTCTTGGGGTGGGTGTTCCGTTCAGGAAATTGCCGAAATTACAGGATTGTCCCGCGATAATGCCCGCAAGATATTGTCACGGGCCCGACAAAAATTAAAAGAACTATATAATCGGAAGAAATGACACAGCAGATACATACCGTAAAACAATTGCTGAATCTCTACTACGGAGGATTGGCCTCCATTGACGATGAACGCCGTCTGGTCGAGTTCTTTACAACCGAGACCGACATTCCGGATGAGTTGCAGGCCGACCGCGACATCGTGCTGTCGCTTGCGCGTCTCGGAGAAATCAGGATACCTGACGGTATGGCCGATGAAATATCGGCACTTGCCGAGCGACTTGACCGACAGGAACGCATAAGCCGCCGCGGTCACCGCTGGGTAGCCGTGACTTCGGTAGCCGCCAGCATAGCCATAATCGTCTCGGTCATAGTGTTTATAGCAAGAAGCGCATCAACCAATCCGTACGAGATAACCGATCCGCAACTTGCCGAGACCGAAGCCCACAAAGCTCTTCTTCTGGTATCTGAAACCCTCGACAATGCCGACGTGTCAATAATGGATGCCGGACGCGCACTGTCGCTTTTCGTGCCATATGACTCAATCTCCAACGATACAATATATACGGAAGATGATGAAATTATCTAAATCATTACGCACATTGTGCTTAATCGCAGTATGTACATTTACAGCAACGTGCATTACCGCGCAGAACAAATACATGAAACGTGTCTCCGATTTACCCGGAGTACAATATATGTATATCGACGGGGCCACTCTGCCATCAGGCGGGGTGCCGGGCCTTGACATGGGCGATGACAACACCATCAGATCGGTAGAAATAATCAACTGCGATGACAGCACTCAGTCTGAAAAGGTACTGGAGATGATAAATCCTCTTGTCAACGAACTCCCGCTAATAACAAAAGCCAAAGAGATGCACAGGTCGGTTGATCTGTACGGCGAGCGACAGAACGGACGCATAACACGCATGTTGCTTCTCGTCAACACGACAGATGATGACATGCAGGTAATCTACATAACCGGCGACATCGATGCCGAGACTCTAAAGGCAATACATGACGCCGACATTCCCAAATAAACGCATTTCCTAAAATTAATCATCACATACAATTCAATAAACTTCAAAAACAGAGAAGGGTGAGCCGCGACGGTTCACCCTTTCGCTTTCCATACGGTCATGCCGGCGTCGTACTTCCGGTTCCCGCGAGATTAACTGCAAAACACAGTTGAAGTGTTAAATGCAGCAGATTGACAGGAACGCCGTATGACAACTATTACTGTCCGCTAAACCATAAAAAG
>LUJO01000033.1 GCA_001689405.1 Candidatus Homeothermus arabinoxylanisolvens | reverse complement strand
CAAAAAAAGTTTAGCGGACAGTAATATATGACAACCATGTTTTTAGATTGCCCCTTTATTATACGGTATAGCCGAGCAATGACAGGATAAACGGCGTAAGAAGTGCGGTAAAAAGGCCGTTAATAGTCAGACCCAAAGACGAAAACGCGCCATAACGATAACCGACATCCATAGCGGCCGACGTGCCTACGGCATGAGCGGCCGTACCGATAGAAAGGCCTTGTGCGATAGGACTCTTGACTCTCGAATACTTCATCAGCTTGAAGCCGGTCATGCCCCCGAATATACCGGTACACACAACCACTGCGGCTGTCAGAGCAGGTATGCCGCCTATCGCCTGCGTCACCTCAATGGCTATAGGTGTGGTCACTGACTTGGAGGCCAACGACAGCACTACTTCACGCGATGCGCCGAACAACTCGGCCAAAAGCACGACTGAAGCTATACCTGCCACACAACCCGCAAGCTCGGCGAGCAATATAGGCAACAGTTGTTTTTTTATGGCTTCAAGCTGCCTGTACAGCGGCACTCCGAGCGCCACGACGGCAGGCTTCAGCCAGAAGTCGATATAATCGCCGCCTTCGGCATATGTATCATATTCAATACCGCAGCAGAGCATAAAAGCAATAAGTACCGCGATGGATATCAATATCGGATTAAGATACGCTATGCCCGTACGCCGCTGAAGCAATTGTGAGGCTACATATATAATAAATGTAAGCCCGATGAGAAAGAATTTATTTTCGAGATAACTCATGGCGCGACGATATTATGCGGCGTACCGACTGATGGACCCAGCCGGTCACCGATATTATGACAAATGTACTTATAACAGATGCAAGGACAATAGGTATCCACTCGGCTTTTATAAGTCCGAGACAGTTCATCAGCCCCACTCCCGCAGGCACAAAGAAAAAGCCGAGATTCTTAACAAGAAAATCCGAAACTTTGTCAACCCACATAAGCCGGACAATCCTGAACTTCAAAGCAGCCGTCAACGCGAGCATGCCTATAATGCTTGAAGGCACCGGTATTCCGGTAAGCCACACTATCAGTTCGCCAATCGCAAGAAAGGCAAACAACACTGCACATTGCAAAATCATAATTCTAAAACAATCTTTTTTCTTATATAATCGATTAATCTTTTATTTCATAAACTGCGGAGCGAGGAAAAACAATCCGAACGATATACCGAAATTCCATCGTGCATCAGGCGACGTACTATAATTTGCATAAGCGGTAAAATGAGCGAACGGCAAAGCGTAGACAGCCGACATCTCACCGAAAAACTCCGGATCGGACAACCGCCGCCCGTAACGCGACACAAAAATACCGGTGTTTTCATCCTTGGCGGCCTCCAGCTTACGCCACGGCATAAATCCGTGGAACTCCCCTCGCAGCTGAAGCATCTTTGACACTTTCCATATAGGCTGTATGCCTAACGTCATGAATTTCGAAGCTCTGAGAGCGGAGTTAAACGAGTTGTAAGTCGATGCCGTAGGATGAAATGACGGCAATGTCACCATTGTAGCGGCATAACTGTCAAGCGTTTTCTGTGTACTGAACATAGCATTGGCCTCGATACCGATACCGAAGTCACGGTTTATCGACCAGTATTTTTCAAGTTCGGCGCTCAACTGGATCCACTTCACACCCGATGTACGCACCTCAAGTTTATCATTGTTGTGCGGAGAAAAGCTACGGTCACCGTACACACCTATGGCTGTAGCCTTTATCATGTGTCCCTGAGTAGGATATAGTATGTCGTTGAGCGTATTGTTCTCGTAGTGCAACCTGACTTGCGCAAGGTCATGTACCAGACGGTCACGCGAGGACTTACCGACAACCATTCCGTCAAAAAAACGATTGGTAAGACGTCCGTATCCAAGCTCGAGCGCCAACTTGCCGTTGCGTCCCATGGCCATTCCATAGCTCAGGCGTCCGAACAATTGTATGTCGGTCACCAATGTGGTGCCGTCATTATAAAATATACGGTCGGAGTCATACATCTTCTGACGCGAGATAACCCCGTATATCATCATATAGGACGGTATGGCGCTGCGCAGATTTATTTTGGCTCCTACTTTCGAAGCCATATAGCTCTGCCCTATCCATACGTTGAGAGAGGTATTAAGCGAATTGAAACTCAAAGTATTGTAGCCAGTCGACATAAACAGCATGGAGTTGGTCGACGAACTTATATAACCGCCAAGCCCTATGGCAAAATTATTTTTCACATCAGCTTTCAGGTCAAGCGTAAAGCGTCCTGTAGAAGGATTCCATAAAGCGTTGGGCACCAGATTGCGAAGCTTGCCCGGAGTTATAGCCCTATAGTACGCATCGCGTGCCTGAGCGAGGCCGAAAGACTCATCGTTGCCCTTTGTAAAAAGATACTTTATATAAGCATTCTGGTGAGGGCTGCCGCCGGTTACCTTGACGGAATCAAATTCGACATACGGAGTCTTCGACTTAAAGACCTCCCTGCGCAGACTGCGGGCCTCACCCGGAATTCGGGAGGTGACGCGCTCCTTTATAGAGTCCATCATGGCCATGGCACAATCATAACCTATCTTGTAAATCTGCCGGCAGGCCGGAAAATCGAGCAGACCGAACTGTTGCACGGGCACATGAAGTTTTATACCCTCATCAGCCGGAAGCGAATAATCGTTTTTCTGGATAATCATATCCTCAACCTGCTGCATCAGATTATTTGGATTCGGCTTCTTGTCGGGAGAGCTGACATCGACCCCTATCATTATGTCGGGAGCAAAATCCTCCCGCATGACATCAACCGGGAAGTTGTCGTATATGCCTCCGTCGTAGACCAGCACACCGTCCATCTCGATAGGCTCGAAAACGATAGGAAACGACATGGAGGCCCTTACGGCGTTGCCCAAAGAACCGGAACGGCATACAATCTTGTGTTTGCTGTACACATCGGAAGTGACACAACGAAACGGCACAAACAGCCGGTCAAAGTCGCCGTCGCACTGCGCGGTATACTTGGCAAACAGCTCCATGAATGCATAATTCATCGGCAACGGACTTATCAGACTTGTCGGGAGTATATTGTTGTTGGCGGTAGAATCACGCAGATTAAGATTTATCGACGCCAGCTTCGGCGTAGGGTCATCCTTGGCATAATAATACTCCCAAGAAGGATCGATGACACCTGTCGACCAATAAGAAAATCCTTTTGATTCAATCAGCGCCATCATTTCATCGGGAGTATAGCCGGCAGCATATAATCCGCCCACAATCGCGCCCATGGAAGTGCCCGCTATATAGTCAATAGGTATGTTGTTGTCTTCAAGAGCCTGAATGACACCGATATGGGCAATGCCTTTGGCGCCGCCTCCACTCAATACAAGTCCTACCGACTGCTGCGCACTCGCACAGAAAGTCATCGATATCGCCGCGATTACAAGACATGCCGCGGTCCTTTTCAACATCTCCTCAATAGTTGGGTACATTCGAGCCATCTGAAATGAATGAGTCTTTAAATCCTATAAAGTACAACACTCCATCAAGCCCGATTGTTGATATACTCTGTCCTGCGGTCGCCTTGACCTTGGGTTTGGCATGAAATGCGATTCCCAGACCGGCAGTGGCAAGCATAGGCAAGTCATTTGCCCCATCGCCTACAGCTATGGTCTGTGCTATATCTATATGCTCTACCTGAGCCAACAGTTTAAGCAACTCGGCCTTACGCCGTCCGTTGACAATTTCGCCCACATATCGTCCCGTAAGTTTACCGTCGACAATCTCGAGTTCGTTGGCATACACATAATCTATGCCGAATTTCTGTTTAAGATAGTTGCCGAAATATGTGAAGCCGCCTGACAGTATGGCCGTTTTGAAACCGGCCCGTTTTAGCACTTCCATCATACGGCCCACTCCTTCGGTGACAGGTAAATTCTCGGCGATCTCACGCATGACACTTTCATCGAGCCCCTTAAGTAAAGCTACACGTTCAGTAAAACTTTCGTCAAAGTCAATCTCGCCGCGCATGGCACGCTCCGTTATGGCTTTCACCTGCTCTCCTACACCCGCACGCTCGGCAAGTTCATCAATGACCTCGGTCTCGATAAGCGTGGAGTCCATGTCAAAGCATACGAGGCGGCGACAGCGACGGTACATTGTGTCCTGCTGAAGCGATATGTCGAAATTTTCCGTAGCCGACAGGTGCATGAACTGCAGTTGCATATCAGCGGCGTCACGCGGATTTCCGCGCACCGAAAACTCCACGCATGACTTGGCGCGCGCCTCCTTGCTCTCCTCAAGCGGCACTCGTCCGGTAAGACGCTGTATACTGTCAATGTTAAGATTCTGTCCGGCTATGATTTTGGTTACCGCAGCTATCTGACGGGCGGTAAGCCTACGTCCGAGCAGAGTCACAATCCAGCGGTTCTTTCCCTGCAGGCCCACCCACTCTTCATATTCTCTTACCGATACCGGGGTAAAACGTATATGTACGTTCAGCTCCGAGGCTTTAAAGAGCAGATCTTTCATTATATTCCCCGATAACGATCCGTCGGTCTTGAACAGGATACCGAGCGAGAGCGTATGATGAATGTCGGCCTGACCTATATCAAGTATTGAAGCGTCATACTGGGCAAGAATTTCGGTAAGCGCCGACGTCACACCGGGACGATCATAACCCGATATGTTGACAAGTATAAGTTCGGTAGAGGATGTGTTCATGTCTTACAAGCCCGTAATACTACATATTGGCATGGTAATTTACCAGTCCTTCCATTGGAGTCTTTATCACCGTATCGACCGTGGCGTCGAGCGCTGCAGCCGCCTCGTCAAGAACAGACCGGTACAGATATGCTATGGAGCCGACAAAGCTTACCGGCAATACCCGGTAACGGTCATACTGGGCAACATTGCGTACAAAGAATGATTTAAATTCATTTAGTACCAGACGGTGTATGGCCGGCTCTTCTATATTTTTCAGCAAGAACGGAGTTACAGACGCAAGAAAACGGTTGGGTGCCGGCTCCTTGTACACCCGGCGTATTATAGCGTTGGATGTAAGATTGTATTCATCAAGAAAGCGGTCACACAACTCCTGGGGCAACTGATGTTTAAGCACATCGCCGATAAGATGGCGACCGAGTACCGCCCCGCTGCCCTCGTCGCCGAGTATGTAACCGAGAGGACTTACATGATCCTTTATCTCACGTCCGTTGTAATAACACGAATTTGACCCGGTGCCGAGTATACAGGCTATACCTTCACGCTCGCCAAACAAAGCACGCGCCGCTCCGAGCAAGTCGCTATGTGCCTCTATCGTAGGCACGTCAATATTCTGGCGGATAGCGCGCCGCACGTTACGGCACACCTCTTCGTCTATACATCCCGCACCGTAAAAATGCACTTCGGTTACTGACCGGGCATCTTCGCCCAGCTGTGACATAAGTTCGTCATCAAGATATTGCGCTATCTCCTCTTCAGTGAGCATCAAAGCGTTAAATCCGGAGGTGAAGATTTGTCTCACCGGTTTATCGTGATCAAGAAGACACCATTCTACTTTGGTGCTTCCGCTGTCGGCTATAAGTTTCATTTCATACCAATTTATTGTGCGCAAAATTACAAATTAAACTTCAAACAATAAAGCTTTATGTCAACTAACCATAAAAACACAAAAAATTATACATTACACTTTACTTTTCCTGATATTTTTTAGGTAAAACAAAAAAATCAACTAATTTTGCAGTTACAACTATATATTTAGTTGAATAAAAAAAATAAACCGATGGACCCAACCCGAACAATACACCGAGTCTTGCAAAATTTTGTCATAATTATAATTATGACAACCTGCATGCCTGCACCCACATCCGCTAAGAAGTTGCAAGACTATCCACTTGCTAAAATAAAAGTCAGCTATGCATGTCATGACGAGCATCTTAAGACTGATGCGAAAGCATACACTGCCGAATACCAGATGATATTGTTGGCAAATAGTGCTGAATCAAAATTCTACAATCAGCAGTGTGAATATAGAGATTCACTGGACACTACCCCTTCAGGGAAGGCGATATATCGTGAAATTATTACAAATATGGCATCTAAATATGCCGAAACCGGTGTATTAGATGACAGTGCTCTGCCTCAATGCAAGATGTATATATTCAAATCGAGAAATGATTCAACTCTTTCATTTTATGACAAAAATGGAAGTTCCCATAGCCATTTTTATATAGAACCGCTTTGTGAAATGCAATGGCAGATTGGAGACTCTACGAAAACTATTCTTGGCTATGAATGTATAGCTGCCGAAACAGATTTTCATGGTCGTCATTGGAATGTCTGGTTTACACCGGAAATCCCTATACAAGACGGCCCTTGGAAATTTTGTGGGTTGCCGGGGTTGATTTTAGAGGCTGCTGATGCTACCGGGCAACATTCATTCATTGCCGACGGGATTGAAGAATCTAATATTTGCATGATTCCTGTCTATGCCGAGAAAGATTATGAAAAGGTATCAAGAATCGAGATGTTGGCTGCCCAAAGAAGGTTTCTACTTAAAGGCGATTCAATGTCAAGAATGTTCATACAAAACACTCCTGATGGAAGTAAGATCGATATGACTCACACAGAGTATAATGACAATCCGGATTTACACATTGACTTCCTCGAAACAGATTATCACTGATTATGAAAAAAATATTTGTTTTTATACTTATGGCTATCGGTGTTATTAGAGCCAATGCCGATGACTATATAAAGGATACCGAACCGTCAATACTTGAAGTACATTATACCCGTATTCAGATTACCGATACCACGCAACGTGACAAACATTTCTTTAAAGATCCGGTCATGCTGCGCGTCGGCGCTACCAAGTCACTGTTCTGCGGAGTGAAAAAGTTATGGAGCGATTCTCTTGCAGCGGTAAATCCGAGTCTCGAATTCGAAATATATATAGCCACAATGGAAGAGAATAGGAAAACCGGAAGTCATAATCTTCCGGACGGTTATTATTGGAGTTACATTTACAAAAATTATCCGAATGGTTGCCTGACGGAAAGAAACTATTTTGATGGAGAGCGACGCGTTTATGAAGAAGAGTGGGAGAAACCGCAATGGGAAGTGACCGATTCAGTAAAAAATATACTCGGATATGAGTGTTTTAAAGCGATTGCGTCTTACCGTGGCCGGAAATGGGCGGCATGGTTCGCTCCTGAAATTCCTGTTCAAGATGGCCCGTGGAAACTCTGCGGATTGCCGGGGTTGATCCTCGAAGCATACGACACTCGTCATGAATACAGCTTTACAGCAACCGGGCTGCGACAAAACGGAATTCCTGATGTCGGGTACATGGCCTATGATGACAAACGAGGCGTAAAAAAACAGTCTCGGGATAAGTATCTCAATGACTGGTGGAAGTACAAGAACTCGAACTTCGCTGCCAAAATGAGTGCTCTGTACGGAAATGGGAAAATGCCTGAAAAGAAAGATTCGGCTCCCAAATATGACTTGGAAGAGACTGACTATCCACACGACTTATGAACCGAATTGTCATATATCTGCTGTTTCTCGCTGTTGCGATTAGTGCAGCCGCTCAGGTCAATGTAACCGGCAAGATTATCGACAGGGAGAACGATGAGCCGCTTGTCGGGGCTTCGGTCATTGTCAAGGGCGCTGACGGCAAGATAAAGAAATTCGCCTCGTCAAAATCGGACGGAGGATTCTCCATGACAATGCCGTCGATAAATGGTTGCCGTCTGGAAGTTACCATGATGAGCTTCGCCAAGCAGTCTATTCAGCTTGACAGCGTGGATTTTCCGTTGACCGTCTATATGGAGCCGGGAAGCATACAGCTCAAAGAAGTGGCTGTTAAAGCAGACCGCATACGGGAGCAGGGCGATACAATTACCTATAATGTAGGTAGCTTCGCCCAGCAACAGGACCGCTCCATAGGCGACGTGCTGAAGCGTATGCCGGGCATAGATGTTGCGAAAAACGGTAAAATACAGTATCAGGGCGAGGATATAAACAAGTTCTATATCGAGGGCTCCGACCTGCTTGGCGGCAAATACGGCATAGCCACCAACGGCATAAGCCATGATGATGTGGGAGCCGTGGAGGTGATGGAGAACCATCAGCCCATGCAGGTGCTGTCGGGTATATCCTTCTCCGATAAGGCAGCCATCAACCTCAAGCTGAAAAACAAGGCAAAAGCGACATGGAGTTTTCACGGCGACGCAGGAGGCGGCTACGCTTGGCAACCCGAAGGAGCGATATGGGACAGCGAGCTGTTTGCCATGGCCGTAATGCCTTCGTTTCAGAACATAACCACCCTGCGCACCAACAATACGGGCGATAATCTGTCGGTGTCAAACACCGACTTCTTCGCGGGCCGACGTCAGACCGGACTTAGCCGCTACATAGGTGTGGGACTACCCGGAGTACCGTCGCTAAGCGACAGACGGACACTGTTCAACCGCTCGTTCATCGTATCGACCAACAGCCTGTGGAAACTGAAAAGCGGGGAGTTCAAGGCAAACATAGACTACTCCTTCAACCGAGTGACAGCCGACGCCTCGAATATAACGACATATTTTCTCGACGAAGGTAACCGCATAATCACAGAGAACCGCAGCGGTACTGAACATACCCACTCTTTAAACGGCAAGTTCATATACGAGCTGAACCAAAAGACGGCGTTCATCAACAATACCCTACAGACCAATATCGACTGGGATGATATGGACCTCGCCACCACCGGCTCGATGTCCAACAAGCAGTCGGCAAAGCTGCCCGATTATTACATATCCAACAAGTTCAAGATGATTAAGCGTTTCAACGGACAGCATCTTGTTACCTTCCAAAGCATAAACGAATGGGAGTCGTTGCCTCAGACGCTCAATATCGACATGAACGGTGAGCAGTTCCGACAACACATCTCCGACCATGCTTTCTATACTCAAGAAAGCGCGGCATACGCCTTCATCATAAAAGGAGTGACGCTGAGCCTTGAAGGTGGTATAAAGGGTTATCTCCGTTCTATGGACTCGCAGTTGCCCGAATTGCCGGAGGAACTTCCCGGTCTGACTGAAAACATAGTCAGCACAAACTATCTCACTGTATATGCGACACCGAAGTTTGAATACTGGGTACGCCGGGTCAACCTCTCGCTCAACCTGCCCGTAAGTTATGCCCATTATAACTTCGACAAAGCGATTGCCAACCATGACAAGGTGTATTTCTCACCGTCACTCAGTTTCAACTGGAAGCCCAACAACCGCTTCTCGGGCATCCTGCGCGGCGGTCTCGGACGCTCCCCGATGAGCCTTAACCTTATCCACCCGGGACTGATAATGACCAACTACCGCACATTGAAAGCCGGCACGGAACAATTCTACAACTCGTCGTCGCAGAACATGTCGGCAAGCTTCAGCTACAAGCACACACGCCACGGCCTGTTTGCCAACGGCATGGTGATGCAGTCATGGACCCATGTCCCCTACACTATGGCGCAGCAGCTATACGGCGACTACGTGGTCTACAGCTATGCCGACGCCAAAAACGACAGCAAGATGTTTATGGCGCTGGGCAGCATCGGCAAGACCCTCGACTTCATGCGCGGAAGCTGCAACGTCAACGGATCGTTCAGCCGCAACGAGTCGCAGTTGCTCTCCCAGTCGCAGGGTGTCAACTCGGTCAGCACCGGCTGGAGCGTGGGCGGCAAGATAAGCGGCAGCCCAAGCCGATGGTTAAATTTTGACTACCGCATAGATTACTCCGACAGCCGCCTGACGATGAACGGCCTGCACGCATCATGGCTCTCGACAATGGAAAACGAGTTGAGCCTGACAATCGTCCCCCACCGCAAATGGCAATGGACTATAAGCGGCGAGCATTACCGCAACGAGCTGACCGAGAACAACTACAAGAATGTTGTGATGCTCGACACGAAACTCACCTATCAGCTCAACAAGAAGATAGAGCTTTCCGCCGGCCTCACCAACATCCTCGACAAGCGCAGCTACAACTACACCACATACTCCGATCTATCATCTTTCGAGAGCCGGCGGCAACTACGTGGCCGCGAGCTCCTAATCACGATATCGCTAAGAAAATGAACAGACTGACAATCTCCATCATCGGGTGCCTCGTGGCCATAGCCACATTTGCACAGGGTACTGCTGAAAACGAAACTCTCAGAACCAACACCGACAAAGTCGCGGTCGTCCTTGACGGCAAGGACTTGCCGGGCGGGTGGAATGCGCTGTATGGCAACGAAATCGACCCTCTCGACACCAAAGCCAAAGAAATAGTTTTTGCCTCGGATATTGACACGCTGAAAATCTCACTTGACGTGTGGCAATCAAAGGATTTTACAATAATCTCAGGCGAAGGGAAAAAGGCTCCGGTCAGGGTTACACGCATCTCGGAAAACATTTATGAATATCCCGACCCGCGTCTGCTAAAACGAGCCAAGAGCGGGATGCTTAGCCGCGAACAGGCCGAATTTGACCTCAACGCTCTTGTCTATGGATTGAGTGAGGTGCACCCCGACATGTTTTCTGTGTGCCGTCAGGAAGACTTCTTCCGGGCGGTAAACAAGGCGGTGCAGTCATTGCCCGACTCCATAAGCACAATGGACCTGTTCAGAAAAGCCGCCCCTATTGTCGCTATGATTGGCGACGGACACACCAATCTTACATTTCCTTATAATGACGTGTTCACAAGTGAGCTGAAGCGCATGCCGTTTTGGGTGGATGTACTTAGCGACAAGTCGATAGTGTGTCGCTCAAGTCTCGACTCGATAATTCCGCGCGGAGCGAAAATACTGAGCATCAACGGAGTGAGCGCGGAGGAGATGATTAATTCCATGCTTCCTTACGTTGCAGGCGAGAAAGAGCCGTTCAAACTGTCGCGTGTCGACAGTTCATTTCCCGCATTGCGACACATGCTCTATCCCGCCGATTCATTTGACATAGTTTTCTTGCCCGAGGGTGAGAAAGAGGCTAAGACCGTGACTTATAAGGCCACCGACTACGAGGAGCTGAAGCGACGCAGTCCGGCACTGCCCAAGTCGACCAACGATGAGACATACTCCTTCACGATTGACGAAAAACGCAATGTAGCGATAATGGATTTCCGCGAGTTCAGAGACAAACAGCGGATGGAAGTATTCGCCGACTCCATGTTCAGGGAGCTGCGCAATCGGAATATCGACAACCTCATCATAGACCTGCGGTGGAATGGTGGCGGAAACAGCGCCGTCGGCGATGTACTGTTACAATACATCTCTCCAGAACCGTTTGTCCAGATGGACAAGGCTCTCGTGCGCATCTCTCCTATGACACGGAAACTGATGGGTGCCGAAGATATCGCCCCGATGTTCTCGTTCTTTGAAATGACTGAAGACCAATATATAAAACCGAGAACCGGGCAAGAGGGCCATTATAACGGGAATGTCTATCTGCTGACGTCCAACAAGACATTCTCCTCGGCCGGCAGTTTCGCTTGGGCGTTCAAGGAGTGCGGCATGGGCACAGTCGTAGGCGAAGAGACCGGCGGCATGAACGTATGTTACGGCGACGTACTGAGCTACCGGCTGCCGGTGTCGCGTCTTCATTGCTCCATATCGTTCAAGCGCTTCTGGCAATTCCGCGCCGACGAAAGCGACATACACGGCACTCTCCCCGATGTCGCCGTGCCCGCCGCCGACGCTCTGAATAAGACTTTACAAATAATCGAAAACAAGAAATAAGATGAAATTACTTGCATTTGTCGCAGTTATACTGTCGGCTTCAGGCGCTTTCGCACAGAAAGCCGACATCGAGGTCAGCTACGATGTCAGTTCGAGAAACTGGGAAAGCGATAGCGTGAGCACCACCAAGATGACTCTTCTTGCAAACGCAAGAGAGTCGAAGTTTTTCAACGACCTAAGTTTATGGTCTGACTCGATGTCGTCTACTCCCGAAGGCAAAAAAGAACTGCAGCAGATTATCATGGCAGCCTGCATGACAGAGACTCCCGGAGGGGGCATATCGATTGATATGCGAAAAGGGCCTGTCAAGAGAATCCACACTTACGTATTCTGCGACATTGCAGACAACAATATAAGGTATTATTCAAAATTCGCCGACGAGCTAAGCTACTATGACGAACCACTTGACGAAATGCAATGGGAAATATGCGACTCAACTGCAAATATAATTGGATATGACTGCATACAGGCTAAAACGGATTATCACGGACGCACATGGACTGCATGGTTCACGACAGACATACCACTGCCCTTCGGACCGTGGAAATTTCACGGACTTCCCGGTCTCATAATCAAGACAGAATCAGACAACGGCATAAGCTACACGGCTACGGGCATAGAAAAGACCGACAAGCCGATTACTCCGATGTATTCCGTCGACGAATATCAGAAAACCGACAGAAAAAAAGCCCTTGCCGAGGACGAATATTACAAGGACAACAGAGAAGCCATAATCAAAGCAAAATTCAAAGGAGACGTACAATTCAATTACAATGTAAATGACCGGCCCAAATACAATGCCGAAAAATATGCAGCCGAACCCGACTACAAGAAATAGCACCGGACCGGTACCTGCGACGGCAAAATAGCAGATAACAGACCGCCATGCCGGAGCGTCGAAGTTTGTGTATTTAAGGTAATATCATTAAATTTGTATCTAATCTTCGTATTACCTTAATACATTAACGACTTTACTGAGATGAATCTCCGGAACATAATTACAGCCTGCGCCTTAGCCATGACGGCCATGGCAGCACCGGCTGAAGAACTTATAATCCTGCACACCAATGACACCCACAGCGCTCTTGACCCCGACGACAAAAATCTCGGCGGAGTGCTCAGGCGCAAAGCGCTCATTGACAGTGTGCGCACCGCACGACCCGGACGGGTGCTGCTCGTAGACTGCGGCGACGCCGTGCAGGGCACTTTATACTATACATTATATAAAGGCGAGGTGGAGCGCAAGATGATGAACGCTCTCGGCTACGACATAGCCATACTCGGCAACCATGAGTTTGACAACGGACTTGATGTGCTTGCCGGTGAGCTGTCGCAGCTTGACGCCGACCTCATAACCACCAACTACGACCTGCGCGACACACCGCTCGACAGTCTGTTCACACCTTACACGATAAAGGACGTCAACGGACACAAAATCGGTTTTTTGGCCATAAACCTCGACCCGAAAGGCATGATAGCCGACTCCAACGCCGGCAACGTCAAGTATACCGACGGCATCAAGGCGGCTAACGCCATGGCTTGGTACCTGCGCAACGTAATGCATGCCGACAAAGTGATAGCGCTCACCCACATAGGGTATGACACCCACAACCCTCCCACCCCAAGCGACCTTGAACTTGCTTCGGCCACCGAAGGCATCGACATAATAATAGGCGGACACTCACACACTGTGGTTGACCCGGCAAAACCGCGACAAGCATGGCGCGTGCCCAATGCCGCAGGCGACACCGTGCTCGTGGCACAGGCAGGAAGCCGCGGCCGTTATCTCGGCGAGATAACCGTGGATCTTGACTCGCCGCGCACCGACTACCGGCTAATAAGTGTCGACAAGCGGCTCGACGACCGCATCGACCCCGAAGCGGCGGCGATACTGTACACTTACAGGCAAGGGGTGGACTCACTGAAGAACATGAAAATAGGACGCCTCGCCCAAGAATTTCCATCAGGCAGCCAGATACTGCTCAACTGGGTGGCCGATGCCATGCATGACATGGGCAGCCGGCTTATCGACAAGCCGGTAGACCTCGCCATAGTGAACAAGGGGGGCATACGTCGCGGACTTCCGGCCGGACATATAACAAAGGAGATGATCATGACCATGCTGCCATTTGACAACAAACTTGTGGTAATGCAACTGACGGGGCGCGACCTGCTCGCATCAATCGAAGTCATGAAAGGGCGCGGAGGCGACGGCATAAGCGGCGGCTTCGACATAGAGCGCATAGACCCTGACAAGACATACACGGTAGTGACCATCGACTATCTCGCTCAGGGGGGCGACTATTTGGAGCCGCTGACACATGGAGAGATCGTGACCCGCAGTAAAAAACGCCTTGACGAGACAATGATAGACTACATCGAGGGACATCACAACCATAAAATAACATATCGCGACAACCGCCCGCGCATGTAGCGACCGATGACATAAGACAAAACCGATTTTCCCAACACAATAAAATATCTATTCAATTGCGACGCATATACACACTTCTGATTTCGGCACTTGCAGCAGGTACCATGACGGTTTACGCATCAGTACCCGACATGATGTCGGGCATAGACAGACAAGCATGTGACCGATGGGTCGACTCGGTCTATCAATCGCTGACCCTGCGTCAGCGCATAGGACAGCTCTTCGTGCCGAAAGTAAGCCCGGCCAACATGACAGCCGCCCGCTCCACCATAGCCTCATATGTGAAGACACGGGGCGTAGGCGGACTTCTATTCAGCAAAGGCTCGATAGAACAACATGCCGCACTCACCGACTACGCCCGTTCGATAGCCGACGTGCCGCTGCTCATGACCCTCGACGGCGAGTGGGGCCCGGCGATGCGTGTCACCAGTACAGTGCGCTATCCTTACAACATGGGGCTCGGGGCCATAGAGGACCCGCAACTGCTATACGAATACGGGCGCGAGACAGCCCGCCAGTGCCGTCTGCTGGGCATTCAGGTCAACTTCGCCCCCGTGCTCGATGTAAATTCCAATCCGCGCAATCCGGTCATAGGCTTCCGCTCGTTCGGCGAGGACCCCAAGCGTGTGGCAGAGCTCGGCCTCGCTTACTCACGCGGCATTGAAAGCGGCGGAGTCATGGCCGTAGGCAAGCACTTTCCGGGCCATGGCGACACCGACAATGACTCACACAAGACACTCCCGGCCATCAACCATGACGCAGCGAAGCTCGACAGCGTTGACCTGTATCCGTTCAGAGAGTTCATAAATGCCGGACTGTCAGGCATAATGGTAGGCCATCTGAACGTCCCGACACTCGAACCGGCAGGCATACCCTCCTCGTTGTCGCACAAGATAATAACCGGGACGTTGAAAAACCGATTGGGTTTCGAAGGACTCGTGTGGACCGACGGCCTCGCCATGAAAGGCGCCAACATACCGGGAACAAACAACTGTGTGGCCGCGCTTAAAGCAGGTGTAGACATACTCCTCGAACCTACGGCACTCGCTACCGACATCGACGCCGTATACAATGCCGTAAAATCGGGCGAGATACCCGACAGTATAATAGAAAACCGCTGCAAGAAGGTGCTTTCATATAAATATATGTTCGGCCTGTCGGAAAAGCAGCCCAAGGCAGTCAGCCCGACACTGAAAAGCGACCTCGTATCGCCCGAGGCCGAAGCGGTAAACCGGCGACTCACGGCCGCGATGATGACCTGCATAGAAAACTCTTCGGATCTGCTTCCGCTGCGCAATATCGACACAAACAGCATAGCGGTCGTGAATCTAGGGGAGGGACGTAACAATACATTCACACGCTTCTGCGGGAAATACGCGCAAGTCGACACTTACAGCGCCGCCAACGCCCTGTCGGCCGCCACCGTCGATGCCATAAAAAAGCACGACATAGTAGTGGCCGCGGTGTACAATGACAAAGCCGCTACCGTAGCCGAGCTGAAAAAGCTCGAAGGCTGCAAAAACCTCGTGACCGTATATTTCATCAACCCGTATAAGGTGGCACGGTTCGCTCCGTCGACAGCCAAGGCTACAATCATTGCATATGAGAACAACAAACTGACACAGGAGTACGGCGCACAGGCCATATTCGGCGGCATAAGGGTCAACGGCACTCTTCCGGTAGCCATAAAAGGCATGGCGCCGGCAGGCACATGTGTAGGACTGCTCAAAATACGCTTAGGCTATGAATCGCCGACCGAAGAGGGTTTCAACCCCTCGGTCGAGAAAAGGATAGACTCGCTTGTAAGCGTAGGACTGCGCACGGGTGCGTTTCCGGGCTGTCAGGTACTGGTAGCCCGAAACGGCAACATAGTCATCGACAAAAGCTACGGGTTCACCGACAACACCAAGACGCGCCGCGTAAATGACTCCACCATCTATGACCTTGCCTCCGTAAGCAAAGTAGCCGGTACATTGCCCGGGTTAATGCTCGCTTATGACCGCAAGCTGTACGAGCTCGACTCACCCGCAAGCCGCTTCATACCCGGCCTCAAAGAGTGCGGCAAAGACGACATAACGGTAAAGGAGCTGTTGTATCATGAGAGCGGCTATCCGGCAGCCATGAATGTAATGAAACTATTTATGGACACCGCCACTTACAAAGGGCGGCTTACCTCAAACCGCATGAGAGGAGCCAATACGATAAAAATAGCCCGCGGCGTATACGGCAACAATCAGGCCCGGCTGCGCACCGACCTCACCTCGCACACACCCGGCGGGGCGTGCGACCGTCCGGTAGCGAAAGGACTGTACGTGGGCAAGGCGGCCTACGACACCATAATGGCCCGTATACACACAATGGACCTGCGCGCCAACAAAGCATACCGCTACTCCGACCTGAACTTCGCGCTGCTTATGGAGATGGAGCAGAATCTCACAGGCATGAGCCATGACGAGTACGTGTACAACGGCATATACGCACCGCTCGGAGCCTTTCGCACGGGCTACCTGCCACTGTCACGACATTCGGCCGAGGAGATAGCGCCCACCGAGAGCGACCGCTTCATGCGCCGGCAGCTCATACACGGCTACGTACATGACGAACTCGCCGCCTTTTCGGGCGGTGTGCAGGGCAATGCCGGACTTTTCTCCACCGCCGGCGACCTCGCCAAACTATGTCAGATGTGGCTCAACGGAGGCAGCTACGGCGGCAAAAAGATACTGTCGGCCGAGACCGTCAAGCTGTTTACCACCGCCAAAAGCCCACGCTCGCGCCGAGGCCTCGGATTTGACAAGCCCGACATGTCAGACCCCGACAAATCGCCCACCGCACCCCAGGCCGACGCCTCGACATTCGGCCACATAGGATTTACCGGCACCGGCTTCTGGGTCGATCCGGCCAACGGACTGATATACATATTTCTCAGCAACCGCGTCAACCCGTCGCGCGACAACCGTGCGTTCACCACACTCAATATACGCCCGGCCATAATGTCGGTCATCTACGAAGCCCTGAATTGACTAAATGAGAGCAAAACACACATTTTTTATTGAAAAATGTTAGGAATTTAAACTTTTTGTTGTAACTTTGTCGCAAAACAACTAAATATTATCAAATTTAAGAAAGATACAATGAAAGCAACCGAAGTTTTGGACGACCTGCGTCGTCGTTTCCCCAACGAACCGGAATATCTTCAGGCAGTGGAAGAAGTCATAACAACAATCGAGGACGAGTACAACAAGCACCCCGAATTTGAGCGCTACAACCTCATCGAGCGTCTGTGTATCCCCGACCGTATCTTCTCGTTCCGCGTATCATGGGTCGACGACAAGGGCAAAGTACAGAACAATATGGGCTACCGTATCCAGCATAACAACGCCATCGGCCCGTACAAAGGGGGCATACGTTTCCACTCGTCGGTAAACCAGTCGATCCTTAAATTTCTCGCATTCGAGCAGACATTCAAGAACTCGCTGACCACCCTGCCCATGGGCGGCGGCAAAGGCGGCTCCGACTTCTCGCCCCGCGGTAAGAGCGACATGGAGGTCATGCGCTTCTGTCAGGCATTCATAGCCGAGCTTTGGCGCCACATAGGCCCCGACACCGACGTGCCCGCCGGCGATATAGGTGTTGGCGGACGTGAGGTCGGCTACATGTACGGTATGTACAAGAAGATGGCCCGCGAGTTTACCGGCACATTCACCGGCAAGGGCCTTGAGTTCGGCGGCTCGCTCATACGCCCCGAAGCTACCGGCTACGGCAACGTATACTTCCTGCTCAACATGCTCGCCACCCGCGGCATCGACATAAAAGACAAGGTAGTGGCTATCTCCGGCTCGGGCAATGTGGCTACATACACTGCCAAAAAGCTCCTTGAGCTCGGCGCCAAAGTCATAACCATGAGCGACTCCGACGGTTGCATCTACGTGCCCGAAGGACTCACCAAAGAGCAGCTCGACTACATCTTCAAGCTCAAGAACGAGTACCGTGGCCGCATCCGCGAGTTTGCCGAAGAGTATGGCTGCGAGTATGTCGAGGGCGGACGTCCGTGGGTATACAAGTGCGACATAGCCATGCCCTCGGCCACCCAGAACGAGCTTGACGGCGACGACGCCCGCACACTGCTTGCCAACGGCTGTATAGCAGTCAGCGAAGGAGCCAACATGCCCTCTACTCCCGAGGCTATCAAAGAGTTCCTCAACGCCAAAATACTTTACGCACCCGGAAAGGCTGCCAACGCCGGCGGTGTATCGGTATCGGGTCTGGAGATGGCGCAGAACTCACAGAAGCTTTCGTGGAGTGCCGAGGAGGTTGACAACAAGCTCAAAGGCATCATGGCCAACATCCACAGCCAGTGTGAGAAGTACGGCAAGGAGGGCGACTACATCAACTACGTGAAGGGCGCCAACGTGGCCGGCTTCATGAAAGTAGCCCGCGCGATGATGGCCCAAGGTATTCTGTAAAATCCAAATTTCCCAATCAATATGTAGCGGAGTAAGGCAGTGATGCCCTGCTCCGCTTTTTTGTGGTTGGTAATTTGCCATAGTGACAGGATTGGTGGGGGCGTGGCTGCCGGCGGGGTGTAGATGTGGCAAGGGCCTGTCGCGGTTGCGGCAGGCCCTCGTCGGCTATAGAGGCATTAGATTACACTCTTGTTTATTGAGCTGTGATGCTGATGTTGTCAAGGAACCAGCGGTTAGCGGTTGCTGCGGGCCACTGGGTCTGGCGGATGACAATCTTGGAGTCTTTGGTCACACCGGTCAATGCCACCTCGGCGGGTATCCACTCAAGAGTATGGCCCTTATCCCAGCCGTGAGTCGGCACTTCATATTCCTTGTCATCGACGAGTACAATCAGATTGACCGGGTCAATCTTTCCGGAACCCTGACGCATAGGACACCATTCAAATTTCAACTTGACATTGGCCGAACCGGAAATAGATGTCAGCTTCGGAAGCACGATACCGGCCTGATAGCTTGTCTTACCGAACTTGAGGTAGTTGCGCTGCAGGTATATACACTCACCGTCTTTCTTAGTAGTAACACGCAAGAAATCGTAGCCACGCTCTTTCATCATATCTTCGGCAGTCTCGCCCTTTACACATGCTTTATCCTTAGCTGAAATCTGCGGAGCGGTAGCATCGAGGTTGTCTTCTTCAACGGTCTTTCCGGCGGGAACTATAGCCGACCACGGGTCAAGCCATTCAAAGTCCTCGGCGAAATAGACTACAGACGAAGCGCCATTGTCAGTTATTGAAGCCGGGGTCATAGACACCACAGGCGCATCAACACTGCTTACAAAACCTGTCACAGTAACGGCATGACCGTAAGTCGATACATCGACACCGGCAGGTATGTTACGCATTATCACTGAAGCCGAAGATCCGGCAAGACGTATGATGTTTCCGTTCATCGTACCCGAAACTTTCACACACCGACGGGCATTGGTTGTGTAAGTGGCAAGTGAAGAGGTTATATCGTCGGGAGTCCAAGCCACCTCATTGCCTGACGACACTACCGATATCTTCTCAGGTTCGAGTTTAGGCATACCGTAGCCGTCGGTCACCTTCTTGGCTTTAACGGTAACCTTATCGCCCACCTGAACATCAGCGTTGTCGGTTACAACAAGGGCACCGACACTTCCGTCGGAAACGATGAAGCCGTTGGGAGTTACGAGGGCCACTGTAGCTTCCTTGACACGGATAACCGATGCGTCTATGAGCGAAGCGATCTCTTCGATTGTAGCCTCGGGTATGTTGGCCTCGCCATTGTCGACGATATTCACAGGCGTCAGGCGGATAACCGGAGTGGCTACACCGCCGAAGTAGCCGGTAACGACTACCGCATGGCCGTGGAGTTCAGTCAAGTCAAATGATGCGGGGGCATCAACGAGCTGCACACCCATTTCCACACCTTCAATACGCACTACGCCTTCATACATCACGCCCTCGACTTTTACAAACTTACGGGTGGTGGCTGTATAAGTAGCGAGTTTGTCGGTTATGTCCTCGGGATTGGGGTAAGATACCTCGCTGCCTGAAGAAACGACAGTGACTTTGTTGCTTACGACGTAAGCGAGTTTCTGGTTGTCAGCAGCTTTTTCACCACGCACGTCAACCATGTCGCCTACTTCAACGGCATCGGCCGACTTGACAAATACATTGACCAATCCGTCGGAAATCATGAAGCCCGAAGCGGTAAGAGCCGCAACCTGAGCATTCTTGATCTCAAACACAGCTTCATTATCAAGACCGTCGACATCGGCAATCTCAACAGTAGGACAGTCGCGGAACTTGTCGCCGGCCTGTACTACCAACAATTCGGCAATACTTCTAAGGTCACGTCCCTTGAATGACACTTTGCCGTTACGGGGCTTGTCAAGCGCGCCGTCGCGCACGTTGTCGATGGCCGAAACGGTTACTTCCATCGTCATTGTGCCGTGGTCGGGAGTCACGACAACCCACTCGGGAGCCTCGACGGTCCAGTCGCCGTCGGCATATATCATAATAGTCTTGGTACCGGCATCGGTAGAGCTGAATGACAGGGATGGAGCGCTTGAGAGCACGGCACCGGCCCTTGAGTCATCATCATCGCTACAACCGGTAAACAATCCGGCGGTAAGCAGCAGCATGGATGCCAATATATAGTTTATCAGTTTCATAATCTATACTTTAAAGTTTTTCAATTGTAATAAACCGGGATTACTTTCCCCAACCGGGATTCTGAACGAGATTGGGATTAAGGCTTATTTCATCGCTGGGTATCGGGTAAAGATAGTCGCGCGCCTCATTGAAGCCGGGACGTACCTGATCGTTATGGAAGTCCACATAGCCCTTGTTTCCGTCAGAAAGAGCCAATCGACCTTCACCCTTGCCTATCTCGTAGACCTGAACACCGTCGCCGGCTGCGGGTTTGGGAGTACCTGCCGCATAAAGTACAATGTCGGTCTTGCCGTTGCCTGACAGGTCATATTCGCCGGGACCGGGGAAATACATACCCTGAATAGACTGGTTGTAGCAGTATCCGGCTTTCCAGCGGCGTATGTCGGACCAGCGGAAACCCTCCTCCATAAGCTCTACAGAGCGCTCGCGGCGTATCTCGAGTATCACGCCCTTGTTGGCTCCGTCGACATTGGTATAGCCATATTGGGGTGACGACAGATACCAGTCGGGATTGGCATTGGCGACAGCCATATTAAGGTCGGGCATGCCGGCACGCTTGCGTATCTTGTTGACCGATATCTCGAGGTCATCCTGTGTAAGAGTACCGAGTTCAGCCTTAGCCTCGGCATAGTTGAGCATAACCTCAGCGAGGCGGTATACGGGCAGGTCGGCCGTAGAGGTCTCCACACGGTCCACGCCGCCGTTGGCATCCTTCGGGTTCTGGACAAACTTCACGGGCGAATAACCTGTTGTGCATGTACCGAAGTCGGGAGCAAGTATTTTGGTATCGCCTATGCGGTGATAGCCGGGGCAACGCACGGTCTGCGCCAAACGCGGGTCACGATTGGCAGTCTCCTCGCCAAACTGCATCTCCTGCCATCCGGGCTTGTCGGTAAAGCGGGAACCGTCTTTCATAAGATACATGTTGACCACCTTACGGGTGAATCCGGGACGACCCTGCGAGGCCACAAGCGAAGCGGCGGTAGCATTGTGGTAGAGTTTTGTCGCGAAGCTGAAGCGGATAGCCATGATGTATTCATCCTTGTTGGCATCCTCGGCGGCAAACATGTTAAGGTAGTCCTCATCGGGCTTGTTGGTACTGTAGAGCTTGTAAGGTCCGTGCTCAATTATCTCCTTGGCGGCATCGGCGGCAAGCTGCAGATAGTCGTTGGCGCTGTGGCCCTCAAGGTTAATTCCGTGGTATTTGCGGTATGTGCCCTCGAAGAGGCAGAACTGTGCTTTCAGCGCGAGAGCTGCCCACTTGGTAGCACGGTAGGGAGCCTCAGGCTCATCCTTCTTGTCAGGAAGAAACTCGATGGCATAGTCAATGTCGGCAAGCATGTTTGACATGACAAGCTCACGTGAGTCCTGAGTCTTGTACAGGTCGGGATCGGCCGAACCGAGTTCCTTGTCATACCAAGGCACATTACCGAAGCGCTTTACCTTCTCGAAATAGAAGAAAGCGCGGAACATGCGGCTCAGAGCCGTGTATTTAATAACGGCAGCCTCGTCGGGACAACGGTCTATGCGGGCAAGCAGCGAGTTGATGCGGCGCAGGTCGCCCCACGACCATCCGCCTCCGCTTTCGGGGACTGTGCGGTAGTTGCCACCGCGCTGCTCGGCGCTGAGCGTCTTCTGTACATAAAAGTCATTGTCCTCGTCATAAGGCGTCTTGTCGAGCATATTGTTATAATACGGATTGGTAAACAGCTGCAAATCTTCGGCTGTCTTGAAGTAGTCGGCCTCCGATACCCTGTCTTTCGGATTAAGGTCAAGCGAGTCATCGCACGACGCGAACCCCAAGAGCATACAGAGCGCGACCGGCAGTATATATTTTTTCATAACTTTATTCGTTTTCGTAATTCAAGTTAATAATCGTGCATCAGAAAGTAATATCGAGGCCAAACATGAATGTCTTCTGCCACGGATAGTAACAGTTGTCAAGAGCCGAATCATCAGATTTATTGGCACGTGTGAAAGCACGTTCCGGGTCAAGATGCTTGGTGTGCTTCTTCAGCGGCGACCAGTAGCAGAGGTTTTCACCCGAGAAGTATACGCGAACATTGTCAAGACAGATCTTCTTGGTCCAGTTGGACGGAAGAGTATAACCCACGGTCAGGTTCTTGAAACGCAGATAACGGATGTTCTGTATATACTTGTCGTTTACGCGACGCAGGTAACCGCCGGTCGATATATTGGAACGCGGACGGGGGAAGTATGCGTCAACATTATCCTCGCTCCAGCAGTTCTGTATGAAATCTTTCGGGAGGAACGAAGAGTAAGGCTGACCATAAGCGCCCCAGAATGACATTACCCACGCACCGGGATACCAATAGTGGTCGCCGGTTCCTTGGAAGAATGCCGATACGTCAAATCCGCAGTAGCGTATACCGGCAGTGATACCGTAGGAGAGGCTCGGAAGCGAGTTGCCGAGCACCTTGCGGTCACCGGGGCTATCGGCGGTGTTGTCACCTTCACCGATATGTCCGTCACCGTCGAGATCGACAAACTTCACGTCGCCGGCTTTCCATCCCGAAGGCAGGTTGCCGAGGAAGTTACTGTCGAATGTAAGATTTTTAGTGTATTCGGCAGCCTCTTCGTCAGATGCATAGAAGCCGTCGGTGACATAACCCCAGATTTCGCCGAGGCGCATGCCTTTGTAATAATCCTTTGCAAATGTCTTGTTGGGGTTGTCATAACGTGTGATTTCGGCACGGTAGTCGCTGATATTGAAGCCCACGTTGTAGTCAAGACGCTTGCCGAAGAGCTGGAAGTTGTCGCGCCACTGCACGGCGAGTTCGTAACCTTTGGTGCGGAGGTCGGCAGTGTTCATCTTGGGCACGTCGGCGCCGTAAACACCCGGAAGGGCTATACCGTCGGTCAACATGTCCTTGGTGTCGCGGATGTAAACGTCAGCGGTAAGAGTGAAGCGGTTGTTGAACATCGAATAGTCAAGACCGAGGTTCCACTGGTTGGCCTTTTCCCAAGTAAGGTCAGAGGCGATAGGAGCGCCGAGCGAAGAGTATTTTCCGGGAAGGTCGCCGCCGAAGGAGAAGCCTTTGAAGTCTTTGATAGAAACAAGACGAAGGAAAGTGTAATAAGAATCCACATTCTGGTTACCGAGGCTACCGTAAGAGAGACGGAGCTTCAGGTTGTCTACAACGTTGCGCAGAGGCGAGAAGAACTTTTCCTCCGAGATACGCCATCCTACAGAACCCGAGGGGAAGAAGCCCCAGCGGTTGCCGCGGGCGAAGCGCGATGTACCGTCATAACGGCCGCTGAGCTCGAACAGGTAACGGCCCTGATAGTCGTAGTTGACACGTCCGAATATACCGGAAAGCGAGTACTCGTTCTGGCCGCCGCTGTAATTGTCGCTACTTGCGGGACCTGTGGCAAGATTGAGGTCATCGAGGTCGACCGACGACAGGTTGCCGGCAGCGACACCGAGATTCTTTATCTTCAATGTCTCATAGTTGTAACCGACTGTTGCGGTAACGTTGTGCGACTCATTGAACGAGTCGGTATATGTAGCATATACATTATATGAGAAGTAGTTGCGGGTGTTGGCGGTCTCGTCAAGGCGGTTTTCGCCTGCACCGGTGTTGTATTCACCGAGCGGTCCGTCAGGATACTCGCGGTACTGGAATGGCTGCGAACGGCTCGTATTGCGCGACTGATAGAAGCGATATGTGAAGTCGCCGTTTATGCTCAACTGCTTGATGGGAGTGATAGTCAGGCGAGTGGTGTTGACAAACTCCGTGCGGCGGTTCTTGTTGCGGTGGGTGCCGGCTTCGGTAAAGATGTGGCGTCCGTTAGCAACCTTATAATCGAGGTAAGGAGTGGCATAAAGCCATGAACCGTCGGGGTTCTTCGTCGGGAATATAGGATAAGCGTGGCGGGCCGAATACTGGAGAGTATTCTCTACGCTGCCGTCGCCTTGGAAATCATACTGCGAGGAGAAGAACGAGGTGTTGTTGGACATAGTGGCCCACTTGTTGATACGGAAGTCAATCTTGGAACGAAGATTGTAGCGGCGGAACACGTCGGGGTTGGCGCGAAGTATACCCTTGCGGTAGTCGATACCGCCCGAGAGGAAGTACTTTATGTCCTTTGTACCGCCCGAGAACGACACGTTATGCTGTGTGGTGGGGTGCTTGTCCTTGTAGAGAGTGTGCCACCAGTCGTTGTTGCCGTAGTAAACCCACTGACGGCGACCGTCGCGAGTGTCCTCGACAATCCACGGACGGTCGGGGTGCTCGGTCTTGTCGTTGACACGCGCAAGCAGCTGCTGCATGTCATAATCGGTATATTTCACAAGGTTGCTGCCGTTGGTGGTGCGCTGAAACAGGTTGACCGTGTAGACCGACCAGTAACCGCGTGTCTCGTAGTCGGTAGAGGTTGTGGGCTCTTCCCAACCGTAACGGCCGCTATAGCGTACGGTAGCCTTACCGTCTTTCTCACTACCCGACTTGGTAGTAACGAGGATAACACCGAATGCTGCACGGGCACCGTAAACGGCTGCCGCCGAGGCATCCTTGATGACCGAAATCGACTCGACATCGTTGGGATTGACACGGTCAAGACTGCCCTCGACACCGTCGATGAGCACGAGCGGATTGGTCTTGTTGATAGAAGTGGTACCACGCACGTTGATGGCAGCCTCCTGTCCGGGCACACCCGAAGAGGTGGTGATGTTAAGACCTGCCACCGAACCCTGAAGCATGTCGGTAACGGAGTGTGCCACACGGTTTTCGAGGTCCTTGCTGCTTACCGAAGCCACGGCACCGGTAAGGTTGACCTTCTTCTGTGTACCGTAACCGATGACGACAGTCTCTTCAAGCATGATGGCGTCTTCCTTCATGACTATATCGAGAGTATTCTGCCCCGGAGCCACCTTGACCGACTGCGGAGTGAAGCCCACGTATGAGAAGTTGAGCGTAACCGTAGCGTCGGCAGCGACCTTTATAGAGAATTTACCGTCTATATCGGTCATGCAACCGTTGGTTGTACCGGCCTCCATTACGGTAACGCCGGCCAGAGGTTCGTCCATGGTATCAAGTACCGTACCCGTAACCTCTCTGTTCTGTGCCGCAAGGGACAAAGTACCCTGCACCACGAGCAACAGCAATAGAATTAAGGATCTAATTACTTTCATAAAATTATGCATGTGTTATTGATGGTTTCTGTTAATAATCACTTGGGCATGTAGGCTTCGATGGAGAAGTCCTTAGGACGGGCCATGTTTTCGGTCCATGTGTTGCCGAACTCATCCTTGACCGTGATCTTCAGGTCGGTACCGGCATCGGGAGCCGTCACCTTGAAGAAGTGGGGATGCATTTCGGTAATCATGCCGGGTACGCTTGCATCGGCCTTGGTGGTTTTGTCGAAGCGCTTTACGGTAAGAGCCGCAATGTGGAGCGGGTCATAGGCCTGAACGGGAGTGGCATCGAGAACCGCGCCGTTCTCACCGGTAACGGTGATGGTCCAAGAGGGGTTCCAGTTCCATACATTGATAAGCACTTCATTGGCGGTGCTTGCGGGATAAGCGTCGGTATACTTCTTCCACTCCTTGCGCACCTTATCGTTGGTAGTCATGTTGGGGACATCGGCGTCGGTAAAGCTTACCTTGTTAAGGTCGTAGCTGCGGAACTGAACGTCCTCGTTGTATCCCGTACCTTTGAAAATGTACTTGAAGTCAGTGCCGTTGACATCCCAGATGGCGTAACCGCCGGGAGCGCCGTCGGTAGCGAGGTGCATGCCGGGAGTAAGATTGCCCGACCACCACCAAGAAGCGCATACCGCGCCGGCATTGTGCTCGAAGAATTCAAGTGAAGTACCCGAATTGGAGTTGTCGGGGGTGACATTGTAAATCTGATGGGTATGTCCGGTGACAAAGTGTACTTTGTATCCGGCAAGTATCTCAAACAGGCGGTTGGTATTGGCCGGGTCATGGTCGATGACATAAGAGGTGGCGTCGCCGGGCTTGAATACCTGAGCGTGCATGGTCACAACCAGAGGAGTGGTCTTGGCCACATGTGCGAGGTCTTTTTCGAGCCAAGCAAACTGCTCGTCGGAAATCTTCTTGTCATAGTTGCGCTTGTCGGTGCCGTCGTAGCGGCTGCAATCGATATCGTCAAGAACCACATAGTGTATCTTACCTATATTAAAGGAGTAATATGTGGGAGCTATGACCGCACGGTAACGTATCTCGGCATCGAAGTCGGAGGTAGTCATCATGTCGTTGTCATGGTTGCCCATCGTATGGAATATCTGTAGGTTCTTGAAAGCGTCGTTGACCGTATTGAGGTAGTCGGCAAGCTCATACTTGTTGTCGTACCAGTAAAGGTCCCAAGTCATGTCGCCGAGAGTGACGGCATACATCTTCTCGCCCGAGTGAGCGGCCATGTATTTATTGAGGTCATCGGTGAAGTCCTTGAACTGCTCAAGGTCTTTGGTGCGCTTTGCAAGGTGCATGTCGCCGAGGAAGAACACTTTATATGTGTCCTGACCGAATGCCTCGTTGAGAGTGAAGTCGACGCGCTCGGGAGTGGCGGCATCGGCACGCAAGTGCATGGCGAAACGCGGGAGCACACCGTCGGAGGGCACTTCGTAGCCTGAGGGCACCGATATGAACACATAACCGGTCTTTTTAGCCGATTTAAGCTGGTAAACACCCTCGTTGTCGGTCACCGTAACCTCTACACCGTCGGAAACCACGACATCCTTGACGCCGTTACCGCCGCATATTACCTGACCGTAAACGGTAGTGCCTTCAGCAGGATTTATAACCGCACCGTCTATTATATTAATAGATACCGTACCGTAAAGCTTGCGGCGGTCACCACGCTTGATATAAGCGCGATATGTGCCCGTCTCAAAGTCAGCGGGGACAGTTACGGCAAAACTCGACTCGCTTACATTGGAAATGGCGCAGTTGTAGAACACACCACCCGATGACTCCAGCATCATAATGTCGGAGGTAAGCGGGGCCTCTCCGTCAATGACCGAGAAGTACAGATCGCCGCCACGGAACAGATCGACTGACTGCGGCAGAGTGAACTGGACTTTTAAATCGTCGGCGACGGCATCATCATTGTCATCATCGCTACAGCTATAGACTGCGACTGACAGCATGGCGACAAAAGCCACTCGTAAAAAATACTTCGCTAAGTTTCTCATATATGATATAATTGATTCATTATTTAAGTTTATATAGCTTAATCGACCGTTAATATCGATCATGTGTCATGGACTGTAATCCAAACACGTATGAGACCGGAGAAGATCTCGAGCCTCACTAATGGTTTAAGGTTACCAAAGCACAATGTTGCACGTGGTATCATGGTCTATATCAGGTCATTGCATAACGTTACTTTTAACGGATTATTAATCATTTTAAGTTTCACATTTATCAAAACGAAACTTGTTAGGTTTCATGACGGAACAAAAGTATACATTTATAAATTAAAAACAAAATAAATTTCGTTAAAAAATAAAGTTAACAGAGGCGTAGAAATGTTAAATCGCGCAATCATAATCAATAACGGCCTAATATGCAACGCTATCGCCCTCCCCCGCCCCGCAGCGGTGCATATACACAATAAGGTCATCCACAGGAGCATGTACAGGCGGGCGATACAAATTTGACCGACGGTAATAGCCGGTATTTGAAAAAATATTATTACCTTTACGTAGATTTTAAGATGATACCTTAATATTGATACGATGTACAGATCATTATACTTAATATTTGCTATAGCAATAGGCGCGCTATGTGGAAAAGCACAAAGCTACAAACTCTTCTCATCGGACCATTATCTGTCGAGCAGCCTGATAAAGCATATGTTTCAGGACAGCGACGGCATGCTGTGGATAAGCACCGAGGACGGCCTGAACCGCTATGACGGAGTAAAATTCACCATATACAAGAATATACCGGGCGACAGCACGACGATAGCGAGCAACTTTGTCAACACTGTATTCGAGGACTCGGAAGGACGGCGCTTCGTAGGCACCAACAGCGGCGTACAGCAATATTTTCCCGACTCAAACAGATTCGGCAGGCTGTTGGAAAAGAACGACGGCACACCATACAACGGTGCCATATCAAACTTTGTCCAACGACGCAACGGCGACATATGGTGTCTGGGCAACGACATCATGCTTCTGCGTGAAAACAACGGCAAACTGACTCTTGAGCCTCTACAGGTAGCGGGCAGCACACCTCTGCGACTCATAGGCGACGGCGTAGAGGACTACGAGGGCAACATGTGGATAACCCGCGGCAAGCACGGAGTGACCCGCATAGACCGCAACTACAACGCCGTAGACTACATCAAAAACGGGAGTCCGCACATAACCAATACGATTGTAGACGGTGACGGCCACATATTTTTTGCAGGACAAAATGCCGGGTTATATACATACGACCGCGCCAACGACTGCATACGCAACATTATAACTACCCCCCCCTCAACCACTTAACGGTGGTGAGGATGGCCCGCGACGACAACGGCGACATACTCCTCGCCACCGACGGCGCCGGGTTGAAGCGCCTTGACCCACACACATACAAGGTGACCGACATACCCTTTGGCAGTGACAAGTTTGACTACCGCACCCAGAAAGTACACCAAGTGCTCTATGACTCCACAGGCAACATGTGGCTGGCCATTTTCCAGAAAGGCGCCATGCTCATACCTCCCGTCACCAATAACTTCCACTACATAGGCAACCGCTCGCTGCTCCACAACAACATAGGCAGCAAGTGCGTGCTGTCGATGATCATGGATGACAACGGCAGTCTGTGGGTAGGTACTGACGGAGAGAGCATCTATAATCTTGACAAAGACTACAATCTGATAAGACACTACGACTCGCAGGTGCCTCCGGTGGCGATGACGCTTTTTGAGGACTCGGCCGGCAATATGTGGGTAGGGTCATACGGCCACGGTACGGGCATATTTGACCGCAAGACAGGCACATTCCGCAAAGTCACCCTTACAGAGAAGGGCAAGAATAACTTCGAGGCCAAGCATGTATACTCATTTGTCGAAGACAAACGACACAACGTATGGATCGGCACAATGGGCTCGGGACTGTTTCGTTACGACCACGCGATGAAAAAGGCCGTGCAGAATCCCGAATGGGCCGACTCAATATGTCAGTGGATAACATCGCTGTACTACTCACCCGCCACCGACGTATTGTATATGGGTACCTACGACGGTCTTAACGCAATACACTCACCCGGCGACGGCAACAGGATAGAGATTCCCTTTCAAAACGAAATCATCAACTGCATCACCGGCACGGAAGAAGGCATACTCTGGATAGGTACGTCTAACGGACTGGTACGTTACAATCCGGCCGACGAGAGCCGACGAGACTACTCGATTCAGGACGGTCTGCACAGCAGCACGGTGTATGCCATAGAAGAGCATGACCGCAACCTGTGGATAAGCACCAACATGGGTCTGACAAGATTTGACATAGCCGAAAACACATTTTGCAACTACTACGTTGACGACGGTCTGCAGGGCAACGAGTTTTACAAAGGCTCATCGCTCAAAGACCGCAACGGCAATCTGTACTTCGGCGGCATAAACGGCATAACCTACTTCAACCCCGATGAAATAACCGTGCCGGGAAGGAAGTGGAACGTAAGAATAATCAACATGTATCTGCACGGGCGCGCCGTAACCTCTGAAACGATGTCGGGACGCCGCAAGGTCATCGACGGCCCGGTATACAACGCAAAGCGCATAAACCTGTCACATTCCGACAATTCGTTCTCCATCGAGCTGTCGACCTATGAGCTAAACCGTACGGGGTCGATGCAGTTTGTGTATTCGATTGACGGCTCAAAATGGGAAACACTGCCCCACAACACCAACATAATCAACTTCAGCGAGCTTAATCCGGGCGAACATCTGCTAAAGGTAAAAGCGACCGACAACGGCATAGAATCGGATGAAACCACGATAATCATCGATGTGGCCCACCCGTGGTGGACCGCTTGGTGGATGAAACTCATATATATAATAGCGCTGGCAGGTATAGCGTCGATAGTTTGGCTCATGGTACGCCGACGCATCAACGACAAGCGTGAAAAGATGGAGCAGAAACACGCCGAAGAGATTTACGAGGCTAAACTGCGCTTCTTCACCAACATATCGCACGAGATACGTACACCTATGTCGCTCGTCATAAGCCCTCTGAAAAAACTTATGGAAACCGACGACGACACAGCCCGGCAAAAAGAGTACCGTCTGATACAACGCAATGCCAACCGCATACTGCGCCTTATCAACGAGCTGATGGATATCAGAAAGATTGACAAGAACCAGATGAAACTGCGGTTTACGGAGATCGAGATTGTGCCGTTTATCAATGACCTCTGCGAGACATTCTATCCGGCCACGCGCTCAAAAAACATAACGCTTAATTTTCATACAAACGGGCACGAAGGCCTGAAAGCATGGGTAGACAAAGCCAACTTCGACAAAATAATAATGAACCTGCTGTCAAATGCGGTGAAGTACACTCCTGACGGCGGCAGCATCGACATATCGGTCAACACGTCAGGCGACAATGGCGACGGAGCCACAGGAAATCTGATAATAACCGTAGCCGATACCGGCATAGGTATTCCCGAGCAGGAACGTCGCCAGATATTCGAGCGTTTCTATCAGGCGGGAGGCACCAACACGGGCGGTACGGGCGTAGGTCTGCATCTTACCAATTCATTGGTGAAACTGCATCACGGCACTATCACGGTCGATGACAATACGGCAGCCGGCAAGGGCAGCGTATTTACCGTTACCGTTCCGCTCGGCAACAGCCACTTGAATGAAGATGAGCTTGTGACTGACAGCACCGACACCGCGGCAGCTGACGATAAGCCGGTCGAGCAGAAGACTGACGACGACCTCACCGACAACTATACCCCTGAAGAGCGCAAACGTCAGAAAGGGCAGAAAGTGCTTGTCGTAGAGGACGATGAGGAGATCAGGGAATACATCATAGCCGAGTTGTCGAAATACTACAGCGTGACAGGTTGCAGCAACGGACGCGAGGCTTTGGAATCGATATTCAAAAGCAAGCCCGACCTTGTCGTGTCGGACGTCATGATGCCGGAGACCGACGGCCTCACCCTGACACGCAAGATAAAACAAAACATAAACCTCAACGACATACCTGTAATTCTGCTTACGGCCAAGACAACCGAGCAGGACAATATCGAGGGTCTTGAGAACGGAGCCGACGCCTACATAACCAAACCGTTCAACATAAAGATATTGCAGACCACCGTGGAGAACCTGCTGCGTAGCCACAACCGCCTGCGCAATGTGTTCAGCGGCAAGCAATCGCATGAGGACAAACTCAATGACATCGAAGTCAGCTCCGACGACGAGCGCCTGATGGAACGTGTCATGAAGGTGATGAACGCCAACATAGGCGACCCCAATCTGACTGTAGAGATGCTTGCAAACAACGTCGGTCTAAGCCGTGTGCACCTGCATCGTAAACTTAAAGAGCTTACCAACCAGTCGCCGCGCGACTTCATCCGCAACACACGTCTGCAGATGGCGGCCAAGCTATTGGCTGAAAAACGGCTTTGTATAGCGGAAATAGCATACGCTACAGGCTTCAAGAATCCCAATAACTTCTCGACCGCATTCAAGGAACTGTACGGTATATCACCGACTGAATATGCCGCAAATGCAGTAAGACCCACAGAATAAAAAAGAGGCGTACGATTATGTACGCCCCCTCACCGCGCAACCGGCGGTAAAAGTTACCTCGCCGCAGGCGACAGTTTGATAATGTCGCCCGGTCGGGTTATAACATCATATTCATATACTTTTATGTCGCGGCGGTCAAGCCCTTTGCATTCCGACGATACTTCGACCGGTCTCGGTGAACCTGCTGAAAGCAACGGATTGGGACAAGCGCCTTTAGCCTGACGGAGCCCTTTGCCCTTCAGCGGTATAGCCGACCGTATGCGCAACGTGCCGCCTATATTGGACTTTATGGCAGCCGACTTGAGCCGCCCGTCGCCCCACTCCATCGCCACATCAAAGTTGCCTCGGGCCTTAAGTCCGCTTACACGTCCTTCGGGGAGCGCGTCGGGGAGCGCGGGCAGCAGGTGTACGGCACCGTCATGACTCTGCAGAAGCATTTCGGCGATGCCGGCGGTGTAGCCGAAGTTACCGTCAATCTGAAACGGCGGATGCGCGTCAAAAAGATTTGGATAAAGACGTCCTTCGTCATTGCCATGCTTGGCCGGCAGCAAGGTTATCATATTTCTCACAATTTTGTCGGCATGATTACCGTCAAGCATGCGTGCCCACATGTTTATCTTCCAGCCTATGCTCCAGCCGGTAGCCATGTCGCCGCGCTGCATGAGCGTGGTGCGTGCTCCCGCAAAAGCGTCGGGGGTGCGGAACGGCGATATATGATTGGACGGATAGAGTCCGTAAAGGTGCGATATGTGACGGTGCTCGTCCTTGGGGTCATCGGCGTCCACGCTCCACTCCTGAAGCTGTCCGTGGCGTCCCACACGCATCGGCGATATCCGTTTTATGGCTGACATCAACGTATCGCGGTATGCCTTGTCTACGCCGAGAGCCTCTGCCGCAAGACGTGTATTCTCAAGGGCATCATAGGCTATCTGGTTATCCATCTCACAACCGGCGGTTATGGATGTATTGGTATAACCGTGCTCCGGCGACATAGAGGGTGTTGTCACCAAAAAGCCGTTTTCAGGGTCAGATACCAGATGACTTAAATAAAAGTCTGCGGTGCCCTTTATGACCGGATAATATCTTTTAAGAAACTCCTTGTCGCCGGTAAAAAGATAATGCTGCCACAGATGGGTGGCGAGCCAAGCTCCTCCGTTGGGCCACATGCCGAATGTGGCATGATCCACGGGGCCGCACGCACGCCACAGGTCGGTATTATGATGTGCCACCCAGCCCCGCGCGTCATAAAGGACTTTGGCTGTACGGGTGCCGGTCACGGAGAGCTCCTCAACCATGTCAAACAACGGCTCATGCGTCTCGCTGAGGTTGGTGACCTCCGCAGGCCAATAATTCATCTCGGTATTTATATTTATCGTATACTTGCTGTCCCACGGAGCGTTCATGCTGTCGTTCCATATACCCTGAAGATTGGCAGGCTGTCCGCCCGGCTGCGACGAGCATATCAGCAGATAACGGCCGTAGTTAAACAACAGAGCCATCAGCGACGGATCATAGACATCGCGGAAACCGGCTACGCGCAGGTCGGTGTCGGCCGACGATGAAGCCACATCGGGCAATTCAAGCCTGACCCGGTCAAACTGCTCTCTGTACGCCTTCACATGGGCTGCTTTCAACTTCTTATAGTCACGTCCGTCAACACCGGCGAGCAGCTTGTCGGCTTTTGCCGCCGCATCTCCGCTCACGTCATCGTACGACACATAGTTGGTAGCGGCAGCTATATAAATCACGGCCTCTTTGGCGCCCGTGACTTCTATACAACCGTTTCCGTCGGTAGTTTTACCGTCGGCGGTCACCTTTATCCGCTCCTCTGCCTTAAGAGCCGCCTCTACCCCTTCATGGGCCACTCCGGGTACGGTCACCGTCATTATACCGCCGTCAGTCTTTACCATCGAGCCTTCGGGAGCGTCATAGCCGATCTTGAAGTTCAAGGCGCCTCCCTTGTCAGCCGACAGCTTCATTATGATAACCCCGTCGGGTATAGATGCGAATGTCTCACGGCTGTACTTCACACCGTCAACGGCATAATCGACCGTAGCGCACGCATCGGCTATATCGAGCCGACGTATATACTCATCCGCCTTGTCACTGTGGTTGAAGTCAATCCACAGTGAACCGAGCGTAAGGTACTTCATGCCATGCTTCGGGGTCATATAACTGCTTTGTATCAAGTCCTCGGCTTCCTTCGCCTTACCCTCAAAAATCAGTCGGCGTATCTCGGACAGCTTTGACAGACCTTCCGGATTATTGTTGTCATACGGACCGCCGCTCCAGAAAGTCTCCTCATTCAGTTGCAATACCTCACGGTCCACACCTCCGAATATCATGGCGCCCATAGACGAATTGCCCACCGGCAACGCTTCCACCCAAGCCTCGGCAGGACGACTGTAACGTAGTGTCGTTGAATTACCGGCGCCCGTGGCGGCATGGGCGACGATACATAAAAATGTATTACTGTCCGCTAAACCATAAAAAGGC
>LUJO01000032.1 GCA_001689405.1 Candidatus Homeothermus arabinoxylanisolvens | reverse complement strand
GGGTCCCTTTTCAAATGTTAGATGCACACGGCAGCGCGTCAAAACCGATCCAGTCGACCTCCACGCCCTTGCCGCCGGCAAGACGCACAAACAGGTCTACGGCACCCGTCGGGGCGGCGGTCACCGGCAGCGTAACATCGGTCCAACGCCCGCTGCGGGGCAACGTCATACTCGCAAGGAGTCCGTCGGCGTCCATACTTCCGGCGTATACTTCAAGCGTGCCGCCCGACGGCGATTTAACGCGGGCGGTGACATGCGTCACCGGGCGTACGCCAAAATCCACACGGTCATACCGTACCCATGCGCCACGGCGCGACATGACGGTCTTCCAGCCCCTGAAGCGGTCAGCGGGGTCAATGAAGTCGACGCGTGCAAGTTTGGGCGATATGTCGCTGTAGCGGTCGATATGTATGCGGCGGCGTGCGTCGCTCACTCCCACACCCCGCAGTGTCGGAGTCACATTACGTATCGTGCCGTCGTCGTTGAAAGCCAGTGTATCGATGCGCACCGAGCGGTTTTTATCAAAATCGGGCGAATAGTCGTTGTGGTGATAGAACAGATACCACCCGCCGCGCCACTCCACGATGGAGTGATGGTTGGTCCAGCAGCCGTCGGGCCATTGGTCCATAATCAGGCCCTTGAACTCAAACGGGCCAAGCGGCGAATCGCCCATGGCATAAGCCAATGTCTCGGTCTTGTCCTGTACCCACGGAAAGGTGAAATAATACTTGCCGGCGCGCTTGAACACAAACGGGCCCTCCTTGAACCCTTCGGGCAACCCCCCGACAAGCACCGGTTCGGAAGCCAGCGACATCATATCGTCGGCGAGACGTGCACCACGCAGCCCCATGCCGGCCCAGTATATGTAGGACGCACCGTCGTCATCGACAAGCACACAGGGGTCTATGCCGTTTATACCGTCAATAGGCTTACGCATGGGCATGAACGGGCCTTCAGGACTGTGCGACAGGGCCACACCGACTTTAAACCCGCGCTCTCCGTCATTGGGAGCGGCCGGAAAATAAAAATAATACATGTCGCCTTTGCGCACGCAGTCAGGCGCCCACATCGTGTAGGAACCGGCATCGACCCACGGCACACGGTCCTGACTTACAATCACGCCATGGTCGGTCCAGTCACACAGATTATCGGATGAAAACACATGATAGTCGGCCATACAGAACCACTCCTTGAGTTTATCGATAGCGCCGGGTATGTCATGCGACGGATAAAGATACATGCGGTCGTTGAACACACGCGCCGTAGGATCGGCCGAAAACTGGTCACGTATCACCGGATTCTGCGCCGGAGCGGAGTATGACGCTGCCGCCAGGGACAACAACAGGATAGCATTGCGCAATGACATTTCAGGGTATATGGTTATGGGGTTATGACAGTTATAAGTTCAAAACACAAAGTTAAAGTTTCTGATACTAAATACGAAATTTTCACCATATTAATAAAAAACGCGGGCCTTAGGGCCACTTTTATTGAAATTTGTTAGGATTATAGGATTTTTCATGTTACTTTTGCAGCAAAATGCAACAACAGTTTGACAATATGATGACATCGAGCCTAAATCTGCATCACCACCATCACTTTCTCTTACAATGAGGAAGCGGCGGCTTGCGGCATTTATACAGCGGTGCCTGACCAGATAAAAAGCCGGCTTCCTTGATTGGAAACCGGCTTAATTTATTTTTGCAATCAAAACAGATAACGACCATATGGAAACAAAACTCAGAATCGCTGTCCAGTCCAAAGGACGGCTTTATGACGAAACGATGGAACTGCTCGGAGAATCGGGCATCAAACTCACCGCAGTCAAGCGTACGCTGCTCGTGCCGGCACGCAATTTTCCGGTAGAGCTTCTGTTTCTACGCGACGACGACATACCGGAGTCGGTAGCCAACGGCACGGCCGACATAGGAATAGTGGGCCTGAACGAAGTGCTTGAAAAAGACAAGGATGTGGACATCATCAAGAACCTCGGCTTCAGCCGCTGCCACATATCGCTCGCCATACCCCAGCACATCGACTACAACGGACTCTCTTGGTTCAACGGACGCAAGATAGCTACCTCCTACCCCGGCATACTCGACAAGTTTCTGAAAGAGAACGGCATAAAGGCCGACATACATGTCATAACCGGCTCGGTGGAGATAGCCCCGGGCATAGGCCTCGCCGATGCCATATTTGACATCGTGTCATCGGGCTCGACGCTCGTAAGCAACAACCTCGTCGAGGTCAAGAACGTGCTCGACTCCGAAGCCGTACTGATAAAAGCCTCGGGAAATACGCTTACAGCCGCCAAGCAGAACACTCTCGACGAACTGCTGTTCCGCTTCAACGCCGTAAAAGCCGCCGACGGCAAAAAATACATACTTATGAATGTACCTAAGGAGAAGCTTGACGAGGTACTGTCGATACTGCCCGGCATAAAAAGCCCGACGGTGCTGCCTCTCGCCAACGCCGACTGGTGTTCGGTACACTCCGTACTTGAAGAAAAACGCCTGTGGGAGATAGTGGGACGCCTGAAAGCGGCCGGCGCCGAAGGCATACTCGCACTCGACATAGAAAAGATGATACTGTAGTCATGGAAATGATAAAATATCCCCCGAAAGACTCATGGGACGGTCTTTGCCGGCGCGCTCTCGCCGACAAAGCCGCCGAAGTGACCGCTACCGTAGCCGAGATAATAGCCGATGTGGCGACACGCGGCGACCAAGCGCTCACGGACTATGAGAAGCGCTTTACCGGCGCCTCTCTGTCCTCACTCGAAGTGACCGCAGAAGAGCTCGACTATGCCGAAACCGCCATAAGCGACGAGCTCAAGACCGCCATAAATCAGGCGGCCGGAAACATTGCGGCGTTTCACGAAGCGCAGATGATGACTCCCGTGGAGGTCGAGACCGCACCGGGAGTAAGATGCGTGCAGCGCGCCGTACCTATAGAGCGTGTGGGACTCTACATACCCGGAGGCAACTCGCCCCTGTTCTCCACCGTGCTCATGCTCGCCATTCCGGCCCGGATAGCCGGATGCCGGGAGACGATACTCTGCACACCTCCCGCCAAAGACGGGTCGGTGCACCCCGCAATCCTGTACGCAGCGCGCCTGTCTGGGGTAAAGCGCATATTCAAGACCGGCGGCGCTCAGGCCATAGCAGCCATGGCCACAGGCACCGCAAGCGTGCCGAAAGTCGACAAGATATTCGGCCCGGGCAACCGTTTTGTCATGGAGGCAAAACAGCAGGTAAGCCGACGCAATGTGGCGATAGACATGCCCGCCGGACCTTCGGAAGTGCTTGTGATAGCCGACGACTCGGCCGATGCCGAATTTGTAGCCGCCGACTTTCTGTCGCAGGCCGAGCACGGGCCTGACAGCCAGTCGATACTGCTTACCGACTCGGAGCGGCTCGCCGACGCTCTACCCGGAGTCATCAACAGGCTTATGGCTTCGCTTCCGCGTCAGGACATGATAGGCCGGTCGCTCACACACAGCCGCGTGATACTGCTCCACGACACAGACGAGATGATGGCGTTCAGCAACATGTACGCGCCCGAACACCTTATCATCAACCACCGCCAAGCCGACACGCTTGCAGAGAAAGTCACCAACGCCGGATCGGTATTCATAGGCCCGTGGTCGCCGGAAAGCGCCGGTGACTATGCGTCGGGCACCAACCACACTCTGCCCACGTCGGGATATGCCCGCGCCTACAGCGGTGTGAACACCGACAGCTTTATGAAAAAGATAACATTCCAGAAGCTCACACCGCAAGGCATAGCCTCGATAGGACACGCAGTCGAGGTAATGGCCGAAAACGAAGACCTCATGGCCCACAAACTCGCCATGACCCTGCGGCTCAGCGCAATCACAAAATGACACCGATTATGAAACTGCAAGAACTCGTAAGACCCAACATACTTAACCTCGCACCCTACACCTGCGCGCGAAACGAGTACAGCGGCGAGGCCAGAGCATGGCTCGACGCCAATGAAAACAGCCGCATCGAAGGGCTGAACCGTTATCCCGACCCGCTGCAGCTCGAAGTCAAGCGGCGGCTCGGCGCACTGCGCAGGGTCAGCACCGACAGGATATTTCTCGGCGTAGGAAGCGACGAATGCATCGATATCTGCTACAGAGTGTTCTGCCGCCCGGGCATCGACAACGTCGTAGCCATAGACCCGACTTACGGCATGTACAAGGTGTGTGCCGACATAAACGACGTAGAGTACCGCACGGTAGCGCTCAACCCAGACTACACGCTTGACGCGGAACGACTGCTCGCCGCCACCGACTCCAAGACCAAAGTACTTTGGATATGCTCGCCCAACAATCCTACAGGCAACGCATTTCCACGGGCGCTCCTGCACGACATAGGCCGCCGCTTCCACGGCATAACCGTTGTCGACGAAGCGTATGTCGACTTCTCGCCCGAAGGGTCCATGCTGCCGCTTCTCGACGAGCTGCCCCGCATGATAGTCATGCAGACATTCTCCAAAGCATGGGCTTCGGCCGCCATGCGCCTCGGCATAGCATATGCCTCGCCCGAGATAATCGACATATTCAACAAGGTCAAGTACCCGTACAACATAAACATACTGACACAGCGCGAGGCAATCCGCGTACTCGACGACAGCGACAGGGTAAAAGCCGTTGTCAACGAACTCATAGACGCCCGCGACATGCTTGCGGACAGGCTCGAATCGCTGCCCTGCGTGGTGAAAGTACACCGGTCAGACGCCAACTTCCTGCTGGCCGAGTTTACCGATGCCGACACCATGTACCGCAAGCTGAAAGAGGAGGGAGTAATAGTACGCAACCGCTCGCGCGTCAACCTGTGCGGCAACTGCCTGCGCATAACCGTAGGGTCAGATGAAGAAAACGAACTGCTAATCGAAAAGATATCGCGATATGGAGCATAAACCCCGAGTATTGTTTATAGACCGCGACGGCACACTCATAACCGAACCGCCGGTCGACTACCAAGTGGACTCTCTCGAAAAGCTCGAACTCGTGCCCGGCGCTCTGCGGGCCATGCACTTCATAGCGTCAAGACTGCCCTACAAGCTCGTGATGGTAACAAATCAGGACGGACTGGGCACCGACAGCTTCCCGGAGGACACATTTTGGCCGGCCCACAACAAGATGCTGAAGACATTCGGCAACGAAGGCGTGGAGTGGGACGACATAATCATAGACCGGACATTTCCCGAAGAAAACTCGCCGACACGCAAGCCCGGCACGGCGCTTTTAGGCAAGTACATGTCAGGCGACCACGACCTTGCGGGTAGCTACGTGATAGGCGACCGGTTCACGGACGCCATGCTGGCCCGCAATCTCGGCGCAAAGGCCATACTGCTGCGCGAACCCGACGACAGCCTTCTCGACGAGATAAAGAGTGCCGGACTTGACGACACGGTGGAAGCCGTGACTCCGTCATGGGACAAAATAGTGACCATACTTCAGGGAGGCACACGCAAATCAACCGTAAAACGACATACGGCCGAGACACGTATAGACATAACCGTCAACCTTGACGGCAGCGGCCGAAGCGACATCAGCACAGGCCTCGGCTTCTTTGACCACATGCTCGACCAGATAGCCCGCCACTCGGGCATAGACCTGACGATAAAGACATCGGGTGACCTGAACGTGGACGAACACCACACCATAGAGGATACAGGCATAGCGCTCGGACAAGCCATACGCGAGGCTCTCGGCGACAAGCGAGGCATAGAGCGCTACGGCTTCGTGCTGCCGATGGATGACTGCCTGTGCACGGTGGCGCTTGACTTCGGAGGTCGTCCGTGGCTCGTGTGGAATGCGGAGTTTCACCGCGAACGCATCGGCGACATGCCGACGGAGATGTTTCTCCACTTTTTCAAGTCATTGAGCGACAACGCCCTGATAAATCTGTTCATAAGGGCAGAGGGCACAAACGAGCACCACAAGATAGAAGGCATATTCAAGGCGTTTGCGCGGGCGCTGCGTCAAGCGGTCAAGCGCGACCCGCTCCACTTCACGCTGCCGAGCACGAAAGGGGTGCTATGAGCGGAAACAGGCCGACATCTTACGACGTATGGCCACGATATTGACCGCGGTCACCGCCGACACGGCCAGCACGCCCACGATGACCGACACCCACGGCGACGCGGGCGTGACACCAATGGCATCGAGCGGTCCGCGCCACATGGCCCTCGCACACAGCATCATGGCCAGCGACGCCACGAGCACCACCGCATTGACCGCGATGACCATGACGGAATAGTAGCGCGACACCGCGGCCGGAGAGTAACCGAGCTGCATGAGGTCGTGAAGCTTCTCGCGGTTTTTCTGCAACAGCAGATATATGCTGAGCATAAGAACGAAAAACGCAAGCAGACTTATGACCGCCCCTACGCCCACCACCACCGCCGTGACAATGGCGAGGAAATAGGCGGCCTTGCCCCGGTCGGCGCCGTCATCGGCACTTTCATAGCCGTGAGCGTCGAGATACTCCTTTATGGCCGGGTCGCCGGGCTTGCTGACCTCGACAATCAGCCTTGAGGGAGCGGGGTGCGACGTATCGCCGTAGCGTTCATTGGCCCACCGCATGAACTCCTCGGGCACGGCAATCGTATTAAGCCGCGACGAAAACCCGACTATACGCGCAGGCAACCACTGTTGGCGCCCGTTGCCGCTTATCGACACACGCAGCGGCACCATGCCCATCATGGCCTCGCTGATCTGCGGCAATCCGCGCGACGAGGCGAATCCGAAATTGTACAACGACAGGTAATCCTTATTCAATATTATAGGTATCTCGGGGCGCTCCGGATCAAAAGTCCAGTCATGCGGCGGCACGTCAAGAAACTCATCGGGTATGGACTCGAAAAACAGCGCGGTCGACATGCCTCCGCCGCCCATGTCGATCGACGCCGACACATTGAACGTGGCGGGAGTGAACCCGCCCACACGGCGCACCCACGGACGGCTCCCCATGTCGGCCACCTCGCCGTCAGAGAAGCCCTGCGCCGCACCGCTGCCCACGAGGCCGCCAAGCCCGGTGACCTTGCGCGACACGACAAGATAGTCGCGCGACATAAAACTGTCGTCGCGCCCCAGCACCGTATTCACGTCGCGATAGAACTGGAGGGCGGTAAGCACTATGGCGAGTCCAGCAAAGTTGGCCAACGCGTATCCGGCAAGCTGTGCCACGCTTATATTGCGGCGGAGGAGTCTCCATACAACGTTTCGCATCATTTTCATACAAGAGGAAGTTCAATAACAACGGTTAAAGTTTCAGCTTACGGTCAAAGTCAAGATTTATGTCGTAGCCAACCGACGTAGCTATCACACCGGCACCCTGAGCCGCCGCCTCGGCCGCAATGACTTCGGCCACGACAGAGTTGTTGCGCGCGTCAAGATGGCTTACCGGCTCGTCAAGGAGCAGGAAGTCAAACGGCTGGCACAAAGCCCTCACTACCGCCACCCTCTGCTGCTGGCCGATGGAGAGGCGACGGGCCGGCTCGTCGACCTTGCCGGCAATCTCCAGCCGCTCAAGCATCGACAACACCTCACCGCGGGTCTTCCACGACGTGAGACGGTTCTTTATGTCGATATTCTCCATGACGGTAAGCTCGGGAAAGAGCCGCATGTCCTGCGGCAGGAGCGACACATGACGCACGCGCATGTCGCACAGCCGACGCACCGAGAAGCCGCGCAGGTTCTCGCCATCGACCGTTATGGTGCCTGTGTAGTCCTGACGCGCACCGTAGATGAAGCTGCAGAGCGACGACTTGCCAACACCCGACTCGGCCTCGACCAGACAAGTCTCGCCCCGGCGAAACACGACATCGGCAAGCCACACCTGCGACTCACGGCGCGGCATGCCGGCAAACACCTCCGGAAGCACGCCGTGCAACGCTATCTCCCCGATATGCTTCATTGTATGGTATCGACAGGAGTAAAGCCGAGGTCGTCGGCAGAGGACGACACACCGTCGCCACCGGCATTGTCAGGCGACATAATCATGGCAAACTGCTCCATTATGGGCGCGGCCTGACCGTTAAACATGAACTTCACCTCGAAGTCATCGTCGAGCCCGGCGGTAAGATTAAATCCGCGGCCGCCATAGACGGCCTCGCCGACCGAGTCGGGTATATTGGCCCACAGAGCGAGTCCGTTGCCTTTCATAGCCTTGCGCGCGGCGTCATTGCCGAGCTGCTGCAGCGGACGGTTGGTGAGCACTATGCAGTTGCCGTCAACGGTCCTTAGGATGACCGGAGCCATGCCGGGCACCTGTATGACATACTCGTCGCCACGCTTCACCATAGGAGCGCCGAGCATCGACAGCAGATCGCCGAAGTCGCTCATCGTCTTGGCCACCTCGCTCTTCTTCATCTGTACGGCAACAATAAAGTTTATGTCATTGCTGAAATCGGCTTTAGTCAAGCGCTCCTCCAGAGTAGGGCCTGCCGCCACCATCAAAGTGCCGTCAATGCGCTTCAGGTAAGGAACAATCATGCCTATCAGCGCCCTCTGCCTGTAGTCGAGCGGCTGCAGGGACTGCACGTACTGCATAAGTCCGTCCCAGTCGGTGTCGGGGCGCAATCCCACGGCCATCACGAACACGTCGGAGGGCATAGTGTAGTCAAGCAGATCAAGGTCAATCGACTTCAGATACTTATCCATGGCGGGCTCCTTGCCGTTTATGTCGATGTACTTACCTTCGATTTCGAGCGCGCGCCCGTGCTCGGCCACTTCAAGCGAGGCGCATGTCCAGCCTTTGTCGCCGGCGAGGTCGGTCGACACGGCCACCCTCATTATATCGTCGTTCTCATCAAGATAGCGCCCCACCCCCTTCAGGGAAAGGACCGACGTGTTGGCCGCACGCTGCAGCTGCTCGTCAAGCACGCGCACGTTGTCGGCGGGATTTCCCGACATAATCCAGCCCTGACGTCCCTTGACAAAAAGAGTGGCACCGTCGAGAGCGTAGGCATCATAACCCTCCAAGCTTTCGGCGGCGGAGCAGCCGAGCTGCGACAGGAGCTTCTTCTCGTCAGCGACAGCAAACGTATACACATACTCGCCACGCTTCATCATCTCGACCACTGACGCACCGGCGCCTTTCACCGCGAATCCGGCAATCACGCCCCGGTCTACGGCATCGGAGGCCAGAAGAGCTTTCAGCTGCACCTTTGTCGGCTCCGAAGCATGCGACAGAAAACGGTCGAGAGTCTCGTCGGCGGTTAGCCGGCCCCCGTAAGCGACTCCGTCGAGCGACTTCATAAGCTCCCGGGTATTTATAGTAACCACCCCGGCCGCATCGGCCGGCACAGAGTCAAGCAGACGGTCATTTCCGCCGCATGACACCATAACTCCCATCGCCAAGCCGCATAACATGACGGCTGCCAAATTGCGTATGTTCATATCTTAATTATTAATTATTATTCTTGTATAACAAATTATATGACACAAAGGTAAAAATTTTCTTGTAAAGTGCGTCAACCTAACCGTATAATCGCAAACATCGGGTGTCGGCGAGGGTACGCCGCCGACTTGATATCCCGACAGAGATATTTATACGAAAACGCCATTTTTACACTCATGTTACAAAACGGCCAATATAATAGCAAAACAGGACAGAGCGATTAACGATTTTAACAGTTCAGACGTTAAATACAGGCGATTTATATGCAAATAAAATCAATAAACACTTGATTTTTAATAATCTACCCCCCCCCCGATTAACATTTGTTAATTAACATATTATTTGCTAATTTTTGTTGATTCTGTCAAATAATATTTATAATTTCGCACCGAATAATCATCGCAAAACACTTGTGGTATTTACCGTTAGACTTTGAAACCCCGCATTTTTGTACAGGGATTTCTCAGAGGGAAACAATACTTAATGAGGCGTACCGAGGGATAACGGTATTCCCACAAGTCTTAAAACACCTATTATGCACAGGGCCCGCGCCAAAGGCGTGAAGCCATATAAACATATCAGGACATAAGTATTATAGTATTATAACGTAGTAATCTACTAACGATGAAAACGAAACTTACCATTGCCGTCATACTTCTGCTGCTGGTTCTGCCGTTCAGAAGCGATGCGCAAGACGTGGCGTTGAAGACCAATCTTCTTTACGACGCCACACTCACCGTCAACATAGGCGGCGAGATAGCCGTTGCGCCCCGCTGGTCGATAGACCTGTCGGGCAACTTCAACGGATGGACATTCAACGACGCACGCCGCTGGAAGCACTGGCTCGTACAGCCCGAACTGCGCTACTGGCTGTGCTCCACCATGGGGGGCCACTTCTTCGGAGTCCATGCCCTCGGCGGACAGTACAACGTGGGCCACATCCACAACTCCATCAAGTTTCTCGGCACCGACTTCTCGGGCCTGACCGACCACCGCTATCAGGGCTGGGCCGCAGGCGCGGGCTTGGCTTACGGCTATTCATGGATGCTGGGCAAGCACTGGAACATCGAGGCAGAGATCGGCATAGGATATGTCTATACGAAGTTTGACGTATATGAGTGTGCCGGATGCGGCAAGAAGACCCAGACCGACCGTCACCACAACTACTTCGGCCCCACCAAAGCCGCCGTCAATCTTATATATGTGTTTTAACCGCTACAATCACTACCGACGATGAAAAAGTTACTTATACTCGGCATGGCCGCCTTAACCGCCCTCGTCAGCCAAGCCGCCGACATAGATATACTTGACGGACAGGCCAAAGTCAAGGACCTCAGCATAGAGCGCTCCGAAAGCCTGCTGATAATAGATATGGATATAGATGTCACCGGACTACGGCTCAAAAGCGAACGTGAAGTGACGCTGACCCCCGTGCTCAAGTACGACGACATGACCCAAGCGCTGCCATCGGTCATAATAGCCGGACGCAACCGCTACATACGCGACCGCCGTCACGACGTGGACAAGACCACACCCCTCTACCGCAGCGGCAAGACCACGGTCATACCCTACCACGCCACGATACCTTACGAAGAATGGATGACGACCGCCGAGCTGTCGATAGGCGAGGACCTCTGCGGATGTGCCGGCACAAAGCTCATGACGGGCGCCGACATGCTCGCCACCCTCGACTACACGCCGAAGGTGTTTGCTCCTGAAGCGGTCTACGTAACTCCCGTGGCCGAAGCGGTCAAGACCCGCGAGGTACACGGCTCGGCCTACATAGACTTTCCGGTCAACAAGACCCAGATATTTCCCGACTACCGCCGCAATCCCGAGGAGCTTGCCAAAATACGGGCCACCATCGATGTCGTGAAGAACGACCCCGACACCCGCATCGTGGCGCTCAACGTCAAGGGCTACGCATCGCCCGAAGGCCCCTACACGCTCAACGAGCAGCTTGCCAAAGGACGTACGGAGACACTGGCCCGCTACGTACAGAACCTGTATGCATTTCCCGCCGACCTGATGAAGACATCGTGGGAGGCCGAGGACTGGGCCGGCCTTATAAAATATGTACGCGAGAGCTCGATCGACGACAAGGAGGCCATACTCAGCGTGATAACCAACGAGTCGCTGGCTCCCGACGCACGCGAGTGGAAGCTGAAATCGACCTACCCCGAGCAGTACCGCTTCCTGCTGACGCAGGTGTACCCGTCGCTGCGCCACTCCGACTACTCGGTGCGCTACACGGTACGTACATATACGGAGGTGTCAGAGATAATCGAAGTCATGCACACCGCTCCGCAGAAGCTAAGCCTCAGCGAGCTCTTCCTCGTGGCCCAGACGCTTGAACCGGGCACACCGGAGTACGACGAAGTGTTTGACATAGCCGTAGTACTCTTCCCCGACGACGCGACAGCCAACCTCAACGCCGGCGTCAACGCCCTGCGCAGCGACAACATAGAGAAAGCCACACGCTACCTGAAGAAGGGCGGCACATCGCCTGAAGCCGACTACGCACGCGGCATACTCGCCGCCAAGAACGCCGACTACACCACGGCGGCCGAGCTGCTGACCAAAGCCCGCGAGCGAGGCATAAAAGAGGCCGGCGACGCCATGGAGAGCCTCCGCGACATGAAGCTCATACAATAGACCAGACATATCCTTAAGCATCAAAGAACATAAGTATTAAAAACACTATCACAAAATCGCATCTTACAATGAAAAAGTCAAAGATTTTCGTCGGAGCCTTAGCCATACTCCTCATGGCAAGCTGCTCGTCAAATGACGAGCCCAACCCGGAGACGCCCGACGTCAACGGCACAGACAACTACGTGACTGTCAACATACTCGCATCGGGCACAGAGAACGGACGCGCGGCATCGGACTTCACCGACGGCGACAACACCGAAAGCAAAGTCAACAACGCACTGTTCATGTTCTTCGACAGCACGGACAAGCTCATAGACTACTCCACACCGGCCATAGAGTGGAAGGATAACAGCTCCAACCCCGAAAATCCGGCCGTGACCAAAGTAGGATCGGTAGAAATCAACCTTAAGGAGGGCCTCTCCTACAACAAGGTGGTAGTGGCGCTCAACCCGTCGGCCGAAGGCATAGCCCAGCTGTACAGCGACGTCAAGAGCATGTCGGACCTGAACAAATTCTACAAGGACTACGCCTCGCTGGCAAACGCCACGGGCAACGCACAGCGCTTCGTTATGTCGACCACGGCCTACTACGCCGACGCAGCACGCACACAGCTCGTCAACGCCACCCCCATAAGCGCCGACAACATATACAAGGCGTCGGAGAAAGTCAACGGCGAAGCACCCGCCACGGCCAAGACCGTAGACATATATGTGGAGCGCACGGTAGCCAAAGTGGAGCTGACCCAGTCAATCGACATGGACAACTTCGAGCTTAACGCCAACGACGATACCGACAAGACCAAGCTCATACTGACAGGCACCGACGGCCAGCCCAAAGCCCCGATAACAATCAAACCGGTGCTTCTCGCAATGGCCGTAAGCGTGGACTGCAAGAACGCATATCTTGTAAAGAACATCGACAATCTTGCCGGCGTAGGTTACGGCAACGGCGAAGGCGGCTGGAAAAACTTCGAATGGAACGACCCCGAAAACCACCGCTCTTACTGGGCCAACACCATCACAGAGGACGCCACGAAAAAGCAGCAGAATTATCTGACATGGGCACAGCTTACAGCCGACAAGTACAAGATTCAGGCCAACCGCCCCGTAGTGCAGTACGTGAACCCCAACACCTATGACTACGCGCTCCGCGACGACGCAGGCTCACAGAGCACCAAAGTCATGATCATGGCCCGGCTCTGCGAGAACGGCGACCCCGAGAAGCCCCTCGACCTTATAAAATGCGGTGACGTATACTATACAAAGGCTGACTTCCTGACACTCGCGGCCAACAAAGTGAACGAGGCCATCAAAGACTTGGAAAACAGCACGCCGATAACGGCCGACGACCTCAAGCTCGTACAGTCGGGAACCGTCGACACACAGACCGGCGCACACAGCATGGCCTACGCTGTAAAAGTGACTCTGAAGCAACCGGCAGCCGACGCCACAGTGGCCACGGCCATAGAGTCGAGCCTGAAGAGCAACTTCAACGACTTCGCGCCGCGCTTCTGGAACAAGGGCAAGGCCTACTACTTCACAAGCATACGCCACCAAGGCTTCAAAGGCCTGTCAGGTACAGGTGAGGAGTATCTGTACGGAGTGGTGCGCAACCACTACTACAAGGTGAACATCAGCACCATATCGGGCCTCGGCACACCGGTGTCGACCGACCCCGACGATCCCGACAATCCCGACGAGCCGATCGATCCCGACCGTCCGAAAGGCGACCCCACTTACATGAAGGCCAACATCAAGATACTCAAATGGCGCATAGTAAGTCAATCGCTCAACCTTGAATAAACAGAACATCCATATCGCCTCATGCGAGGCGAAAAGACCGGGGATTCAGCCCTTCCATTCTTGAGTCCCCGGCTTTTCACCCGCAGACACAACGCGACGAGGCACAGGCCACGGGCCATCCACGGGCCCCGACCCATTATCAACATTTCGCTATGAGAATATCCAGCATAACCTGCCGGCTGATAGCAGCAGGAGCATTACTACTTGCAGTCGCATCGACAACGTCGTGCGACAGCGCCATATATGACAACGAAGGCGACTGCTCGGTGACATACCGCGTCAAGTTCCGCTACGACCGCAACATGAAGTATGCCGACGCGTTCAAAGCCGAAGTCAACGCAGTGTCGCTCTACCTCTTCGACAAGCAGGGACGCCTCGCTTGGTCAGGCACGGAGAACGGTCCGGCCGTCAGCGGCGACGACTACGCCATGACAGTCGACGTGGCTCCGGGCACCTACGACATGGTGGCATGGTGTCACGGCATCAAAGAGCGCGCCACCGGCTTCACGCTGCGCGGCGGCGACAGTCCGGCAAGCAAGAGCGACCTCGCGTGCAGCCTCGTGCGCAAGACCGAGTCAGGACGCGCCTACACCGACAGCGACCTGCACGGCCTCTACCACGGCTCGCTCCGGTCGGTAGTACTGGCCGACACCTACGGCACCCACGACGTGACCCTCAACCTCACGAAAAACACCAACGTGGTGCGCGTGGTGCTCCAACACATCGACGGCTCACCGCTCGACAAGGAGCTCTTTGACTTCAACATAACCTCGGCCAACGGCCTCATGAACCATGACAACACGCTCATAGCCGACGAGACCGTGACCTACAAGGCATGGGCCAAGACATCGGGCACGGCACAGATGCCCGACGCCGACGGGCGGGCCACGACATCGGTAAGCGCACTGCTCGCCGAGATGACCACGGCGCGCCTGATGACCGACACCCCGGCCACGCTTACAGTGACGCGACGCGGCGCCGCACGCCCCATAATACAGATACCGCTGACCGAATTCGTGCTCATGATCAAAGGCGAGTACAACCGCGTCATGGACGATCAGGAGTATCTCGACCGTCAGGACGAGTACAACATGACCTTCTTCCTCGACGAGAACAACGACTGGCACATGACCTCGGGCATAATAATCAACTCTTGGCGCATAGTACTTCAGGATACCGGCATGTGACACAGCCGTATATCCGGTGGTGACATAAATCAACTGAAAAAGAATGACACGGTTTGCAAGATACATATACAGACTGACAGCCACGATGGCCGCGGCGGCTATGCTGACAGCCTGCTCGTCGTCAGACGAAGGGCCCGACAGCAGCGGCTCGTCGCTGTCGGAGATATCGCTGTCAGTAGTCTTTTCGGGTAGCGAAGGCTCGCGTGCCGACAACGGAGGCAAATGGGAGGCAATCGACCGGCCTCAGGACGCCGACGTATTCGAGACCCGCATAGCACCGGCCACAATGAAGGTGGCCGTATACAAGAGCGACGGCGCCGGAGGCTACACGCACTTCGAGACCCTCTCGGGTCCGAGAATACGCGCGCTCACCTACGTAGACAGCGAGACGTACCGCCTCGTGGCGGCCTTCAACAAGGAGATGGCGCTGCCCGCCGAAGGCACCGACATAAAGGTCATGATCTACGCCAACGACGACGTGGAACCCGGCGAACCGATGGCGCTGCCGGCCGAACTGGAAGCCATACCGATGTGGGGAGTGACCAAGGCGCATGTCATGCCCGGCACGACCTATCAGGACATAGGCGACATAACGATGCTGCGCGCATATGCCAAGATAACCCTCGGCCTCGACCCGGCCCTTCAGGAGAGCTACACGATAACCTCGGCCACAGTGGAAGGCGTGAACTTCGCCGGCCATACACGGCCCAAGCATTACGATGACGTCAACCACACGACCGACCTTAACTATGCCCCGTCGACATCGCCGCTGTACTGCTTCAATCCGGTGACTCCGGCAGTGACCGGTTCGGGAGTCAACTTCAAGAAGTCGCAAGGCGATACGCCGTACTACTACGCCTACGCCCCCGAGACAGCCAACAGCACCGAGGAGCCGCTGACTCTGACAATCGACATCACGGAGACTGACAGCGGCGCACAGCGTACGTTTACCGTGACCGCCGACAATGCCGGCGCTCCGCTTGCCGACCTCGTACGCAACCACATCTACGACTACACCATCACATCCATCAACATCACCGCCGACGAGAAGGAGTTAAAGCTGGATGCAAAAATTATTGATATGATTCATGACGGAGACTTTAATTACGAATATATACTTGACTGATGAATCCGAAATTTTTCAACATATCATTATTCTTATGCGCAGCTATATTTATAAGTAGTTGTAGCAATGACAATTTTGTAACAGAAGAACCGTCAACGCCTCCTTCGACCGGAAATTATTTAAAGTTTAGCGCCGAGAGTGAATTGTCGCGAGTTTCTTTCGATGGGTTAAAATCGGAATTTGAACTTGGGGATAAAATCGGCTCTGTTATAGAGGTCTATAATGGTTCTTCTACCGAGTATGAGACCGCCTCATGGACTGTAAATAAAAACGGCGAACTCATACTTGACACCGATTATGAATATTTAAAACGAAAAGACAGCGATTCCACGGGAGACGCCGCTCTGCTATCAGTAACAGACGGCTATTCGCTGAGATTACATTTCTTTTACCCATACTTCACAGAAGAAGAAATGGGACTAACCTTATCCGAGTTCTTCAAAAACGCAAACAACTCGAACCTGAGCATACACGATTTCACAAAAACATTCAGAGGGCTATGTAAAAAGCTTCCAATCAATCCATACGATCCCAATCAGCCAGAAGACATAAAGTATATTCTTGATGGGAACCAATTGATTAGCTTTATGAAGAAGGATATGTGCCGCCATGTCATGACAAAACCACAACAAATGCAATTCAATTTTGAGTATGCCGACAAATCCATAAAGGTAGCCTACAACACCGGTGATACCTACGATGCAAATTGGCTGAAATACCCTATTTATATAACTTGTTCACAAGACACGCAAGACGCATTGCGTTATAGCGACTTTATGTGGGCAACATTAGACAAGACAATCACGTCAGCATCCAATGGTACTAAAAGGCTGAAATTTGCGAAAAAAACAGCAGTCTTAGAATTATCCTCCGACATTATATTAGAGAATGTATGTTTACTATCAAAAGAGGGCATCAGACGCGGAAACTACATAAACCTCAGTACCGGGGTAATTGATGTAATTCCGCAAGATAGCAAGGAATTAGAGACTTCATACAAATATGAATTAACACCATACAAGTATAACGACCAAAATCGTTACCGATTCCACATTCCGCCTCAAAAAGAGTTTGACGGCAACTTACATTTTACTATGGGCGGTAAAAGTATTGTTCTAAAGATTTCGGAAAAGCTAACAGAACTCAAAGAGAACCACCTGTACCGAATAAACATAAACAGTGCGGGTGAGTGTTCCTTGACAATTAATAATTGGGAAAATGGCCAGAGCATAGTCCTTTGGGATAAACTTTGATTTACAAAAATAACCTGAATTAAAATGCGCTTTAGATATACAACAATAGGACTTACCTGCATGTTATGCTTGGCATCATGCGTTGACAATGAATTGTTACCACCTGATAACAGTAATAACATTGATGATGACTACTATTTCACCATCTCGGATAATATTGAATCAAGGGTTACCTACTCCGGTGATGAATCCAATTTTGAAGGCGGGGAGGAAGTAGGTATATTTGCATTAGACGCTTCAGAAAATCTTATTTCGGAACAACCTGAAAACGCCCGTTATAAAGTAAAGAATATTGAAAATATCACAACCAATACGCTACGTCAAGTTCTTGAACCTGCCACGCAAAACGACGAAGTAGCAAAAGGATGCGCCAAATATCTTGTATACCATCCATACATATCGGGGCTCACATTTCAGACAGCTAAGAATCTGTCATTCAGCGTATATAAGGAACAGGACACAAAAATACAGTATCAAAATTCCGATTTACTATGGGACATCGCCACGCCTGACGCGTCCCGGAATTGTGTAAACATAACTTTTGATCATGTTATGGCACGTATATTTGTAGAAATCGATCCTAAAGCTCTCGATATAGAAAAAGGCATACAGGTAGTGGGATTAGCAATCTCTGCAAATGGCATTGATCTTTCAACCGAAAACATAGAAAACTTAAGATATAAAACAGCCGAAAACGAGCTGTTTAACCTATCTATGAATTTTGTCAATGTTATTGGAAGCGGACGCTACATGTTCGGTGCCTTAGTACCGGCTCAAACGTTGAAAAAAGGTCAACCTATACTCAAAATAACGACTAAGGACGGGACTGAAAAAGAGTATAAACTTCCTGCTACAGACGATATAGAGCTACGCTCTGGATATAACTACACAATATCTTTACGAGATAAGCATGATGTAACTATTGATGTCGATGAAGATGCTTCATGGGTATTTGACGTGCGAGATCCCGTAACGGGCGAAATAGTAGGTATGCTTTGCCGTGAGTACATAAGATTTCAACCGGAAGCGACATTCCCGGGAACTGAAAAGGCCAATATGGGAACCCCAGATTTTATAACCGGCTACGAAATCAACGTCAATGGTGTTTCGACAAAAGCTATCTCTTCACAGGCATGGGTATTTTACAACCTCAAGGAAGGATATCAGAAAGATAATATCCCCAATCTTAATGAAGGAACCGTATTACGTTTCATAAAAGATGTCCGATACGCTTTGAGTAATGAACAGAATGAACAAGAAGCAGCTCATCTTACAGATGGACGCAAGACATGCGACGGAGCTTGGCCCGCACCGCATACTTTCTTCTTTGAGACTTATGGCGCGGGGGGAGTAGGTGCAGCACGCGGAGTATTTCTCGCCAATCATGGCCATGACTGGATATTTGATTCTGCTGACCGACGAGGAAAATCGAGCGAAAACGTTTTTGAGAATTATATGCACGGCGGCAAACTGACTTGGGGTAATCTACATAATGACTACATCACCTACAACGGCATTACAATGTTTACTCTTCCGGAACAACAAATAACCAACTCGGTAGCTGTTACAAACGGCCATATAGCTCATGACCCCGTCACAGGCGAGGCCTACGTCTCTTATGAACGGTACAATCCGGAGACACAGACAGATGACAAAGGGATGAGGGTATGCTTTATTGACCCTGTATTTATTACCGATGCACGCACTAACAAAGTAACAGGCGATTTAGAAGTTAACACTTACCCTCTGGTTAAAATAGGATATAATAACTTTTGGGCGAAAAAAGGTCTTCGTACAAAATTATTGAATGACGGAACACCATTAAAGAACTTCTCTACATTAGACGGAGGTTGGACATTCGGCACCAATTTTATCGGAGACATAGGAAGTGGCTATCTATATCCTTATCACGAAAAATATGCATTAGTCAATGATCCGAGTAACCAAGAAAACTTCGGGAAACTTTATAATCACACCGCGGTAAAAAGCAACAAATTAGCGACAAAAAATGTCGACATACGCTTCAACTGTTCCATTCCTCGCATAATCCGATTCTACGAAACAGTCAGCTACACAGGCTGGATGTTTACCAATAAATTCATCAGTACAGAAATGCGAACCCGATATCTTGACAGTTTCTCTGAAACAGAAGAAGAAGCCCTGCGAGAAAATAAGCTTGTAGATTCTCCCTCAACCATTTACACATGCAATGCTACAGGTTTTGACTTAAGAAGTCTTGGACTGGCACGATGGTGGTATAGCTCCATGTCGTGGGATGCATTTGGTGGAAGTTACTCATTGGGAATTCATACTCTTTATTGGCTGGACAGCCGAAACGATCAGGTTATAGAACAGCTCCCCGCTTCTGTGAATTGGACAAGTAATTCAATAATTGGAATGGGGTTTCAGCCGTGGTCAGCGTGGAAGGGAGAAGCAACGGCACAGAACATAATACAGCCGGGAGGGTCGTACATAGACACTAAAAACTATGAAACCGAGAATACTGCGAAGTCCCATATATCACAAATGTTTATGGGAGTACGTGAGGTTATGAAAATGAAGTATCAATCAGACCCCAATCCATACGAGACCATTGCAACAGGAGCCGGCAGAGCTGTTTCTATACTAAAATCGGGAGGTATCGAAAGAAAAACGAATGCCAGCAAACATATTTCACGCAATAATCACATCATTATTACAGATGACTAAAACATGCTATATATAATAACACAGCACTGACATAGCAACCCTATCTGACATAAACACTTTGAGGGGAGTGGCCACCCGACCGGGTCGCCGCTCCACAACATATAATTTGCATAATATCTATAAACCCATTATATTTGTGAATATATTATCACATTATCATGACAAGCATAACGCCAGTTTACGAACTTTTAAATAATGATACAATCATAGCCGATATCATTGAGTCTTTAAAAGTACCTCATCCTCTATCGTTAGCACATATACGATACGATATCCGTAAATACTTATCACAACTCAGAAATGACTTAATCGTAATTGTAGAGGACGAATATGTAGATAAAGTGTATCGGGACAGTTACTATAATTACTATTCAACCAAGCTAAAAAATTATTCACGTAACTGCATACGATTTTCATTTATAGAACCGGATATTGATGTTTCAAAACTATATACATCAGAAGAAGAAAGGGAAAAATTGCGATCCAAATATTGTGGTTTCATGATTATACGTCCCATATATCCGGGTACGATAGGGAGAACGGCCATTGACCCCAAAGCTTTTAAAAACACGACTTCTTTACTAATATGCAGAGCACCTATAAACAGCTCTATTATAGGCATACAAACTACAATACATGCATTTCCTCATTCCTCGCAAGATTCAGAATACATGACTTGTGCAGAAACTTCCATTTGGACAATTATGGAATATTTTGGCAATAAATATCCTGAATATAAACCTCTTTTACCGTCGCAAATCCACAAATTACTTGAAATAAAGAGAGATGAACGACAAGTCCCGTCTAAAGGATTAAACATAGGGAATCTTTCATTTATACTTAAATCACAAGGTTTCGGATGCAAAATATATGCCCATGATGAATATAATGACACGGAATTTAAACGCATATTCTCATGCTATATCGAAAGCGGGATTCCTCTTATTGTCGCGATATCCTCTAAAGCCGGAGGACATGCCGTAGCCTGTATAGGACGGAAATATGCAGACCGCAATATTATAGCATCAGCTCCGGAACAAAAATTCAATAACGGAAGTTCATTCAGGTATTGGAACGATTCAATATCATATTTTGTATTTAATGATGACAACAGGCCTTTCTATCAAATAGACCCACTATCGGCACCTACGCCTCAGCTCGGAACCGACTGTCATATAACTCATTTTATCGCCCCGCTTTATCACAAGATATACTTAGATGCTCAAAAGGCGATAGAATATACCCGAATACTCTGTAACAATTTTCTTGATTTGCCCGATAATGTTACGCTACGGACATTTTTAGCTGCAAACCGTACATATCAAAGCTATATAATAAATGATAGCAAACTAAGCAAAATACACAAGAGTCTTCTTCTAAACCGTTTGCACTTTCCCAAATTTATATGGGTTACAGAAATAGCTACATATGATAAGTTTATACAAAGAGAGGTACAAGGCTTAATTCTACTTGATGCTACAGAGCCGCTATCATACATAATGGAGCCATTGATTTTTATGTGTTATAATGAGAAAATTTCATTTTTTGACACTAATTCATTGACAATTAAAGAAAATACCTTACCTTTGCGCTTCGATTGCATATCATTTAATCAAAATTTAGAATAGGAATATATGGAAACTTTAGACTTTTACGCCTTATATCTCGAACAGTCTCCTGAACGACCCTTTAAAGTTGAGGAAAGTTTGCTTATATCCCTTTCACAAGAGATTAAAGAGCTTAATGCCGAATGTGCACGTCGTGAAGCCGGTTCGATTGAATCAGCGGCAAAAACAATTATAAATCTCTGAGCAAAGACTCATAACCCCGTCATCCCCCCCGCTAAAGCATATCGGTTAAATCAAGGCCACCGTAAAGGTACCGTCAGGTGTAAAATTTCGCCGACCGGATATCTTACAACCGGTTTTGCGGCTAAGTCAGGCGTATCTTTATAGCTAAAAGTATTTTCTTTATTACGGCGGTGCAAAAATCTCGCGATTTTTCGCTAATTTTGCGTGAATAATTAGCTTAAAATGAAGAGACTTTTCATAGTGCCGGTAGCAGTGGCCGCCACACTCGCCGGAAATGCACAGGTCAATGCTCCGTCGCCGCAAGGCTATATCGAACGGGGAACATTGATGTACAGTGACCCAAATTATCAAGGTGCTATTGATCAACTCGCTAAAGCACAGAGTTCTACACTTACACCTTCGCAGCGCGAAGAGGCCCGGTGGTTCACCGCCATGAGTCTTCTGCACTCGGGAGACATAACCGAGGCACGGCGTCTGCTTGAGGACTTCGCGGCCGACTATCCTACGTCGGCACGCCGCATGGAGGCCGCCATGGCCATAGCAGACTGCGACTTCTATGAGGGCCATTACCTTGAAGCGCTCGACCGCTATGAGGCCATCGACCCGTCGTCGCTCGACCTTTATGCCGCCGAGGATTACAGCTACCGCACGGCCTACTGCATGATGATGCTTCAGGACTATGACAAAGCCATGACGCGCTTCCGCTCGCTTGAGAGCGTAAAGCGCTATGCCGACGCGTCAAAATTCTATCAAGGCTACATATATTACGCCCAAGGCAATTATGGCGAGGCCAAGCGCATGCTCACGTCGGTAGACACATCGGAGGCTCCGGGCAACCGCGCACCCTACTATCTGGCGCAGATAGCCTACATAGAGCGCGACTACGACCGCGCCCTCTCGCTCGCACGCGCCCACATGAACGACATCGAGGAGTATCGTCCGGAATTGCAGCGCATAGCCGGCGAGTCGCTTTATAATCTCGGCGAGGAGAGTCAGGCCATACCCTACCTGCAGCGCTATGTGAGCGAGGTGGCCGACCCGCAGCTGTCGACGCTCTACATACTCGGAGTGAGCCGTTACAAGGAGGGCGATACGGAAGGCGCCATAAAGGACCTGACTCCGGTGACGGCCTGCAACGACGCCATGGGCCAGTCGGCGTATCTTTACATAGGCCAGTGCTACCTGCGTCAGGGCAATGTCAACAGCGCCCTGCTCGCTCTCGAAAAGGCATACCGCATGGACTATGACCGCAACGTGCAGGAGACCGCGTTCTACAACTACGCCGTGGCACGGATGGAGGGCGGACGCACACCTTTCGGAAGTTCGGTGACCATGTTTGAGGACTTCCTGCGCCGTTATCCCGACTCGCGCTATGCTCCCGAAGTACAGGAGTATCTGATAACGGGCTACATGACCGACAACAACTATGAGAAGGCCCTTGCCTCGATCAACAAGATAAAACGCCCGTCAAAGGCCATACAGGCCGCAAAGCAGCGTGTGCTCTACATACTCGGCTCGCGCGACCTCGCCGCCGGACGTGTCAATCAAGCGCTTGAGCGCTTCAAGTCGGCCAAGGGTCTGGTCGAACACAACCGCGCCATAGCCAACGAGTGTGACCTGTGGATCGGCGACTGCTACTACCGCCTCGGCGACTACGGCCGCGCCTCATCATCGCTTAATCTCTATCTGAAAAATGCCGGAGCCACAGCCGCCAACCGCCCGCTGGCATACTATGACCTCGGATACTCACGGTTTGCCGAAAAGCGCTATGCCGACGCCCGCACCGACTTCGAGCGCGTGGTAAAAGCACCGGGCGACCTCGGCGACCAGCTCGTGGCCGATGCCTACAACCGCATAGGCGACTGCTACTACTACTCGTCGGAGTTTGACAGGGCTGCCGCCAACTACGACCGCGCCTATGACCTAAACCCGTCGGCCGGCGACTACGCGCTGTTCCAGAAAGCCATGATGCGCGGACTTGCCCGCGACCACAAGGCCAAGTTGCAGCTCATCGACGACATGATGGCCCGCTACCCCGGTTCGGGACTGCTGCCCGCCGCACTTCTTGAAAAGGCGGAGAGCTACGTGGCCCTCAACCGCGACGCCGAAGCCATAGACACCTACGAGACCCTCGTAAAACGCTATCCGTCGACCTCGCAGGGCCGCAACGGATATCTGCAACTTGCCATAACGCTTATAGGCCAAGGCAACAAGTCGCAGGGCATCAACGCCTACAAGACCGTAATAAAGAACTATCCCACCAGCGAGGAAGCGAGAGTGGCCTCCGACGACCTCAAACGCCTGCTCGCCGACGAAGGACGCCTCAACGAGTACTCCAAGTTCATAGCGTCAGTGCCCAACGCACCCAAGCTCGAGACCTCGGAGCTTGACGAGCTGACATTCAACGCGGCCGAAAAGGCATACCTCAATGACCACTCCAAGACCGAACGTCTTAAAGATTACATAGCCCAATATCCCGGCGGACGCTTCGAGAGCCAAGCCTTGGGCTATCTGACCGAAGCATCGGCCGCCGAAGGCAACGAGGCCGACGCACTCCGCTACGCATCGGCCATAGTGGAGCGCTATCCCGACTCTGAAAACGCCGAGGACGCACTTGCCGTCAAGGGCAACATCGAGTTTAACCGCGGCGAAGGCGAGAAAGCGCTGTCCACATTCCGCGCCCTCGAGAAACGCGCGTCGGCATCGCGCAACATACATGCCGCCCGCATAGGCGTGATGAGGGTATCGCGCGAACTCGGACACTACGATGACGTGATAGCCGAAGCCGACCGCATGCTTGCCTCGACCGCCATACCGGCAGCCGACAAAAACGAAATCATATATTCGCGCGCCTACGCCATGTCGATGACCGGCAAGCCGGCAGAAGCCGTGAAAGCATGGGAGACCCTCGCCAAAGACACCGACGACCTGTATGGAGCCAAATCGTCATTCTACCTCGCACAGCACTACTATGACGCAGGGCAGACCAAGAAGGCCCGCACAGCCGTCGAGAAGCTGATCGACTCCAACACACCCCACAACTACTGGCTCGCACGGGGCTACATACTCCTGAGCGACATATCCCGCAAGCAGGGCGAGACTTTCGAGGCCAACGAGTATCTCAAGAGTCTTAAAGAGAACTATCCCGGCACTGAAAGCGACATATTTATGATGATTGACGAGCGTCTTAAATAAACCCATTAACGCAACCACATGACAATGAAAGGATTTATATATATCACCATATTGGGCGCAGCTCTCGCCATGCCGGGAGCCATGACCGCCGACGACCTCAACAAGGAGATTACCGTCGAAAAAGATATTGTGCCGCAGGAGCGCGAGGCATCGCGCCTGAACCGGTTGCCGCAGCTGTCGCTGTCGCCGGTACAGGCCAAGAAGCTGTCTTGGACCGACCGCGCCGTAGCGGCTCCGGTGACCAACGACATAGCAGTACTTGCGCCGGCGTCATACGCCGCATCGATAGCCCGGAGCCCATACCGCGGATACATTGACTTGGGCTACTTCCCCGCCATGCAGCTCGGTCTGTCGGCCGGTTACCGCTTTATCGACGACGAGGCCACACGCCTCGGGGCTTGGCTGCAATACGACGGCAGCCAGTACAAGCGCGAGAACGTGGCCGGCAACAAGCTCTCATACCGCGACCACAGCGCCGCGCTCGGGCTGAACCTGACCCATGACTTCGAGGGCATAGGCACACTCGCCGCCCGTCTCGGCTACGGAATGTCGGCCTTCAACTTCCCCACCCTTGAGGACAAAGGGCTGTCGCAAAGCACCAACCTCGTGGACTTCGGTCTGGGCTGGCACAGCACACTCGGAGCATTCTCATACAACATAGGTCTTGACTACGACTACTTCGGGTTCTCAAAACCGGTCAACGACGAACTGGCAGGGCTGAAAGCGCTCAACGAGAACACCGCACGCCTGTCGATAGGCGGCCTCTACAGCTTTGACGAGTTCAACAACGCCGGTCTTGACCTTACCGGCGCCGTAAACGGCGTCAATGACTTCGCCGGCATAGGCTCGAAGACATTCGCCTACATACAGGCCTCGCCCTACTACCTTAACCGCGGCGACAACTACTCGGTGCGGCTCGGCATAGAGTTTGACTACATAAAAGGAGTAGAAAACAAGACCCGCATATTCCCCGACGTGCGCCTCGACTGGTCGCCGTCGTCAAGTTTCGCCCTCTACGCCCGCTTCTATGGCGGCAACCCGAACCTGAATTCCGCTTCGCAGCTCTTCAGCCTGAACCACTATATCAACCCGTCGATGAGCTTCGGACCCTCTTGGGACAAGTACACCGGACGCCTCGGCGTCATCATCGGGCCGTTTGCCGGAGCCTCGTTTGAGATATGGGGCGGCTACGGGAAGGTGTCGTCACTTCCGCTCCCGGCGCTTGTAGACGGCGAGACCGCCATATCGGCCATGGGCTACTATGCCACATTCGACATGACATCGGTCAACTACGGCATAGCATTCAACTACAAGTACCGCGACCTCGCAAAGTTGCGTCTGTCATACGAAGGGGCCCCGCAAGACATAGACAAGGGCTATGCACTGTGGCTCGACCGTGCGCGCAATGTATTTGACGCCACCGTCACGGTAACTCCCGTAAAAGCGCTCGATCTGGAGCTCGCTTACCGTCTGCGCTCCGGCCGCTCGGTCTACACGCTCGACCTGTCTGACGAAAATCCGTTTGACCACGTGGCCTACTCCAAGACAGGACTCGGAAACGCCGGCTCACTCAACTTCGGGGCCGCTTACCGCATAAGCCCGCAGTTCAGCGTATGGGCACGCGGCGAGAATCTGCTCAACGGCAAGTGGCAGGAAGTATACGGCATACCCAACAAGGGGGTCACCGGTCTGATAGGCATCGGCTACAAATTTTAAAACAACCTAACATAAACAAACATCTTAAATGAAACTATCTAAATTTATCGCCTGCGCAGCCATCTGCGCATTCTCCCTTCAGGCAAGCGCCGTCGAGCCGGTCATACCGCGCGACGAGGCTATGGAAAAACGCATCGACGGGTTATTAAAGAAGCTTACCCTCGAAGAAAAAATAGGCCAGATGACCGAGTTGACCCTCGGAGTGCTCGACGGGCCCTATGACCCCGCCAAGCGCGACAATCTCACCATACCTCAGTCCGCACTCGACCGTGTCATAGGCAAGTATAAAGTAGGCTCAATACTTAATGTGGCCGACATAGCCCTCACTCCCGAGCAATGGTATGAGATCGTATCGCAGATTCAGGACTACTCGATGAAGACCATCGGCGTGCCGTGTGTATACGGACTCGACATGAACCACGGAGCGAGCTACACACTCGGAGCCACACTCTTCCCCCAGAATATCAATATGGGCGCCACATTCAACCGCGAGCTCGCTCACCGTGGAGGCGAAATAACAGCCTACGAGACACGTGCCAGCGACGTGCCGTGGACCTATAACCCCACCGTCGACCTCGGCCGCGACCCCCGCTGGCCTCGTATCTGGGAGAACTACGGCGAGGACGCCTACCTGAGCGCACAGATGGGCAGCGCCACGGTGCTCGGCATGCAGGGGCCCGATCCAAACCGCATAGACCGATTCCACATCGCGGCCAACCTGAAGCACTTCATGGGCTACGGCGTGCCGGTAAGCGGAAAGGACCGCACCCACTCGTCAATCGGCGAGCAAGAGATGCGCGAGAAGCACTTCGCTCCTTATCTTGAAGCCATCACAAACGGCAAGGCGCTGTCGATAATGGTCAACTCCACGACCAATAACGGAGTGCCCTTCCACGCCAACGCACGCTATCTGACCCAATGGCTCAAGGAGGAGCTCAACTGGGACGGTCTTATAGTGACTGACTGGGCCGACATCAACAATCTGTATCAGCGTGAATATGTGGCCGCCGACAAGAAAGACGCCATACGCATAGCCATCAACGCCGGCATCGACATGGCCATGGAGCCTTACGATGTTGACTTCTGCACTCTGCTCAAAGAGCTCGTCGAAGAGGGCGAGGTGCCGATGAGCCGCATAGATGACGCCTGCGCCCGCGTACTGCGCATGAAGATGCGTCTCGGCCTGTTTGAATACCCCAACACCGTGTACACCGACTACCCGCTCTTCGGCTCGGAAGAATTTGCCGCCGCATCGCGTCAGGCCGCCGAGGAGTCGATGGTGCTGTTGAAAAACGACAACGGCATACTGCCGATAAAATCGGGCACCAAGATACTCGTCACAGGCCCCAACGCCAACTCGATGCGCTCGCTTAACGGCGGCTGGACCTACACATGGCAGGGTCAATATACCGACACCATCGCCGACAGCCACAACACCATCTACGAAGCTCTTGTAAACAAATACGGCGCACAAAACATAATCTTCGAGCCCGGAGTCAAGTATCTCGACTACCAGTGGGGCGGCAACTTCGGCCCTGAAGACCCGTCAGGCATACCCGCCGCAGTAGCGAAAGCCAAGGATGCCGACATAATAGTGGCCTGCATAGGCGAGACAAGCTATTGCGAGACCCCCGGCAACATCAACGACCTGAACCTGTCGGTCAACCAGACAGCTCTTGTAAAACGACTTGCCGCAACCGGCAAACCGGTAGTACTCATACTCAACGAGGGCCGTCCGCGCCTCATCAACGACATAGTGCCGCTGGCCGACGCCATAGTCGACATAATGTTGCCGGGCAACTACGGCGGCGACGCACTGGCCGACCTGCTTGCAGGCGACGCCAATTTCAGCGGACGTCTGCCTATCACCTACCCCAAGCACAGCGCCGGCCTCATCACCTACGACTTCAAGAAGGGCGAGAGCAGCCAGACCATGTCAGGCGCCTACAACTACGATGCCGTGGTCGATGTGCAGTGGCTCTTCGGCACCGGCATGAGCTACACCACGTTCAAGTACGACAACCTGCGCGTAGACAAGCCCGAGTTTAAAGCCGGCGACGAGCTGATATTCAATGTCGAGGTCACCAATACGGGTAAGATGGCCGGCAAAGAGAGCGTGTTGCTCTTCTCAAGCGATGTAGTGGCATCGACCTCTCCCGACGTACGCCGTCTGCGCCAGTTTGAAAAGATTGACCTGCAGCCCGGCGAGACCAAGACCGTGAGCCTCACAGTACCGGCCAATGACCTTGCCTTTGTAGGCTACGATGAGAAGTGGGTTCTCGAAAAAGGCGACTTCCGCATTCAGGTAGGCGACCAAGTCATCACCGTCCGCGCCACCGAGACCAAAAAGTGGGACACCCCTAACCGCAACTGACCAAGCCATAAAGCGGCAAAGTAAAGGCTGAACCGTTAAACACAGCCGCATACAATAAAGATCAGGCTCATGAAGCAACTTTCATGAGCCTGTTTTCATATACTTCAGCATTTAGAGCCGGTCAGCAGATCGTACATCCTGCCATAAGCGGCGGCATGCAGCAGTGTCAGCAAAGCGTCCCTGTCGACAAGAACGTGTCCGCGCCTTACATCCCAGTATGTAGATATGTCAGGATAATCGCCATACATTGTTCTGACTGACTCACTTACTATATTTATACAGTCGTTTACGGCAGAGTCTGATTCGCCAAGATAATCACCGGTCATCTCCAGTTTATCGGCAGGGACATCATCATATATAACTGCATTAGGATTGATTTTTAAATCCAGATACTTCCTCACCGGTTCAATATCATAATGAAGCACACTCTTGTACAGCTCAACTTCCGCTCTGTCATAGCCCAAGGCCACTACATCGTCTACGTCATCCATTTTATCATAATGCACCGACATCGCATCCACATCAAAGAAGTCACCTATATAAGGAGTGAAATCAAAACCGGCTAAATCATAGCCGTATTCATACGACCAAAAATCGGCAAGCTCGCGGCATTGCTCAAGATTATCTTTATAGACATAGTCATCCAAAGGCAAGAAACCACCACACTTGTCAAGCAATATCAAATTACAGGCCGTAACCGTATAAAGCGGAAGAGGCACTGAACAAAATCCTACATTTTCAAGTATAGCCTTATCGAACCGCCCGTCGCGTAAAACCTCGATTGCACGCCTTGAAAGATTCTGCATCACATATGACTTCAACCAATCCGTGTTGTTGACTATGTATCGCTCTTTCCTTGTCATGACACGACGTATACCACTTCTGACGGAGGGTATTGCACTCTTAGCCGTTACCGCGCGATGTTTAACAATTGCAGATTATCGAGTACGGTCTGCTGCGCCACCTGCTGCAGGTATTCAGCCAATTCAGCGTCAAGGCCGGCAAAATAGGAGCTTTGATATGGGCACTGCACGATTGTGGTGTAAATGACATTTGCGGCCAGATAGCTGCCGGCTTTGGACGGATGAAAGCCATCGGGCCAGTAAAGCGTGGTATAAGGCCTCTCCTTGCGGACCCTCATCCAAGCCAGTCCGACCGGAGCGCACCAAGCGTCATTCTCATAAGCCATTTCCAGATAACTCGTAGCAAGCCGACGCTGCATCCCCTCGTAGGTATCTATTATGGGGTAATTTTTAATAGGATGCAGAGTCCCGTATTTATGGCCCCACGTCATATAGAATATGACTTTTGCATCGGGGTTATAACGCTTCACAATACTGTCGAGGCGTACGGCATCGAGATAGGTATTTTCAGCGACCACACGGGTAGGCCCGGCAGGAGCAGTACTCTGTTCCTGAAGTATGACATAATCCCAGTTGCCGCGCTCAATGGCCTTCATGAGTTCGCCATTCTGCAGATGTCTTTTAAGCGTACATCCACCCGGGGCGAAAACAGTGGGAGATATAGCTATCTTCTGATCCTGACCGACATGAGCGGCTATTTCACGGACCATATTGTACATCTCGTGGTAATACGTATAACTGTTACCGATAAAAAGCACCTGCAATGAATCGGATTTCTGATTGGCTGAAAGCGATAGATTGACCAGTACTAACGCAAAAAACAAAAAAACTCTCTTTCCCATAATCAATTTATTATATACAAATATAAAGATTAAAAATCATTCTATCTGAAAATTTGTTATCAAAAGAGATGTTATTTGCAAAATAGACACATTGTAACTATCTTTGACAGAGCCTTAGATACTTCCGCCCGGAAAAATCCGAATAAATCGGGTTTTGTGTCCGGCTTATCCGTATCCTTCGGCTACAACCGCTTTACGCACATTAAAATTTAATTTAATCTCTTTGTACTCATGGGAACATTAGCTATCATCAAGAATGACCCTTGGCTCAAGCCGTTTGCAGCCGCCATCGAAGGACGCCATCAGGACGCAGTCGATAAAGAACGTGAACTGATTGCCGCCGACGGCTCGCTAAAAGCGTTTGCCAACGCTTACAATTATTTCGGGCTTCACCGTACCGATACTGGATGGGTATTTCGCGAATGGGCACCAAACGCCACAAGCATAACGCTTGTGGGCGACTTCTCAGGATGGAAAGAATATCGCAAATACGCCCTTAAGCCAAAAGCCAACGGCGTATGGGAAATAAAACTGAAAAAAGACGACCTGCACCACGGCGACCTGTACAAGATGATCGTGTGCTGGGAAGGAGGATGCGGCGAACGCATCCCGGCTTATGCCACCCGTGTCGTGCAGGACGAACAAAGCAAGATATTTTCAGCTCAGGTATGGGCTCCCGAAACGCCCTACAAGTGGAAAGTGAAGAAATTCACCCCCGACACCAAGCCTCTTCTCATCTACGAGTGCCACATAGGCATGGCGCAGGAGCGCGAAGGCGTTGGCTCGTACACCGAATTCAAAGAAAAGGTATTGCCCCGCATAGTGGCCGACGGCTATAACACCATACAGATAATGGCCATACAGGAGCATCCTTATTACGGTTCGTTCGGCTACCATGTATCGAGCTTTTATGCCCCGTCGAGCCGCTTCGGCACTCCCGAGGAGCTGAAAGCCCTTATCGATGCCGCCCACGAGGCAGGCATAGCCGTAATCATGGACATAGTACACTCACACGCCGTCAAAAATGAGGTTGAAGGCCTCGGCCGCCTTGACGGAAGCTACGACCAGTACTTCTACGGCGACGGCCGCCGTGAGCATCCGGCTTGGGACTCTCTGTGCTTCGACTACGGCAAGAATCAGGTGCTGCACTTCCTGCTGTCCAACTGCAAGTATTGGCTCGAAGAGTTCAAGTTTGACGGCTTCCGGTTCGACGGAGTAACGTCCATGTTATACTACAGCCACGGCCTCGGACAGGCATTCGGCTCCTACGACGATTACTACAACGGCGGACAGGATACAAACGCCATAACCTACCTCACCCTCGCCAACAAGCTCATACATGAAGTGAACCGCCGCGCCATAACCATAGCCGAAGAGATGAGCGGCATGCCCGGACTCGCCACTCCGTTCAAAGCGGGCGGCATAGGCTTTGACTACCGTATGGCCATGGGCATACCCGACTACTGGATCAAGATGCTGAAAGAGAAAAAAGACGAGGACTGGCATCCGACATCCATATACTGGGAACTGACCAACCGGCGCGCCGACGAAAAGACCATCAGCTACGTCGAGAGCCACGACCAAGCCCTTGTAGGCGACAAGACGGTCATATTCCGCCTTATAGACGACCAGATGTACTGGCACATGACCAAAGGCGACGACAACGCCGCCGTAAACCGCGGAATAGCCATGCACAAGATGATACGGCTCGTCACCCTCGCCACCATCAACGGAGGTTACCTCAACTTCATGGGCAACGAGTTCGGCCATCCGGAGTGGATCGACTTCCCCCGCGAAGGCAACGGCTGGAGCTACAAGTATGCCCGCCGCCAGTGGGACCTTGTCGACCGCAAGGAATTGCGCTACTGCGAGCTAAACGACTTCGACAATGCTATGATACGCCTTGTGGGCGATGTCTATGACTTCCAAGCCCTGCCGGTGGAGAAGCTGTGGGACAAGGACGACGACCAAGTGCTTGCCTTCAAGCGCGGCGACCTCGTGTTTGTATTCAACTGGGCTCCGTTCAAGTCCTACGACGGTTACGGGTTCCTTGCTCCGGAGGGCGAGTATGAAGTCGTCCTATCGAGCGACAGCAAAGAGTTTGGAGGCTTCGGCAATATCGATGAGGGAGTAAACCACTTCACCCAGCCCGATCCTCTATATGCTCCCGACGGGAAAGGCTGGCTGAAACTTTATCTGCCCGCACGTACATGTCAGGTGCTTCGGCTCCTTAACAAAAAGAAATAGAGCGTTGACCCATGAACCGACGTCATTTTATAAAAAGTACGGCTCTTGCCGCCGCTGCCATGGCCACTCCGCGATGGCTGATGTCGGCCCCTTCGTCACCGACCAAAGAGCGCAACTTCGCCGGACGGCTTAAACTCACCTTTGCCCCCTATGAACTGAAGTTGCGACACTCATTCAACCTTGCACGTTCAAGCCGCACCACTACGCCCGACGTTCTGGTGCGGCTCGAATACGACGGCATCACAGGCTACGGTGAAGCCTCCATGCCTCCTTATCTCGGCGAGAGCGTAAAGTCGGTCACCGACTATCTGGCCTCGCTCGACCTGTCGCAATTCACCGACCCGTTCCGCATGGAGGAGATACATGAATATCTCGACTCGGTAGCGCCCGACAACCGGGCCGCCAAAGCGTCGGTCGACATAGCGCTCCACGACCTTGTAGGCAAACTTGTAGGCGCGCCGTGGTATAAACTGTGGGGACTGTCGCCCGAAAAAGCGCCCGACACCTCCTTTACCATAGGCATCGACACACCCGATATAGTACGACTCAAAATAACCGAGGCCGCTCCTTACAACATATTAAAGGTTAAGATGGGGCTTGACCGCGACATGGAGACGGTGGAGATAATACGTGAAAGCACCGACAGGCCCATATGCGTTGATGTCAATCAAGGATGGACCGACAAGCACAAAGCGCTCGATATGTGCAACTGGCTTGCCGAACGCAACTGCCTCTTTGTCGAGCAGCCCATGCCCAAAGAGATGATTGACGAGACGGCATGGCTGCGCGAGCGTTCGCCGCTGCCCATAGTGGCCGATGAGTTTTTACAGCGTCTCGACGATGTGCGTCGCGCTTACGGAGTGTACGACGCCATCAATATAAAACTTATGAAGAGCACAGGCATGCGCGAAGCCAAACAGATGGCGGAACTCGCACGGGCACTCGGCATGGACGTCATGCTCGGATGCATGACCGAGACTTCATGTGCCATATCGGCCGCATCACAACTGGCACCACTCGCCAAATGGGCCGACCTCGACGGCAACCTCCTGATAACCAACGACTGCTTCGACGGCACCAAAATCGTCAACGGCAAAGTCACCATCCCCGCCGACCGCCCCGGCATCGGCGCCCTCCCCGTCTGAATTGACTCTCTAAACCGACAGAGGAGAAGTGCAATTGCCGAATGTAAGGTGGCCAACTTGCCGAATAAAAAGCAGCCAAATTGCCGAACAGAAAGCGGCCAAATTGCCGAACAAAAAACGGCCAAATTGCCGAACAGAAAGCGGCCAACTTGTCGAACAGAAAGAGGCCAAATTGCCGAACAGAAAGCGGCCAAATTGCCGAACAAAAAACGGCCAAATTGCCGAACAGAAATCGGCCAACTTGCCGAATAAAAAGCAGCCAACTTGCCGAATTGGAAAATATTCATTACCTTTATGCCAGATAATATTCAGAGATATGGGAACTTACAAACCTCGGATAGCCGATAAGATATTAGCTGACAAATTGGAGTCAGCCGGCGGCGTACTTATACAAGGACCGAAATGGTGTGGCAAAACCACGACCGCTGAACAGCACGCACAAAGCGTGCTTTACATGTCCGATATCGAGAATATGGAGATGGCTCAGGTCGGAGTCAAAAACCTGCTACAAGGAGCGACTCCGCGTCTTGTCGACGAGTGGCAAGTAGCGCCACAATTGTGGGATGCGGCACGCCATGAAATCGATCACCGCCACGAAGAAGGACAATTCATATTCACGGGCTCGGCCGTTCCTGCCGATTCATCTAAAATAGTACACACCGGGACAGGACGATTTTCCCGTATGAATATGCGCACCATGAGCCTCTTTGAATCAGGCGACTCCACCGGCGGTATATCGCTTGAACAACTGTTTGATAACGCCGGAGAAGACATTTTCGCACAGACTGACATTGACATAAACCGACTCGCCTATCTTACTTGCCGAGGCGGTTGGCCATCGTCAATAAAGATGACCGAGCGCAACTCTCTTACCCAAGCTTATGACTACGTAGATGCTGTAATATCGTCAGATATAAGCCGTGTTGACGGGGTAAACCGTGATCCGGCCAAAGCGAGCCGAATACTGCGCTCTCTGGCCCGTAATCAGGGTTGCCCGTTATCAATCAGCTCAATACGCGACGACATAAAAGGCAATGAAACATCAACTATCAGCGATGACACGATAGCTTCCTATATAAATGCGCTCAAAGAGATATTTGTCGTGGACGACGTGCGCGCATGGAATCCCAACCTCCGTTCACGGACGGCAATACGCACTTCCGACACCCGATATTTCGTTGACCCGTCGATAGCCACAGCCGCCCTCGGCATAGGCCCAAAAGCACTGCTGAAAGACCTGAGCACATTCGGCCTGATACTGGAAACATTGTGCATAAGAGACCTGCGCGTATATGCGTCGGTGATGAACGGGGAAGTGTATCATTACCGCGACAAATCAGGGCTTGAATGTGACGCGGTGGTTCATCTTCGCGACGGACGCTACGGCCTTGTCGAGATAAAACTCGGCGGCGAGAACGCCATAGAATACGGGGCATCTACATTGAAAAATCTATGTGCGAAAATCGACACCGACAAGATGTCGGCTCCGGCATTTGCAATGATACTTGTCGGAGTGGGCAAATATGCCTACCGGCGTCTTGACGGAATACTGGTAGTGCCCGTCGGCACTCTGCGCGAATAGGTTTTTCATGCCGTAACTGCATGCAGTTAACATCAGCTACTATAATTTGTTACAATCGTTCATCCACGACATTGAGAAAATAGGATAACTTTGCATCAGAATTAACAAATTACTTGATTAACCAAGACCTGAAAACCAATGAAAAAGTTTTTATTAGCCGCCGTGGCGGCTATGGTTATCGGCTCTAATGCCGATGCCTTGATACTGCGCACTACAGTTGCGCAGGGCGAAATCGAGGGAGTAGAACATGAAGGAGCGGCTCTGTACAAGAAAATACCATATGCCGAACCCCCCGTAGGAAATCTGCGATGGAAAGCACCTGTGCCCAAAAAGCCGTGGGAAGGAGTATACAAATCAGACTCTTGGGGTAATCGCCCTCCGCAGCACACCGACCCCAATCAGAGCGGCGGCGACGTGGCCATGAGCGAGGACTGCCTGTATCTGAGCGTAACGACCCCCGCTAAAAGCAAAGACGAAAAACTGCCTGTATTTGTAATGATACACGGCGGAGGCTTCGTGAGCGGCTCATATATAGGCACACAGGAGAGTTTTGTCAACGAAGGCATAATCTATGTGAGCATCGAATACCGTCTCGGAGCACTCGGATTCATGAGCCATCCCGAACTCGGCAAGGAGTCAGGCAACGGACTGTCGGGCAACTACGGCATACTCGACCAGATAACCGCGCTCAAGTGGATACATGAAAATATCGGTGCATTTGGCGGCGATCCCGAGAAAGTCACCATAGCCGGCGAGTCGGCCGGAGGCATATCGGTAAGCATATTGTGCGGTTCACCGCTGTGCAAGGGCCTGTTCAGGGGTGCCATCTGTGAGAGCGGAAGCTCGTTCTGGCCCGTGGCCGAAGAGCGCAACGGCAACACGGCCATGTGCACTCTTGCAGGAGCTGAAAAAGCCGGAGTGGAGTTTCAGAAACGTTTCGGCAAGAAAAACATCAAACAGATGAGATCGGTCAACGCACAAAGCATAGTCGACAGCACAAAGATGGAAGACTTCTGGCCTATAGTCGACGGATATGTCATAACCGACGACCAGTACAAGCTTTATGTAGCCGGCAAGTACAATGACGTAAACGTCATAGTGGGCAGCAACTCCGACGAAGGCTCCATCTTCTCGTTCCCCATGCCGGTGGAGTATTATCAAAACCGCATACGCTCCATATACGGCGACTGGGCCGACAGGCTTCTCAGCCTGTACCCCGCCACCAATCCTGAAGAGGTGTATTTCGCCCAGTCCGACATATTCCGCGACGGATCGTTTGCTTGGGGAACTTACGCTTGGGCCAATCTCCAGAGCCGCACCGGCAAAGGCAAAGTGTATGTATACTACTTCGATCAGGACTCCGAGAACACCATAATGCGCAGCCGCCGCGGCGGAGCAAGCCATGTAGCGGAGATGCCGTTTATATACGGCTACACATTCCGGGGCAAGATGAGCGACATCGACAACCATATGCTTCAGATCATGTCGCGCTACTGGATAAACTTCACGAAGACGGGCGACCCGAACTCCGAGGCACTCCCCTACTGGACACCCTACGAGCAGGACAAGAGCACGGTCATGATCATGCGCAACGGCTTCTACCTCGATCAGATACCCAACCGTCAGCAGATAGACTTCTTTGAAGAGTTCTTCAAAAGCAAACGCCGGTAACCCACCGACGACAGCCCTATAACAAGACAACCCTGCCTTGCGCGACTATGCAAGGCAGGGTTGTCTATTTCAATCACATTAACCCTTGTCAGCGGACAGGCATTTTCTTGGAAAGCGGCTTCTCGTGGCGCAACATGCGTGCCGCCTCACCGGTAAGCCACAGGTAGTGGTCGCTCGGTTTACCGTCCATGCCCACAAACTCAATCTCACGGCCTACCGGAGGATTGTCGGTGCACTTAAATATGGCGGTACCCTCGTTGACCTCGTCAAACATGGCCACGTACAGCATCGTGGCGCCGGCATTGAGAGCCGTATATATCTGCTGCCAGTAGAAGCGGCCGCCCTGACGCGGTATCGAGCCTGCGGGCTTGACATCGTCAGGAAACTCGAAGCGGCTAAGATTGTGCCAGCTGAAGCCGGGAGTCACGACGGGCACATATCCGATACCTCGCTCGGCACACCACTTCATATCGCCCATTATCACGTCGCGATAACGGTCCATGTCGTTGTGCAGCAGCGGAGTGAAGCGCTGTACCATCCACGGCAGCACAATGTCGCACTTGGCTATAAGTTCATGCAGATAGGGGTCATTGACGCAGTCGGCATTGAGGTCGCGCCAGAATGTGGGCACACCCACCATGACGCTGCAGCCTCCGTATTCCGGATCATTTTTCAGGAAATCGATAAACCGCTCAAGCCCTATATTGCGTATGTTGTAGGGACGGTCGGGGAAACCGACACCCCATATGGTCACCAACGGCTTGCCGTTGTAAAACACGTATGTATTGTCGCCGTCGGGGTTGGTGACACGCAAAGAGTCGACAAGATACTTCCAGTCGTCGACAAGCATGGAGCAGTTGTCGGTGGCAGGGTTCAGTCCCGACAGGTCATACATGACACCAATGGCGCGGTCATATTTGCGGGCCGCCTCCATCGCATTGGCCAATACATGGCTGCGTTTACGCGCATCAGGCTTTGCCGCACCCCAGAAACGCTGCATGAACACACCGTCAAGACCGTAGTCTTTCATCCATTTGAAGTGCAGGTCCACGGTGCTTTTGTCGTCAGACGAGAAAAAGCGCGCTCCGCTGCCGTCAGCATGCTTCAGCCCGGTCGGATATGTCTTCTCATATTCGCTTACATCGGGCCACATGTCGATACGCACCTGTTTTTCATCACCAAACCAAGTGCCTTTCTTAGGCTGATGAAACCATCCTTGATAACCGGCCATGACAAGCCCGTCGTATGACGGATACTTGGTAACCCGGGCATGTTTGGTGCCGGCACAGAGTCCGGTCACCAACAACATCCCCGTAAATAATACAATTGCTCTTTTTATATTCATTTAGCTGTAAGTTTTTCAGTTTCAAAACTCAAGGTGAAATTCTCGATCGATATGTCACCGCGTTTTACACGCAGTTCGATAAAATGCTCTCCGGCATGCAGGGGCAGCTCAAGCACCATATCCTGCCAACCGGTAGACGCCTTGTCGGGAAGATACTCGCCACGCATTGATGTAAGGTACTCGGCATCCACCAGAACGGCCAACCGTGAATTGGGTATGCTCTGACGCAGTCTGATATTGACTTTATATGTACCGCGCTTCTCTACATTAATGCTGAAACGCAACCACTCCTCGGCACCGAGCGTAACGAAATCGGCATCACGGGCCGGAGCTTTCTTTGAACAGGTGAAGTAACCCTTTGAGTTCTTGCCTCTGTTGTAATTGACAGCCGGCACAGTCAGCGGAGCCGAAGCCAAAAGCGTAATCGGGGTCGACAGATAGGGTTCGCCCCAAGTATTGACCATAGCTATAGATCCGTCGGGGTTGTAGACAAGCTCGTCGAAGCATACCGAACGGAGATTGCCGCGTCCGGAATAGTCGGCAGTATGGTAGAACTGATACCATTTGTCTTTAAACTTGACTATCGAACCGTGGGTTGTATCATGGCCGTGGGCAAGCATGTACACACCTTTGGGAGTGTAGGGACCGAGAGGATCGTCGGCCACGGAATAGCGCAGATGATTGTTCTCGAAGTTATTGTCGGAATGGCTGAGATAGTACTTGCCGTTGTACTTGTGTACCCACGGAGCCTCATGGAAATCTTCAAACGAGCCGAGCTGTTTCATTTCACCGTCAAGCTTGGTCCAGTCGTCACGGCGCAGTTTGCCTCCCCAGCATCCTTTTCCGCCACCGCCGACATATATATAAGGCTGGCCGTCATCATCGACAAACAGACAGGGATCTATGACCGAGGGCACACCCTTGATGTAGCCTTTCGGGTCAAACGGCCCGGCCGGAGTGCGTGATGTGGCGACAAATATGCCCCATACATCCTCGACGTTTGACAGTTTATGAGGATAGATGAAGTAATACAGACTGTCGGCGGGATTGTATCCGCAGTCGGGAGCCCACATAAAGCCGTCGGAGCCTATTCCGGTGACGGCATTGGATGTAGCGGCGTTCATGACCTCGCCGTGGTCGGTCCAGTTGACGAGATCCTCTGTCGAGAAGATATGATAACGGTCCATGTAGTCGCATCCGCGCGGCGGCTCAAGGTCATGCGATGCATAGACATAAAGTACGTCGCGTCCGTCGATATTCCACACGTGAGCCGAAGGGTCGGCGGTATAGAGCGCACCCTTAAGGCCACACTCCTTCATAGGCGACGTGAAGTCAAGAAACAGCGGGTTGTCGGTATACACCGATGTGCGCGGATAGTCAAACGTCATATTCGACGCCGGCTTTTTGTAGTCGCCCACGCGTTCGAGAGCAAACCAATCGAAATTGATGCCTCCCGCAGGTACCCACTTTATGACATGGCGCCCCTTTGTCAGATACACGCCGTCGGTAGTGTCGAGCGTGTATGTATCCCATCCGTTGCCCGTGGCATAGAGCATCGAGCCGGCGGCATCGCCGTCGACCTCGAAATAGTATGGCGACCTGTCGTCAGACGCCGTACTTGCAGAAATGCGGTATTCGCCCGGCTGAGCCACGTCAATCGTGTAGCACAGCCAGTCATGGCCTGACGAGACATTGCCGACCGACCATCCGTCGGCAGTCTTGCCGATCGATACTGCGGCCTTATCGCGGCGATAACGGTTATCGCCGCCGTTTTTGAACGAATAGGCTTTGCCGGCGGCTCCGCCGTCGAAGTCCTCGGCCTGAATCTTGGTCAGGCCGCTTTTCGCTACCTTAGGCACACCGTTATAAGCCTTGCCGGTATAGTTTTTCAGAAATTTTCCGGGTGTCGTGCCGGAGTCATAGTAATCGTAGATGTATCCGTCGGGCACGGCACATAAGCCTCCGAGAGTCAGAGACAAGGCCACCGCCGACAGCACTGTACGTTTTATTTTCATTGTATAGTAAATTTATATGGTTAAGATTGTGCTATCGTAATTCGGGATTCACATAGGCCACGTTGAGCAGGGGCATGAAATCGGCGCGGTTGTCGCAGTAGAAGAAACCGTAAAAGTCATTGTTAAGATCATCGCGACGCACCGTAAGAGTTATCTTGTTCCACCCCGATTTAAGAGGCAGTTCATGGAAGCGGGCTTCGTTATGGGCCTGCTTCACCGCCACAGGCTTGCCGTTTATCGCAAGTGCGGCCCCTTTGCTCTTGACCTCGAAGCTCAATTTAGGCACATTGGGCTCGATCAACAGGTCATCGAGAGGACGCGGGCTGTAAGCGTAGAACACCAGTTCGGCGCTCTCGCCACCGTTTTTGGCGAAATGTTCCTTAGCCGAAGCGGGCAACATGACCTTGCCGTCGCGGTGGAAGAAAACGTCGTTGGCGTCAATTTCGCGCTGACGGCACTGCACTCCGGCGTTGGCGAGCAGACGCGAGAGAGCATTGAAGCCTTTTTCAGAGTTGGCAAACTCGGTAAGAGTGCTGATATACAAGTCGGAGTTTTTACCGGGATAACGCACGAATACAGCTGTAGCCTCGGGACACTCGTTCTCGCTGCGCAGTACCGATGCGGTCTTGAGCTCCTCGGCACGCTTGTTCCATTTACGCCAGTCGGTGCGGCAAGCGTCAAGAAGAGTCTCTCCGTTGTCGACAAGCCGACCCGACAGAGCATTGCGCGACACATCGCCGGCCTGTACCTCGCAGAAGTAGAAGTCGCTGTTGTTAAAGCCGCGGAGCCATGAGCTCTGTACGGGTATAAACGACGAGCGCACGAGCGGGGTCACCTCAAGAGCGTCAGGCAACAATGCCGACAGTGACTTGACGGCCTCGGGAGTAATGCCCCACAGCCATACATCGGCACCCTTTGCCTCCAGAGCCTTTATCTTTGCCACATCGTCAGGCGACACGGCTGAAGCAGCATCGACAATAACAAGAGCCGAAGCCGGTTTCTTTATACGCGCGCTCCATATAACGCCCTGTTCGTCAAGAGTACGCTTGACATTACCGTCGGCATCGCCGAAAAACATCACCTCGCCGTAAGGTTTGGCAACATTGGCAGCCGGTGCATTGTAAACCGACTTATCGACCACGGCCCACTCGCTCCATGCGGGAGCTCCGGGAGCGTTAGCGGCACGCAAAGCGGCAAAGAGCGGCCACTCCTCGTACAAAGGAAGATTGGGGTCATAACCGGGGTTGAAAGTCGTGCTGTAAGGACCTACGCGCTCAGGCTGTACGCCGGGAACGCCCTCAACGTATTCGCCGAAAAATATACCGTCATCCTCAAGCGACGGAGCCACGGTTATGTCACGCTTGCCGAGCGGCAGCGGCTTGAGTCCGTACCATACCATATTGAATATAGTGCTGAAACTTGCCCCCATGTTGCGCTGGTCGGCTATAAGGTTATAGCACTCGTTGGCAAGTCCCTCCATGCGTCCGAGCTGTGACTCATAAGCACGCTCGCCATTGTACTTCGATACCTGTTCGGGAGTACCGTAATAAGCCATACTGTGCTCACCCATACCCCACGGCTTACCTATGGCCTTCCATCCGTTCATAGAATTCTTGTCGCCATAGTGACCCACAGTCACAGGAAGAATGCCGTCGCCGTCATCTTCACCGTCTGACGAAATCCACGGATGTGTCGGGTCAATGGCACGCACAATATCGCGCCATTCCTCCCAAGCCTTCACCTGAAGAGGCATAAGGTCGGGACGGTTGTATACATATAATATGACAGGTTTGTTCTCATTGCTGACCGACCAGCCAAACACCGAGGCATGGTTGCGGTCACGCTTCACGAAGCGTGACAGGTGATCTTTCGAATTTTCCCAGAACTTTTCGGAGTCGAGCTTCGGGCCGCCGTCACTTGCCCAGTTGGCTGTTTCGTCAAGCACACAGATACCCATTTCGTCGGCCATGTCGAGATAGAAACGCGGATATACCTGCGCATGAGGACGCACCGCATTGCCGTTCATGTCCTTTATGGCCTTGAACCAAGCCCATGCGTAACGCCGCGTCATCTGCGGCATGCCTTGGAAGTGCCAAGAGTCGCTGCGCAGGGCATAGGGCTTGCCGTTAAGACACTGCTTGTCGCCGACCAACGTCCACTGACGCCAGCCGAAACGTTCATATTTTTTGTCAATGACATTCTTTTTGTCTGCTACATTGAGAACAAGACCATACAGATTGGGCTGTTCGGGAGTCCAGAGATTGAGACGTCCGTCAACTTTGACCAACAGGGTGGTTTTCACCGAAGCGCCTGCGGGCACCGACACTTTAACGGGAGCTATGGCAAGTGCGCTCGCACCAAGCATAGACTTGGGTTCGGGAGCCGAGTTTACGTCATTGCCGGCAAGGTTGATCCACTGCCTTACATCGCCGCCAAGTGTAACGTCGGCTTTCTTGGGAGTATTGTTGGTCAACTCGACCTCGACCTCCAGCACATCCTTGTCGACAAGAGGCTTGACAAACACATCGCTGACCTGCAGCTTGGGCATGGCAAGCAGATACACATCCTGCCATATACCGTTTATATGGTAGCCCCACATAGAACCGGCCGGCAATATACGGCGGCCCACCGTCGAGTTATCCTCAAACAGTTTCTGACTTCTTACGCCTACAAGCACTTCCGCTTTCTCACCGGGAGTGACTATGTCGGTCACGTCAAACGAGAACGGAAGAAAGAGATCAAAGTTCTCGCCAACCTTATGTCCGTTGACATAGACCACCGCCTCTCCGGCGACAGCCTCGAAATAGAGCTTTATCTCCTCGCCCGCCCAGTCGGCCGGCACGGTGAAATCTTTTTTGAGCCAACCCATAAGTATGTCATCCCACTCGGCGGGATAAGACGGATAGTTGCGATGGTCGGGACCCTCAAGGTCGCGGTTGGCAAAACTGTTGATGTTCCACGGCGAAGGTATCTTTATAGGGGTCTTGCTCCACCCGTCAGACACGGGGGCCGGCAACTCGGGCGCCACACCAGCTCCCTGCCTGTAACCGGCGGGAGTCTTCACAGGCTGAAAATCCCAGTAACCGTTAAGACACAATTCCTGACGATAAGGTTGCTCCACCTCGTTCACAATACCCGTCGAGGGAGCAAACCTAAAAGGATAGGTGGTCTTCGCCACAGCGGAAATTGTGGAAAAGACCAATGCAATAATGATTGAAATCGTTACTTTATTCTTTTTCATGATCGAAATAATGTTTGGTCAGTTTTTTCCACAAAAGTCAGTTTATGCGCTTAATACTATATTAAATATTAAGTTAATTCATAAGAAAAGTCCCGTTTCATGTTCTAAAACATAAAACGGGACTCTTTAATAAAACTATCGCTATTATTTTTTCAAAGTAAACCTGAGCTTTTTAAGTGAAGCGTCATCGGAAGTACCGCCGTACAAAATCTCATAATCGCCGGGCTTGACCTTCATGACGCCCTCTTCCCTGTCAAAGAACTCAAACGCGGCCGAGGGCATAGTGAACTCAACGCCTACAGTCTCACCGGCACGAGTGGGTACACGGCGGAAGGCTCGCAAAGACTTTTTCGGGCCGTACGGGTCCTGAAGATTTCTCACATAGACCTGAACGACCTCATCGCCGTCCATCTTACCGGCATTGGTCAGCGGCACGTTAAGTACAGCCACGTCATCACCGCCGGCAGCCAAAGGCTTTATCGTGGCATCGCCATAGCGGAACTCGGAGTAGCCCAGACCATGACCGAATGGGAAGAGGGATTTCCCCTCAAAGTAACGGTAGGTGCGGTTGTCCATATAATAGTCCTCAAAGTCGGGAAGATCGCTTGTCGAGGTATAGAACGTCACCGGCAGACGGCCCGACGGATTGCAGTCACCGGCCAGAATGTCGGCGATGGCCGTGCCACCAGCCTCACCGGGATAAAACGCCGTAATAACCGCATCGCAGTTTTCAGCGGCCCACGGCATAGCCACGGCACTACCGGTACAAAGGACAAACACAACCGGGCGTCCGGTAGCTTTAAGTGCCTGAAGCATACGCTCCTGCACGACAGGAAGCTCAATGGCCGTACGGTCACCTCCACGGAATCCGGCAAGATGCACTCCCATCTCCTCGCCTTCAAGATGGGGAGAAAGACCGCCGGCAAACACGATGGCATCGGCATCGGACACCTGCGAGGCCACACCGGCGTAATCGAGCGGCACCCGCTCGCCGAGATCAAATTTAAGGTCGGCCGAGCCGTAGGCCTGATAGTATTCAAGCACGATATCATAAGCACGGCCTTTCCGCGCATCGAGCACATAGGTTATATCGGATTTGTGGCCTTCGCCCCACTCGTCAATAACCGGTTTACCGTCAATCAACAGACGGAATCCGTCATCGCCCTCGACATGAAAAGTGACATCGCCCGACTCGGCAGGCACATAGCGGCCCTCAAAGCGCGCGCTGAAATTGACCACGGGTACGTCGGGGGCGAAAGCGGTCTCGCCGTTGTTGGTCAGATTAAGCGGCTCGCCGAAATAAGTTATACGCATAGGAGCGCCTTCGAGCTTTCTGTTGTTCCAGAACGAAGCCTTCATGCCCTTGCGTCCGTCGGCCGACATACGGTCAAACTCACTAAGTGTAACCGTCTCGTCGACATAGTCGCATCCTTTAAAATAGACTACCTCGGCTTCGGGGAACTTCGAGCGTATGCCGTCGAGCACCGTCACCGACGACTTTGGAAAGCCGTTGTAGTTGCCCCACATCATAACGGAGTCCTTGGCATTCGGGCCGAGTACCGCTATCTTTTTTATCTTGCGGTCAAGCGGGAGCGTGTTGTTGCGGTTGGTCATAAGCACGATACTCTTGCGGGCCATCTCCAGTGCCTTCGCACGATGGACATCGCATGCCACGAGGGTGTCGGGAAGGCTCCACCACGGGGTCAGTTCGTCATCATACAGGTTGCCGAGCTGAAAACGCGCCCGCAACAGACGGAATACCGAACGGTCAAGGTCGGCCTCGCTCATCAGCCCGGCCTCTATGCTGCGCTTTATCTCGGGATAAGCCCTGTCGCCGCACTCAAGGTCGTTGCCCGACAGGATAGCGTCGGCGGCAGTCTCAACCGGCGACTTGTGGGTAGCGTGGCCGTAAGGTTCGGGATTGAAAAAATCGCCCAGAGCACCGCAGTCTGACAACACTACGTCATCATACCCCCAGTCCTCACGCAATATTTTTTTCAACAATTTTTTGTTGGAGCAGCACGGCTCGTCTTCATAACGGTTGTAGGCACACATGACCTCCTTGACATGTCCGTCGACAACGGCTGCCTTGAAAGCCGGCAGATAGGTCTCCCACAGATCCTCGGGCGGTATGTTGGTGGCGTTGTAGGTATGACGGTTCCACTCCGGTCCGCTGTGTACGGCAAAGTGCTTGGCACAGGCGTGCAGTTTGTCATACTTTCCGGTGCCGTCGCCTTGAAGTCCGCGTATCACGGCCAATCCCATACGGGATGTCAGGTACGGGTCCTCGCCGTAGGTTTCCTGCCCTCGGCCCCATCTGGGATCGCGAAATATATTTATATTGGGAGTCCAGTAAGTCAGTCCGCGGTATTGGCCGCGACGATTGTCGCGAACCGACTGATTGTATTTTACACGCGCCTCGTCAGACACCATATCAAACACTTCGGCCACGGCACCGTCATCGAACGTAGCGGCAAGCGCTATAGCCTGCGGAAACACGGTGGCGGTACCTGCACGGCCCACTCCGTGCAACGCCTCGCTCCACCAGTTGTACTCGGGAATACCGAGACGCTCTATGGCCGGTGAATGATTGGTCATCATACTTATCTTCTCATCGAGAGTAAGTCGCGACAGGAGGTCGCGGGCGCGTTCGTCGGCCGAGAGTTCGGGATTTCGGTAAGGCTCGGTCTGCCCGGTGGCATATTGCGCCGCAACCGCAATCCCGAGAAACAGGATCGGTCTTACTATACTTTTAAGCATATCTATGAATTTTGGTTTTTACAAATATAGTCATAATAATCTTAATTAAAAAACCATGTCGCAAAAGCAAAATCACGGCAACGACCATGACAGGCTTTTGCGACATATTGCAAGAATACTATGATTTATTTACTTTCGCTGCTCGACCATCTTTATAGTGCCGTCTTCGTTATGATACAGCTTATCCACGCAGATGGAGCGCAACCAGTCATGACCCGAAAGCTTGCTGTTGTGATAGAACGCAAACCACTGTCCCTTGAAGTTTACTATCGAACCGTGATTTGTGTAGCTGTCGGTAGGTTCCATGTATATGCCCTTGTGGGTCCACGGTCCGAGCGGCGAGTCACTTACGGCATAGCGCATGCGGTTGTCACCGGCAACACCGTCGTTCCACCCCTCATCATGATTGTCGGAGTAAGACAGGTAATACTTGCCGTTGTACTTGTGAATCCAAGTAGCTTCGTGGAAATCCTCAAGGCCGGTCATCACCTGCATGGGACCGTCAAGCTCAATCATGTTGTCTTTGAGACGTCCGCCCATGCATCGGCCACCGCCACCGTTATAGATATAGGCTTTGCCGTCATCGTCGACAAAAACGCAAGGGTCGATAAGCGGCTCCATGCCTTTGATGTAGCCGATCACCTTGAAGTTGGCGGCCGGCTCATCGCTTACAGCGACGCCGATCTTCCAACTCTTGTTCCACTCCGTATCGCTCGGATGCGGGAAGTAGAAGTAATACTTGCCGTCCTTGTAGGCACAGTCGGGCGCCCACATGAAGCCACCTTCGGGACGTCCCCATTCCACCTGCGAGGAGTTGAGTATCTCGCCGTGGTCCACCCACTTCACCATATCGTCGGTAGAAAACACGTGGTAGCGGTCCATGAGGTCGCATCCGCGCGGCGGGTCGATATCGTGCGACGCATACACGTAAAGACGGCCATCCCCCCACACATGGGCCGACGGGTCGGCGGTATACATGTGGGTCACAAACGGATTGGGAGCCATGTTGTCAAATGCGGGCACCTCCTCCGACTCCGAGTTGGCGGCATTTGACGACGAGCACGACACTGCCAACAAGCCGCAACACAGCAAGGCAGCTCCCGTCATACATTTATTTACAAAATCAATCATCATAATCTGTCATACTTATGTTTACTCGCGGGCGGGTAAGGCCTCAGACATAGGTATCTCTGCGTTGAGCATCTTGCCGGCCATACCGGTAATCCACAGATAGTGGTCGGTAGGCAGGTCATCGTCGATGCCTTCGAAAGTGATGCCCATGTGGCTCTGAAGCTGACACCAGCCACCGGTAGGAGCGGGATTAACCTCTTCTTTGGCCATGAATACGGTAGCCGACGAAGTCCAGCTTATACCGCTCATGTTAGTGTAGGTCACGCGCTCGTTCTTGGGGTTGTAGACCACGTAGTAGTCGACATCGGCCTCGTTGCTCGGCACCTTGCTCTTGTTCATGACCTTGAAGATGGCTGTACCCTCGTCAATTTCATCAAACATGCCCACATAGATCATCTCGCAACCCTTGCTCACGGCATTGTAAAGCTGCTTCCAGAAGAACTCGCCTTTCATGCGGTCGTTGCGGGTATAATAGGGGTGCATATTGAGGTCGGAAGCGCCGGGGAAGCAGTGGGGAGCATAGTTTATATTCACGCCCTCTTCCTTGGATTGCATCTAACATTTGAAAAGGGA
>LUJO01000031.1 GCA_001689405.1 Candidatus Homeothermus arabinoxylanisolvens | reverse complement strand
GGCGGTTACAACCGACTGATCGACGGACTCCTCGACGGCATCGACGTGAAGCTCGACACTGACTTCTTCGCCGACCGCGCGCATTGGGAGTCGATGGCTGACCGGATTGTTTTTACCGGCAAAATCGACGAGTTTTATGACTACCGCTTCGGCAAGCTCCAGTACCGCACCGTGCGCTTCGAGACGGAGACTCTTGACGAGGCCAACCGTCAGGGCAATGCCGTGGTCAACTACACCTCGGCCGACGTGCCCTATACCCGCATCATCGAGCACAAGCACTTCGAGACCTTCGGGGCCGCCGTCTACGACAACCCCAAGACGGTCATCTCGCGCGAATACTCAACCGAGTGGCGCGACGGCATGGAGCCGTTCTATCCCGTCAACGACGCCCGCAACCAAGCCGTCTACGAGCAATACCGCGCCCTCGCCTCGCAGGAGACAGCCGTAATATTCGGCGGCCGCCTCGCCGAATACAAGTATTACGACATGGCTCCCATCATCGCCCAAGTCCTCAACCTATTTAAATAGTAAAGCAATGGAAGAGAAGAAACAGCCTCGAATAAAGATACTTGTGGCTTGCCACAAGGCAGACCCTAATATACGTCAGGATGATATCTACATGCCGATACAAGTCGGCAAAGCACTCCACCCTGAACTCGACCTCGGATTCCAATGCGACAACACCGGCGACAACATTTCCGAGAAAAATGAATCCTACTGTGAGCTCACCGCTCTCTACTGGGCATGGAAAAACCTCAAAGACGTCGACTACATCGGTCTCTGTCATTACCGCCGTTATTTCAAAATGACAAATGCGGAATTAAGTGAGGCGATGAACTCATGTGACATTTTATTGGCAAAACCACTTACACTTTCAACATCAGTCTACAATGAACTTGTCTATTGGACATGTCTTGAAGATGCAACGGTTTTTATCGATTCAATCTTATCACTATTTCCTGAATACAAAGAGGATGTAATTTCATATTACTTTATGGAAAATAAATTCAGTCAATGCAATATGATGCTGATGTCAAAAGAGAAGTTTTATGAATACTGCAACTTCATTTTTCCTATAATTCAACTTACTGAAAGCAGGATAAAAATTTCCGGTTATACGCGTCAGCGCCGGGTATTTGGCTATCTTGCTGAAACGGCTCTCGGATTGTGGCTGAAGCACAATAAATTAAAAAATAGGAAAATAAATATAATAACAGGAGTTCCCACTAATAGAGCAAAGGAATTGTTTAATGATTTTCGGTTTGAAATGGCATTTATGCTCTCCAAACGCTTGACATCCCCTGTCTCTGTTCCCATCATACCACCGTTGAAAACAGGACTCACTATTGATGGAATAGAGTGTAATGCTAGTGAATGATATGGAAACTACCATAAAAGTATCAGTCTGTGTCCCAGTCTATGGTGTAGAAAAGTACATTGAAAAATGTGTACGCTCCCTAATGGAACAAACTATGAAAGATAGCATTGAATTCGTTTTTGTGAATGATTGCACACGGGATAAAAGTATAGAAATTCTCAAGAAAATAGTTTCAGAATATCCTGAGCGTAGTAATCAAGTAAGAATTGTCAATCACAATAAAAATATGGGGTTGCCAAGCGCGAGAAATACTGCATTGCATAATGTTTCAGGTGAGTATATAATTCATTGCGATAGTGATGATTGGATGGAGCCAGAGATGTGTCAGTTAATGTATAAGTGTGCTATAGAAACAGATGCGGATATAGTTGGTTGTGGGTTTTATGAAAATCGGTTGCATAAAGAGACTATAGTACTTGATGATTTTGACTGTTCTAATAAAGAAGGTATAAAGAGATTTCTATGTATGAATCAAATGCATTTCAATGTATGGCAACGATTAGTGAAAAGGACTCTTTATACTAAAAATGAAATATTATTTGATCCAAGATTTAGCATGGGTGAAGATTGTTATGCAAATTTTATGCTTCACTTAAAAGCGACCAAATTAGCAACTGTTAAAATGCCATTATATCATTATAGGCTTACTAATCAGAACTCATTGGTAAAATCGTCTGGGAAAAAAGGAGAGAAAGATATATCAATAATGTTAAATTTGATTGAGGCGGAATTAAATAAGAATGGGCTTATGGAAGAATTCAATAATGAGTTTCAAACTTTTTGCTATCTACATAAATTTTGGCAAACATTCTTTTATTCTGACAATTTTGACTTTTTATGGTATGAAAATTATCGCGGATCATTGAATAAAAAATTTCCCAAATTACTTCTTCCATCTAAAGTTAAGCGATTAGGATATATTGCATATCTAACATCGCCTAAGTTATTAAAGTTGTTAGTTGTAGCCAGTAGGAAATTACATGTTTTTTAATAAGATCAAACGATAAAACATTAAGTGATGAATAAACGAGTACTACTGGTAATAGATCAAATAGCTTCAGGTGGAGCTGAAAAAATATTGTTGGAATTTAATAATTACCTAAAATCTCAAGGATATAGTACTAAGATATTTTCTTTATATGGGAATAATGAAACGATTGCTGCTTCAGGATTAAAAAATAATTCAGCGAATATTGTTATTAAATATATTCAACAAAAAATACTTTTTAAGAAGTTAAGAAAATATGCGTCCTCTTTTTCTCCTGATATCATATTTTCATTTCTTGAACGGAGTAATGTTCTTGTATCAAAGTTAGACATAGATGCTACTAAAATTGTAACAGTTCACAATATATTGTCAATTCAATATCGCAAGTTAAATAGTTTGATTAACAAGTTTGTTAAGTCAGATATAAATAGGGCGTATTCAAAAGTAGATAAAATAATCGTTGTTTCTGACAATATACGACAAGATTTAATTCAAGAATATAACATCCCTAGTAATAAAATATTTACAATAAACAATCGGATTGATAAGGCTGAAATAATAAAACAGGCGTCTGAGCCAATTACTGAATTTGAATTAGACAACGATTCATGTTATATTACAAACATTGGTAGATTTTGTTATCAAAAAGCACAATGGAAAATAGTTAAAGTTATAAAAAAGCTAAAAACGGAATATCCTCAATTAAATGTAAAAGGACTGATTATTGGTGAGGGCATATTAAAAAGTAAATTGATGGAATTTATTAGCGATTTAAATTTGGAAAAAGATATAATAATACTTCCATACCAAAGTAATCCTTACAAATTTATTGCTAAGTCAAATCTTTTTTTACTTCCCAGCTTCTTTGAAGGATGTCCTATAGTTCTTAGCGAAGTAGTTGCTTTAGGTATTCCATTTGTCGGTAGTGAAAAAGCAATACCCAAAGAATATTTTGACGTAAATTCTTCATATTGGAAAGACGCGACATTTGAGATTAGTGAATTTGAAGAATTTGGTGCTTGTTTGGGACCAGAAACGGAAGATATCACTAATAAGATTATGAATCAGATGAAAACAAAATCATCTGTAATTGGCACTAGAATTTGGAATAATTCAAATGATAAAAAGAACCAATTTGAAGAGTACATCGACTTATTTTAGATTTAAATTAAAAACAGTATTATTATTATTTTTAATTCTGTATTTCCCGACATTTTGGGGATATACCTCATTGGGCACAGGACAATTAATATATTTGTTTGCTATTATTGTCCTTACACTACCATTTTTTTTAGAAACTAAGTCTTATAGATTTCCACTTCCCACAATATACAAATTATTCTTTTTATGGAGTTTAACATATATTGCAACATTAGCAATACAGCCTTTCATTAATAATGAAATTATCCTAAAAGATTTCTCAGATATACTTCGACCATTATTCTATTTATATTTTTTTATCATTGGATATGTTCTGGGCATAAAACTTGAGAAAAGTTATTTTTTAGTTACCTCAGTTGTCGTACTTACTCTCTTATCATTTATATTTGATATATTAAAATTTAATGAATCATTTCAGGCAATAACAAATCTCTATGCTGTTTTTGAATATGGAGAATTAAATTATATAAGGTATTCTGGAACATTTGGATTTTGTTATAATTTTGGCTTTGTCTGTTTATTTGGATATGCGATTGCTCTGACATTTTATTCTCATAAAGCAATAACGTTTTTTGTTAGTTGTATTGTAATGATGCTGATTGGATCTAGATCAGTAATCTTAGCATTTATTATTGTAACTCTATTGTATTTTTTTGTATTTTCAAAAATATCAGCTTTAAAAAAGACAATAATAATTCCAATTGTAATAGCCCTTATAATATTTTTGTATATAGTTGCTGTAACATGGGAAATACCAGTAGTCTCTGACTCTATTAAATATTCCGAACGATTAATTAATGCTCTTTCAGGAAAGGAAGCTGATGGTTCACTAGGTACTAGAAGTGGACAATTGGCAGTGGCTATAGAGCGGCTTTTGAAATCAATACTTTTTGGAGTTGGACCAGCTAAAAATAATTATCCGATTGAAATTCAATTAGGTTATTATTTATCTTCGTGGGGTATTATCGGTACTATCGTATTTGTTTCTATTCAATTGAATTTCTTTGTGGTGGCTGCTAGAGGATTAAAATTGAAGGATTCGTTTATAAGCAAATTCTCAACAGCAAATCTTTTGTGGTTGATATCAGCCCTAATTGTTGGGATGAGTACTCCTATAACTGATCAAATACGAGTATTCCAATTATATTTTTTGATTCAAGGATACCAATATGGCATCATTCGGCCATATAGACATTATAAATCTTAGGTTTGAATTTTATGAATAACCGAGGGTTTGTGCGAAAAATCGCAGACTCCGCTTGTACGTATCCGATAGGCACATTTATTGCCGAAAACGGTCGTGTCTATACTTGTGTAAATCCGTATTCTTATCATCTTGTGCGCTGTCATCCTGAATTGTATGAATCAATGGATGGATTGTTTGTTGACGGGATGACTATGTGTTGGCTTATACGGTTGCTCTGGGGGCGGCGTGTGCCGAGGCTGAGTTTCGATATGTCGAGTATGGCAGCCGATTTGTTTTCTTATCTTAATGGTCGGGGAGTAGGGCGAAGCATATACTTTTTGGGCACTCGGCAGGAAACTCTTGAGCGTACCATAGCCCAGTTCCGTAAAAGCTATCCGTCGATGGCGATTGCCGGCTATCGCAATGGCTATTTTATAGATGTGGAGGATCGTCGTAAAGCTATTGCCGATATAGTCAGTGCGGGTAGTGATTTTACAATAGTGGGCATGGGGTCGCCGCTTCAGGAACAGTTTGCCTTGGATCTGAAAAATGCAGGTTATAAAGGCATCGTTTTTACCTGTGGAGGTTTTTTGCATCAGTCGGCCAATGCCATAAATTATTATCCCGACTGGGTCAACAAGTATAATCTGCGTGCGTTCTACCGCCTCTTTCATGAAAAAGGGTTGTGGGGGCGGTTATACAACGTATTGATTGAATTCCCTGTATTGTTTACTTGGGACACATTCGTTACCAAGTGTGCGGTAAGCGGGTCCCGACCGAGGGTCTGACGGTTGTCGCTTAAGAGTTGGCTTGTTTGTTGGCAAGGTATTTTTTTAGTGCCGTACTGGCTTTTATAGTATAGATCTTGCCGTTGGGTCGTGCGTATACGACTTTTTCTCCACGTGCTTTCTTTGCCCGCAGCATATTTTCGTTGGCCAACTGAAGCCCTCTTGTTATCTTTTCAAGAATTTCGTTACGCTCCTTTTCTGACATAATCTGTTATCTCATTGTTGTAAGTTGATTTGGGTAGTTTAACAAGTCGGTACTGGCGTCTTTACTACAGTCACTGTCTATCAGCTGTTTACAGTCTTTGATTCTATGGTTGGAGGTAATGTCACGGAGCGGGGTCAGGGCGGGGAGAGGAGGAGCATGGCTTTGCTGTTGTCGGCGAGGGTGGCGGCTATGAGGCGTTGGGTGCCGCCGTCTTTTACTTTCAGCTTTTTGCGCAGGGTGTCAGCCGGCATGTCGAAGTTGCGGGTGGCTATGTTCAGGCGGTCGTATTGCCGGGATATGGCTTTTATCTCGTGTGACGAAAAGTCGGCTACGCGGTCTATGTGCCATGTATCGCCGGGAAAGTCGGTGATGCGTGCCGCAGAGTGATAGAGATGCGTGTTGGGGTGGAGCTTTTTTAGCCCGTAGCGTTGCGACAGCAGCCTGAACGGAGCGGCTTTCATTACGGCAGCGCCCGGTTCGTAAAGATACTCTCCGGCGGCGGGCAGCTCGTAGTCGGGCGTGGCCGACGCTTCCTCGCTTTGTGTGAACGAGAAGTCGTACAGCGGGGTCATGACGTGTATGACGGGTTCTGACGAGTGTCTATTGTCGAATGTTATGTCGGCCACAATCTCCTTACATTCTGTCGATGTGCCGGTGACGTATATGTCGGTCGTGTCGGGAAGTTCGCGAAGCACCTGTGTTATGTCGAGCATGGGCGAAGCCTTGACTATGAGGCGATTGCTCACTGCCGCTATGTCGCCGAGCATCGATGTGACGTCGGGCGAGCAGTCGGCCAGCCGGTAGATGCGCTCTCCGTTTGTGCCTCGGCGTGCGGGGTCGATAAATACTACATCGTAGTGCTTGTCGGTGTTTTTGATGAATTCGCGGCAGTCGGCGGTGACGGCAGTTATATTGTCATGGCCGAGGGCGGCGGCATTGTGTATGACGGCTTCGGTAATTTCGGGGTTCATGTCTACGGCCGTTACCTCCGACGCGCGGCAGGCTGCGTGATATACATCGATGCCGAGGCCGCAGGTGAGGTCGAGCAATGTGTCACCGGGTCTTATCAGCGACGCATGAAAGTCGGCGAGGATGTCGCTTGTACACTGTTCAGCCGAAAGTGCTGTAGGGAAAAAGAAAGTAGGGCAGGTGAGCTCTTCGGCCAACTTCTTGCGCGACTTGCGTCGACACTCTATCTGGAGTATGGCGAGATTGGCCCACGGTAATTTCCCTTGCCACTTAAGTCGCAATTTTACCGGATCGTCGTCGATATGACTGGCGACCCATTGACAAAATTCGGGTGTGTCAACGTATGGATTCATTGATGTGGTATAATGAAACAGGGGCCGCACTTTTGTGTGTAGCCCCTGCTGTTGATGTCGTATTACGATTAGCCTTTGATTGCTGCCACACCGGGGAGCACCTTGCCTTCGATAGCTTCGAGAAGTGCGCCGCCGCCGGTCGATACGTAAGATACCTGATCGGCAAGACCGAACTTGTTGACACAAGCTACAGAGTCGCCGCCGCCTACGAGCGAGAATGCGCCGTTGTCGGTAGCTTCTACGATGGCCTCGGCTATGGCACGTGAGCCGGCTGTGAAGTTGTCAAACTCAAATACGCCGGCAGGACCGTTCCAGAGAATGGTCTTTGAGGGGCGTATGGCATCGGCGAATGCCTTGCGGGTCTCGGGACCTGCATCAAGACCTTCCCATCCGTCGGGTATGTCGTTGCAGGGGCATATCATTGTCTTGGCATCGTTGCTGAAGCTGTCGGCTGCCACACAATCTGTGCCGAGGATGAGGTTGACACCCTTCTCTTTGGCTTTCTTGATGATGTCGAGAGCGAGGTCGAGCTTGTCGTCTTCAACGATAGAGTTGCCTATCTTGCCGCCCTGAGCTTTGGCAAATGTATAGGTCATGCCGCCACAGAGGATGAGGTTGTCGACCTTGTCCATAAGGTTCTCGATAATACCGATTTTGGTAGAAACCTTAGAACCGCCCATGATGGCAGTGAACGGACGTTTGATGTTGCTGAGTATGTTGTCGACGGCCTGTACTTCCTTTTCCATGAGGTAACCGAGCATCTTGCTGTCGGGCTGGAAGTAGTCGGCTATCACTGCTGTAGAAGCGTGCTTGCGGTGAGCTGTTCCGAATGCGTCGTTTACATATACGTCGGCGTAGCTTGCGAGAGTCTTGGCAAATGCTTTCTGACGCTCTTTCATCTCCTTCTTGGCTACGTCGTAGCCGGGATCTTCTTTGTCGATGCCTACGGGCTTGCCCTCTTCTTCGGGATAGAAGCGGAGATTTTCAAGGAGCAGAACTTCGCCGGGTTTGAGGTTGGCGGCTGCTTCGGCAGCGTTGGCGCAGTCGGGAGCGAATTTCACGTCACGACCGAGAGCCTTGGCTACGTCGTCCTTAATCTGTGCGAGCGAGAACTTGGGATTGACTTTGCCCTTGGGTTTGCCCATGTGCGACATAATGATAAGGCTGCCTCCGTCCTCAAGTATTTTCTTAAGGGTGGGAAGAGCGCCGCGGATACGGGTATCATCGGTTATTTTACCGTTTTCATCCAAGGGTACGTTGAAGTCCACTCTGACAATTGCCTTTTTGCCGGCAAAGTTGTAGTTGTCTATCTTTTGCATTTTGGTTAAATTATAAAGTTGACAATATTTATAGGAGCAAATATACTACATATTTGTGAAAAATGATGCTAAAATTGATTAATTCAGATTATTCCGGCCTTTGACAGGATGGCGTGCATCTGCTTTTGCAATTTTTCGGCTTCACGTGCTGCGGCTTCGGCATAATCGATGTCGGACGAGGCGAATATGATGCCGCGCGATGAGTTGACAAGTAGTCCGCAGTCGGCGGTCATGCCGTAGCGGGCCACCTCTTCAAGGCTGCCGCCCTGCGCGCCCACGCCGGGTACAAGCAGGAAGCTGTCGGGAGCTACGCGGCGTATGTCTTTGAACATCTCGCCTTGTGTGGCTCCTACCACATACATCATCTCCTCCGGCGAAGCCCATTTCTGCGAGGTGGTTATCACGTGCTCGAAGAGGCGTGTGCCGTCTTTGTCCTCGATAAACTGGAAGTCGCGCGACCCTTTGTTGGAATTCAGAGCTAGCAATATCACCCATTTGCCTTCATAACCGAGAAACGGTGTCACACTGTCCTCGCCCATGTAGGGAGCTACGGTCACGGCGTCTACATCAAGATGCTCGAAGAAACTGCGGGCATAGAGTTTTGAGGTATTGCCTATGTCGCCGCGCTTGGCGTCGGCAATTATAAATTGGTCAGGATAATTCTCTTTCAGATATCTCAGCGTTTTCTCAAGAGTTATCCACCCTTGCGCGCCGGTAGCTTCATAAAAAGCGAGGTTGGGTTTGTAGGCCACACAGTAGGGCGCTGTGGCGTCAATGATAGCCTTGTTGAATTCGTATACCGGATCGTCCAAGTCGAGGAGATGCGACGGTATTTTCTTGATGTCGGTGTCAAGACCTACGCATAGGAATGAACCTTTGCGCTTGATGTTGTCTATTAATACGTTGCGTTTCATTATTTGGTATTTAAATTGTATTCAAATATATATCCGTCTATGCGTGCGCTCACAGAGTGCACGCCGGCATTTACAGAGTCGTTGTGAAGCCGTGTGGTGACTGTCATGGCTGTTATGAGCAGCTTTTTGTCGGGCTGTCCGGGAACTTTTACAAGTATCGGCTTGAAAGCAAGCGAGTCGCCGCAGGCCACAAGGCTGTCTATGTTGAGTTTGCCACGGGCTTCCGATGTCCCGACCGATATGAGCCCTTTTTTATCCGGAATGACATTTTTTACAGGACACATGAAGGGTTTCATGCCGGTTACTCCATGAGGCACAGCTATCATCTTGTCGGGCGACACTTCCCAACGGTAAGTGACAAGGCCTTTTTTCTTTACCGAACTTTCGTGTATGGCCTCGATTTCTTCGTCAGATACCTCTTCAATGACTTCCTCATCAGGCAGTTCTATCGTCTCTACTATGGTGGCGTCATCGTCTGTTGTCGTGTCTTCGCGTTGGAGCATTGCGCCGAGAGTGCTATAATTGACCCCGGGAATTATCGATGTCACGAGCATGACGGCCGAGAAAGAGAGTGGTATCGGGTTTATGTGACGGCATCTGTCGATAAACAGATAGCCCATTATGGCGTAGCACCATATGTTGAACGTGAGTACATAAAGACGGTCGGTCGTGAAGCCGTACTGGTTGATGCGGTAGCCTATGGCAACACTCATCAGCACAAGCAGCGGAAGCGTCAGGGCCGGTAACGCGGTTTTAATCAATCCGCCGAGCGGTCGCAGACTTTTCTCCGACAGCGGAAACAAGAAAAACTCCACCACAAGCACCTCGGCTACGAGTGCGGTGACCGACCATGTGACGTAGCCCTCGGGCAGTTCCCATGTCACGAGTATCTTGATGCCGTATATGTACAACACCAGCATGTAGGCGCCCAGCAGAGGCAGAAACAGATACTTGACAAGCGCGACTATGATGCGCGGTTCCTCGTGCCGGTCAAGGTCGGTATCATCGGGATAGGGGATGCGTGAGATGAATATCATAAGCGGAAGCGCCACGGCCAATACTATGGCTATGGTGAAAATCATGCGCGCCATGTCGTCGCTATATTTCAGCAGCATAAAGAGCGCCATCATTATTATGACTATGGCTATCTCGACTGCCGACGATATAAGCGCGGCTATAACGGCCGATACTGCCTGCCGATAGCTGAAGCGCCATGCCCTGATGGCATTGCCGCGTGCGGGGGCGAAGAATATGGCTATCGCCGATGCCGCTACGGCTGCTACATGGCCCGCTGTTTCGGCCTCGCCGAAGTGTTCGGTCATAAGCATGTATACCAAATCGCCTATGATGGCCAAGTTGACAATGACCTGTACAAATGTTTTTATTCCGGCCCTGCTCTTGGCGTATGGCTCGCACCAGATATAGGCGGCCAACGTGAGCAGAGGCCCGAGTATAGCCGTGTACTGGTATGCGGAGTCAATCCGGTAATCCCAGATTGACATTTCGGCTACTATGACCGCGTAGATTATGTAGCATATGGTCACGGGAAACCGTCGGCAGCTCTGTTCGGCCATGCCTATGACGTCAAGCAGTGAAAACCGCTTGTCTGACTCTTGTTGCGGTATTGGTGGCGGTAGTGGAGGAAGCGTCATGATGCAGCCGGCTTATACTTAAAGTTCCGATTCTTTGAGCTTCTCCGCATTTTCGGCCACTATAAGGTGGTCGATGCAGTCTTGGATATCGCCGTCCATAAACGCCGACAGATTATATATCGTATAGTTGATACGATGATCGGTTATGCGTCCTTGCGGATAATTGTAGGTGCGTATCTTGGCCGAGCGGTCGCCGGTCGACACCATTGTCTTTCGTCGCGACGCTATGTCGTCGATATATTTCTGGTGCTCTTTATCATAAATGAACGTACGCAGACGGCTCAGCGCACGCTCTTTGTTCTTGGGCTGGTCGCGGGTCTCGGTACACTCGATCAGTATCTCTTCGGTTTCGCCGGTGTTGGGATTTTTCCACATATAGCGCAGACGCACACCTGACTCCACTTTGTTTACATTCTGTCCGCCGGCGCCGCCGCTTCGGAAAGTGTCCCACTTTATTTCACCTTCGTTGATTTCAACGTCAAACTCCTCCGCTTCAGGAAGCACGGCCACCGTAGCCGCCGATGTATGGACACGCCCTTGTGTCTCTGTCGCCGGCACTCGTTGCACGCGATGCACACCGCTCTCGTATTTTAATATGCCGTAGACTCCTTCGCCGGTAACGGAAAACACTACCTCCTTGAAGCCGCCGGCCGTGCCCTCGTTAAAGCTCGTTACGGCCACGTTCCATCCTTTGGCTTCGCAATATTTGGTATACATCTTGAACAGGTCGCCTGCAAATATAGCCGCTTCGTCGCCGCCTGTGCCGCCTCGTATTTCCACAATGGCATTTTTCCCGTCTTCGGGATCAGCAGGGATGAGCAGCAGTTTTATCTCCTCCTCAAGCTTGGGTATCCTTTCATTGGCTTCGTCGAGTTCCTCCTTGGCCATGGCGCGCAGTTCGTCGTCACTTTCAGTGTCGAGTACTTCACGTGCCTCTTTTATATTGTCGATAAGCGTGCGGTAAGCGCGCGTGGTTTTTGTCAATTTTTCAAGATCCTTGTACTCCTTTGTGAGTTTTACGTAGCGTTTCATGTCGGCGATGACAGCCGGGTCGGTTATAAGTGTGCTCACTTCTTCAAATCGGCTTTCTATACCGTCAAGACGTGAGAGTAGGGAATTTTCTGCCATGTCGTGAATATTTTTCGCGAAGATACGAAATATTCCCCATATTATTATGTGCGTCGTGCAACTAAATTGAGCGGTTCGGTAGCTCGATTGTCATAATTCAACGCCTCTTATTTCATCTCATTCTATTGTGGGAACCGTTAATGTCGCTTTTGAGTGGAGATGATGGCGACAATTATCAAAACGATTGAATGGATGGTATTAAGCAGCAGTGCGAAAAACCACCATGTAAGTCCGGCTCCATCGCGGCTATTGAACACGAGATTGTAACTCAATATGGCATTATAGGCTATCATCACAATCAGATTGCCTAACGCTGCTCTCGGTCTGACCCTGTGACATAGCCATGTCGATAGCAGCGACAGCGCATAAGCAGCACCGAGCAACGCTGTATCCTCGCTCCAACCTCCTGCCATACAACAGACAATCGCCAAGATAAGAAGCACAAGCCACACTATCCAAAATCGTTTATCGGTCAGTTTCATTCTCTATTTCAAGTCTATTGCCCATTTTGTGAATGCCACAGATCGCAAAGTAAAGCAGAAAAATTGGGAATAGCAGTATTAGAATTATGCCACTGCCCGAATCAATTTCCGCATCGTTACATATAAGAGCACTGCATAACAGGCAGAACAACAATACTCCGCAGAGTAGCATCATTGCCTCGAATTTCCAAAATCGTTTATCGGTCAGTTTCATAGTTGTTGAGGAGTTTTGGGGTTATATTTCATTATCATAATGGCTGACACCGTGAACACAATCACAGCACCGATAACGGCACAAAGACTTGCAAC
>LUJO01000030.1 GCA_001689405.1 Candidatus Homeothermus arabinoxylanisolvens | reverse complement strand
CGCTTGCACCCTTTTTTTATACCCCGCCCTTTCACACCTCGTCCCTAAACCGTATCTTTGTACATCATTAAATCGAGTGTTATGGAGTTGCCTGAAGGGTTTCAGTGTGAGTTTGAGGGACTGGCCGAGGGCCTGCGTGAGGCGCCCTCCGTGAGCGTGAGGTGCAATCTGCGTAAGCGCGCCGTGCTGCCTGATGGGGCCGTGCGTGTGCCGTGGTGTCCCTCCGGCTTCTATCTTGACGGGCGCATGCCCTTTACGTTTGATCCTGCGCTTCATCAGGGGCTCTATTACGTGCAGGACGCCTCTTCCATGGTGTATGACTATATCGTGCGGTTATTGACCGCTGACGGCGCTCCTAAGAGCTATCTGGATGCGTGTGCGGCTCCCGGCGGCAAGACCACGGCGGCCATCGACGCGCTGCCCGACGGCTCGGTGGTGGTGGCCAACGAATATGTCAGGGCGCGTGCGGAGGTACTGCGCGAGAACATCATCAAGTGGGGATATGACCGCGTGTTTGTGTCATGCGGCGACACACGGGCGTTCCGCAAGCTGAAAGATGAGTTTTACATTGTGGCGGCCGACGTGCCCTGCTCCGGCGAGGGTATGTTCCGCAAGGATCCCGAAGCGGTTGCACAGTGGACTCCCGCGCTTGTGGAGGAGTGTGCGGCCCGGCAGCGCGAGATTTTGGACAACCTGTGGCCCGCACTGCGCCCCGGAGGTTATATGATATACTCCACCTGCACTTTCAACCGCGCGGAGAATGAGGATATCGTCCGATATGTGATTGAGGAGTACGGCGCGGAGCCGATAGAGGTGCCTGTGCCTGACGAATGGAATATACTCCGGAGGGAGGGGTGCATGCACTTCCTGCCCGGAAGGGTGCGCGGCGAAGGCCTTACGGTGGCCGTGCTGCGCAAACCGGGAGAATATGCCGCGCGTGTAGAGAAGTCTGAAAAGCAGCGTCAGGAGAAACCGCAGCCGCAGATAGCCGCATGCCGCAAGTATCTGCGCGACCCCGACGCATATACTTGGATAGTGGAGGACGATACCGTGATTGCCGTACCTGACCGCAAACTCTACGGGCGTTTGTCGAAAGCGCTCGACCTGCGCTTGAAAGGTATCGAAGCGGCCACAATAAAGGGCAGGGATGTCATCCCCGCCCAGTCTCTTGCCACGTCGTGCGCTCTCGCCGACGGTGTGTTTCCCGTACATGAGGTCGATTACCGTACGGCCGTATCTTATCTGCGCCGCGAGTCGATAACCCTCGCCGACGCTCCCCAAGGCTATGTGCTGCTTACATACAGCGGGCGTCCGCTCGGCTTTGTGAAGAATCTCGGACGGCGGGCCAACAACCTGTATCCGCAACAGTGGCGCATACTGTCGACCCACACCCCCGACACTCCGCCGGAGGTGCTTGGTCACTGGCGTGTCTGTCCGTGACCGGTGATAAGGTATTTGTAAGTCGTTATTTCCGGGAGCGCCATAGGACCGCGCGCATGGAGTTTCTGCGTCGATATGCCTATCTCCGCGCCGAAGCCGAATTGTCCGCCGTCGGTAAATGCCGTCGATACGTTGACATATACGCATGCGGCGTCGATTTCGCGTAGAAACGTCTGTTGCGCTTCCGGGTCTTCCGCTACGATACATTCGCTGTGACGCGATGTATGTCGGTCTATGAATTCTATGGCCTCCGCAAGGCTGTCAACAGTGGCTACCGACATCTTGTAGTCCTGCCACTCCCTGCCGAAGTCGTCGGCCGCCGCCCGGTACAGCCGCGGATATTTCCCTTCAAGCGCCTTGTAGGCACGCTCATCGGCATATATGTCGACATTCTTTGCTGCCATGGGCTCCAGTATGGCCGGCAGGTCATCGAGGCGCGAAGCGTCGGTGACAACAGTATCGAGTGCGTTGCATACGCTTACGCGGCGGGTCTTGGCATTGAATATGACGTCGCGCGCCACCGCTTCGTCAGCCGAGGAGTGGATGTAGGTGTGGCATACGCCGGCACCCGTCTCGATGACGGGCACTCGCGAATTGTCGCGTACATATTCTATAAGCCCTTTCGAGCCTCGCGGAATTATCAGATCCACATCTCCGACCGCACCGAGCAGCTGTGCGGTGGCTTCGTGCGATGCCGGCAGCAGTGTCACGCAGTTTTCGTCCCAGCCGTTGTCGCGCAGAGTACGACGCATCATGGCCACAACAGTCTCGTTGGTGTCTTTCGCGTCGCTTCCGCCTTTCAGCAGGCAGGCGCTTCCGGCCTTGACGCACAGCGCGAATACGTCAAACGTGACGTTGGGGCGCGCCTCATATATGATGCCTATGACGCCGAACGGTACCGTGACCTTGTCAATCTTCATGCCGTTGGGGCGTATTACCGAACTAAGCGTGCGTCCGAGCGGCGAAGGGAGCGCCGCCACAGAGCGCATATCGTCGGCTATGGCCTTTATGCGTTCTTCCGTAAGCAGAAGCCGGTCGCGTTTCGGGTCGTCGGGAGCCATGCGCGCCATGTCGCGTGCATTTGCCTCAAGAATCTCGGGAATAGCCTTTACGGCCGTGTCGGCCATAACATTCAGCATGGCGTCAATGTCGGCCGCACTCTTTGCCGCGAGTGATCGCGATGCCTTTCTCGCGGCCTTAAATACAGGAGTCAGTGATTGCATTGTGGTTATCGGCCGGTCATAATTTCCCGGAGCTCGGTCTCGGCCTTTTTTGCTTTCTTCACGACCTCCTTGTTGTCTACGAAAAATAAGTATGTCGCGTATGTTTTCTTGCCGTTCTCGTCAGTTTCCGGGGCATACTGCAGTATGGCAATGTTGCCGTTTGACGCGCGCCACATGTAGCTGTCGTTTTGTCCTTTCAGCTTGGCCGACTTGCCGTAGGCTGCCGACAATATCACTTTTGACTGTTCGAAAGCCGTGCGGTCATCGGTCGATGCCTTTTTGTAGAAGCCTACCTGAAACAGTTTTTCCTTATAGAAATCGAGTACGCTGCCTGTCCACTCTATGCGTCCCCACATGGCGGGCGAATAAGAGAACTTGGTCTCGTCGCCGTCGGTGGTGGTCAGTTTTCGCGGCACGTCGCCTATGGCTTCAATGCAGCGGTCGAGTTTCCATCCAAACTTGATGTTGTTGACGCCGGTAAGTTTCTCTGTAGCCGCAGCCGCTCCCGCGATAAGGGCCAATGTAAACAGTAGAACAGTGAATCTTTTCATAAATAAACGGTTATTGAGGTTTTAGAATCAATCGATGTACAGGTAATCGCTGTGTATCACGGGTTTTTCGTCGCGCTTCCCGATGGTGGCCAGCGCCGTCGCGCTGTCGTAGCCTACGCGTCCCCACGCTATGACTTTGCCTTCGGGATCCATGACTCGCACTATGTCGCCGTCGTCAAACGATCCTTCCACGCGCGTCACGCCCACAGGCAGCAGACTGGCGCGTGCCGGTGCCGTAATGGCCGCGGCGGCTCCCGCGTTGACATGTATTATGCCTTTCGAGAAGCCTTCGCTGTGGGCTATCCACTTCTTCACGCCCGATGCGCTCTCCTGTGCGGGGTGAAACAGGGTGTGGGGCACATCCGTGTCCTCATCCATCAGGTCGAGCAGTATGTTGTCGCGCTTGCCGTTGGCTATTATGACGGCTATGCCTTCCGAAGCCACTTTTGTGGCGATGCGGTATTTTGTGGCCATACCGCCCCTGCCGAGCGACGAGCGGCTCTCCGTTATATACGCCTCGGCATCCTCGGCCTGACGTATGTCGGTGATAAGACTCGAATCGGGCAGCGAGGGGTCGCCGTCAAACACACCGTCGATATTGCTGAGTATGACCAGTGCCTGAACATCCATCATCGAGGCTATCAGCCCCGACAGCTCGTCGTTATCGGTAAACATCAGTTCGGTCAGCGACACTGTGTCGTTCTCGTTGACTACCGGAATGACCCCGTTGTCGAGCATGACCTCCATGCAGTGTTTCTGATTGAGGTAGTGGCGGCGTGTCGAGAAGTTCTCTTTTGTAGTGAGCACCTGCCCGCACGCTATGCCGTGGTCGCGAAACAGTTCGTAATACCGGTTTATGAGCTTAGCCTGACCCACCGCCGAATACAGCTGACGCGCCGACACGGTGTCGAGTTGCTGCGACAGCTTCAGCTCGCTTCGGCCCGATGCCACGGCACCCGACGACACGAGAATGACTCCCGTGCCCCGGCGATGCAGCTCGGCCACTTGGTCCACAAGCGCCGACATGCGGGTTATGTCAAGTGTGCCGTCGCGCCGTGTAAGCACGTTCGACCCTATTTTTACGGCTATCAGTTTATATGCAGAGTGACCCATACACATTACACAACAGATATTGTCATTTTTTGTTGTCGCGGATAGCCACGCGCCTTATCTTTCCGCTTATCGTCTTGGGCAGTTCCTTTACAAACTCCACTATGCGCGGGTACTTGTAGGGCGCGGTCACCTGCTTCACGTGATTCTGTATCTCCTTTATCAGCTCCTCGCTCGCCTCTTCGGCCCGCTGTAGGTATTCTTTTGCGAGTACTATCGTAGCCTTGACGACCTGACCGCGTATTTCGTCGGGCACACCTGTTATGGCACATTCCACGACAGCGGGATGTGTCATCAGCGCGCTCTCCACTTCAAACGGGCCTATGCGGTAGCCCGATGACTTTATGACGTCGTCGGTGCGGCCTACAAACCAGAAGTAGCCGTCTTCGTCGCGCCAAGCCACGTCGCCGGTGTGATATATGTCATCGTGATATGCCGCATGAGTGAGTTCCGGATCGTGCAGATACTCTTTGAAGAGTCCGAGGGGCTTCTTGCCGTGAGTGCGTACAATGATCTCGCCCTGCTCTCCGTCCTCGACGGGCCGTCCGTCGGGGGCTATCAGGTCTATGTCATATACCGGTCCTTTCTTGCCCATGGAACCGGGCTTCGGCTCAAGCCACGGATATGTGGCTATGGTGAGCGTAGTCTCGGTCTGTCCGAAACCCTCCATAAGTTTTATGCCGGTCAGTTTCAGCCACTCCTCATATACCGTGGGATTCAGCGCCTCGCCGGCTATGGTGCAGTATTTCAGTGTCGAGAGGTCAAACTTCGAGAGGTCTTCGCGTATAAGGAAGCGGAACACCGTGGGAGGCGCGCAGAACGACGTTATGCCGTAGTTGTGTATCATATGAAGCACGTCGACCGGCTCAAACTTCTCGAAATCGTATACGAACACGTTGGCGCCGGCTATCCACTGTCCGTAGAGTTTACCCCACACGGCTTTTCCCCATCCGGTGTCGGCAAGGGTCAGGTGCAGGCTCTTTTCGTTAAGGTTGTGCCAGTAGCTTGCCGTGATTATGTGGCCGAGCGGATACGTGAAGTCGTGGGCCACCATCTTGGGCTCGCCTGTCGTGCCCGAGGTGAAGTACAGCAGCGATATGTCGTCGTTTGTGTTGGGGTGTTCGGGGCGCTTGAATTCGGGGGCATCGTCGATGAACTTGTTGAAGTCATACCACCCTTCGGGCACTATGGGGCCCGTCGATATGAGCGCTTTCAGTGTAGGACAGTCGGGCAACGCCTTCTCGATGTGGTCAATGACCACTTTGTCGCCCGTCGATATTATGGCCTTTATGCCGGCCATCTTGCATCGGTAAACGATGTCCTTGTCGGTGAGCAGATGGGTGGCCGGTATGACCGTGGCGCCGAGTTTGTGCAGCGCTATAATAGCGAACCAGAACTGATAGTGGCGCTTCAGGATGAGCATCACCATGTCGCCGCGACCGATACCTATCGATTGCAGAAATGAAGCCGTCTTGTCGCTCTCGCGCTTTATGTCGGCAAATGTAAACTGAATTTTCTCGCCTTTGTCGTTGGTCCACAGGAGCGCCGGTTTGTCGGGTTCTTTGGCCGCCCATTCGTCGACAACGTCGTATCCGAAGTTGAAATTCTCGGGCACATTGACGTGAAAATTACGCATAAAGTCATCGTAGGACTCGAATGAAGTCTTGTCAAGAAATTTCTCAAGCATAATATAGACTGTAGATGTTGTTTCGGTTATGATATGATGGCTATGAGCTTGACGGCCTTGTCGCCGAGGGCCTTCAGTCCGTGGTGGCGCCGGGCGTCAAACATCACGCTGTCGCCGGGATGCAGTATGAATACCTTTCCTGCAATTGTTATTTCAAGCTCACCCTCAAGAACGTAGTTGAACTCCTGTCCCTGATGTGAGTTAAGAGTCTTCGGCTTGTCATCGTCAGTAGGCTCGACGGTTACGATAAACGGTGCCATGATGCGGTGCTGGAAACCGGCCGCCAAGTCCTGATAACTGTAGGCCTTGGTACGCTCGACTTTCACTCCCTTTCCGGCGCGTGTCACGTAATAAGAGCTCATTTTCGGCTCTTCGCCAAACAGCAGCGCTGTCAGCTCGACGTCGCATGTACTTGCAAGCTTGTGAAGAAAACTTACCGGTATGTCGGTAGTGCCGCTTTCGTAAGCTGCCAAAGTGGCGGCATCGATGCCGCATTGTTTCGCCATCTCTTCAATCGACAGGTCTATTGCATCGCGAAGACCTTTCAGGCGTTTTGCTACTTGCTTTATATGATCCATACAGTTGATAATTTGTCCGGTTCAATTTTCGCAAAGATAAACAAACTTTTCCTAAACAGGTTTGCATTTTGCCCTAAAAATGTGATTGTTGCACACAATTTGTAGCTGTGTGCAAGGTTTTATGTGACAAAATGCTTGCGGCGCTCAATACTCCTTGCGCTGATAGCGTCGGCGACGGCGCCCCATCATGAGCATGGAGGACATCATGTAGCGCTCGAACTCAAGGCGGTAGTCGGCGAGGCAGTCGACGGCCACGCGGTCGTTGTTGAGCAGATAGGTGTCATAGGTGGGTATGTGACCGGTGATGAAGTCGACGCCTACATGGTGGTAGTCGGCGAGATACTTCAGGAAGGCGGTGTCGCGGAGCATGAGCTTGCGCCACGCCGTTATCATCTCCCAGTCGTTGCACACCTCCTGTCCGGGATAGCTCAGCGAGTGGCTCCGGCGGTAGCCCGGGAGCGCCTTGTAATAGTCGGCCGTGACGGGGCCGGCCTCGGGGAGAGCGCGGGCAGGAGCAGGAGTGGATTCAGTAGGGCCAATAGGGCCAATAGGACTAATAGGACCAATAGGGCCAATAGGACCAATGGGGGTGGTGGGGGTTGTTGAGCCGGCCGAGAGGGCCTTTTGGCGGCGGCGCTCGCGGGCACGGGCGTTGATGCGCTTGCGGCGGTCTATGACCACCTTGGCGAAGAGGAAGCCCATCATCGATGCGGGGTCGAGGTCATCGGGCACGGTGTCGGTGTTCTGGTAGTGGCGTATGGCCTCGGTGAGCCGGGCCTGACTTGCGGGGTCGAGGTGTGAGATGGCGACGGTCCATTCTTGGTCAAATTTCATAGCACGGTCGGTTTATGGGTGTTTTTCACCGGCAAATATAATACACGGAAGTACCGGATTTATGCACAATCGGGCGTAAGGGCAAAATTTTAACAGATATTTAAATCTATTTTTGTAGATTTCCGTCTATTTTAATGAACTGATTAAAAAACGACGGATTCAGACAGCAATGGATAGTAACGCCCAACGCCATATAAAGCAATTGGAGGTTCTTGTCGCCCAACGGCAGGACCGGCTGTTCCGGTTTGCCTATATGCGTATAGGGCGGCGTGAGGATGCCGAGGATCTTGTACAGGATGTGTTTGTGTCGGCGTTCCGTATGATACGCGAAGGCCGGGAGCTGCATGACCTTGACCGTTATATCCTTAGGAGCATAAGCAATGCGTGTGCCGACTATCACAGGCGGAGCCGTGAGACGACGGTGCCGATAGATGAGGTTGAGGATATGCCGGCATGTGAGGCTGACCGGTCTATCCATGAGGAGTACCGGCGCGTCAGGGCTTTGCTTGACGGCCTGCCGCCGGAACAGTCGGAAATACTGAGGCTGAAGTGCTACGACGAGCTGACGTTCAAGCAGATATCGGAGCTGCTTGATATACCCGAGGCCACAGCCAAATCGCGCTACCGATATGCGATAAAACATGTTCAGGACCGATTAAAAAGCTAAAAACTCTCTCAAAAATATTACAGGATATGAAAGATGACCGTTATGACATAGAAGAGATAGAGCGTATGCTAAGCCCGCGGTGCGAGTTTCACGCCTCCGACGGCCTGCGCCCTAAGATCATGAAGAGGATCCGCGCGTTGCAGGGTCCGCGCCGGTTCAGGATTGCCCCGTGGCTTGCCGCGGCATGCTTGGCCGGGGTGGTTGTCCTGTCGCTTATGCGCACGGGGCAGAGTGCCGGGGATGTCGCGGAGACCCCTTCTGTGGCTGTGGCCGCGGCCGACACAGTCGTGCGGCATGAGGCTGCCGACGCCCCTGCCGAGGATGTGCTTGTGGCCGAGGTACGCACCCCGGCGGTCAAGCCGGCTGTGAAGAGGGCGGCGCAAGCGGCCGTGACGGAGCCTGCCGTAAAGCATGAGCCTGTCGAAGAGCGGCAAGTGGTGGCGCAGGTTGTGGAGCGCACGCCCGTGGAGGGGCCCATGCCCATAGGTAACGGCGGAGGCGGCCGTGCCATGCCGAAAATCCTTGCGGAGACCGATATACCCGTCACCAGTCCTGAAAATCTGGAATATACCCCCGAGGAGCTGGCTTTGATAAAGCGACAGGAACGTCTGGCTTATGTAAGCCGTATACGACTTGAGATTGAAATAGCCGAAAAATTATTGGCCGAGAGCAAAATATAAAAAGTAATCTATAAATACATTTTGTTATGAATAAACTGATTATCGGACTTCTTATGCTGGGTGCCGCCGTTTTACCGGCGGCCGGGGCTCCCGACGCATCCGTACGGCAGCCCAAGGCACTTGAGGAGGCGCTGGAGCGCCTTTCAAACAAATGCGGCGATATGGCCGCGGCATCGCAACATACACGTATTAATCCTGATACGGGTATTCTTGAAGAGAAAACCGAAATAATACCGGTCAGATGCAAGGAGAACGAAGACGCTCTCCGGCAAGTGATACGCTGTTTCCGGGATGAGAGGGAGTGCGGATACCAATATGTGCACATCCAGCCCGGTGAAATGCAGAACTTTACGATAACGACCGGAAGCGGGTCAATAACGCCGCGTACCGACAACTCGCAGGAGATGTGGATACTTAATGTGAAGAATCCCGATAATCCGCGTCTGCGCGACAACTATACTCTTGTCCTTGACAACGGCAAGCCTGTGCGCGAGGGCAAGATATACCGCGTAACCTCGATTCGTCCTGATCTTGTCAAGGATGCAGAGCCAGTGGTCATGAGAGGACGGATGTTTGTACCCACAGTCATTAACAGGCGGTTTGTCTTGGAGGGCACGGTCGACGACGCGATAGCCGATTCATGCTACAATATATATGTGGCCGACACGCAAAAGGGCATAAGCGAGGATGACTTGGTGGCCTGTGTGCCCGTGATAAACAAGAAATTCAGGTATGAGGCCGATATTGACCGTATCATGGCGGGCCGCATAAGGGCATTGTTTCCCGGCAACGAACTATGCTCGGCGTGGATAGACTTCAATATGGTGCCGGGCCTCACAATGAAAATGACGGTACATGACGGATGGTACAACATCGAAAACGGCCATGAATACAACGCCAAGATTTTCGAGCGGTCCTTGATGCCCGATGTAAACGGTCTTGCCGCCGGATCGTATGGTGTGAATGTCTATGATCCCGAAGAGGGTGAGAACGGTCAAAAAGAGCCTGAGATTAGATTCGCTATAGGGGAGTACCGCAAAATGCTTGAAGAGATTGATAAGCGGATCAGGACAGACTACCAGATGTTTGGCGCTAATCAAAGTGATTATAGAAAAGAGCTTTTCAAGCAGTCGCAGGAGATAAGCCGTAAAATGAAGGAACTCGTTGACCGCTACTCATCTACTATAAAATAAACCCATAAGCCTTAAAAATCAGTACATGTTTAATGTTAATCGAGGGGGCGGGCGCATAGCGCTCCCCCTCTTTTGTGAATCAACAGGTCGAATCGGATACCGATCAGTCCGACGGGTCAGAGAATCGGTGAAGTTTTTTATGGTCGAGGGCAATAAAACGGGACTAAACGGGTTATACTTACATAACGTTATTGCGTAAGGAGATGTCTCGTTTTATAAATAGTGCTATAGTGACGCTGCTGGCTGCGGCGGCGAGCGTGACGTGTTACGGGCAGAGCAAGGATGACTTCAACCCCATACAGACGGGTGTGACGTCGCTGTCGATAGCTCCCGACGCCCGCGGCGCTTCGATGGGCGACATAGGAGCGGCTACCGATCCTGATGCCAACTCGCAGTTCTGGAACCCGTCGAAGTATGCGTTTGCCTACAGCCGTGCGGCCGTGTCGCTCAGCTACACTCCGTGGCTGCGCAAGATAGTCAACGACATATTTCTGGCAAATGTGGCCGGATACTGGAAGGTAGGGCGCGACGACAATCAGGCGCTTAGCGCTTCGCTGCGCTACTTCTCGCTGGGTGAGATAGACACGTCGGGCGACGTGTACGGCGGCCGCAACCTGAACCCTTATGAGCTGTCGGTCGACGTAGGATACTCGCGGAAGCTGTCGGAGAAGTACTCGATGGGTGTGGTGCTGCGCTATATATACTCCGATCTCGGCTTCTCGACTTCTTACGCGGGCGACCAGCAGACCGGCGCGTCGGCATTTTCGGTCGATGTGGCGGGCTACTACACCACCTACCCCGTGATAGGTCATAACGAGTGCCAGTGGTCATTGGGGTGGAACCTGTCGAACATAGGCTCCAAAGTGAGCTACAATGACGGCGAGGACCCCGCTTTCCTGCCAGCCAATCTGCGCATAGGCACCACGTTCACGTTTCCGCTGGCCGACTACCACAATCTGGGGCTGTCGCTCGACCTGAACAAGCTGCTTGTGCCTGTGAAGCCCCGGTTAAAGGACTATGCCAGCGAGGAGGAGTATCTTGACGCGGAGGCCAAATGGGAGGACATGTCGTCGATAACGGGCATATTCAAGTCATTTTCCGACGCTCCGGGCGGCTTCAAGGAGGAGCTGCGCGAGATCATGTGGTCGGTCGGAGCCGAGTACAGCTACAACCGGCAGTTCTTTCTGCGCGCCGGCTACTACTACGAAAACGAATTCAAGGGGGGCCGCAAGTACTTCGCCATGGGCGCGGGCTTCGCGCTCAACGTGCTGAGCCTTGACGCGGCCTACATGATAGCGTCGCAGCAGACCTCGCCGCTCGACCAGACCCTTCGCTTCACACTGACATTTGACATGGACGGGCTGAAAACTCTCTTCAGCCGGTAAAATCCGGTAAAATAATGATATAGCGGTGTTGAATCGAGCAGCTTGACTCACATTAATTTGTGAAAGCCGCTCCGAAGTCTTATATTTGCTAAATAATAAGTAGCAATAAAATCAAGGATTATGGATATAAGGGTAGGAAACGGATTTGACGTGCACCGTCTTGTGGAGGAGCGCGAGCTGTGGCTCGGCGGAGTAAAGGTGCCTTATCATCTGGGGCTGCTGGGACACAGCGATGCCGATGTGGCGCTGCATGCGCTCAGCGACGCTCTGTTGGGGGCGGCGGCCATGCGCGACATAGGCTACCACTTCCCGGACACGGACGAGGCTTACCGGGGCGCCGACTCGCGGGCGCTGCTGCGACGTGTGAGGGAGCTGCTTGCAGAAAAGGGCTACCGCGTGGGCAACGTGGACCTTACCATAATGGCGCAGGCTCCGAAGCTGCTCGACCACATACCGGTGATGATAGAGCGCATAGCCGCTGACCTCGAAGTCGATGAGTCGGCCGTGTCGGTCAAGGCCACCACAACCGAGCGGCTCGGCTTCACGGGCCGCGGCGAAGGCATAGCCGCCATGGCTACGGCGCTGATAGTGAGGGATTGACAACAGCGTGGGAGAATGACGCATGCAAAACGTGCAGTGCATCACGGGTTACCGCGGTTTTTATTATCTTTGCGGCATATAAATGAGCTATGATGAGGAGAATGACTATATTGTGGCTTTCGGCCGCCATATGTGCGGGCGCACAGACCGTGGAGCCGCTGAAGTACGGCGACTTCGAGAACTGGATCACGCGCAATATCCATGAGTCGAGGGTGCTGGGCGGCAAGGTGAAACAGGTCTACGAGATAGGCCCGGAGGAGGTGATAGACAACTCCAAGCCCTACAGCAACAAAGGGGGCTCGCCGTGGGCCACGTCGAACGTCATGGCCAACGTTATGGGTGTGGTCAAGGGGAGCAACGCCGTGTTTCCCGACGCCAATCCCGCCGGCGGGCGCTGCTGCAAGATGACGACAATCATGGAGAAGGTGCAGGTGCTCGGGCTGGTCAACCTCAAGGTGCTTGTGGCCGGGTCGATATATCTCGGATATAACATAGAGCCTATACGCAATGCCTCCAATCCGTACTCCAAGATGGAGATGGGGGTGCCGTTCACCCGCAGGCCGAAGGCGTTGCGCTACGACTACAAGGTGGAGATACCGAAAGGGGCGAGGCGTGTGCGTGCCACGGGCACTTCGACCAAGCAGCTCGACGGCACCGACAATGCGGAGGTGTACATACTGCTCCAGCGCCGCTGGGAGGACGCCGACGGCAATATCTACGCCAAGCGCGTGGGCACCGGACGCGAGCGTTACGCCACGTCGACCGACTGGCATCGCGGTCATGAGCTGAAGGTGCACTACGGCGATGTGTCATCGCACCCCGATTATAAGGACTACATGGGGCTTATCCCGCCCAACCGCAGCTATTACGCCCGCAACAGCCGGGGCAAGATGGTGCCGGTGCGCGAGGTAGGGTGGGACAGCGCCGACGCCACCCCCACCCACATGCTCGTCATGGCCTCGTCGGGCTGCGGTGTGGCCTATGAAGGGACACCCGGAATGACCCTGTGGATCGACAATATAGCCCTTGAGTACTGAAAAACACGCCCAAATAGCCCTGAAAAGGCTAATTTATCGTCAATCTGTTGTGGTAATGACGGAAAAAAGAGTTATATTTGCACCCTGAAATTCTTATGAATAAATTAATATAATAACTTAATATCATCAACTAACAACACATGCAAAGCAAAGGTACGACCGGAAGCGTCATTTCCGGAGTGATAGCTATCTTCTTGGTGCTCGTGTGTCTGTTTTATCTCTCGTTTTCATGGGTGACCAGCCGTTACGAGAATAAAGCGGAGCAGTATGCGTTGGTCGCAGCCAACGGTGACGCCAACGGCGAAGCATACAAGAAAGCTTACAAAAACTACATCGACTCAATCGGTAAAGAGAAAGTTTACCCTGTATTAGGCTATACGTTCAATCAAGTGCAGAAGATGGGCGTGGGTCTCGGCCTCGACCTGAAGGGCGGTATGAACGTTATACTGCAGGTGTCGGTACCCGACATACTGCGCTCTATAGCCAATGCCGACGACAATGCCACATTCAACCGCGTGCTCGCCGCTACCGACTCGGTGGTCAAGAAGAGCAAGACCAGCGACTATGTGGCCGCTTTCTTCAAGGAATACAAGCGCGTCGACCCGGCAGCCGACATGGCTGTTGTGTTCAAGAACGTAGCCAAACGCGGTGAGTCGGCCGAGCAGGTCGAGGCTACCGTAAAGCAGGAAGTCAAGGACCGTGTGTCGAGCTCTACCAACGTACTCCGCAACCGTATCGACCAGTTCGGTGTTGTGGCTCCCAACATTCAGGAGCTTGAAAAGGACGGCCAGATACTTCTGGAACTTCCGGGCGTAAAAGAGCATGACCGTGTGCGCGAGCTTCTCAAGGCATCGGCCAACCTCGAATTTTATGAAGTATACACTCTCGACGAGATACAGAACCAGCTCATGGCGCTTGAGACCGCTCTTCGCAGCGACTCGACCGGCACCGCCTCGACACTCTTCGGATACTTCGACGGCAACGGCTATCAGGGCACTCCCGTGGTAGGTATGGCCACTCAGGCCCACCGTGAGGTCATCGACTCGATACTCGGCAGCGTGACCGCATCGCGCATACTCCCCTCCAACCTGAAACTCCGCTGGGAGGTAAAACCGCAGGAGGTACAGTACACCGACACCGTGACCAACACCACCCGCAAGGCCGAGATATACTCGCTGATAGCGCTGAAGTCAAACAACGGCAAACCCGCTCTTGGCGGCGATGTCGTGGTATCGGCATCGAGCGACTTCGACAACCTTCAGGGCAACTATGTGTCGATGAACATGAACAGCGACGGCGCCAAGGCATGGGCCCGCGTGACCCAGAACAACCTCGGCAAGCCCGTGGCCATCGTGCTTGACGACCATGTATACTCATATCCCCGCATCAATTCGGTAATCGAGGGCGGACGCTCGCAGATAACCGGTAACTTCTCGGTTGAGGACGCCAAGGACTTGGCCAACGTGCTCAAGTCGGGTAAGATGGCCGCCAAGGTCGACATCGTAAGCGATACCGTCATCGGTCCTTCGCTCGGTAAGCAGGCCATACATGACGGCTTCCTGTCGTTTATCATAGCTCTCGTGCTGCTGATGATCTTCATGATGTGCATCTACGGTTTCATACCGGGTCTTGTGGCCAACATAGGTCTTGTGTGCAACCTCTTCTTCACCATGGGTATCCTCGCGTCGTTCCAAGCCGTGCTCACTCTGTCGGGTATCGCCGGTATAGTGCTTGCTCTGGGTATGGCCGTTGACGCCAATGTGCTTATCTTCGAGCGTACCAAAGAGGAGCTTCGCGCCGGCAAGAACATACGTCAGGCTATCGCCGACGGTTACAGCAACGCATTCTCCGCCATCTTTGACTCTAACCTTACTTCGGTCATCACCGCAGTCATACTTCTTCTTTATGGTACCGGTCCTATCAAGGGCTTCGCCACTACGCTTATCATCGGTATCGTATGCTCGTTCTTCACAGCGGTGTTCCTGACCCGTCTGGTGTTTATCGCCTTTGGCAAGTCGGCTGCATTCCAGCGTCTTACCTTCACCACCGGCATGTCGAAGAACATGTTTACCAACACCAAGGTCAACTTCCTCGGCCAGCGCAAGATATCGGCTGCCGTATGCGGACTTTTCGTCCTCATCGTGGCTATCTCGCTCTTTACCCGCGGCATGAACCAAGGCATCGACTTCTCCGGCGGCCGCAACTACATCGTGCAGTTTGACCATCCGGTCAAGACCGACGTGCTTGCACAGAAGCTCGCTCCCAAGTTCCCGGGCGCTTCACTGTCGGTAATCACCATCGACAACGACACCAAGGTGCGTATCTCGACCAACTACAAGATAGACGGCGAGACCGACGGCGTGGACAAGGAGATAACCCAGATACTTTATGACGGACTCAAGGATGAGCTCGGCAGCATGTCGCTCGAAGACTTCTCGACCACCAACGAGAACGTCGGCATACAGAGCTCGCAGAAAGTGGGCCCGACCATAGCCGCCGACATGAAGCAGGACGCTTACATAGCCGTCATCCTGTCGCTGATAGCTATGTTCCTCTACATCCTGCTCCGTTTCCACAACGTGGCCTTCTCGGTAGGCGCTCTTGCAGCCGTGGCCTTTACGGCATTCACCATCATCGGTTTCTACTCGCTCTTCTGGGGTGTGCTTCCGTTCTCGATGGAGATTGACCAGACGTTCATAGCCGCCATACTTACCGTGATCGGTTATCAGATCAACGATACGGTGGTGGTATTCGACCGTGTGCGCGAGAATACCCAGCTTTATCCCAAGCAGGACTTCTTCACGCTCATCAACCAGTCGATCAACAGCACGTTGGGCCGTACTATCATGACCTCCGGCTCCACACTGCTCGTGCTGCTTTGTATCTTCATCCTCGGCGGTGAATCGATACGCAGCTTCACGTTCGCCATGCTGTTCGGTGTCATCACCGGTACTCTCGCCACCATCTATGTGGCAGCTCCGGTAGCTTACCTTACCGACAGCCGCCGCAAAAAAGCCAAGAAAGCATAATCAGCCACATCCACAATGATAAAGTCGGGGCACTCCATAGCAGGGTGCCCCGACTGCGTATATAATAATGTGTATTAGTCTAATTGGTCTAATTAGTCTAATAGGGCTAATCGGTAAATGCTAAATTATGTTGTAAAACATGTATAAAAATTTTTGGATTGTCAAAATAAGTGTTACTTTTACACCCATTAAAAATCTATATCAAGAACACAGTAATTATGTTTAGACTGAAGTTGAATTTGATTTGTGGAGGAGCTCTTATGCTCATGGCTTCTTGCGGCAGCAAGAACGCGGCTCCCGAGTTGACCGATTCGGGTCTTGACCCGAACAAGTTTGTGGCTGAAGTAGACGGCAAGTCTACCGGCCTTTACGTGCTTAAAAATGCAGCCGGCATGGAGGTGTGCATCACCAACTATGGTGGCCGCATAGTGTCGATAAGCGTTCCTGACCGTGACGGAAAGTTTATTGACGTGACTCTCGGACTTGACAGCGTTCAAGCCTACTTCCCCGAAAACAACCAGACCGACTTCGGCGCCGCCATAGGCCGCTACGCCAACCGCATCGACCACGGCCGTCTGCCTCTGGGGGGCGATACCATACAGCTGCCTACAAACAACTTCGGACACACGCTTCACGGTGGTCCCACAGGCTGGCAGTACAAGGTGTATGACGTGAAAGAGGCCAGTGACTCCACATTGGTGCTCTCGATAACATCGCCCGACGGTGACAACAACTTCCCCGGCGAGGTTACCGCACAGGTTACCTATACGCTTACCGCCGACAACGCCCTCGACATAGACTACGAGGCCGTGACCGACAAGCCTACAGTAATCAACATGACCAATCACTCTTACTTCAACCTCAACGGCGATCCCGCCAAGGCCATCACCGACAACGTGCTTGTCATAAACGCCGACGGATTCACTCCGGTCGACAGTACCTACATGACTACGGGCGAGATACTTCCCGTAAAGGATACCCCGATGGACTTCACCACCGCCAAGGAGGTGGGCGCCGACATCAAGAACTTCGACTTCGAGCAGATCAAGAACGGCAACGGCTTTGACCACAACTGGGTGCTCAATACCGCCGGCGACATATCGAAAGAGGCTGTGAAGCTCGTGGCTCCCTCAACGGGCGTCACACTCAGCGTGTATACCAACGAGCCCGGCATCCAGTTCTATTCGGGCAACTTCCTCGACGGAACAGTGACCGGCAAAAACGGCGCGGTATACAACCAGCATGCCGGACTCTGCCTTGAGACCCAGCACTATCCCGACAGCCCCAACAAGCCCCAGTGGCCTTCGGTTATCCTGCTTCCAGGCGAGAAGTACTCAAGCCGCTGTATATTTAAATTCGGTGTTGAAAAATAAACTAACCTTAATAACCAATCATCATGCAATTTCTTGACTGGCTTGTAATAGGGCTGTTCTTCGTGGCCCTGATCGGCATTATCGTATGGGTAATGCGCCAAAAACAGAACAACGCCGCCGACTACTTCCTCGGCGGTAAGGACGCTACTTGGATTGCCATCGGTGCGTCGATTTTCGCATCAAACATCGGTTCTGAGCACCTCATCGGTCTTGCCGGCTCCGGCGCATCGTCGGGTATGGCCATGGCCCACTGGGAGATACAGGGCTGGATGATCCTTATCCTCGGTTGGGTGTTCGTGCCCTTCTACACCCGCAGTATGGTGTACACCATGCCTGAATTCCTTGAAAAGCGCTTCAATCCGCAGTCGCGCACCATTCTTGCCACTATCTCGCTCATCAGCTACGTGCTCACTAAGGTTGCCGTTACGGTTTATGCCGGCGGTCTTGTATTCCAGCAGGTGTTCGGCATCGACGAGCTCTGGGGCATAGACTTTTTCTGGATTGCCGCCATCGGCCTTGTGCTTATCACCGCTCTCTACACCATATTCGGCGGTATGAAATCGGTACTTTACACTTCGGTGCTTCAGACGCCCATACTGCTTCTCGGCTCGCTCATCATCCTTGTGCTGGGCCTTAAGGAGCTCGGAGGCTGGGACGAGATGATGCGCATATGCTCAGCTGTCAAGGTCAACGAATACGGCGACAGCATGGTCAACCTCATCCGCGACAACCGCGACGCGCAGTATCCGTGGCTGGGCGCCCTCATCGGCTCTGCCGTGATAGGCTTCTGGTACTGGTGTACCGACCAGTTCATCGTGCAGCGTGTACTTTCTGGTAAAGACGAGAAAGAGGCTCGCCGCGGTACTATCTTCGGCGCTTACCTGAAGCTGCTTCCTGTGTTCCTGTTCCTTATTCCGGGCATGATAGCCTTTGCCCTTCATCAGAATCTCGGCGATTTCCTGCCGATGCTTCCCAATGGCAATCCCAACTCTGACGCCGCTTTCCCGACGCTTGTAGCCAAGCTTCTCCCCGCCGGTGTCAAGGGTCTTATCGTGTGCGGTATTCTTGCCGCTCTCATGAGTTCGCTCGCATCGCTGTTTAACTCGTCGGCCGCTCTCTTCACTATCGACTTCTATCAGCGTCTCAGACCGAAGACCGATCCCAAGAAACTCGTGCGCATCGGTCAGGCCGCTACCGTTGTTATTGTGATTCTCGGTATTCTCTGGATACCTGTCATGCGTTCGGTGGGCGATGTGCTCTATCTCTATCTGCAGGACGTACAGTCGGTACTCGCTCCGGGTATCGCCGCCGCTTTCCTTATCGGTATTTTATGGAAGCGCGCATCGGCTCTCGGAGGTATGTGGGCTCTCCTTTCAGGTCTTATCATCGGTCTTACCCGTCTTGGTGCCAAGATCTATTATACAGGTCAAGGTATTGTAGCGGGAGCCAATCCTGATGCCGGTTTGTTCCAGCGCGTGTTCTTTGATGAGAACTGGCTCTTCTTCTGCGGCTGGATGCTCGTGTTCTGTCTTGCAGTGGGAGTGATTGTATCGCTCTGCACCAAGGCTCCGTCGCCCGAGAAGATCAAGGGTCTTGTATTCGGAACCTCTACTGCCGAACAGCGTGCCGCCACCCGCGCAAGCTGGGGCACTTGGGATGTAGTACATACTGTAATCATTCTTGCCATCACCGCAGTATTCTATTGGTATTTCTGGTAATCAACCCTATAGCCCGCATTGAAGGAATATGTTTCGCGAACAAGGTTTTTATTCGGCTCATGAAAAGATGCTCGTCGGCGTGGACTGCATTGTGTTCACGTTGCGCGAAGGACGCCTGTGTCTGTTGCTGACTCGCCGTAAGTTTGAGCCCGCACTCGGGTCGTGGTCACTGATGGGCGGTTTTGTAAAGTCGTCGGAGAGTGTCGACGATGCCGCTTATCGAGTGCTTCATCAGCTTACGGGTCTTGACAACGTATATATGGAACAGGTGGGTGCGTTCGGTGACCTTGACCGCGACCCCGGCGAGCGAGTTGTGTCGGTAGCCTACTACGCCCTTATAAAGTGGGATGACGCTTACATCGACCGCGTCAAGGCCTATGATGCCCAGTGGGTCGATGTCGACAATCTTCCGGAGCTGTGCTTTGACCACCCGCAGATGATAAGGCGGGCGGTCAAGGCCCTGCGCCGCAAGGCCACATGCGAGCCTATAGCGTTTGAGCTGCTTCCGGAGTATTTCACGCTCACGCAGCTTCAGAACCTTTATGAGACGATACTGGGCGAGCCTGTCGACAAGCGCAATTTCCGCCGCCGCATACTTGAGAATCCGTGTATAAAGCGCACCGATATGATCGACAAGGTCACATCGCGCCGCGGAGCCTTGCTCTATACCTTCGATGAGGAGCTATACGCTCAATCGGTTAAATTTAAAATGTAAACTGACATGCTTGAAGAATTGAAAGAAAAAGTGTTTCGTGCCAATCTTGATCTGGTAAAACACGGACTTGTTATATTTACATGGGGCAATGTGTCGGGCATAGACCGCGCCACCGGGCTTGTAGTCATCAAGCCGAGCGGAGTCGACTATGACACCATGAAGGCCGACGACATGGTAGTTGTTGACCTCGACGGCCATGTCGTAGAGGGCAATCTGCGTCCGTCATCCGACACACCCACCCATCTTGCCCTTTATAAGGCGTTTCCCGAGATAGGGGGCGTGGTACACACTCATTCCACCTACGCCACCGCTTGGGCTCAGGCCGGCATAGATCTGCCCAACATAGGCACTACTCATGCCGATTACTTCCACGATGCCATACCCTGTACGGCCGACATGACCGAGGAGGAGGTCAAGGGCGAGTACGAGCTTGAGACCGGCAACGTCATCATCAAGCGCTTCGAGGGTATGAATCCCGTTCACACTCCGGGTGTTCTGGTGAAAAACCACGGCCCGTTTGCGTGGGGCAAGGATGCGCATGACGCCGTGCACAATGCCGTAGTCATGGAGCAGGTGGCCAAGATGGCGAGCATAGCCTACACGGTAAATCCCCATCTGACCATGAATCCTCTGCTGATTGAAAAGCACTTCAACCGCAAGCATGGTCCCGGTGCTTATTACGGACAGAAAAAATAACAACAACATTAACCAATTTAAAACTAAACATTATGAAAGCATTTGAAAATCTTGAACTCTGGTGGGTGACCGGCGCACAGCTCCTTTATGGCGGCGATGCCGTGGTAGCGGTAGACGCTCACTCCAAAGAGATGGTAGACGGACTCAATAATTCGGGAAATCTCCCTATAAAAGTAGTATATAAAGGCACGGCCAACTCGTCGAAAGAGGTAGAGGCCGTAATGAAGGCCGCCAATAATGACGCCAAGTGTGTGGGTATCATCACTTGGATGCACACTTTCTCACCGGCCAAGATGTGGATTCACGGCCTGCAGCAGCTGCGTAAACCGTTGCTCCACTTCCATACCCAGTACAATGCCGAAATACCGTGGGACACCATGGACATGGATTTCATGAACCTCAACCAGTCTGCTCACGGCGACCGTGAGTTCGGCCATATCTGCGCCCGCATGAACGTAAAGCGCAAGGTTGTGGTAGGCTACTGGAAAGACAAGGCCGTTCAGGAAAAGATAGCCGTGTGGTCGCGTGTGGCCGCCGCATGGGCTGACTCACAGGACATGCTCATACTCCGCTTCGGCGACCAGATGAACAATGTGGCCGTTACCGACGGTGACAAGGTCGATGCCGAGATGCGTCTGGGCTATCATGTCGACTATTGCCCCGTAAGCGAACTTATGGAGTATGGCAAGGGTGTTACCGACGATGCCGTCAAGGAGCTTATGGACACTTACTTCTCGCTTTACAAGTGCGAGGATGCCGTCAAGGATCCTTCAACGGTAGAATACAAGTCGGTATGGAATGCAGCCAAGGCCGAGCTTACACTGCGCGCATGTCTTCAGGACAAGGGCGCCAAGGGCTTTACCACCAACTTCGATGACCTCGGTACGGCCGACATCAACGACCCCAAGTTTGTAGGTTTCGACCAGATACCGGGCCTCGCCTCGCAGCGTCTTATGGCCGAGGGTTACGGTTTCGGCGCCGAAGGCGACTGGAAGTCGGCCGCTCTTTACCGCACACTCTGGTACATGACTCAGGGTCTTGAGGGCGGTTGCTCGTTCCTTGAGGACTACACTCTCAACTTCGACGGAGCACAGAGCTCTATCCTTCAGGCCCATATGCTTGAGGTGTGCCCGCTTATAGCTGAAGAGCAGCCCCGTCTTGAGGTTCACTTCCTCGGCATAGGCATACGCAAGGCTCTGACAGCACGCCTCGTGTTTACTTCGAAGCCCGGCAACGGCATCACCGCCACAGTCATCGACATGGGCAACCGTTTCCGCCTCATTGTCAACGACGTGGAGTGCATCAAGTCCAAGCCGCTTCCCAAACTGCCCGTGGCTTCGGCACTGTGGATACCGATGCCCAACTTCGAGATCGGCGCCGGCGCATGGATACTTGCCGGCGGTACCCATCACTCATGCTTCTCTTACGCTCTGACTCCCGAATACTGGGAAGACTACGCAGAGATGGCCGGCATAGAGATGGTGCGCATCGACAAGAACACCACCATACAGGAGTTCAAGAAAGAGCTTCGCTACAATGACGTGTACTACATGCTTAACAAGTAACGGACAGTCATTATGGAGTTTGACATAAAAAACAAAATAGAGACAGGTAAAGCCATACTCGGTATCGAGTTTGGCTCTACCCGTATCAAAGCCGTCCTTATATCGCCCGACAACCGGCCTATAGCCCAAGGCAGCCACGAGTGGGAAAACCAGCTCGTCGACGGCCTGTGGACATACAGCATCGAGGCCATATGGGAGGGTGTGCGCGACTGCTACCGCGACCTTCAGGACAATGTAAGGGCGCAGTACGGCGTCGAGATAGAAAACCTCGCCGCCATAGGCATCAGCGCCATGATGCACGGCTACATGGCCTTTGACAGCAAGCAGGAGATACTCGTGCCTTTCCGCACATGGCGCAACACCAACACGGCACGTGCGGCCGCCGAGCTTTCGGAGCTGTTTGTATACAACATACCCCTTCGCTGGAGCATATCGCATCTTTATCAGGCCATACTCGATGACGAGAAGCATGTCAAGGACATCGACTTCCTGACCACTCTTGCCGGCTATATCCACTGGCAGATCACCGGCGAGAAGGTACTCGGCATAGGCGACGCCTCGGGTATGCTGCCCATCGACCCCGAGACAAAGAACTACTCCGCCGCCATGGTTGAGAAGTTTGACGCTCTCGTGGCGCCCAAAGGTTACGGATGGAAGCTAAATGACATACTGCCCAAGGTGCTTCTTGCAGGCGAAAACGCAGGATGTCTTACCGCCGAGGGAGCCAAGCTGCTCGACCCGACCGGCCATCTTAAAGCCGGTATACCCGTATGTCCGCCCGAAGGCGATGCCGGTACTGGCATGACGGCCACCAATGCCGTCAAGCAGCGTACGGGCAATGTATCGGCCGGCACATCCTCGTTCTCTATGATAGTGCTTGAGAAGGAGCTTAGCAAACCCTACGAGCCTATCGACATCGTGACTACCCCTGACGGCAGCCTCGTGGCCATGGTACACTGCAATAACTGCACCTCCGACCTGAACGCTTGGGTAGGCCTGTTCCGCGAATACACCGAACTTCTCGGACTTCCGGTGGACATGAACGAGATATACGGCAAGCTGTACAACAACGCTCTGAACGGCGATCCCGATTCGGGAGGTCTGCTGGCGTACAACTACTTCTCGGGTGAGCCCGTTACCGGACTTGCCGAGGGCCGTCCGCTTTTCGCGCGCTCTGTCGGCGACCGCTTCAACCTCGCCAACTTCATGCGCGCTCATCTGTACGGCTCCGTGGCGGTTCTCAAGATAGGCAACGACATCCTCTTCAATGAGGAGAAGATATCGGTTGACCGCATCACCGGTCACGGCGGTCTGTTCAAGACCAAAGGTGTGGGTCAGCGCATACTTGCCGCCGCTCTTAACTCGCCGATATCGGTAATGGATACCGCAGGCGAAGGCGGAGCATGGGGCATGGCGCTGCTGGCTTCGTATCTTGTCAACAACCCCGGCGGCCTGTCGCTTCCCGACTACCTTGACAAGGAAGTGTTTGCGGGCGATGTAGGCACCGAAATCACGCCTACCGAGGCAGAGGTAGCCGGCTTCAACGTTTATATCGAGAATTACAAGCGGGGTCTCGGCATCGAGAAGGCCGCTGTAGAGTTCAAGAAATAAGCCGTGCCGGTCAGTACAGTATAAATTTCGGGAGCGGCCGGAATAGCGCCGCTCCCATTTTTTTGTATTGATTAAATTGCTTATCTTTGCAGTGTCTAATGCCGGTTATCCAACGGCCCGGTAGTTCAACGGATAGAATAGAGGTTTCCTAAACCTTAGATAGCGGTTCGATTCCGCTCCGGGCTACATCTCAAACCGGAATATAACCAATCCCCCCTGATTCAAGTATAAAAGCAAGCGTCGGCAAGATACTTCATTGTATTCTCGCGGTATTCTTACACATTTCAAGCAAAACCATGAATAAATTACAGTTAATCCACAACAAGATTTACGAGATACGCGGTCAGCGTGTAATGCTTGACTACGATCTCGCGGAAATGTACGGTGTCGAGACGGCGCAGCTGAAGAGAGCCGTTCGGCGCAATATGGAACGCTTTGAAGGCGAGGACTTTATGTTCGAGCTTACAAAAGAAGAGCACTTGAGATGCCAATTTGGCATCTCAAGTCACGGTGGTGTGCGATACCTGCCGTTTGCGTTTACCGAGCTGGGTGTGGCCATGCTGTCGAGCGTACTGCGCAATGCTACGGCCATAGAGATCAACCGTGGCATCATGCGTGCGTTTGTAGCTGTAAGGCAAATGATTGCCGATAACTCTCCGCTGCGACGGCTGACCGCGCTTGAACAGAATTTCGCAGAGCTGAAGCAGGATTTGGAGGAGATATTTGCCGACTACAATGACATCAACGAGGATACCCGGGCGCAGATTGAAGCTATCAATACCTCGCTTGCAGAGCTTCAGAGCAAACCTAAAGAGAAGCCTCGCCGTCCGGTCGGCTTCATAAAGCCCGAGGAATAGAAGCGGGTTGAGGGGCTTCAGAATTAAATAAATAAGAACAACATAGAAAAGTCATAAAGCTATGGGAGCTAAAAAAACACTTCTGTGCATACTGTCGGCCGTAAGCGTACTGTGCGGGTCGGCGCAGAACCGTTCATGGACAGCCGACAACGGCAACGGCACCTTTACCAATCCGTTGATGTACGATGAATTTTCCGACCCTGACATTCTGAGGGTCGGCGATGACTATTATCTTGCCGGCACCACGATGCACTCGGTACCGGGTCTTGTCATACTGCACTCCAAGGACCTCGTGAACTGGGAGAATGTGTCATACTGCTTTGACCGGTTTGACTTCGACGACGACGCATTCTCGCTGAAAAACGGCAAGGAGGTGTACGGACAGGGCATATGGGCGCCCTGTATACGCTACAACGACGGTAAATTCTACATATACTCCAACGTCAACGGCAAGGGCCTGCAGTGTTTTATAAGCGACAAGATAGAGGGTCCGTGGAAGCATATCAACATGCAGGGACGCATATATGATCTCGGCGTGCTCTTTGACGACGACGGCAAGATATATGCCATACACGGTTACGGCGAGGTGAAATGTACCGAGCTGAAGCCCGACATGAGCGGCCCTGTCGAGGGTACGGAGCGTGTAATTATACCGGAGGGAAGCGCGATAGGCGAGGGACACCATATGTATAAGATAAACGGTAAATATTATCTTATATCGACCGATTATGCGCCAAACGGCCGCACTCTGTGCTCGCGGGCCGACAATATATGGGGGCCTTACGAGACATGTGTCATAACGGCCGACGAGACTTTCGGTTACCACGCGGCGCCGGGTACACGCATAAACGGACGCATCATGCCTGACGGCCATCCGGTGAGAATTGCGCCTGCCGATCCCGACAAGACCGCCGCCTCCAACATACATCAGGGCGGCATCGTGTCGACTCCCGACGGAGAGTGGTGGGCACTGCTGATGATGGACTTCCACTCGATAGGACGTACCACGACACTGGCGCCCGTGACATGGGTGGACGGCTGGCCCATGATAGGCCTTGAGGGCAATCTCGGACGCGCTCCGCGTACATGGCTCAAGCCGTCGACAGCGGCGCGCGACACCGTGACGCCCCATGCGGCCTATGAGCGCAGCGATGACTTCGACGGACGTGAGCTTAAGCGCATATGGCAGTGGAACCATAACCCCGATGACAAGATGTGGGAGCTGCGCAACGGACGCCTGCGTCTGCGCACCATGCCTGCCGAGCAACTGATGTGGGCACGCAATACATTGACCCAACGTGTGGTAGGGCCGGTGTCGATAACGACCGTGGAGCTTGACGTAAAGCATCTTAAGGACGGCGACGTATGCGGTCTGGGCAATATAAACGTGCCCTGTTCATGGACCGGCATAGTCAGGGAGGGCAAGGAGACGGTACTGCGCTGCTTCGAGCAGGTCGACAATGACACCATAGACGTACCTGTCAAGCTGACCGACGGCCGCGTATGGCTACGTTTCACCGGCGACTTCGACAACGACAAGGGCCGGTATTCATACTCGACCGACGGCCGTGAATTTCATGACATAGGCCGTGAAATGACACTCAGTTATCAGCTTATCACTTTTCAAGGCTCACGCATGGCGCTGTTCGCATTCAACAAAAACGGTAAGAACGGAGGATACGCGGAGTTTGACAACTTCACCGTCGAGGAGCCTAAGGCCGACCGCACGGGCTACATACCGTTCGGAAAGACTTTCCGTATTATAAATGTGGCTACAGGATTGCCTATGCACGCCATGTCGCACGGACTGGTGTATGACACGGCCAAGGATAACGACTCGCCGCAGACCCGCTTCAGGGTGCTCGACCGCGGCAACGGCAAGGTGGTGCTCCAGTGTGCCGACGGCCGCTATGTGTTTGTGTCTGGTTTCGGACTTCCGGGCGATGTACGCCTTACAGATAATATAGAACTTGCCGAGGAATTCATGTGGCAGGACTATCTTGACAAGGAGTTTATGCTCATGTCGATGCGCAATCACCGCTACATAGGCAAGAGCCCCACTACGGGCAGTCCTTATTCGATGGATTATACCGGTGCCGATCCGGCACGCCGCAACGGTGCCGTGCTCCGCTGGGAAGAGTGATGACTTAAGTAATACAATAATTCAGGAATGTAATGAACGGCAGTGTGATGCGGAAATTCGGTGCGGGAGCGGTGATATTTGTCATTTACGTGTGTCTGTATCTGCTTACGATATTGCCCCGCGGCGGATTCATAACGCTGTTCGGGCTCACCGGATTTTCGCTGTCGCAGCTGTTGGGGGCGACAGTGCTTTTTGCAGCGACATTGTTGCTGCAGACGGTTACCCGATACAAGTACAGGAAGTGGTACTTTCTTATTGTAGCGCTACTTCCCTTTGTGCCGGAAGCCATAATGTACATAGCAGGCAGCGCGCCATACACCGCGGTGCCCGATACGGTGTTCAAGGTGACGGCTGTCATAATCGCTTGGTATGCAGGCGGCTTTTATGGCGGCGGTTGTGGCGAGATAAACGGCAAAAACGCCAGCGGAGCATATGGCAACATAAACTCCGTCCACGCGTCAAACAATGAAGCATACCGCGGCTTCCGCATGTATGTGCGGGCACCGTGGTATATCACGGCGTCCTTCCTATGGCAGAGCGGTTTCTCGACTCACTTGATTTTGACGGTGAGCAGGGGAGTTGAATCGATGGATCCCGAGAGGCGTGTGTCAAGGGGCAGATTGCGAGCGAAGCGGCGGCGGTAGGGTATCATTATGTCGCCGATTTTTATCGTGCCTATGGCTGCGGTGGCGGCGAGCAGCGTGCATGCCTGCTCAAATGCGTCGCCAGCCTCGACCGATGTGTCGCCTATCATGACTTGTGAGTCGGCCGACAGGATGTCGAGCGGATGCCAGTCGCCTATTATTACCGCGCCTTCGTAGATGTTGAGGAGCGCGGTGTCGCGTCCCGCCCACAGATCGAGGGCGTCGACGGGCCGGGTTATGACGGCAGCGGTAACGGCGTCGATGTAGCGTGATGCGAAACGTGCGCCTATGTTTTTCCCGAGGCGCGACACACGGAACGCCGGACAGATGTAGTAGTCCCAGTTTTCGGAAAGTGCGGGTATGAAAAACGGCTTGCCGTCTTTTATTATGGCGGAGTCGGGCATTATGTCGGCTCCGACGGGCATGTCGAGTGTTGAGTCGGGTGTACGGTCAAATGCTATTACTTTCATGATGCCGGCTGTGCAGGGGGTTATTTTGTGTTGCCGGCGCCGAGCCGGTTGTACATGACGGCGAGGTGCGAGTATATTGATGTGTTCTGTATCACTATGCCTTTGGGTGCGGTGATGCGGAACGGAGTGAAATTCCACAAGGCCTTTATGCCTGCTTTTACGGCGAGGTCGCTGACTTCCTGCGCGTGTTCGACCGGTACGGTGACTATGCCTATCGAAGCGTCGAGAGCGGGCAGCCGCCGGTCAAGCTCGGCGATATTGTATATAGGCACTCCGCATATCGAGGTGCCTTCGAGTTCGGGCCTTATGTCAAAACCGGCCACTATGTTGAGGCCGTAGTTGGTAAGGCCGGAGTCCTGAATCAGCGAGTTTCCGAGGCTTCCTACGCCTATTATGACCGCGTTATGGCCTACCTTGAAGCCGAGAAAGTCCTGAAGCACATGCTCAAGCGAGGTCACTTCGTAACCTATTCGAGTCTTGCCTTTTATGTTGAGAAACGAGAGGTCCTTGGCTATCATCGACGCGTCGACATTTATCTGTCGCGCTATCTGGGTCGACGACACATACTCTATGCCGGCAGCTTTGAGCAAGCTGACGTAAGCAAGATACCACGGGAGCCGATGCAGGGTCGGTTCGGGGAGCATGTCTCGTGAATGATGTGTAGTGCCTTCTGTAGCCATAGTCTCGGATGCAAAGATAACTAACTTTGCGGTGACCTGCAAGGGGATGCGGTGCTAATGTATGTAAAAAAGCGTGTAGGAGCGTTGTCAGATCCAAGTGAGGCGCTTCCATGCATACTCGAAGGGGCCGTGGGAGTGGCGAGTCATCCACCAGCGGCAGAACAGGTACTGGGCGAAGAACAGGGCTATGCCGAGCAGGCATCGGGCGACACGCGCTTCGACATACTCATCGACGGCGCCGCGGTGGAGACCGACTTCTCGCCCGCCGACGGGGGCCGCTACCGCACCGCCTTCAAGCGCCGTTACATCGTTGACAACGACAAAGACCACATCGTCATAAGCCTGTGGCCTGTCAAGGGCAAGCCCGCAATTGCCGCCCTCAAGGTGAGAAAACTGTAGACATGACACCGCGGCTCACGGCCACCGCAGAAAAAACGTCAAGTTAACTGTTCGGAAATGTCGGCGTTAAGAGTATTTTTTGTAATTTTGCATACTAATTAATCACAAAATGGATCTCTTTGACAAAATCAGCGCCGATATAAAATCGGCCATGCTTGCAAAAGACCGCGTGCGTCTTGAGACTCTGCGCGGCATCAAGAAAGAGTTTCTCGAGGCCAAGACCGCCCCGGGAGCCGACGGCACACTCAGTGACGACACGGCTATGAAGATACTTGTTAAAATGGTGAAACAGCGCAAAGAAAGCGCGGAGATATATCAGAGCCAGAACCGTGCCGACCTTGCCGGCGACGAACTCGCTCAGGCGGCCGTAATCGAAGAGTATCTGCCTAAGCAGCTCTCAGACGAGGAGCTTACCGAGGAGTTGCGCAAGATCATAGCACAGACAGGTGCCACTTCGCCCAAAGAGATGGGCAAGGTCATGGGCGTAGCGTCGAAGGCTCTTGCCGGACGCGCCGACGGACGTGCCATATCGGCCAAAGTCAAAGAGCTTCTGGCCTAACCGATTTATTCATCCGGTCAAAAAACAACAAGTAAATCATGCTTACAATACAGCAAATAAAAGAAGATCCCCGACGTATCGTCGAGCGTCTTGCAGTGAAAGGCTATGACGGTACACTGACCATACAGCAGGTCATCGATCTTGACACCCGCCGCCGTCAGGCCCAGTTGACCAACGACAACAAAGCGGCCGAGCTTAACCGGCTCGCGGCGTCGATAGGCAAGCTCATGAAAGAGGGCAACAAGGATGAGGCAGAAAAAGCCAAAGCCGCAGTAGCCGCTCTGAAAGAGGAGCAGAAAGCCATAGCCGACGAGCTTTCATCCATAGAAGCCGAGATACGCAACATACTTCTGTCGATACCCAACGTGCCCTGCGACATGGTGCCCGAAGGCAAGACCGCCGAAGACAATGTCGTGGAGAAGACCGGCGGCCCCATGCCCGACCTGCCCGCCGATGCGCTGCCCCATTGGGATCTCGCCAAGAAGTACAATATCATCGACTTCGACCTCGGTGTAAAGATAACCGGCGCCGGATTCCCCGTATACGTAGGCAAGGGTGCCCGCCTGCAGCGCGCCCTTATCCAGTTCTTCCTCGATGAGGCCGGCAAAGCCGGATACCTCGAGATACAGCCCCCTTACGTAGTAAACGAGGCGTCGGGCTACGGCACCGGCCAGCTCCCTGACAAAGAGGGTCAGATGTATTACGTCAACGAAGACAATCTGTATCTCATACCCACCGCCGAGGTACCGGTCACCAACCTGTACCGCGACGTCATCCTCAATGCCTCGCAGCTCCCCATAAAGAACTGCGCTTACTCGGCTTGCTTCCGTCGCGAGGCCGGCAGCTACGGCAAGGATGTGCGCGGACTCAACCGCCTGCACCAGTTTGACAAGGTGGAGATAGTACGCATCGAGCGTCCCGAGGACTCTTACGCCGCTCTCGAAGAGATGAAAGACCATGTTCAGGGACTTCTCGACAAGCTCGGACTGCCGTGGCACATACTTCGTCTGTGCGGCGGCGACATGTCGTTCACCTCGGCCATAACATTTGACTTCGAGGTATTCTCGGCCGCCCAGAAACGCTGGCTTGAAGTGTCGTCGGTATCCAACTTCGAGACCTATCAGGCCAACCGCCTGAAGTGTCGTTACCGTGGCGATGACAAGAAGACACGCCTGTGTCACACCCTTAACGGCTCGGCGCTCGCCCTGCCGCGCATCATGGCCGCATTGCTTGAAAATAACCAGACCCCCGAGGGCATCGTGGTTCCCGAGGTTCTGCGCCGATATACCGGCTTCGATATAATCGACTGACCGGATATTTTTCACACATTAATATATTAGGGTTGGTACGTCCCGGGGCATGTCGATATGTCTCGGGACGTCTTTTCACATAACCGGCCGAAGCGTTTTTTGCGGTAAACGGCTCCAATGTCGGTAGGGACACCGGTACCACGGCGTCCGGCTACAAGCTTGCACCGGAAGCGCGGGGATTGCCGTCGCTTTTTGGTGGAAATGGTATAGGAATTGGTCGATAGGTACATTATATCGGCTTTTTTGTTGCAAAAAATAGCATAATGTGCCAAATTTGTAGTAGAAAACAGTGCCGCTATAATGAACAACAATATTCTTGACTTATCCAACCTTGCCCACATAAAGAGCATAGCTTCCGACTTCAGCAACTACGAAAACCGCTACATATATGCTTCTGTCACAGCACCGGCGCGTATCACACGCACCATAACCGACATAGGCAGCATCGACGGCTTCTGCATCATGATAGTGAAGTCGGGTCTGGGAGCCATCGAGGTCAATACGGAGACATTTGAGGTAGCCCCCGACTCGCTTGTCATCATCGGGCCCAATCACTTTGTCAAGGCGGTCACCAACGAGCGCCAGCAGCTCGATGTGGCCCTGCTGTTTATATCGCGCGAGTTCATGTATGACATAAACCTCGACCTCAATGTCATCAACATGAAAGTACTCACGTTCAGCCATGCCCCGACCGTGTCGGTCGATGCACGCTCGTGCCGCATGCTGCGCACCATGTTTGAGGCTCTGCATCTCGCCGCTCTTAAATCGGAGGGAAATCCTTATGCCAAGAGCATAGCGCGCAATCTTCTTGCCGCCCTGTTTTATGAATTGCTCAATATAGGCAGCCGCATCACGGCCGACAGCTCCTCCACGGCATCGCGCAGCCGCAGAGTGAGTTATGTGCACGAGTTTCTCGACTTGGTGAGCCGTCACCACTGTCAGGAGCGCTCCGTGAAGTTCTATGCCGAAAAGCTATTCATCACTCCCAAATACCTGTCGGTGCTCATACGCGAGGCCACAGGGCGCAGCGCCGTGGAGTGGATAGACCAGTATGTCATACTTGAGGCCAAAAACATGCTGCGCTACTCCGGCAAAAACATACAGCAGATAGCCTACGCTCTTAATTTCAGCAACCAGTCGGCCTTCGGAAAGTACTTCAAGAACATCACCGGAGTATCGCCCTCGGAATTTCGTCACTCCTAACGCGTTGATTGCAGGCCTGTTACAGGCGTTCCGCCCGATTGTGCATAAAACCGGGCCCTCACTGCTGTAACTTTGCGGCATAACCAACCGCTATCAGCAATGAAAAACACTGACATTTCGATAAAACCGGTTCTCCCCGAGGCCGGTGACTCATCGACCACGGTAATCAACATGCGCAACCGCAACGGATGTCTCGTGCCGGCTTTTGACGAGCCGCCCGCCGCCGATGCGGCTGCCGAATACGTGCATACCGACGGCTCACGTTCGGTATTTGCCGTCAACGGCCGCGACGTCATTGTGTCGCGCGGCGGCATCGCCACTCCGCTCGGAACCCTTCCGGCCGACTTCCGTTGTGCCGCCGTGACTGCGCGTTCTGTCCTGTTCATGACCGACGCGGGCCCGTGGCATGCAGACTATGACGAGGCTTCCGACAGCTTCCGTGTGCTCGGTATGAAGCCGGAGTTCCCGGCTGTGGTCATCGAGGCTGTCGACGCCGGCGAGTACCATGTCACGGCTCCGGCATGCCGTCTCGACCGGCCTGTGGAGCGCTGGCCGGGCACATTGTCGGCCGCTGACAGCCGGAGCGTTAGCTATGCGCTCTATTCGGCACACAGCCGCGCGGTGGTCAAGGCCTCGTCGGTCGGGTGCATTACGGCGCCCGTCATCGTATGGTACCGCATAGCCGATGCCTCGGGCAATACCCTTCACCGCTCGTCGCCGGTCATGCTTGCACCATCCGGAGGATACGCGCCGCCCAAGCCGGTCATAAGGCTCATGTCGGGCGATGGCGGCTATACACATGTCCTCGCCGCTCAGGTGGGCGTAAGGGCATTCTCGTTAGGGCTCCGTGCGGCCTGCGCGCCCTACCCCTCTTGGGCGCGCAGGGCGGCGGTTCTGGAGCTGTATATGTCGCCTCCGTTGGCCGCAGTCGACGCCGGGGCTGACGCGGCATTTGACTTCGGCGACACCGACGGCTCGTACGGCACTGTCACCGCCACGTTGCCGCTGAATTACAGTCACGCCCTCACCGCACTGCCGGTTGTCGACCGACTCGACACCGCCTGCCGGTGCGTGGCCCGTATAAACAATCCGTTTGCCGGTGGGCTGCCCGTCATGCCGTCGGCTGTCCGCCGGGTGTATCCGGCGTACTCCGATGTGAGCGCCGTTCTCGGCCCCCTCCTGCGTAAGGACCCCGGTATGTATCCGCTCCTCAAGGGCGCCGTCGAGGTGCCCCATTCGTTCACGGCGCGTACGGCGCTCGTCACGGGCGACATGCTGCTGTGGGGCGACATAACACCCATACGGGCACTCCCCGAGTCGCCTCTTGCGGGAGCCGTGAAGCGGTTGCCTGCCATGGCGTGGACCTCCGTGACAAGAGTGACGCTGTGTCATGACGACGCAACCGAGGAGGTTGTCACGGCCATGCACTCGGGCAGCGGCCACGCGCCTCTGCAGCTCGGGCCTCTCACGGCCTATCCTCATCCGGCCGCGGTGAAAATGGAGCTTTGCGTCAGCTACGGCGACGGCACCCACCGCAGCGCCGTCATTGAACTTTCGCCTTCGCCGTGCCGTCGCATGGCCTGTCATATGTCGGCCGACGGCGCTCCGGTAGAGCTTGAACCGTGTGCGGAGCCGCTTGCCCCGATTTCTTCGGGGGGGCCGCAGCGTCTTGCAGGCACGGTTCTCGCCGCCGCGCCCTCGTCGCCCGCGGTCATCGACTCGGCCGCCCACATAACATGCGGTCGCATCACGGCCATCACCCCCGCCGCCAAGTCGTCGAGCGCATGGGACTTTGCGCGGCGCCATCTGTATGTGTTTTCGGTCGACGGCGTATACGCGCTGTCGGTCAACGCGTCGCGTAGCCTGTCGTCGGCCCATATTATCGACCGCCGGGGAGTCGACGACGGCCGTAAGGTGGCTGTGGCGCCCGACGGAGTATATGCCTCGGCTTTTGGCGACACACTGCTGCGCATAACCGCTTCAAAGGCGGGTCAGGTAATGGCGCGGTGCCGTGCGCGCCGGCTCGTTTACCGGCCTGAGCTTCAGGAATTGTGGTGTCTTATGCCCGATGACCGCTGGCTTGTGCTTGACAGTGACCGGTGTGTCCGTTACAGCGACGGCACCGACAGAGTGAGCTACACCGCCTCGTTTGCTCTGCCGGGACGCATGCCGCGTACTCTCGGAGCCGTGACATGGCGTGTGGGGGCCGATGACTGCCGTCTGCGCGCCGCAGTCGAGGGCGACAACGGTTCGCGGCGTCCCGGTCTTATAACCGCACTCGATGTGGCAGGCTCCGTGCATGCTCCGCTCCGTGCGCGTATCGTCACGCGGCCCGTGCGCGGTATCACCCTGCGGCTTTCGGGCACCGCCGACGAGTCTATGCAATTTGAAGAAATAATATTGACATTTTTATCATGGAACAATCGCTGACACAGATAATCGATGAGAACACCCGCCGCAACCGGCTTCTTACGGCGCCCTATGACCAGCTTTCGGGCACCGGATGCTGCGGCCGGAGAGTAAAGGCCGTTTCGCCCGGCGGCGAGCCGGTGCTGGTGCCGCAGTCCATGCTCGACGACCCCGACATGGAGGCCGCTTCACGCGACGAGCGGCTGTGGAGGCTGCTGCGTGTGCGTCATGACTTCGAGTACTGGGCGGCCACGTGCGTCACCGTAAAGGACAAGCTTACGGGCCGCGACGTCAAGTTCATGCTCAACCGTCCGCAGAGGCGCGTGGTGGCTCTGTTTGAGCAGCAACGGTGTGAGGGGCGGCCCATAAGGATAATCATGCTTAAGGCCCGTCAGTGGGGCGGATCGACGCTCGTGCAGATGTATATGGCGTGGATCCAGTGCTGCCGGGCACGCAACTGGCACTCTCTTATATGTGCGCATGTAAAGGACGTGGCGGCCACCATAAGGGGCATATACACAAAGATGCTCGACTCTTATCCCGGGGAGTTCTGGGACGAGGAGGAGCGGCCGGGGTTCACGGCCTTTGAGCGTTCTATCAACACGCGCCTCATACGGGGCCGTGACTGCCGTGTGACAGTGGCGTCGAGCGAGCGTCAGGAGTCGGTGCGCGGTGCCGATGTGGCCATGGCTCATCTTAGCGAGGTGGCGTTCTGGGCCGATACGCCCTCACGCACTCCCGAGGGCTTCGTGAGAGCCATATGCGCCGGCATAGCGAGGGTGCCCGAGAGCCTTGTGGTACTCGAAAGCACGGCCAACGGCGTGGGCAATTACTTCCACTCCGAGTGGCTCCGCTCCAAGCGTGGCGAGAGCGACAAGGCCGCCGTATTCGTGCCGTGGTATGAGATAGATATCTACTCTGTGCCGGTCGGCGACTACGGGAGCCTGTGGATGTCGCTCGACACATACGAAAGGGGGCTTTGGGAGCGCGGATGCACGCTCGAACAGATAGCTTGGTACCGCGAGAAGCGGCGCGAGTATCCGACGGCCGCCCTTATGGCCGCCGAGTTTCCCTCCGATGACATAGAGGCCTTTGCCAACACCGGCCACGGTGTGTTCACGCTCGATAAGGTCGAGCGGCTGCGTGCGTCATGCACACCGCCCGCGGCTGTAGGCCGTCTTGTGACCCATTCGGTCAAAGGCCCCGGAGCGCTGGAGATTGACGGCTTCTGCGACGACCCCAACGGACGGCTGAAAGTGTGGCGGTTTCCGGAGATGTCGCCGCTGTGCAGAGGCCGCTACGTGGCGGCGGTCGACATAGGCGGACGCTCCGAGGGCAGCGACTACACGGTCATATCGGTGCTCGACGCTCTCGGCCATGAAGGGCGGCCGGCTGTTGTGGCACAATGGCGTGGCCACGGCGACCACGACATAGTGGCGTGGACCGCGGCCTCGATAGCGCAGTGGTATTGCGAGGCGCTGCTCGTCATAGAGAGCAACTCGCTTGAGTCATCGTGCACGGGCGGCGAACACGGCCTGTATGTACTGTCGGAGCTGAACCATGTGTACCGCAATCTGTACAGGCGGCGTATCAATGACTCCGTTGCGGCCGGTTATGAGACGCGGGTGGGCTTTCATACCAATAGGGCCACCAAGACCATGCTCATAAACCATCTTATAGCCATGGTCAGGGATGAAGCCTACATAGAACGCGACTCCGACGCATGCGACGAGCTGGCTGTATACGAGTGCGATCCTTCGGGCCGCTTCGGCGCAAGGGCCGGATACCACGATGACATACTCATGACGAGGGCCATAGCGCTGTATGCGGCCTCGCAGTATCCTCCGGTCATATCGGAGCGCGTGCGCTTCCGCCGTAAATACCGTTTTTGATTTAACACTCGTGTTAACTATCTTTAACGGCTGTGTGCTTGCATTACGCCCATATGGTGTTGTATATTTGCATTGCATTTTAACCACTAATATTTATCTATACAATGAGTACACACATTTTTTACAGTACCCGCGACCTTGATTTTTTAGACGCATGTCAATCGGTACTGAAGCAGAATCCTGACAGGCGGTTTGGCTCGTTGCTCGCGTTGTCTGCCGCCGTGTCGCGTAGTCAGGCTCCCTCTTATTATGTAGATCCTGACTACGCCTACAGGATTGTCCTCGCCATAAGGCGCAACGGCGGCGTAAGCGGCTCCGGCATTACGCGGCGGAAATGGGCTGAATTTTACCGCAAGGTCATGACACGCATGGAGTGCTGCAAGAATGAGTCGCTGCGCGAGGCGGCCATGCATGTGGCCGTTTTCGAGCCGGCCGACTCATTCTTCATATCGCCGGAGTGCGGCGTCAAGATACTGCGCACCCATCTGCGCCGGCGCAGGAGCGCACTGGTCCCCTTGCTGCCGCCCGCTCTGTTGGTAAGGAGCAGACGTCGCCGGTATCGTCATTACACAAAACTCTGACAATAAATCCATATCTTTCATGAATACATACTATGAGGAAGTCGCGGTAGCGCTTGACTACTCCGACATGGCACGTGACATATATGCGGCTTCGGCGCTGCACAGCTATCTTTCGCCCGAGGACAAGCCGCTGCCGCCGATGATTGTGCCCGACAACGAAGAGGCGCTCATACCCGCCTTGAAGAGCGCGTTCATATTCACGTCGCTGCATATGCTTTCGGTCATGTCCGACATAGACCTTGGCGGCGACGAGTGTATAGGAGTGACGCTGAAAGTAAGCTCCGACACCGCCCGACACCGACTCGACCTGCTGCGCCACACCCTGCGCGACGCGGTGGTGGCGTATGCCATGCACACTTGCTTTATCGGTGTCGACGACACGATGGCTCAGCGATACCGCGCGGAGGCCCTTTCGGCCGTGGCCTCGCTCAACAGTCTGTGCTCCGCGTCGCCTGAACTGCGTATAAGACCTCACCGATAGCACCTGTCAATCGGCTGCATTCTGACAGTTCGACCCTGTTTGGCGGCTGACACGTTTTAATGGACGTTAAAAGCATCGCCGGGGGTCAACCATAACAGTCTCCCGGCGTTTTCTTTTTACGATAACCAAATAGCGGATATATTATGGATTATAACGAAATTATCAACGGAAACGCCGTGGTGCTGGTGGAGTTTTATGCATCATGGTGCCCCCACTGCCGTCATATGATGCCGGTGGTAGAGCAGGTGAAGGAGTTGCTTGAAGGTAATGCGCAGGTATATCAGTTTGACATAGACGAAAACAAGTCGCTCGCAAGCCGTGAACATGTCGACACCATACCCGCGTTCATCATCTACAAGGATGGCCGCGAAGTGTGGCGCCATGCCGGAGAGATGGACGGCGAGACACTGCTGCATCAAGTGGAGTCATACGTATAATCATTGTTCATTATGGCCGAGACGACGGTATTTTCCGACTTTCTTGAGGCGTTGGGCGTGCCCTATACAAAGGCTTATTCCGACAGCCGGTACCGCTCCATGCCTTTCAGGTCGCTCTTCGGATTCTCCAAGTTGCTGCAGAGCTACGGCATTGAGAGCGAGGGAGTGCAGCTTGCCGACAAAAGCGAGATATCACGGCTCACTCCTCCATTTCTCGCCCGTACGGGAGGCGGCTTCGTCATTGTCACGTCGATAGACGGCGACAGGGTGGGCTACATGACCGAAGGCGTGAACGAAAGCATGTCGCTTGACAGCTTCATGCAGGCGTGGAACGGCATTGTGTTTTTGGCTTTTCCCGATGAAAAGTCGGTCGAACCGTCGCTTGCGGAGCATCGCCGCGATCTGTTTATAGCCCGCGCCAAGAAGTGGGTGCTGGCAGCCGGCGCCATATTTCTGTATCTGTACATGTTTGTAGGCAACGGACTGTACCGGCATATTTCGACAGTGCTTGTCACTCTTCTCGACATAGCGGGACTGTATCTCACCTACATGCTTGTGCAGAAGAGCCTGAAGATACAGAACCGTGCGGCCGACAGGGTGTGCGGCGTTCTCCAGCAGGGCGGTTGCGACAGTATACTTGCGACAAAGGCGTCCAAGTTTTTCGGCATATTCGGCTGGAGCGAAGTCGGATTTGCCTATTTCAGCGTGAGCCTTATGACGCTGCTCCTCTTTCCCCGGTGGACATGTTATCTTGCCCTGTGCAACGTGTGCTGCCTGCCGTTCACGTTCTGGAGCATATGGTATCAGAAATTCCGCGCCAAGATATGGTGCACGTTGTGCGTGAGTGTGCAGTGTACGCTGTGGCTGCTCTTCTTCTGTTATCTCGGCGGCGGTTGGTTTAAAGATATTTTCCCGCTGAGGATCCAATTCTTTGTTCTGGGAGCCGCATATCTTACGGTGCTGCTCGGCCTGAACCGGCTTATGCCGCTTATTGACAAGTCGGAGTCGTAAACCTATATACATGTTTGATTATGAAACATATACCACGTCCCGTATTGACCGGAGCCAAAGTGCTTACGGCTGCCGAGCTTAACAAGATACACTTCTCTGACAAGCACACCCGGCTTACTCCGGCACAACTCAAAAAACTCGCCCGCTCCTGAGCAAATGATTCTATTAGACTAATTAGTCCTATTAGCCCAATTAGACTAATTTTATTACCTTTGCGCAACAAAAATAAGTTGTTATGTTGCTCGACATTGTATTTTTAATCTTGGGGCTTGTGCTGATTCTGGTCGGCGCCAATGCTCTGACCGACGGAGCGTCGGCAATTGCCAAACGCTGGGGCGTATCGGACCTTGTTATCGGACTCACTGTGGTGGCTTTCGGCACATCGGCGCCGGAGCTGGTCATAAGCATGGTATCGGCTTTTCAGGGAAGCGCCGAGCTTGCCATAGGCAATGTGGTCGGCAGCAACATATTCAACATACTTGTCATAATAGGAGTGACCGCTCTGGTGGCGCCTATAAAGATAGAGCGGAGCATAATGACCAACGAGATACCGCTCGTCATGCTGTCGTCGGTAGTACTGCTCGTCATAGGCAACACGCCGTTGCTTGACGGAAGCGCCGCACCGACGGTGACACGCGCCGACGGCATATTGTTATTGATGTTTTTCGCCATCTTCATGCGCTACACTTTCTCGCAGGCCACTTCTGCCGGAGCCACGGGCGATGAGGCGGTTGACAACCCCTCGACACCCGCCATGCCTGTGTGGAAATCGGCTCTGTGGGTCATAGGCGGTCTTGCCGGACTTATATACGGCGGCGACCGTTTCGTAGCCGGCGCCTCGGGCATAGCTTCGGGGCTCGGCGTGAGCGATGCCGTCATCGGTCTTACTATAGTGGCCGCCGGCACGTCGCTTCCGGAGCTGGCCACCTCGGTCACCGCGGCGCTCAAGGGCAAGACCGGCATAGCGCTGGGCAACGTCATCGGCAGCAACATCTTCAACATATTTCTCGTACTCGGCTGTACGGCCACGATAAGGCCGCTGCCGTTCGGCGGCATAGGCAACGTGGACCTGCTCACGCTCACCGGCGCGAGTCTGCTTTTCTGGGTGTTTGGCTGGTTTTTCCGTCAGCGTACCATCACACGCGCCGAGGGCGCGGTGCTGACACTGTGCTACGTCGGCTATGTGGCGTGGCTTCTGGCCCACACGGCCTGAACGCCGGCTGTGGCGTCAGCGGATAGTTCTAATCCTCTCGAGAGTGGCCGTGGCGTCGATAAGTCCCGGCGATGTTACGCGCAGTGTTATGTCTCCGGCGCCGGTACCTGACTTCAGCACGCACAACGCGCGTCCTTTCCAAGCATCGCACACATTGTCGGTATACACATGACCGCTCGTCATGTCGGCGCTTCCGGTAGCGAGTATGTGTCCGGCCACGTTGACTTCAAACGTAAGGCGGTTGGACGCATCGGGCACGACATTTCCCCGGTCATCGACTATCTCTGCGAGCACGTAGGCCAAATCTTTGTAACTAAGCCCGGTGCGGTCGAGGGTAAGCCTTATGGCTGCCGGAGCGCCTGCGGTGTGCAGGGTGTCAGATCCAACTCCGGTCTCCTTTCCGGCGGCATCCAGCCCCACGGCCCTTATGCTGCCCGGCTCGTAAGGCACCTTGAACACGGCCCGGAAGCCGTTGCCGCGGTTCATGGCAGCCTCGCCGGCCGCTTGGCCATTGACATACAGCCTCACTTTCGGACAGCGCGACACGACCTCTACGTCCACCGGCTTTCCCTCGTGGCCCGGCCATGTCCATGACTCCCATGTAGGATACACACCCCACATCGTCTCCTTTATCTTGCCGCGGTAGCCGTCAGGCTCACGCACGGCTATGTATACTCTTGCGGAGTCTGTGTCGTAAAGCGCCTGACGGTAGTGTGACACGGGCTTGCGGGTACCGATGAGGTCGATGTCGCCGCAGTATGAGCCGTGCCACGGCCATTGGTCGCGCTCGAAGTGCTCGCCCTCGGTCTGGCCTTCGTAGAAGTAGCGTCCTATGCCCGACTCACCGAGGTAGTCTATGCCTGTCCACACGAAGTCGCCTATTATGTAAGGATTGTCGTTGACCTTGACCCAGTTGGAGAAGGCGTCGCGCGGATAAGACTCCGTCTGCCACATGACGCGCGACGGCACACGTTCATGGTCGCTCTCCGACTTGTGTATCATGTAGTTGTAGCCTGTTATGTCATGTTCGGCGGCCAGCGGGTCGTAGATTTCCCAGTCGCTGTCCCACGATGCGAGCGCCGACGTCACCGGGCGTGTCGGGTCATACCTGCGGCAGGTCTCGGCAAGCAGCCGTGCGGTCCTGACCGCCTCGGGCGACTTGCGCTCTATGATCTCGTTGCCTATGCTCCAAGCCAGTATGGACGGATGATTGCGGTCGCGCATCACCATAGCCTTCACATCCTCGACTGCCCACTCGTCGAAAAGCTCAGCGTAATCATGGGCGGTCTTCGACGAGCGCCATCCGTCAAAAGCCTCGTCGATAACTATGAGTCCCAGAGCGTCGCATGCGTCGAGAAAATCGGCGGCGGGAGGATTGTGGCTCGTGCGCACGGCGTTGAACCCCGCCTTTTTGAGCATGCGTGCCTTGCGCCATTCGGCGTCACTGTAGCTGCGCGCTCCGAGTATGCCGTTGTCGTGGTGCACGCATGCGCCCGACAGCACTATGGGCTTTCCGTTAAGCAGGAGTCCCTTGTCGGCCGAGTATTCAAACCGGCGCAGCCCGTAAATGCTATGGTTCATGTCTATGTTACGTCCGTTCTGGTTTAAATAGGTCATCATAAAGTAAGCCTCCGGCGAGTCGGGCGACCACAGCGCGGGGTTATCGACGGTAAACGATACGCTGACCTCGGTTGTGTCATGAGGCGCGGCGGTAAAGCTCTTTTCAATCGTGAGCATGTCGCGATGACGGCACAGCGAGTTGAACGAGGCTTTGAGCGAGGCCACGGTGTCGGTGCGGTTCTCGACAAGCATCCTTACTTCGACGCGTGCGCTGTCGGCCGTCACCACAGGAGTGGTGATGACCATCGACTCCGGTATTATCTCCACTCTCGGAGCCTGCGTATAGTACACGCTGCGGTATATGCCCGAACCGGAGTACCAGCGGCAGTTTTTCTGTGCCGAATTATCGACCTTGACGGCTATGACGTTGTCGGGACCGGGCTTCAGGTAGGGCGCTATGTCGATGTAAAACGACGAGTAGCCGTAGGGGCGGCCGCCGGCACGGTGTCCGTTGACCCACACCTCGGAGTTCATGTAGACTCCCTCGAAATACAGCAGCACACGGTCGCACTCCTCATTTGGATTGTATTCAAAACTATGGCGGTACCAACCTATGCCTGTGGGCAGATAGCCGCCGTCGTTGCCGGCCGGAGCATTGCGGTCAAAGGCGCCCTCCACGCTCCAGTCGTGGGGCAGGTCGACAATGCGCCATGACGAGTCGTCATAGCCGGGAGCGAGCGCGGTTGAGTCGGCGTCAAGCGAGAACCGCCATCCGTTGTCAAATGAACGGTTTTTAAGATAAGCTCCGTGTGATGAAATAACAAACGACAGCAGCATAGCCGCCAGTGCAATAAATCGGTACATAATGATTCGGTTATACGGGTTAGTAAACAAAGTTACATAAATAATACGTAATTATAACGGATTGTACTCACTGTAAACGGATAAAATTGCGTATTTTTGCATCACCACTGATTTATACACAACCGTGCATATGAAAAAGTTACTGAATTTTGCGCTTATCGCGATCGCCTCGACTATGTCGATGACCGCCGCCGACGTAACGTCGCCTGACGGCAACATAACCGTAGACATGAACGTAGTAGACGGAGTGCCCACATACTCTATGACGTACAAAGGGCAGCCCGTAATCAAACCGAGTACCCTCGGCCTCGAACTGACCGACGGCAAAGACCTCATGAACGGCTTTGAGACAGTCAAGACCTCCACCTCGTCATTTGACGAGACGTGGCAGCCGGTATGGGGCGAGTCGCGCGACATACGCAACCGCTATAACGAGCTTCTCGTCGAGCTTCGCCAGCCGTCGACCGACCGCTACATGAACATACGCTTCCGTGTGTATGACGACGGCATGGGTTTCCGCTATGAGTTTCCGCTGCAGGACAACCTCGTTTACTTCATTGTGAAGGCCGAGCACTCGCAGTTTGCCATGACGGGCGACCACACGGCATGGTGGATAGCCGGCGACTATGACACTCAGGAGTACAGCTACACGGAGTCAAAGTTGTCGGAGATACGTCCGCTGCTTGAGGCCTCGATATGCGACAACGTATCGCAGACACTTTTCTCGCCGACCGGAGTCCAGACATCGTTGCAGATGAAGACCGACGACGGCCTGTACATAAATCTTCATGAAGCCGCACTCGTGGACTACTCGTGCATGCACCTCAACCTTGATGACAGGAACATGGTGTTCGAGTCGTGGCTTACACCCGATGCCGTGGGCAACATGGCCTATCTTCAGGCACCGGCCAAGACACCGTGGCGCACGGTCATGGTAAGCGATGACGCACGCGACATGCTTTCGTCCAATCTCATCCTCAATCTCAACGAACCGTGCCGCTATGCCGACACCTCTTGGATAAAGCCGGTGAAGTACATAGGCGTATGGTGGGAGATGATAGGCCACGGAAAGCAATGGTCATACACCTTTGACCTGCCGTCGGTGAAACTTGAGAGTCTCGACTACTCCAAGACAAAACCCCACGGGCAGCATCCGGCCAACAATGACAATGTAAAGAAGTACATAGACTTCGCCGCCGAGCACGGCTTTGACCAAGTGCTCGTAGAGGGCTGGAATATAGGCTGGGAGGACTGGTCGGGCAAATGGAAAGACTATGTGTTTGACTTCCAGACTCCGTATCCCGACTTTGACATCGAGGAGCTTAACCGCTACGCACATTCCAAAGGGGTGAAGCTGATGATGCACCATGAGACATCAAGCTCGGTGCGCAACTACGAGCGCCACATGCAGGCGGCCTACGACCTTATGGACAAGTACGGCTACAATGCCGTCAAGAGCGGATATGTGGGCAACATAATACCGCGCGGCGAGCATCACTACGGGCAGTGGATGAACAATCACTACCTCTATGCCGTGACCGAGGCGGCAAAGCACAGGATCATGGTCAACGCTCATGAGGCGGTGCGCCCCACGGGATTGTGCCGCACCTATCCCAACCTTATCGGCAACGAGTCGGCCCGAGGTACGGAGTATGAGTCGTTTGCGGGCAACAAGCCCTCGCACACCACGGTGCTCCCGTTCACCCGACTGCAGGGCGGACCGATGGACTACACACCCGGCATATTCGAGATGAACATGAAGAAGGTCAACCCGCACAGCGCCGGCAACGTCAACAGTACGCTCGCGCGTCAGCTGGCCCTGTATGTGACCATGTACAGCCCTCTCCAGATGGCTGCCGACGTGCCCGAAGTGTACAACCGCTTCCTCGACGCCTTCCAGTTTATAAAGGATGTGGCCGTAGACTGGGACGAAAGCCGATACCTTGAGGCCGAGCCGGGGCAATACATCGTGGCCGCGCGCAAAGCCAAAGGCACCGACGACTGGTTCATAGGCTGCACCGCGGCTGAAAACGGTCATGAGTCGGAACTCGTGCTTGACTTCCTCGACAAGGGGCGCAAGTATGAGGCCACCATCTATGCCGACGCCCCCGACGCACATTATCTTCACAATCCGCAGGTTTATACCATAACCAAAAAGAAAGTTACGGCCAAGACAAAGCTGAAAATGAAGGCCGCTCCCGGCGGCGGTTATGCGATAAGCGTCAAGCCGCTGTAATGCAACGACAAGATTACCAACACATCAATATATAATCAAAAACTATGTCAACGAAACTGAAACCCGAAACACTGTGTGTACAAGCGGGATGGACACCCGGCAAAGGAGAGCCGCGTGTGCTGCCCATATACCAGAGTACCACGTTCAAATATGACACGAGCGAGCAGATGGCGCGCCTCTTCGATTTGGAGGATACCGGCTACTTCTATACACGCCTGCAGAATCCGACCAATGACGCCGTGGCCGCAAAGATAGCCGCACTCGAAGGGGGCGTAGGCGCCATGCTTACCTCCAGCGGCCAGTCGGCCAACTTCTACGCGCTGTTCAACATATGTCAGGCCGGCGACCACTTCGTATGTTCTTCGGCCATATACGGCGGCACATTCAATCTCTTCGCCGTGACGATGAAGAAGCTGGGCATCGAGGTGACATTTATCAATCCCGACGCATCGGAAGAGGAGATTTCGGCGGCTTTCCGCCCGAATACAAAGGCACTGTTCGGCGAGACGATATCCAATCCGTCGCTCGAAGTGCTGGATATCGAGAAGTTTGCCCGCATAGCCCACAGTCACGGTGTGCCGTTGATTGTCGACAATACCTTCCCGACGCCTATCAACTGCCGTCCGTTTGAGTGGGGCGCCGACATAGTTGTACACTCCACGACAAAGTACATGGATGGTCATGCTACAAGCGTGGGCGGCGCCATCGTGGACAGCGGCAACTTTGACTGGGACGCCCATGCCGAGAAATTTCCCGGACTGTGCACCCCCGACGAGTCATACCACGGTCTTACCTATACGAAGGCTTTCGGCAAGATGGCCTACATAACCAAGGCCACGGCCCAGCTTATGCGCGACCTCGGCAGCATACAGTCGCCGCAGAACGCATTTCTGCTCAATCTCGGCCTCGAAACGCTGCACCTGCGTATGCCGCAGCACTGCCGCAACGCTCAGGCCGTAGCCGAATACCTGTCAAAGAACGAAAAGGTGGCTTGGGTCAATTACTGCGGGCTTCCCGACAACAAGTATCATGCCTTGGCACAGAAATATATGCCCGGCGGCTCATGCGGAGTCGTGTCGTTCGGACTGAAAGGAGGACGCGATGTGGCTATACGTTTTATGGACAACCTGCGGCTCGCCGCGATAGTGACCCATGTGGCCGACGCCCGCACATGTGTGCTTCATCCGGCAAGCCACACGCACCGTCAACTTACCGACGAGCAGCTGCTTGAGGCCGGTGTGCGTCCCGACCTTATCCGCTTCTCCGTCGGCATCGAGAATGTCGATGACATCATTGCCGACATAGCCCAAGCTCTCGACAAATAACTGATCAGGGAGCCGGACCGGACGTCAGTGGCGGAGGGGCAGGTGAGTGACGGCCCCGCCGCCGGCTACGAATGTGAAAGTGACTGAGCGGCTCAGCGCCGAGGAGTTGTAACGTACCCGATAGGTGCGCCCGGCAACGAAGCAGTCGGGGCGGAACAGGGCCGTGACCACGCTGTCGTCGACCGACGGACAGCGGGCGGTGACAATGCGTTCCTCGACAGTGACTTCGGTGCCGTGCAATGTTACGGCTATGCTTACGGCCTCTATGTCGGCCGACGGCTGTCGGTCAAAGCCGCACCGCCGCCATACCGTCGCGCCGTTACAGGACTCGACGACAAGCATCGGTGAGGGTTGTCCGTCGCCGGTGCCGCGTACAAGTTCGCCCGCGTAGTAAAACTCCTCTACGGGAGTCACCGACGGAGGACGCACCGACAAGGCCACAACCGCAGCCGCCGCTATGAGCAGCAGCACGCAGGTCTCGACCGGTCCTATCGATATCCACAGCAATATCATGACGCGAATATAGCTATTCGGAGGGAATATAACAACAATCGTCAACACTCTCTGAATCGACAGCCGTCGTTATGCAGGTTGGATTAGATTAGTATATTTCGTATCTTTGCGCTATAAAACTATCAAACGCAATTATGTTTTCAGGAATAGTAGAGGAAGCGGCTCGGGTGACGGCCGTTGAGCGCGACGGCGGCAATGTGCACCTTACGCTCACATGCTCGTTTGTCGACGAGCTGAAAATCGACCAGTCGATATCGCACAACGGGGTGTGTCTGACGGTAGTGTCGCTCCCGGGCGACAACACCTATACCGTGACCGCCATACAGGAGACGCTTGACCGCAGCAATCTCGGCGATCTTAAACCCGGCGACCTTGTCAACGTCGAGCGCAGCATGATGATGAACGGACGTCTTGACGGACACATAGTGCAGGGACATGTCGATTGTACGGCCGTATGCGACGAAGTACGCGAGGTAGACGGCAGTACATATTTCCGCTTCCGCTACACGGCCGACAAGGCTCTCGCACGCCGCGGCTACGTGACGGTCGAGAAGGGTTCCGTAACGGTCAACGGGGTGAGCCTCACGGTGTGTGACTCGGAGCCTGACTCATTTCGTGTGGCCATAATACCCTATACATTCGAGCATACCAACTTTCACTGCATAAAGGCCGGAAGCCGCGTGAATCTTGAGTTTGACATCATAGGCAAGTACCTTGCCCGTCTAATGGAGGTACAATAAGCCGCAATGGACAAAAACGGTATAGTCATATACGGCGCGTCGAGTTCCGATGTCGCACCACGCTATATGGAGTGGGCCCGCGCCACGGGGCGCGCCATAGCCTTGAGCGGCCACACGCTTATAAGCGGAGGAGGACGCGGCGGGCTTATGGCCGCAGCGATAGACGGCGCCATAGAAGCGGGCGGCAAGACCATAGGCGTACTTCCGGAGTTCATGATAAAGCGCGGATGGAATCATCCGGGACTTGACACCACACTGACCACCGCTTCGATGCACGAGCGCAAGAAGACCATGGCCGACCTGTCGTGCGGGGCCATAGCGCTTCCCGGCGGAGTGGGCACACTCGACGAGCTGTTCGAGATAATAACATGGCGCCAGCTCGGTCTTTACGAGGGCAATGTCGTGATAGGCAACGCTTACGGGTTCTACGACATGCTGCTCGCCCATCTTCGTCACACTGACGACGAGCACTTCATGCGCGCCCACGGCTTATGGAGCGTGGCCGACACTCCCGAGGAGGCCGTAAAAGCGGCGTTGGACCGCCTGACGGCATACGACGGCGGGGAGAAATACTGATTAACCGATGGCAGTCGTAGCGTCAATAAAACTGTGTCATTCATTTCAGGCTCCGCTTGAAGTCGACGCCGCCGGCATAAACAATGCCGTCACCGCCTATGCCTCCGGGCTGCCTCTCGAGCCACGGCCCGAACTTCTCGGCTATAACTCCGGGCTGCTGTGCATCATCATAGCCATGATGCTGATTGTGATATTCAACATACGCCAGTACTCGCGCTTTCTGAAGACCCTGTTCAACGACATGTGGAGCCTGCGCCGGCGGTCCACGCTCTTCGACGAGCGTACGGTCAACGAGACCCGTATAATGGGCGCTCTCATCATACAGCTGTGTGTGTGCGAGTCAATACTTCTTCTTGCGGGAATGCCGCTGCTGGGGCTTTATGTACCTCCGGCTAAAGCCGCCGTGGTGGCGAGCGCTTTTATCGGCGTGACCTTTGTGTATTATTTTCTTCAGGTGGCGGCCTATAAGGTCATCGGCTACGTCTTTGCCGAGCCTAAACAATCCGATCAGTTGCTTAGCGGCTTTAACTCGTCGCAGACCCTTCTCGGCTTCTGTCTGCTTCTTCCGGCCATGTCGGTGCTTTTCTATCCGTCCTTAACCGAAGCGTTGCTATGTACGAGCATATTGTTATATTTATGTGCACGGATTATATTCATTTATAAGGGTTTTAGAATTTTTTACCACAATTTTTCGACGTTGCTTTATTTTATTTTGTACCTTTGCACCGTGGAAATCATACCGGCTTTGTTGGTATTAAACGGCATATTTTCACTTTGTCGTATTTTAATTAGCTAATCTTACACAAGTTTTTCATAGAGTGAAAGTTAAAAAAGTACTTGTTTCGCAGCCGAAACCTACATCAGAAAAATCGCCCTACTACGAAATTGCGGAAAAATACGGTGTCGAGATTGAATTTCGTCCTTTTATAAAGGTTGAGGGCTTGAGCGCTAAAGAATTTCGTCAATCCCGAATATCTATTCCTGACTTCACTGCGATAATCTTTACCGCACGCACTGCCGTAGACCATTTTTTCCGTCTCTGCGAGGAAATGCGCTACACCGTACCCGATACCATGAAATATTTCTGTACTACCGAGGCAATAGCCAACTATCTTCAGAAATATATAGTGTATCGTAAACGCAAGATATTCTTTGTCAACACCGGCAAGCTTGACGACCTTCTGCCTTATCTGCTGAAACACAATAAGGAACGCTATCTGTATGCCGTAAGCAACGTTCACAAAGAGGACCTCAACATACTCGACCACAACAACATCAACTATACGAAGGCGGTGATGTACCGCACGGTCAGCAACGACTTCGGCCCCGATGAACCGTTTGATTACGACATGCTACTCTTCTTCAGCCCGTCGGGTATTGACTCGCTGCTTAAAAACTTCCCCAAGTTCAAGCAGGACGAAATCAAGATAGGCTGCTTCGGCTCGACAACGGCCCAAGCCGTACGCAACGCGGGACTGCGCCTTGACATGGAAGCTCCCTCGGTAAAAGCTCCTTCGATGACTGCCGCTCTTGACCTCTTCCTCAAGGAGGACGCACAAAACAACTGACGACGTGACATCGTATCGTCTATATAAGCGCGAAAAATTACGCTCCGTAACATCCATAGACGCCCTCTTTTCCCGTACTCCGGGGATAGCGGGCGTTATGGCTTTTCCTATAAGGGCGGTATGGAAGCTCGACGACACCCGGGCCGGAGGCTCCCGCTTTCTTGTATCGGTGCCTAAAAAAAGGCTGCGTCATGCGGTCGACCGTGTGGCTATGCGCAGACGCGTGCGCGAAGCTTACCGGCTCAACCGCTCATTGCTCCCCGACACAACCACACTTCCGCTTGACATCGTGTTTATATTCGTGGCCGACACCCTGCAGCCCTATCGCCGCATAGAGGACGCGGTAAAAAAAATATTGTCGCGTGTAAGCGACACTCTCCCCAAAACAACAGAAGCCGATGATGCGCCGTCTGCTGATTAATCTGCTCATACTGCCCATACGCTTTTATCAGGGCGCCATATCGCCGCACCTGCCTCCGGCATGCCGCTATACACCTACATGCAGCCAGTATGCAGTCGAGGCACTGCGTAAACACGGCCCGGTGAAGGGTCTGTGGCTTGCTCTGAAACGCATATGCCGCTGTCATCCGTGGGGAGGAAGCGGCTACGACCCCGTGCCATGAAGATTACCGACATACACACTCATGACCCGTCGCGCCGCGGAGCCATAATAAATCATGACTTCGCCACTCCCATGCAGCCCGGCATGATATATTCGGCCGGAGTGCATCCGTGGGACACTCTGTCGCCGTCGGCAGACAGATATATCGACGAGACCCGCGAACTTGCCCGGAGCGGAAGCATAACGGCGGTCGGCGAGTGCGGACTTGACCGGCTTGCAGGCGCTTCGCTTGACGTACAGAGCGACATATTTCGTCGGCAGGCGGTGATCGGCGAGGAGTACGGACTGCCGATAATACTGCATGTCGTAAAAGCATTTCAGGAAATAACAGCGTTGAAAAAGGAGCTTAAACCATCGGTGCCGTGGATCATACACGGCTTCCGCGGTAAGCCGCAACTTGCCGAGGAGTTGCTCCGTCACGGTTTTTATCTGTCGCTCGGAGAGCGCTACAATCCTATGACTGCGGAGGTGATACCGGTTGACCGTCTGCTTGCCGAGAGCGACGAGAGCCGCCTGAGCGCTACCGAGATTGCCGCGGGATTTCCTCATTTTGACCCGTCGTTGGCCGACAGACTGTTTCTGGGCGGCCGGCAGCAAAACGCTGCGGAAATATAAGAATCAATGTAAAGACGCGGTTGTTAAGCGACGGCTATGTTTGTGGCACCGGCACCCCCTGTATGCCGGGTGTATTTTGACAATTCTGTCGAAATCACGTATTGCCGAGGGCTTCGATGACTGCCGCCGGTTGTGTGTGGAGCGGATCGCCGCGGTAGGACTCGGGAATGGGCCGGGCTCCGCGTCGGGTGAATATACATCCTGTGAGTCTGCTGTCGAGAGCGGCCATAACCGGCCCGGCACCTTGTGCGGGCGAGGATATAAATGGCCGAAAGAGCCTGTCGCTTAAAAAGTCGACGACAGGGTTGCCCATCGTTATTATGGAGGAGTCCACTATGCCGGGGTCGGAACAGTTGACCCTTATGTGGCGCGGCTTAAGCTCATCGGCAAAGTCGAGGGCGAAATGCGTGAGCATAAGCTTGCTTCGGCCGTAGGTTGTAAAGCGTCCGTGGCGGTTGACGGCCCTGTCGCGCCAGTCATCGCACAATCGGACTATGTGTCGGGTCATCGATGTCGTAAACACCACGGAGCCGCCCGGCGATATGAGCGGAGCCAGCAGGCGTGAAAAAAGGGCAGTAGCTATAAAATTGGTCTGCGTGGCCTCTTCATACCCGTCGACGGTGACTTTCGGTTTTCCGGGCATGGTGCCGGCGTTGTTTATGAGAGCGTTTATCCTACAGTGCCGCGAGGCGACTTCATGTGCCGCTTCGCGTACCGACGCCAGCGACGACAGGTCGAGCCGCAGTATATCGCAGTCTGTGTCGCCACTGTCAAGTTCACTGATAAAACGCCCGGCTTTGGCGGTATCGCGGCAGGCGAGTATGACCTTGCATCCCCGCGCGTTGAGCGCTGTCGTTATGGCTCTGCCTATACCACCGGTAGCACCGGTGACTATATATACTCCTTCGGTGTTCATCGGTCGATTCTATCAAGGAGTTTTTTCCTGATGAGTACACGTGCCCACTCGGGCAGGGAGGCCACGGCCGGTATGGCCAGCCGGTTCATGACGCCGTTGATATACTGCGCCTTACCCGCCAATGTCCGTTTCAAGGCCTTGCGCACAAACTTCTGCGGCGTGTAGAGCGCTCCCACTTTCGTGCCGAGCCGTTGCAGCCGCTCGGGAAGTCCGAAAAGGTCAGTGGCTATGCCTCCCGGACAGGCTACGGTAACCGATACGTCACGGTCCTTCATCTCTATGCGGAAAGCCCGTGAGAATGCCCTTATGTAGGCCTTTGTGGCACTGTACATGGCTATTCCCGGCATGGGCATCCAGCACGACATGGACGACATGTTAAGTATGCGTCCGCCGCCATTGCCTGACATCAAGCCGCCGAACAAGCGGCATATGTGGGTCATGGTCCTCATGTGCAGGTCGATGTAAGCGTCAATGCGGGCAGGCGGCATATGAGCCACTCTCTTGAAATCAAATATGCCGGCATTGTTTATTACAATCTCAGGTATGAGGCCTTTTTCGTCTACAAATGCCAGCAACTTTCCGGCGGCGTCGGCCGAAGCAAGGTCGAGGCAGTATGCGGTCACCTTGACTCCCCATCGATTCTCAATCTCGGCAGCACACCGTTGAAGGTCATCGGGCCTGTTGCTGACAGCAACAATGTCATATGACAATTCGGCAAGCTGCCGGCAAAATTCAAGCCCTATGCCCGACGAAGCCCCCGTTACCAAAGCTATGCTCATCGCTGACGTGATTTTATGGCCTCGATTTCGCGCTGGAGCGAGAGGGGCAGGTCGTTGACACACTTATGACACGCCATCTCACGCGAGTACATGCGGCCTATGCAGTAGTTGACATGCTCGCATCCCGATGATTCGAGTCCGTCGCGCATGCGGTTGACAAAATCGGGCATGGTAAGCAACGCACGGCCCATCTGGACGAACTCAAACCCTTCGCCGAGCACCCGCTCGATACTCTGCCGGGTCGAGCATCCGCCCACGTATATGAGAGGCATGCGCAACTCGCGGCGAAATATCTTGGCGTCATCGAGGAAATAGCACTCCTTGTACGGGACGCTCGGTATCATCATGCGGCCAAACATCTTCACGCCGTATTTCAGCCACCAGCAATCCATATAATGGGTGAGCGCTCCGATGGGCATCTCGCCGCGCATGACATACATGGGCGCCTTGCTGACGAAACCGCCCGACAGCACGAGCGCATGGGCGCCGAGGCGTTCAAGCTCGCGGCCGACGGTGAGGGTGTCTTCAATCTCCATGCCTCCTTTGAAGCCGTCGCGCATGTTCATCTTTACCACCACTCCCAAGTCGCTTCCGGCCGCTTTCATCACTTCATCCATGCACATGCGCATGAAGCGCATGCGGTTATCGAGCGAGCCTCCCCACCGGTCGCGGCGATGATTGGTGTACGGCGACAAGAACTGACTTATCAGATAGCCGTGGCCCGCATGTATCTCCACGCAGTCCATGCCCGCGTCGCGGGCCATCCGCACCGCCTCGCCGAAGGCTCGGCTCATGGCCGTTATCTCGTCGTCGCGCATCTTTCTTACAGGTGTCGGCGAGTATATGTTGAAGCGTCCCGACGCCGATATGGGTGTCTCTCCGGCCGTAGACTTGTGCGACATGTTGCCGCAGTGTCCGAGCTGTATCGACGCCTTGGCTCCGGCAGCGTGTATGGAGTCGGTTATGTCGCGCAGTCCGGGTATGATGGCCGGGCGCATCCAGAGCTGGCTCGGAAACGAGAGTCCGTTGCGAGTGACCGAGGCATAGGCGAGCGTTGTCATGCCTACACCGCCTTCAGCCACCGATACGTGGTAGTCCTTGAGCATGGGTGTGGGGCTGTTTCCGTCGGCCATGCCTTCGAAGGCTGCCGAACGTATGGTCCTGTTGCGCAGAGTCACCGGCCCTATGCGGCCTTGGGTGAAGAGTATTGATTTGTTATTATCCATTGTCAATAAATGTACGGTATTATGCGCCGCAGATGCAGCGAGGTGAATTGCCGGCCGAACTCGCGGGTGTAGCGTTCATGTATCTTGCCGGCCCGCGGAGCGAGATTGGCGAAGGTCCATAGCGCGAATACCGCTCCGGCCCATGACCATGTGAGTATGGCGAAGCCTGTCCACTCGACAAACTCGCCGAAGTAGTTGGCCGACGAGACGTAGCGGAACATGCCTCCCCGGGGTATGTAGTGGCGGGTGTCGCCGGGCTGCCGGAGATTGCGTATGATGCGGTCGCTGTCGATGTTGATGTACATGCCGGTGAAAAATACGGCTGTGCCTGCGATGAACTGCCATGACCACAGCCATGAATCGGGATAACGGCCGGCGGGCGATATGTAGAATATCCATCCGCCCTGCATGAGCGCGTTGAGCACGTTGAAAGTGACTCCCATGAGTATTATAGACAAGGGCATGCGTCCGTTGCTCTTTATAAGCAGCGGGAAGATGAATGACCGCTGAAAGTAGTGGAGCTCGAAAAGCAGAAACATAGCCACCGGCGCGGTGTCGGTACGTCGCGACGAGAACGCCCACAACAGCAGCATGGCAATGAACACGGGCGCCTCCATGAGCACCCAGCCGAGCCGGTTGTTGATCGCAGGGCCCCATCGCCTGTTGTACATCATGCCGTAACCCGCCTCGACAAAGTGAAGCGCCACGAAAACGACTACGGCCGTAGCAGCCATAGCAATCAGAAAATCGTTGAATATGCCGGCGTTTATTTCCATCGCGTAACGGTTTATTAGCAAAGATACAAATAAGTCGAGAGCAATGCAAAATATTCGGATAATGCCGAAATAAAGTATCTAAGAAAAATAAAAAAACGCGAACAAGTCGATGAGTTTATGGAACATGTAATGCATATATGTTGTATTTATAATATAAAATGATTAATTTTGTATTATAAAATATTACAACCATGGATGTAGCGATTCAGAAAAAGAACCAAAGTTTCCGTTTGTCAGTCGATCTGATTGAGCGTCTTAAAGAATTGGCAAAATGCCAGAACCGAAGTCTTAATAATTTTGTCGAGACTCTGCTTATCGATGCCGCCTATCATACTCCTAACAAGACAACGCTTAAAGCGATGGAAGAGGTGCGTTCGGGAATGCTGCGCGATACTCCGGCTCTGGATATGTCTTCTATTGAAGCTATGGAGAAGTCGATGGGCCTATGAAGAAACTAAGGCCGACTACACGGTACAAGAAGGACTACAAACGTTTCCGAAATAACAGGAGGAAGCTGGAAAAGTTGTTCAAGATACTTAAACTATTGCAGAATGAGGAGCCGATACCTGCAGAAAATTATCCTCATATGCTTGCCGGTAACTATGCGGGTTATATGGAGTGCCATATAGAGAGCGATTTTTTGTTGATATGGTTTGACCCTGATACAGACAGTATTGATCTGGTGCGTCTTGGCTCACATTCCGAACTTTTTGAAAATTAATCATTGAGCGCGTAACCGTAATTTTAGTGACCATAACAGTCATTTACAGCCGCGGGGAACGGGACTGACGACGAGCCTGTCGCCCGACATGTCCACGTCGAAGAGATGGGGCACGCGGTGATAGTAGCCGTTTATGTTTTTATGGCTGTGTACCGACATCATCCACTTGCCGTCGAGTGTCTTGAAGAGCATTCCGTGACCGAAGTCAGGGGGGGCACCGGCTGCTGCTGCTGAATCCACGGGCCGGCGAGAGTGCCTGACTCGGAGTAGGCTACGCCCTGCGTGTATTACCAGAGCGAGAAGGTCACGCCTTCGTCGTAGGTGTCGAGCGACTCGATGCGCTTGAGGCGCTTTACGAGCACTATGGTCACGGGTAGTATGAGCACTTCGTAGAGGGTTTTCATGAGCGCCTGCACCACGATGAGGTGGGCTATGTCGGTCCATGGCAGTATGCCGCCGAAAGCGATTGGGAAAAATATTATCGAGTCGGTGCCTTCGCCCCATAGTGTGCTTACAATGGCGCGGAGCGAGAAGTTGCGGCCCCCCGACGCCACTTTCATTCGGCTCATGACCCATGCGTTGACTATCGACCCGCAGATGAATGCGAGAAACGATCCGGCGAGTATGCGCGGGACGTTGCCATACACGGCCTGCATGGCCTCCTGTCCGCCCCACGACTCTGCCCCGGGCAGTATGATGGCGAGTTGCAGCATGAGCGTGACGAATAGGTTCATCATGAAGCCGAGCCATATGACGAGGCGCGCTTTTTTGAAGCCGTAAACCTCGACGAGGCAGTCATTTATTATGTAGCTTACGGGAAATACGACCATACCTGCCGTAATTGTCAGCGGACCAAGCGCCACTGTCTTGATTTCGACCAGATTGGCTACGATGAGGCACACACAGAAGAGCACCGTGAGTACCAGAAACGGTAGTGTGAATGTTGTTGAGTTTTTTGACATGTTTCTTGTTTTTTACGAGGTAGCAAGCACTCGGTGTTGTTTTCGGGTGCAAATTTAATCAAAATTTCTCAACCGGCGAAAAAATATACCCGCACAGGGTTACGTTATATTGTTATGATACTCCGACACGGTGCGATACATGCGGCTTGGGCCGCGGTGTGGCTTGTCGCGGCCTTATGGCTCGCGCCGGGCCTTCATGCATTTTCGCCCGACACATACGCCGCGCACTCTGTGCTGTCATCAGGGCGTTGGGTCAAAGTAAAGGTCGGAAGTTCCGGACTTCACCTTATAACCCGCGACCGGCTCCGGCAATGGGGCTTTTCTGATCCGTCGAAGGTGGCGGTGTACGGTTACGGCGGCTTTCCGATAAGCGACCGCCTTACATCGTCGGAGTATACCGACGACCTGCCGCCTGTCCATGCCGAAGCGGTTCAGGAGGGCATAGTGTTTTACGCCGCGGCGGGCATGAAGTGGAGGGCCGGTTATGACGGACGCTTAGACCGTGAGCGCAATTACTACTCCGACGAAGGATACTATTTTATAACCGAGACCGACTCCCGTCAGGACCGCGACGACGCTACGGGAGCGCCGGGAGTCGACGGCGAGGCCGCCACGGTATTTACCGCTCCGGTGCTTCATGAAAGCGAACTGATTTCGGGCGGCAATACGGGCCATACGCTGCTTGGCGAAGACTTCGCCCGCAAACGGTCGCAGACATTCTCTTTCGCGCTTCCCGATAATGCCGGGGGCGACATGTGGTTCAACTGCGCGTTTGCCACCAAGACGGTGGGCGGTTCGTCGACAGTAAGTTTTTCGGTCAACGGCACTGCGCTTCCGGTGACCGAGGCGTCGGTGATACCCTCGACGTCCAATGACCTTGAGAGCCACTACACGCTGCGCGACATTGCCGCCACCGCCGACGTGGACGGCGAACGCCTTGACCTCACGGTGACATTTACCCCCCGGGCTTCGGTAAGGCTCGCGCGCCTTGACTACATTACGGTCAACTACCGCAGGCGGCTGAGGCTGCGCGACGGGTATCTGTCTTTCGGTTCGCCGACGGCGCGCATGTCGCTCGACGGGGTGGGTGAGAGCACTATGTTATGGGACGTGACCGACCCTGCATCGGTAAAGCCTGTCAGGTATGCGGTCGACGGTACGCGTGCTTTATGGACCGCCACCGAGCCGGGGCGCCGCGACTATGTGGCATGGACGCCCGGCGCTCCGTTGCCGGCTCCGGAATATGTGGGTGAAGTGCCGCCACAGGATCTTCACGGCACCTCCGTGCCCGACATGGTCATCTTTACCGTCAGCGATTTTCTGCCACAGGCCCGCAGGCTTGCCGAACTGCACCGCGACAACCGCGATGATCCGCTTGAAGTGGCCGTGGTGACCGACGGCGAGGTCTACAATGAGTTTTCGTCAGGCACCCCTGACTTCGGGGCGTTTCGCCGCATGCTGAAGATGTACTACGACCGTGGCGGCTCCAAACTCCGCTACGCGCTTATGCTCGGCCGCGGCATCCATGACCACCGTCGTCTTACTCCGGCCTCGGCGGCGGCAGGCTATCCCGCGCTGCCCATATGGCAGACTGTCGAGGGCGCCAACGATTATGTGTCGTACACGGGCGACGACATGCTCGCGTTGCTTGCCGACGGTGCGGGTGCAGCTCCCGGCCGCGACAGGCTGTGCATAGCCGTCGGGCGCATACCGGCCACGTCATCGAACGAAGCCGCCGCCGCGGTTGACAAGATAGCCGCTTACATGAACGGCGGTGACAACGGCGACTGGAAGCATCATTTGGTGCTGGCGGCCGATGACGGCGACAACGGTACCCACCTGTTGCAGATGGACTCCGTATACAGCGCGATGCGTGCCGCTGACAGCGCCGACCGACGTCTGTACACAAAGGTTTACGTCGACGCATTCAATATCGTCGACCGTGTGGCCCGTGATGCCCGCGACCGCATGTTCAGGCAGCTTCGGCAGGGTGCCCTCTGGTGGTGGTACACCGGACATGCCAACACTTTCAGCTGGACCTCCGAGGGGCTGCTCGCCAAGCCCGACCTCGACACCCCGGGATTTTGTCATCCTCCGGTGCTTTATGCGGCTACATGCAGTTTTCTGCGTTGGGACACCCCCGAGGTATCGGGCGCCGAGCAGTTGTTCTTTGACCCTGAAGGCATAATTGCCGCCGTCGCCGCTACCCGTCCTGTGTATGCCGCGCGCAACCTGTCGCTTTCTCTCGCCGTGGCCTCCCTGATGTCGGCAGTAGGCGATGACGGACTGCCTCTGCCGCTCGGCGAGATGCTCCGTCGGGCTAAAAACACTCTGCTTAACAACGACACCAACAAGTTGCGCTACGTGCTGCTCGGCGATCCGGCGTTGCGTGTGGCCGAACCGAGGCTTCATGCCGTCATCGACTCTATAGGCGGCGAGGTGCCCGATGCCGATGCGCCCCCGGTGGTGGGCGCCCTGTCGCGCGTTACGGTAAGCGGGCGTGTCACCGACGGCACCGGGGCCACTGTCACCGATTTCGACGGCACTCTCCGCTCTACGCTATATGACGCCGAGCACAGCATAACCGGGCAGGGCCACGACGGCGCGCCACGGTTGACATTTGAGGAGCAGGGCGACCGCTTATACGTGTGCCGCACCGACGTAAGCCGCGGTACTTTCTCGTTTGACATAGCCATGCCATCCGAAATAGCGGGCAACTGCCGGCCTCCGGCGCTGTCGCTGTATGCGTCGGCCTCCGACGGGCGCGACGCCGCCGGTGTGTGCCGCGACTTCTATGTGTACGGCTATGACGACTCCGCCCCCGCCGACCTCGACCCTCCCGTCATCACCTCCTTCTATCTCAACAGCCCGGGCTTCAGCTCCGGTCAGGCTGTCAACGAGTCGCCTGTAGCCATTGCCACCGTCACCGATAACGCCGGCATCAATCTGTCAGGCGCCGGCATAGGCCACCGGCTCACACTCATCCTTGACGGCTCCGTGCGTCTGCCCGACCCCTCGATGTACTACACGCCCGGCGACGACTCTACGTCGGGCACCCTTCAGTATCCTCTCGAAGGCCTGTCTGACGGCCCCCACACTCTGCTCCTGCGCGTGTGGGACACTTCGGGCAATCACTCCGAGGCGATCATTGACTTCGCCGTAGCACGCGGGCTCGCACCCGACCTGCTCGACCTGAAGGTCGACATCAACCCGGCCGTCGACCGCGTCAACTTCTATATCAGCCATGACCGTCCCGACTCGCGTGTCAATGTCGCCATAACCATATACGATATGGCCGGACGCCTTGTGTGGTCTACCGTACAGGCCGGACGCAGCGACATGTTCACCACCGCTCCGGTCACATGGCCCCTTACCGACATGGCCGGTCGCTCGGTACCGCGTGGAGTTTACATATGCCGGGCCTCGATAGCGTGCGGTGACGGTAGTTTCTCGCGTGCCGCCTCACTGAAAATAGCCGTAGCCTCCCGTTGACGTGTCAGATACGGCCGTCCGGCGCCGTGGTATCGACGTCACCGCCAACATTGACGCCGTGTGGCAATCGAGCGAGCCTTTGCAGGCTCTCGACTTATTCGTATCGTTGACTGCGTCTTAGATACTTCCGCTTGGCAAAATCACATTTTATTTGCTTTTGCACTCGACTTATTCGTATCTTTGTCCCTGACACCGACCTGCATGAAGACATTGTACACATTCATATTGTCGCTCATACTGCTCTCCCTCGCCGCCTCATGCAGCCGGCGCCACCGGGTCGTGCACCGCGAGATCGACCGCATAAGCGCCATAGCTGACGTCGACCCCGACAGTGCCCTGCGTCTGCTCGACTCCATGGCCCCTGCGCTTGCCGCTGACGACAATCTGCTCATGCACTATCGGCTTATCCTTGTCAAAGCACGCGACAAAGCCGACATGCCCTTCACCTCCGACAGCCTCATCCGCCCCGTCGTCGACTACTATCGCGACCGAGCGACTCCCTCCTCCCCCTCGCCCTATACTACGGCGGACGCGCCTACACCGAGCTCGGCGACGCCCCTCGCGCCCTCGACTATTTCCGTCAGGCCCTCGAAGCCCTCCCTGACTCGGCCAATCCGCGACTCCGCGGCTACATCCATGCCCAATCCGCCGGGATATACTATCGTCAAAATATGTTAGATAGAGCTCTCGCCGAAAACAAAAAAGCACTTGCCTTGTCCTCATCATTGCACGACACAATTGCTATGGGATATGATTTAAAAGATATTGCGTATGATTATATGTGTCTTGGCTTCCCGGATAGTGCCATGCATTTCTTTATGCACTTATTGAATTTAGTACTTTTTTTAAAAATAGTATTAATCTAAACATCGAGCATATAAAATACCCATCTCTCCCTCAAATACCTATAGATCCAGAATCTATTGAACGTATACTTATTGACACGCAAAATAAATTAGTTAATGCGAATCTAGCCCCAATATATCAATCATTAATTGAAGCGAAAAATAATCGCAAGATAGTTCCTTCTTTAAGTCTTGGTGTTGGAAATAATGCATCATCAAATAGTCTTAATAATATTTGGACAAAGCGCAAGCCCTCGTATAATATTTCCATTTCTTTCGCAATTCCAATATCAGATATAAAAGAGAAAGGTAATCAATATAAAAAAGCCTTATTATCTTATTAACAAGCAAAAGAAAAAATGGAATATGATCTTGAAAATAAAAAATTACGGCATCTTATGTCACGATTACAACAAGAAACAGATTATTATAATTATTTAATTGAAGCAAAATGTTCATATATCAGAGAAGCTGATATCAAAAGAGAGTTATTATTTGCTGTTAAAATAAATTTTAATGAATATGACCGTACTATAGAAAAACTTGATTTGATTGAAGAGAAATTAATTCAATCAATACAAAATATCTACTCATTTCTCTACGAAATTGAAACGTTAACTTTATATGATATATTCAATAACAATTATATTAATAATTATTATCAGTCCAACATAATACCATAAATTAAATCGCACGCAAAGGGCTATATTACAATCTCGTTAAAAATCAGCTTGAACTCGGCTCATGAAATCATATTTTTCGTAACTTACATTTTTATTGTTCCTAACGACTTTAGACCTATATGACGACATTAAACATAATATTGGGCGTGCTCCTCACGATTGTCTTTATTGTAATATCATATAATGCAGTAAAGCAACTTGTTGCGGCAATAAAATCGCGTAGGAAAGTGGCAATAATCTATTCCTCTGTCATTATACTGGCATGGACATTATTTATAATCTACATGATAGTACCCGACTACACCGCTACCTTCAACCTGATAGCCACAACACCCTAATAGCCAATGACTAAAATACTTAAACTAACAGTCCTGACGTACCGTGGCGGTCTATTGCCTATGCTTCACAAAAAAAACATGGGGCGCATTTAATTCAATAGTCGGTAATTCTATAGCACATGGACTCAACTATGTAGGTAAAGTCGATAATGTAACTCATATGGACGGTATGCTTGCTATATCGGGCATAACCGGCTTTTCCGATATGGCCTTCACTATAGGCCACCTGTCGTTCGGGCCTAACAACTATACAGCCGACTGGCGGGACCATCTGTTTGTTCACGAATACGGACACTACATGCAAAGTTGGGTTATGGGTCCTTCTTACGTAAACATCGTAGGCATACCAAGCCTGTTAAGCGCAGCCGGTTTAAGCACTATCCCTCATAGTTATCGTTGGTTTGAAACCAGTGCCAGCCGTTTAGGAGCCAAATACATGGATAAAAAACACGGTTCCGGTAAATCTGATTATAACAGCAACAGCATTGACTATTTTAATATTAATGGCTTCTCTATAGGCGATGGAGCTAAATATATTAATCCAAGGACCGGCAAAGTTAATACACGTGCATATCCTATATCCGGAGCCAGACCTTATTTTTTGGACTATCTGATATTTTAAATAACTATTAAAAATTTGAATACATGAAAAAAGTAAATAGTATTCTTATTGGGGTCATCGCATTACTGCTTTGTACTGCACTAAATTGCGAAAGTGGCATTGAATGTATTCCCGTAAAATTTACGAATAGTTCTTCGGAAACAATATATTTTGTCAATCTTAATGGTGACACATCATTTGATGAATCTATTTTTGACCAAGATTATAATAGCGTTATTCTTATGAATGAAACCTTAGAAGTGACCACAATATGCCCTTCCCCACTTGACCGTAATCATATTTGCTATGTTTTCAAAGAGAGTACTTTAAAGACTCATAGCAAAGAGGAAATAATTGAAAAGAAAATATATGACCAGAAATATGAGCTTAAGTATAACGAATTGGAAGCAAAGGATTTCAGCATCAATTATACCGGTGACTAACACCACATACTATATATGAAAAAATTAAACAGTTTATCAATAATATTATTTATACTGCTATTCTGTACTGCTACTCAGTGCGATGAAGGAGAATACATTCCAGTTACGTTTGAAAATCGGACATCGGAAACATTATTTTTTGTACATAATGGACGGGAAAATTTCGAAGACCTATTAAAAGGCGGTCTTAGCATGCTGATTCTTCCAAATGAAACGACTGAAGTGGATCATGTATATGACTCATATGAAGGTGTAATGATTTATTATATTTTTAAGGAGAGCACATTGAAAAGATATACTAAAGAAGAGATTGTTGAGCAGAATATATACGATAAAAAATATGAATTTACTATTCAACAATTTGAAGCGATAGATTTCAAAATAGTTTATTCCGGTAATTAATTTTTTAATCATGACATATTTTAAATTGGCATTTATTCTATGTTCTATTTTCTCTACTTTATGGTACGGATGTGATGATAAAGAAGCCCCAATTTCAGAACGAGTGACGTTTGTCAATTATTCACCGGAATTAATATAAACTATTTTTGATAATGAACCTATCTCCGCAGAAAAGGCATTAACGATTCCGTTGTATGATGGGTGGCATGTCATCAATACGGAAGAAACTCATATCGGCTATGACATGCATGTCCATGCAGGCGGGAACCTGTATGTGCTTATTTACAAGCCCGAAACCCTCAAAAAGTACTCTCGTGAAGAGCTTATCGAAAACGACATCGCCGACTACCGATATGAGTTTACATATGAGGAGCTGGAGGCCCGCGACTTATTCGTATTGTTGACTGCGTCTTAGATACTTCTGCCCGGTAAAATCAAAAATCATTTGCTTTTGCGCTCGACTTATTCGTATCGTTGACTGCGTCTTAGACACTTCCGCCCGGCAAAATCAAAAATTATTTGCTTTTGCTCTCGACTTATTCGTATCGTTGACTGCGTCTTAGATACTTCCGTTCGGCAAAATCAAAAATTATTTGCTTTTGCACTCGACTTATTCGTATCTTTGCATTGTTATGAGTCAATCGTTCAACAATATACTGTCATGGTGTCGTCGCTATATATCGGTGACGTTTATAATCGTTATGGCGTTTATACTTATCGTGCTGTTTTTTAATGACAATTCGATACTGAAGTCGATAGAGTATAACCGTCAGATAACCGAGCTTAAGCGTGAGATAAAGGCCAATCAGGATACACTCGATTATTATAAGGCTCTTAACCACAGCCTTGACACCGATCCGGAGACGATGGAGCGGATAGTCAGGGAGCAGTATCACATGCAGCGTGAAAACGAAGACGTATACATAATAGAATGAAAAGACTGTGGACATGGATCATCACCGTGGGGATGATTCTTATAGCGATAGGAGTGCTGATGCCTGTCATGGGCTACGGCATGGAGTTGTGCAGGTGGATTTACGGAGCCGGGGCCGTGCTGACCCTCGCGGGACGTATAATGACGCCTTACCGTGGCGATAACCTGCGCGTGAAGAGGCTGTGCCGCATCGAGGTGTGGTCATCGGTGTTTTTCTGTGCCGGGGCATTTTTTATGTTCTATCAGGGCGGCAGCGGGCGCGACTGGCTTGCCTTCACACTTGCCGGCGGCGCGGTGCTTATCTATACGTCGATTATGATTCCGCGGGCTGAAAAGAACCGTAGTAATTGAAAAATAGGTTAAAAAACGCATGAAACGGCCGCTTAAGCCGTGTTTGAGTCGAAAATAGTGAGGATTTAAGTTATTAATTCACGCGGAATTAGTAATTTTGTCGCCGCAATGGGTTATAATTTAGTCATAGACCAAGGCAATTCGGCTGCAAAAGTCGCCGTGTTTCAGGGCGATGAATTTGTAAAGCAGTGGCGCTACGATGTGCTTGATCCTTCGCGGCTGGAGGAGATAGCCGCATTGTATAAGCCCGACGTGGCCATATACTGCTCGGTGGCCTGCCGGGGCGAGGATATAATAGTGACTTTGCGCGGCTTATGCCGTAAGATATATGAGATGACATCGTTGTTGCCACTCCCGATAACGATAGGCTATACAACCCCGGTGTCGCTCGGCCGCGACCGCATAGCGGCTGTAGCCGGAGCGCGGGCCATTTATCCGGGCCGCAACGTGCTGGTGATCGATGCCGGCACCGCGGTGACCTATGACGTGCTTACGGCCGACGGGGAGTTCAAGGGGGGCAATATAGCGCCCGGCCTGTGGATGCGTGCCGAGGCGCTGAGCAAGTTTACCAGCCATCTGCCTTATGTCGACACCGAGACTCCCGGCGATGTGCCTCTGTGGGGTACCGACACCCGGCTGGCTATCAAGTGCGGTGTAGTGCGCGGCATAGTGGGCGAGATCGAGTACTACAGCTCGCTCATGCCTGCCGACTCGATTGTGGTGCTGACCGGAGGCGATGCCGTGAGGTTGGCCGAGTTTGTGGAGTCGGAGGTCGAGGTCGACCCGCTGCTTGTATGTAAAGGATTAAACAGCATATTATTATATAATGAACAGAACTAAACGAATAATAGGTATACTGTCGGCGGTCATCATCGCCTGCGGAAGTGTTTTTGCCCAAGGTCCGATGACGCCCTATTCGCGCTACGGCTACGGTATACTCAATGATAATGCCACTTCGGCACAGCGTGCCATGGGCGGCGTGGGCTATGCCATGAGCTCGGGCCGTCAGATCAACGTCATGAACCCCGCAAGCTATGCGGCCATGGACTCGCTTACCTTCCTCTTCGACATGGGCATAACCGGTACGGCGCTGTGGAGCACCGAGGGCGAAGAGTCGGGCAAGGATTTCGGCGGCGGTCTTGACTACGTGACCATCCAGTTCCCGATATGCAAGAACGTGGGTGTGAGCGCCGGTCTGCTCCCCTATACTTCGGTGGGATATGCCTTCGGCTCGAAAATCGACAACGGCTCAAGCTCGCGTTCGGGCAACGGCGGTCTTAACCAGCTGTATGTGGGCGTGGGCGCAAGTCCGCTCAAAGGGCTTTCGGTCGGTGCCAATATAAGCTACCTGTTCGGTACAAACATCAACGACACCTATGTAGTGACCTCGGCGGGGTCAACAACCCTCTTTGAGCGTGTGGTTCAGGTGCGCGACTATCACCTGCAGTTCGGTATCCAGTATGCCTACAACCTCAATCGCGACAATAAGCTTACCGCCGGTCTTACCTACTCGCCCAAGAAAACCCTGCTCGGTCATGCTTGGGGCGTTAACTACGACGTGACCTCTGACACGGAGCCTGATACGATAGGCTACATGTCGATGCGCAACAACTTCTCGCTGCCCGACACATGGGGCTTCGGCGTCAACTACCAGTGGCGCGACCGCCTTATGCTGGAGGCCGACTTCACATACCAGAACTGGAAGGACGCCAAGTACACTCTTGTCGAGGACCCCGACCGCATGCAGGAGTTCAACAACCGGTGGAAGTTTGCGCTGGGAGGCCAGTTTACTCCTCGTCCGCGCGGCAACTACGTGCAGCGCATCAACTACCGCCTCGGAGGATACTACAGCAACGACTACCTGAAGATAGGCGACAACAGTCTGCGTGAATACGGGCTGTCGATGGGTTTCGGTTTGCCCGCTCCGGGTTCGAAGACGGTCATAAACCTCGGGTTTGAGTGGAAGCACCGTCAGGCCAATCCCAATCCGCTCATCAAGGAAAATTACTTCAATATAACGCTTGGCATAAACTTCAACGAACTGTGGTTCTATCAGCCCAAGATACGTTAAACTGCTTGGCGTAGGCTTATGAAGCGTCGTATCGCTACATCGTTCTCCGGATTGCGTGTGCTGCCGTCGGTCATACTTGCGGCTGTGATAGGCGTGACCGCCTGTACCGAAGAGAAGACCGATGTCGTACACCGCGAGGTCGACGGAAATACCGTGCCGACGATGACGACCGATAATGTGGTGACGCTCATATCGGACTCCGGAGTGACGCGTTATCGCATCACGGCGCCTCTCTGGCTCGTGTTTGACGAGGCCGACGAGCCGCAGTGGCGGTTTCCCGAAGGAATGTTTCTGGAGAAGTTTGACGACAAGTTTTCCACCGAGGCCACAATAGTATGCGACTCCGCCACCTATTTCAAAAACAAAGGGCTATGGCGTCTTGACGGCGACGTCAACGTATTGAATACGCTGAACGAGAAGTTTCTGTCGCAGCAGATATTCTGGGACCAGCGGTCGCGCAAGGTCTATTCCGACTCGTTCATACACATAGAGAAGAGCGACCGCATAATCGAAGGCTACGGCTTCAACTCCAACGAGCGTATGACGACATACTCGATCAACAAGCCCTCGGGCATATTCCCCGTGTCAGACTTCAAGGGCCATCGCGACTCCGTGGCAGGTGCCGACAGTGTGGCGCAGCCTGTGGCCGAGGCCCCGGCTCCCGCTCCCGCGGCCGACAATAAGGCCAAGGCGTTCAAGTCAGCTCCGGCTCCGGTGAAGAGCGACCGTCCGCTCCGTAAGGCGGGCCTCAAGCCGTTGCGTCCTCAGTCGCTGAAGCTTGAAAAGAACGTAATGACAGACGAAGCCGCCATGCGTACCGACACGTTTGTTAAAAAGAAGTAGACAAGGCTTATGGATTCATCGACGCTTAACTGGCTTATTATCGCTGTAGTATCGCTGGCGTTTTCCGCTCTGTTCTCCGGGGTGGAGATTGCCTATATATCATCAAACCGCGTCAAGGTTGAGATTGACGTCAAGCGCGGAGGCTTTATAGGCCACATAGTAAATCTGTATTACAAGTATCAGGATCTGTTTATATCCACGATTCTCGTGGGCAACAATATCATGCTCGTCGTCTACGGCATGGGGGCGGCCGCATTGCTGTCGCCATGGCTTGAGAGCATATATCCCAACGAGGTTTTCGTACTTGTCATGCAGACCCTTATCTCGACCGCCGTCATACTTATAACAGGCGAATTTTTCCCCAAGACCATATTCCGCATCAACCCCAACTCATCGCTGCGCTATTTCGCGCTGCCTATATTCTGCTTCTGGATAGTGCTTTATCCCATATCCATATTTACGGCATGGCTGTCAAAGGCGTTGATGAGGCTGTGTGGCATAAAGGATGCCAACCGCTCGCTCGGGGTGCTGAGCATAGGTGAGCTTAACCAGTACATACAGACGTCGATTGACGATACAGCCGCTCAGGACAAGGTCGAGAACGAGGTCAAGATATTCCACAACGCCATCGACTTCTCGTCGACGCACCTGCGCGACTGCATGACGCCGCGCAACGAGGTAGTGGCTGTAAATATCGACACCACCACGCGCGAGATGCTCTCGCAGCTTTTTACCTCCTCGGGCCGCTCGAAAATTGTGGTGTATCGCGACGACATAGACAATGTGCTCGGCTATATTCACGTGAGCGAGCTGTTCAAGCCCGACTCCGACTGGAAAGCGGAGATCAAGCCGGTGATATTTGCTCCCGAAACCCTGCTCGCCAACAAGATGATGCGCCGTCTGCTTGCCGAAAAGAGGTCGATGGCGGTGGTAGTGGATGAATTTGGCGGTACGGCCGGACTTGTGTCGCTTGAGGATCTTGTGGAGGAGATATTCGGCGACATACAGGACGAGCATGACAACCGTCGGCTCACGGCACGTCAGATCGAGCCCGGTGTGTTTGAGTTTTCAGGCCGGTGCGAGATCGGCGATCTGCGCGACAATTTCAATATCGACATTCCCGAATCAGACGAGTATCAGACACTTGCCGGGTTCATTCTTAACAATCTCGGCGAGATACCCTCGCAAGGGTCGGTCGTCGACATCGAGGGCATGACATTCACCATCCTTAAGAAGTCGGCTACGCGCCTTGAGCTGATACGCATAGAGCTTCCGAAGGACACCGATGACAAAAAGGACTGACGACCGAGTAGAATTATATACAACAAAGGCGCCGCGATGCTCGCGGCGTCTTTGTTCGTATTGTAGGTAAGGAGTGTTTTTATTTGATTGCCTCTGCTGCGAGAGCCTGTCCGCGGCGTATGGCCTCCTCGTTGAGCGGCATGAGGTGGTGATGACGTTCGGGAAGTGTCTTTTTGAGACCCCGGAGGACGGCATCCATCGGCACGAGGTCGCGCAGACCCAGCAGTGCGCCGAGCACAATCATGTTGTATATCTTCGAATTGCCCATCTCCAGAGAGGCATCCATGGCCTTTATCTCGTGTACGGTTATGTCACTGCGGGTGGGACGGTGGTGCACGCCGTATGAGTCGTAGATGAGCATGCCGCCGGGTTTTACTCTGTTTTCAAACTTGTCGAGGCTCTGCTGATTGAGTACAACCGCCACGTCATAGCTGTCAAGCACGGGCGAGCTTACCGGGCTGTCGCTTATGATGACGGTGACATTGGCCGTGCCTCCGCGCTGTTCAGGACCGTAAGCCGGCATCCAAGTGACTTCAAGATCGTTCATGAGGGCCGCATAGGCGAGTATCTTGCCCATTGACAACACGCCTTGTCCGCCAAACCCCGCTATTATAATTTCCTCTTTCATTGGTCAGTAGTGTTTTTAAGATCGCCCAACGGATAGTGGGCAAACATGTTTTCTTCCATCCATTTGTTGGACTCGGCAGGGGTCATCTTCCAGCCTGAGCTGCACGTGCTCACTATCTCCACCACGGAGGTGCCGCGTCCTTCCATCGAATTGCGGAATGCCTTTTTGAGTGCCGCTTTGGTCTTGCGCACGTTGGCCGGAGTGTGTACCGACTGGCGGGTCACGTAGCATGTGCCGTCGAGCATGGCAAATATAGGACCTATCTTGAGCGGATAGCCGTTGAGGTCCACGCGTCGGCCGTAGGGGGTGGTCGAGGTCACCATGCCTTCAAGGGTGGTGGGAGCCATCTGTCCGCCGGTCATGCCGTAGATGCCGTTGTTGATAAATACGATGACTATGTTTTCACCGCGGTTGGCTGCGTGTATGGACTCGCATGTGCCTATTGCGGCAAGGTCGCCGTCGCCCTGATATGTAAACACCATGCGGTCGGGCTGCAGGCGCTTGACCGCAGTTGCTATTGCCGGGGCGCGTCCGTGGGCGGCCTCTATCCAGTCGATGTCGACGTAGTTGTAGGCAAACACGGCACATCCTACCGGAGCTATGCCTATGGTGCGGTCCTGTAGTCCGAGCTCTTCCACAATCTCTGCGATGAGTTTGTGTACGACGCCGTGGCTGCATCCGGGACAATAGTGCATCGTATTGTCGGTGAGCAGTGCGGGGCGTGAGTACACTTTATTTTCGGGGCGGATTATATCGTTGTTATCCATAATCTTTTTCTGTTAGCTGGTTGGATCAAGAATTGGCCTCGGGGAAGCGGTCGAAGAATGCGTCAAGCACTTCCTGAGGGTTAGGCACTATACCGCCGAGACGTCCGAAGTGGTATACCGGCACGCTGTCGTGGCAGGCAAGACGTACATCTTCAATCATCTGGCCGGCATTGATCTCGACAACGAGTATGCCCTTGACCTGTGCGGCAAGGCGCTTCACTTCGTCGGTCGGGAAGGGCCATAGTGTTATGGGGCGTAGCAGTCCGAGCTTTATGCCGGCTGCACGGGCCTCCTCGACGGCTTTCTGGCATATGCGCGCTATTGAGCCGAACGCCACGATGATGTAGTCGGCGTCGTCGGTGTCATAGGCCTGAAACCGCACTTCGTTCTCTTCGATTATGCGGTACTTGGCCTGCAGACGGTTGTTTATGACTTCCATTGCCGCGGGTTCGAGTTCAAGGGTGGTCATGATGTTGCGCTCGCGGTGCTTGGGCTTGCCGGTGACCGCCCACGGACACTGTTCGGCTATCTGCTCGGGAGTGCGTCGCGGTTTTTGTGCGGGTAGCACTACTTTTTCCATCATCTGGCCCACTATGCCGTCTGCAAGAATTATGGCCGGAGTGCGGTACTTGAAGGCAAGGTCAAAACCGAGGCCTACGAAGTCGGCCATTTCCTGAACCGACGACGGGGCGAGGGTTATGAGCTTGTAGTCGCCGTGGCCGCCGCCCTTGACGGCTTGGAAATAGTCGGCCTGCGAGGGCTGTATCGTGCCCAGTCCGGGACCTCCGCGCATCACGTTTATTATAAGCGCCGGAAGTTCGCCGGCGGCTATATAGCTTATGCCTTCCTGCTTGAGGCTTACTCCGGGCGATGACGAGGAGGTGAACACGGCACGTCCGCAGGCGGCGCCGCCATACACCATGTTGATGGCGGCCACTTCACTTTCGGCCTGCAGCACCACCATGCCGGTCGTATCCCACGGCATAAGCTCTTCAAGTGTTTCGAGTATCTCGCTCTGGGGGGTTATGGGGTAACCGAAGTATCCGTCGGCGCCGTATCTTATGGCGGCGTGGGCTATAGCTTCGTTGCCCTTCATCAGTCTTATCTCTTCTTTCATAAACAAGCAATTTAAAAAGTTGTTACTTGACGACCACACGGTATACTTCTATGCAACCGTCGGGGCACACAACAGCGCAGTTGCTGCACCCTATACATGAGTCGGGCCGGGCCATGTAGGCAAAATGATATCCTCGGTCGTTGACCTCCTTTGACTGAAGCGCGAGTGTGTCGGTAGGACACGCCACCACACACAGGTCGCAACCCTTGCATCGCTCTTCATTTACCACTACGGCACCTTTTACTTTTGCCATAATCTGATTGTTTTATCGTATATATAAAAACGTTGAACGAGCAAATATAAGAATTTATTCCCATGTGTAACACCTTTTAACAAAACCTTAACCTATGGCACATAAAAGCCTAAAGTGTGCCATAACACTACTTTTGCTAAGAATTGAAACATAAAAAAGCTCCTTTATGTCGATGTTTTAACAAAACGCAACATAAAAGCGGTAAACGTGAGCAGAGTGTACGTAAAACTATCGCGTCACTATAATCTTGACAGAACTGCGGCTGCCTTTTATTTTTACGATATAGATGCCCGGAGCCACATCGCTTATGTCGAAGTGCGTGCCGCGGCCGGTATCGGATGCCACGCGGTGTCCGCCAAGATCATACATGGTGAATCCCTCGATCTCGCGGTCGGCGATCAGGCTGCCCGAGGAGCAGCGTATGGCGGCCGTGTCGGCTTTTGTCGCCTCTATGCCGGTTGAGCGTGAGTCGACATCGACTCTGTACAGGCCGAGAGCGGCGTTGGGCGCGTAGAGCAGCAACATGCCCCCTTCGCCGGCCGTGGCGTCGGGAAGGTATTTCACATCGCAGCCCTGAAACGCGTTGGTCGACATGCCTTTGTCATCGCATAGGCGCCATACCGTCTTGTGGTCTTTGAAGCCGGAGGTGTAGGACGGGGTTGTCACTATCTGCATGACGGTGTTGTCTTTTTCTTTGGCCACACCGTAGGCAAGCAGCCGGTTGCCGGCTATCTCGAACATGGATATTCCCGCGCTGCCGTGGGCGGTGGCCGGTACGGTGGCGCCGCTGTCGTCAAACGAGCTGACAACCTCACACTCTCCGCCGTCGACAAAACGACAGAGCATGACCGACATCGTGGGTCCGGCAGGGGCCGTACGCCCCGTGTGCATGTAGAAGTACTCGTCGTCGACTGGATATACGCGCGCCATGCCGAAGCCGTTGAAGTCATTCAGGTCGGGAGTAAGCCATTTTATATCGGGCATGGAGGCCTTGGCGTGCTTTACCGAGCTGCCTTTTATGTTCCATCGGTGTACGGTGAAGCCCGTTGCTTTGGTGTCTACGTAGAAGTTCTCGGGTATGCTCCATAACGTGTATTCTCCGGAGGCTATGCTGCCGTCGACGGTGAAGAAGCCTCCTTGGTCGAAACCCTCGGGCAGTGTCAGTGTTTTTACTTCGCGGGCGGTCACTTCGTCGGTGTCGGCCGTTATGCCGTCAAGGTCGATGGTGTAGATTGTCACTCGCCTCGGCGCTCCGTTATTGAGGCGCGATGTCGTGAAGTATATGGTGCCGTCTGCATCCTCGCGTATCCACGGCATCACCTCTTTTGCCGGATAGTCGCCTCCTCCGGGAGCGCGTACGAGCAACAGTTTGTGCTCTTTTCCGGTCTTGAGGTCGTAACGTTCGAGCCACACACGAGTCTTGTCGAGTACCCAGCCCGAGGTTGACAGACTGCCTCGGCCTATGTAGATTGTGCCGTCGCGCACCACGGCTCCGTGGTTGTAGGTCTCGCATGTCTCGGCTTTGTTGCTGTTTGGGTGGTCGATTGACTTGAATATGTTGTTTTTGAGATTGAACGACCGCAGCCAGAGCGATGTGATGTCTATGTCGGTGTCCGTGTCGGGTTTGAATGTATCGTGTGTTGTGCCGTCCTTTAGAGTCAGGTCGGGGTCGTTTTCCTTTAGTGTTCCCTTGAAGTCGAAGGGTGTCCATTTGTCCTTTTGGGGCGCATATGAGCCTGTCGCGAAGTTGATTACGCGCCAGTAGTATCTGCCCGAGGTGAGGTGTGCGGGTTTCAGCGTCATGGTATGGCGGCGTTTATTGTCGGCCGATGGTATCATCTTGGCCGTTGTAGTCCTGCTGAAATCGGGGTATAGCGAAAGCTGAAGCGATATGGTGCCCTCTTCGCCGTAGCATGTAAACACGATGTTGCCGTTTGCGTCGGGACTCATGTTGGCGTTGGTTATAGCGGCATAGGACAGCAATGACATGGCTATGGACATGACAAGAAGTGAAAGTTTTTTCATAAAGGATTGGTTATGCGTTGGTTAAATATGATCTACTTATGCTCTTGAGCTGTGATGTGCAAATATATTCAAACATATTAACTAATGCAAATAAATATGTGAATATTTTCAAATCCATTAACAATAAGGTGAGCTCCTGTCGATTTAATGCAAAACACTTGCAAAACAGAAAAAAACTATCTACCTTTGCACCACCGAACGCCCGGATGGCGGAATCGGTAGACGCGCCGGTCTCAAACACCGGTGGAGCAATCCATCCCGGTTCGATCCCGGGTCCGGGTACAATCAGGCTGTCAATCTTGTGATTGACGGCCTGATTTTTTATGTGGCCGCCGCAATCAGTCCAATGGCAGGCGGCGTGTAGGGCGCCGGTAGTACGGCGCCCGCGAAACCGGACGGCCATACGGGATGTGGTTGTGGGTGGCCTTCGGGGCGTAGGCGGATGCCGGTACCACGGCTGTTTAACGGCCGGGGGGCCGGGGGCGGGGATGGAAAAGGGCGGGGACCGGAGTCCTCGCCCTTGTGTGATGTGTCTTATGTTCTTTGGTGCGGAAAAGTGTGTAAATGTCAGAAGGGGTAGGTTGATGCCTGTAGGCCGCGCATTATGCCGTCGATGGCGTACTGACACTTGGCTTTGCCGTCGGTGCGGTTGATGTCGCCTCCGGTCTCCCAATAGAAGGGTATGCAGCCGTTTTTACGTGCCTCGCGGGTAACGACCTCGTTCCATAAGGCGCGCGATGCCTCGTGCTTGTCGAGCGGAGTGGCGTTGCTGCGTATTGAGGTGGCGTATTCACCGAGTATGACGGGGATGCCTTTGTCTGCGTAAGCCGACTTCATCTTGGCAAACTGCGTGGCCACGGAGTTTTCATCATGTCCGGTTGAGTTGCGGTCTGAGCCCGCCACAAGGTTTGCGGCACCCCAGAACCATTTCACGCGTGAACCTTGAAACCAGTCGTTGTCCTTTTCCAGTATGGTGAAGTCTGACGGGTCGTAGAAGTGTACTTCTACAAATAGTTTTCCCGAGACGGGGTCGACGGGCATGTGCTTGATGTAGTTGTCCTTGACCGAGAGGTCGATGTTGGTCGACGGAGCCTGTACTATGAGGTGGCGCAGCGAGTTGTTGCCTCCGGTGGCGCGTACTGCGTTGATGAAGGTCTGCTGATACTTGATGATGTTCTGTACTGACTGCTCGGCTTGGGCATCGGTGTTATAGCCGGGCTCGTTCATGCCGGCGAAGAGCAGATGCTCGTCGTAGCGCTTGAGCTGAGCGGCAATCTGGGTCCAGTAGTCGTGCTGCTTCTTGTTAATCTCCTCGCTGTAGGCGTTCTGTACGTTGTTCTCAAGCCAGCCGCCGTCCCAGTGTATGTTGACGATGGCATACATGCCTTCGGCCACAATCCAGCCCACTACTTCGTCCACGCGGGCGAGCCAGTCGGGGTCGATGGTGTTTTTATTCTTGTCGGTCACATGGCTGTCCCAAGCGCAGGGTACACGCACGGCGTTGAAGCCGAGGGCTTTCAGTCCCTTGATGTACTCTTGGTTGACTTTGGGATTGCCCCATCCGGTCTCGCCTGAAGGCACCTCCATGGTGTTGCCTATGTTGACGCCGGTGGTCATGAGCTTGGCAAGGTCAATGGCCGAAATGTCTTTGATAGTGGCGTCGGGGCCGGGCTCGGGCACTACGTATGCCGATGTCTGCTTGACGAGCACGGTGCGTGCCACGTTCTGGGCGAATACATGTACTTTTGCCGAGCGGGCTGTCTTGCCCTCGTTAGGTTCGGCGGCCACTGTCACTGTATAGCCTGAGGCGATGTTGCCGCTTACCGAGGCTGTGAGCCACGATGCGTCGGTGGGGTTGCCGTCTTTGTCGACGTCGGCGCTTTCTATGCGGGTCTGTACGGGCACTGACGACTTGGCTACAAACGAGGTTGTACCTCCGGCAGGCTCTACGGCTATGCCTTCGGCAAGGAGCTCCGAGGGTATGTCGATGGTCTCGAAGCGGCTGTCGTTGTCATCGTCGCTGCATGATGCGAAGGGCAGAACCACAGCGAGCGACAGAAGAAGGTATAATTTTTTGAATATCTTCATAAATTGTATAGGGTATTAAAATATTTGCAGTGTTAATGAAGGGCGCCGCCTTATTGCACTGCGCCCTTGTGTATTATGGGTATTTTACCACTCAACGGCCGGGAATAAGCCGTCGACAGTAAACTTGACGCGCATTGAAGTCGAGAAGCCGAGTTCTGCCACTACAGCCGGGGCGGTATCGCTCGGGACACCGAAAGCACAGTATCCGCCGGTACCTGTCACTCCGTAAGTGTTCCAGAGTTCGAGGCGGTGCTTGGCTCCGTCGCTTGAGTTGGGCACTTTTGCGGCATCCCATCCGGAGAGAGGAGTGCCGTCTATGGCTATGTCGGTAAGCGTCATGTGTGTACCGGGGAATACGTTCATGAGGTCCTCGGTATTGATGAAGGTCATTATCGAACCTGCCGAATAGTCAACACCATAGTCGGCCGCGTTGAGAGTGATGTCAAATTCCTTCTTGCTCGGAGCGAGCTTGTTGTTTTCATCGACAATTGCGGTAAACGAGCCGTCGTTAGGTCCGGTCCAATCGCCGCCCAATTGGGTAGGTTCGATGGTAACAAGGCCGGGTGTATATGCCGCAGGATTGGTGATGATCGTGTAGTCAATCTCAATCTTGGAGGTGAAGCTGACAGCCGGGTCGCTCTCTACATTGGTGGCTGCGCTGAACGGGCTCTTGACAATCTTGCCGTCAGCGGCACCCTTACCCCAGATGTTGAACATCTCTATGCGGTAGTGGCCTTTGTCCTCGATGTCGCCATAGAAGAAGTCGTTGGCGTCAAACTTGATGGAGGTGCCGTCGGTGCGGATTTCGTTGATGAATATAACCACATTCGGGTACTTGGCAACGATGTTCTGGAAGTCGATGTTGACCACCATAGCACTTGCGGCACTGCCGTTGTAAGTAAGTGTATGCTTGCCGTCAAGTGCGGTAGCGTCAATGCGGTCAATGATTTCACCCCAGCAGCCGCTCCAGTTGCCATCGACCCACTGGAAGTTTACCGGAGTGGCATCGTCAAACTCACGCTTGCGCTCGCTGTAGTAGTTGAGCGAGTAGGCGTAGCCGTCGCCGTTGGGGAGCGCTATGCGCAGTCCGTCGTTGTCGAGGGCGAGTATCTTGAGCTTGCCGCTCTTTGTACCAATCCAAGTGTTGGCGCAAAGCACGTTGATGTCGATGTCGATGGTCTTGTCAGTCTCATCGATGGTGTAGGTGCCGGTCTCATCGGTGGCGGTGCCGTCCTCGGCTATGCGGTGTATGTTTACTTTACCGTCCTCGGTAAATTCCATGTAACCGTAGTCCTTGCCGTATGTGTAGCCGATCCAGCCGTTATCCTTACCCATCTCCCAGTATATCTGCTGGTCGAGGTTGGGGTAGTTGTTGGTGACGGTGTTCCAGTTGTCGGTGTCGCCCCACTGGGTGAACGGACCTTCAAATACGTGCTGCTTTCCGTCCTGACCGTTGTCAAGATACCACTTGGTATATAGATGTGCCTTTTCGAAGGGTACGTTGCGTGCAGTAGATATGGCTCGCACCGAGAGAGCCTGATATACGGGCACCGATATTTTTGTGCTGTTGCCCGAAAAGAACTGGAAGCCGTCGGCAAATGTGTTGTCAGACACGTTGATCGAGCCGGTGGCATAGTAGCCGACAGTGCCTTCGCCGGTCACGTCATTGGCGGTGCGTGTACCTGCGGCGGGCAGGAAGATGGAGTTGCCGTTGGGGCCTGTGAGCTGATATCCGGCCACGCCGTCTACTTCAGTCCATTCGGCCTTACACTTTGCGAATAGCTCTTCATAGTCGGCAGCCGAGGGAAGTGTGGCTACGCCGTCGGAAGCAAGCCATACGATGTCCTGCTTGGTCTTGTAGATGTCGGCTGAGGCGTATTGAGCGGGGTCAAACGAGTTGTTGACACCGGTGGCATCGCCGAAGCCGAAGAGTCCGCCGAGGTCAGTGGCGCTCTTTGCACCGAGGTTGCTCTTGGCCCACTTTACCGACAGGCCGAGGTCCACAAAGTCGTTGTCGGCATCAAAATCGGCAGCGGCGGTGGTGAACTCCTTTACATCGCCGTACACTATGCCCGAACCGAGGTCGAGATAAGCCGCATAGTAGTACTTGGTGGCGGGAGCGAGGCCGCTCTTGGCCACTGTAAACGCTGCTTCCTGCGATGCGGCGGGCAAGATGAGGCCGGCACGCACAGTCTCGACGTCGGGAGCGGTGGCTATGACAACGCCCACGGTAGCGTCGGGAGTGGCGTCGGTGGCCTGACCGCCCATGACAGCGCCGGCGAAGTCAACCGCCTGCGCGTCGGCAGTGGTGACTTTGGCGTCGGTGGTGACGAGCGAGCTTACCTCGCCGGTGAATGTCACCTGATTTTTCAGGGTCACGAAGGCCTGATAGTATATGGTCTTGCCGGTAGGCAGGCCCGAGAGTGCGGCGGTGATGGTGGTGCCTCCGTCGGCGCGGCCCTCACCCTTGACGAGAGTGCCGTCGGCGGTGTTGGACAGAGCGTTCTGCTCGTAGCCGTACTTGAAGCCGACTTTGTAGAATGCGGCGCTCTTGTCGTCAAGGCCCTTGACCGTACCGTAGAGGGTAGCGGTTGTGGCGGTCACATCCGACGACCCGGTCGTTATCGACGAAGCGTCGATAACGGGGTCGGTGGAAATGAAGTAATTGTCATCGTCATCGCAGGCCGTGAACGAGAGGCCCAGCATCAGCGACGCGAATATAAATATTTTGTTTTTCTTCATTGTTTACTGTTCCTTTAAGGTAAATTTATTCGATGGTTAATGACGTAACGGAAGCTGTAACCTGACTTGCATCGATATTTCCGTCGGCATCAACAGGAGAATTGACGAGTCCTTTTTGCTGTATGCATATGGTTAAACAACTTGTTCCTTCAAATTTTAGTGTCTTGTCAGATGTGTTAGTCAGCGATATTTCGGTTTCGCCATTCTTATTGAGCGATACAGCTGATGGAACATCAAAACCTGCACCTCCGGAAGGCCATGTGAAAGGATCCAGATCTTTGTCGAAATTGTGGGCTAAGAGCACTTTAGGATCACTATCAGCTTTCCAGTCTATTCCGGACAAGGTGAAACGAATCTTGATTGTTTGTCCTTTTTTGAAACGAAGTTTTGTTATGTCAATAGGATACAGACCATCTTCATCATAGAAAGCGTTATATAATTCTATACGGTAATGATCGCCTGATTCAAGATAACTGTTGACATAATTGTTGTCCACTGCGAGTACGGTAGGACCGGTCTGTCCGCCGCCGATAGGCTTGATTTTGAGGCGGGCGCAGAGGTAGCGGTTCACTGCTCCGGTCTCGTCTTTTGCGGCGGGAACGCCGAGCACTATCTCCTCATTGTCGGGGTCGCATACCATTACGGTAAATTCTTTGCCGCTGATTGATATGTTGTCAACGCTAAGCAGAGTTATCTCTTTCTCGAATACGAGCTTGTTGCCTTCGATGGTGAATGCCGAAGCCGAAGCACCGTCAATGGTTTCAAGTGAAGCCTTGTATGTGCCGTTATTGCGTTCGAGAGTAAGGGCGAAGTCATCGATGGCGGGGTAAGCGGGAGCGGAGGGAGTTCCGTAGTTGCCGATCCACTGCCATGCACCGGTGAGTGCACCGTTGTTTTTCACCGCGCCGTTCCACCACATGTAGTCATACGGAGTCTCGTCGTTGAGCAGCAGTGTCGTGGCTGTGCCGAGATAAGACGCATCGGAGCCTACGATTGTAAAGAGCGACTCCGCAAGGTTGTCGTAAGAGGGCTGCTGTACGGGAGCGAGCTCTGCCGACGGACCGCCCGAGGGCCAAGTGCCGTCCCAGCCTTTTTCAACGTAGCATATGACAATGCGCTGGTCGCCGTTGCCTCCTGCGCCATCGTTACGTATGGCCTTGATGCCGAGCACATGCTCGTTTAGCTTCACGAGTTCGAGGTTCACCCAGTCCACGAGCCAGTTGTCGGCTACGTCGGGTGCGAGCCACTTCACGCCTGTGGGCATGGTCAGTGTCTTGCGGTCGGGGTCCATTACGAAGGGCTTTGTGACGCCGTTTACGGTAAGATTGGCTCCGTTTATGAGGTCAAATGTAAGTTCGGGCATTGAGGCGTATACATCGGCCGCAAACATCCAGTCGGGTTCGCCGGCACCCCATGCCCAGTTTACATCGTCAACATCGGGGTAGTCTGAAGCCTGATATTCCTTGCCGTCGGTAAATTTGTCCCAGCCCATGAAGTAATTGATGAACGTGAACGAACCCAAGTCAAGGTTGCCGTGGTCCATGACCCAAGTCTTGGACTGGTCGGCACCGCCGGTGAGGTATGTCCACAGCGGGTCGGTGAGCAGGTCGCCGTTGGTGGTGTTGATCGTGAACTTGTATGGCTCGCCGTACACCATGCCACCACGGGTCATGATGCCGAACTTGAGCTCATACTCGCCGGCGAAGGGTATGCGGGCTTCGGTAGAGTTTTTCTTCTCGATGCCCTGCGGATGTATCCAGCTGGTAACGTACTTGTTACCGAGAAGGCTTGTCATAGTCACTTTATTGGTGGCCTGATCTATCTCCACCTTATAGGCTTTACCTTCCACGAGGTCGTCGGCGGTCAGTTCGGGAGCCGACAGGTCATGGTCGTCAGGCGTACAAGCGGCAGCCAGCATGAGGGCGGCGCTTGCAAGAAATGAATAATACTTAAGCTTCATAGTTTTCTGATGATATGATTATAGTGTGTGTTGTCATTAATACCAGCCTTCGTTTTGTTTCAACACGCCGTTTGAAAGGACTATCTGGTCGTTGGGTATCTGACAGAGACCTTTCTTGGCTACAATCTTTGACTTGTCGTAGGTGACGCGGGCCGGAGTGCCTCCGTTCATTACGTCGCCTGCGCCTGCCACAACAGCATCGGCCATCACTTCCACGCCCTGACGGAGAAGGTCCCAGTAACGGATGCCTTCAAAGGCGAGTTCGCGGGCGCGTTCGGCCATGATGTTCTCCTTGTTGACGGCTATGTCGCCCAATCCTGCGCGGCTACGCACCTCGTGCATGTATGCGGCGGCTTGGGGCGATCCTAACTCGGCTGCCATAAGAAGAACGTCGGCATAGCGTACTATATTGTACGGCTGACAGTTATTTATCTGCATATCGCCCGCTCCGGTCGACATATTAGCATTTTTTATGACAAGATTGCCTCCGTCATCGAGCTGATAGAATGCGAGCGGCGAATACTTCTTGACGGTGTAACCCGTGTATTCACGCCAGTCGTTGTACGAGGGCTTGAAGTTGGCGTCGCCGTTTATCTCCTCGCCGGCTATGTCGATGACACCGGCTTTGCGTCGCGGATCGGCCGAATCATAAATCTTGTTAATGAATCCCGGTATCACCGTGCAGGCTCCCCAGCCGCAGTAGTAGGGCACCACGCTCAGCGGGTTGCGCATACCCATCATCACCTGCCAGCGGTTGCCGTCGGCGGCTCCGTCGGTGGCATAAGAGGCCATAGGGGTGAAGTTCATGCTGAGCACCACTTCCTTGTTGGCGTCGCCGGCGTAGGTCGATGCTTCGGTGTTCCATCCGGGGGTGGTTATGTTGGCTACTACCGATGCTGCGGGCCAAAAGTCCTTGTAGTCATCGAGCAGTTCATAGTTTGAGCTTGCTATGACATCTTCAACGGCAGCGAGGGCGTCGGCTTTGGTGACAACACCGGTGGTGTTGCCCTCGGCATCGGTGAAGCCGGGTTCCTTGCCGTAATAACCGGTATAAAAGAGGTACGCGCGTGCGAGGACAGCCTCGGCGGCATACTTGGTGATGCGTCCAAACTGGTCCTTCGTCAGGTTGGCGTTATCGGGTATATTCTCTATGGCATATTTGAGGTCCTCGAATATAGCGGCATAAACCTCGGCGGGGTCGGCCTGCTCACGGTTTTCGTTGACCGGAGTCAGGAACAGGGGTATATGGCCCCACAGACGCACCATGTCGAAGTAGAGAAGTGCACGCAGGGCGCGTGCCTCGCCCATGTACAGACCGCGGTTTGAGCCGGTCTGCGCCCACTGTATCTGCTCTTCGCGGGTTATCAGCTCGTTGCAGCGGTAAACACCTGCGTAGTAGCGCTGCCAGTCGAGGGTGAACATCTGCAGGTCGGCGGGCGACTCGGCCTGATCGAAGCGGTCGATGACCTGATAGTTGCGGCCGTCGGAGTTGCCGGTGCCGCCGTAGCACTCGTCGCCCATGACGGTCGAAGCCACGTAGAAGCCTACGCCGGGCGAGGTCGAGGTCTGGCGCCATCCGTTGTAGCATCCGATCAGAGCGCGCCATGCATCGGCCTCGGTCTTGTAGAAGTTGTCGGTATTGGACTCTGTCTTGGAGTTGACGTCGAGGAAGCTCTCGGCACATGACGAGAGTCCGAGTGCGGCGGCAACACCGATAGTCAGTATGTTATATCTTATTTTAGTCATAATATGTAAATAAACTTATGAGTTTTCAAATCTTAGAATGAAAGGTTGACACCGAAGAGGAAGGTGCGGGGACGCGGATAGTAACCTATGTCGACGCCCGATACCCATGACTGTGTGCCGTAGCCGATCTCGGGGTCCATACCGTCATACTTGGTCCAAGTGATGAGGTTCTGTGCTTGGAAGTAGAGGCGGCACTGGCTGCACCACTTCTGGTTGATGAGCGGAGCGAAGTTGTAGCCGAAGGTGAGATTGCTGATGCGGAGGTAGTCGCCGTCCTGCACATAAAGGTCGCTGAACTGCCAGTTGATGTTCTGGTTGGTCACGCGGGGTATGCGGTTTGATGTGCCTTCGCCTGTCCAGCGGTCGAGGATGGCGGTGGTGTAGTTGGCCTGCTGGCTGTCCCAGCTGCGGTAGCTCTGCACGATCTTGTTGCCTGCCACGCCTGTGGCCACGATGCCGAGGTCGAAGTTCTTCCAGTAGAGGTTGACGTTGAAGCCGTAGGAGAGCTTGGGCATGCCGTTGCCGAGGTCGACCTTGTCGTTGTCGTCGATGATGCCGTCGCGGTTGACGTCGACAAAGATTACGTCGCCCGGCTGGGGATTGTCCTGAAGGGTGCCGTTGCCGGCCTGCAGCCAGCGGTTGATTTCATCCTGATTCTGGAAGATGCCGGCGGTCTTGAAGCCCCAGAAGTAACCGATGGGTTTGCCGTTTTCGGCGCGGTAGAACTCGGGAGTGTTGTTGTACAGTTCGTTGGAATTACCGTGGATGATGCCGTCCTGATTGGGTATCGAGCCGACTTTGTTCTTGTTCCAAGCACCGTTGACGCCTACGCTGTAGGAGAAGTCCTTGCCGATGACGTCGTTCCAAGTGACGTTGAGCTCGACACCGGTGTTTTTCACGTCACCGCCGTTGATGAAGGGGGCGCCTGTGCCGGCAGTGGCGAGTATGGGCGCTTTCACGAGCCAGTCGCGGGTGGTCTTGATGTAGAAGTCGAAGTTGACCGACAGGCGGTTGCCGAGAAGTCGGGCGTCGAAGCCGAGGTTGGTCTGCTCTGAGGTCTCCCAAGTCACGCCGAGGTTTCCGAGCTGGCTGGGATATGCGCCCCAGTTGTTGGCCCATATGGTGTTGTATTCGCCGTTGTACACTCCGTTAGGACCGAAGTACTCGCCGAAGAAGTAGTTGGCGTAAGTGTTTTTGATCGGTGACAGGTACTGGTAGTTGTCGATGTTCTGGTTACCTACCTGACCCCAGCTGACGCGCAGTTTCAGGAAGTCGAGCCAAGAGGCCGTCGGTTCCATGAACGACTCGTTGGATATGTTCCATCCGGCCGATACCGAGGGGAAGTAGCCGAAGCGGTGGCCGCGGGCGAATTTTGACGATCCGTCGGCGCGGAATGTGGCGTTGATCATGTATTTTTCCTGCCAGTTCCATCCGAGACGTCCGAAGTAGCTGACCGAGCGCGAGTCGTCGTGGGGATATCCGGCGGCGTTAAGTCCGTCGGCAGTCGATGCGCCGGTGCCGTTGCTTACCCAAGCATGTTCCCAGTCATCGAAGCCCTCTTTGAGGTAGCCCTGCTTGCCTTCGAGGAAGGTGCCCTGATAACGGTAGGCCTCCATACCTATAAGTGCGTTGAACGCATGTTCGCCGATGTTCCAGTCATAGGTGGCGGTGTTGGTCCAAGTCATGCCGAGCGAGTTGGTCTTGTTCTGGCTTACTTTGGTGTAGGAGTGGGAGGTGTCGGTCGAGGTGAACTGATATACCGGCTCGAAGTTGCGCCATTCCGAAGCTCCGTAAACGACACCGAACACGGTGCGTATGCGCAGGTTCTTTATCGGCTCTATCTGGGCGTATACGTTGCCCGAGAAAGTAGCATTCTTGGACTGGTTTTTCAGCAGCATCATGTTACCGTAGGGGTTGCCGTCGCCCTTGTTCCAGTCAGAGTTGACGGTGGAGTTGTAGCCGAAGGGTCCGGCGGGATTGTATACGGGAGCCAGCGGCGAGGTGTAGAACGCGCCGCGCAGGCCGTTGTTGTACTGGTTGCCTATACCGATGCCGTGCTGCTTCGCGTAGATGAAGCTTGCCTGCTCGCCCACAGTGACAAGGCCGTTGAAGAGCTTGTGGTCGGAGTTTATACGGAAGTTGTAGCGCGAGTAGTTGTTGGCTTCCGATCCGCCTACTATACCTGCTTGGTCAATGTAGCCGAGCGACATGGCGTAGGTCGATGTCGACGAACCGCCTGTGATGCCTACGGTGTAGCTCTGGGTGGGTACGTTGTCCTCAAACATGGTGCCGATCCAGTCGGTGTCATAGACGCTCAGGGGGTTGCCCTCGGCGTCGCGCTGCCAGATGCTGTTGATCGATGACCAGTTGTAGGGTTCGAGGCCGCTGTTGATCTGCTGCTCGTCCATTATGGTCATGTACTGCTGGGCGTTGAGCATCTTCATCTTGCGGGGAGCGCTCTGCCAACCGTAGTAGCCGTCGAAGGTGACCTTGGCGGTGCCCTCCTTGCCCTGACGGGTGGTGATGAGGACTACGCCGTTGGCAGCCTGCGCGCCATAGATGGCCGCGCTGGCTGCGTCCTTAAGGACGTCAATGGACTCGATGTCGGCCGGGTTGAGGGTGGCGGGGTCACCTCCCACACCGTCTATAAGATAGAGCGGCGAGGCGTTGCCTGTGGTGCCGAGACCGCGGATGGTGACTTTCATGCCTGAACCGGGGCGTCCCGACTCCGATGCGATGTTGACGCCGGGGAGCTGGCCCTGCATGGCCTGAAGAGGCGAGGTAGTGTTCATTTTGGCAATCTCGTCGCCCTTTATCTGCGCGGTGGCGCCGGTGACGAGTTTCTTTTTCTGTACGCCGTAACCTACTACCACCACTTCGTCGAGAACTTCGGAGTTTTCGAGAAGGGCTACGTCGAGGCGGTCAGATGTGACGGTGATTTCGCGGGGTGTCATGCCCACGTAAGAAAACAGGAGCACTGCGCCTGTCTCGGTCGTGATAGTGTAGTTGCCGTCAATGTCGGTCGATGTACCGTTGGCGGTACCTTTGACTTGTACGGTTACGCCGATGAGCGGTTCGCCGTCGGCGGCTGAGGTCACCGTACCCGTGACAGTAACCGGTTCGGCATGCAGAAAGCCTACACAGGTCAAGAGGCACAGTGTCACCAATGCAATGCGGAAGAGTCGTGACTCCCGACAATGTTCCATTAGTCTTTTTCTCATTGAAAGTGATTTTAAGTGTTAGAGTTTAGTTGTTTTTGAGTTTTAGGTTGTCTTAGGTGAGTACTTATGTTAATTAAACGTAAGATTAACCGTGGCAAAATTATATCATATTAAGATACTTTTATGGTTAAAATGTAAAATTAACAGGTATCATACGGGCTGATTTCGGGCTCAAATGTTTCGCTCGTAGGTATAAAATGTTTTAATAAGGATGAAATATGTTATAAAACAGCGTTTTGAGGAGGTGCTGCGGCTGCGGCGCCGGCTCAAAACGCTGTAGGCGGCCGGAGAATCACCACGGCGGTGCGGATAGGCATTGTTCAGTTAATAATTGTATAATTTCCGGCTTTCGGCAAATATGCTTATATTTGTAATCCAAACACATTATATATATATCATGAAGCGCATTATGAGAAGTCGTCCGTTATTGGTGATACTGTTTATGCTTGCGGTCGTGGCATCGGCAGCCGCGGGACCTTTGCGGTTCAAGCATATCGAGGCCGGCGACGGCCTTTCCAACAACAAAGTCAACTGTATACTTAAGGATAAAGAGGGTTTTATGTGGTTCGGTACATCATCGGGCCTAAACCGCTATGACGGCTATAATATAAAGGTATATCGCGGCGACCCGGCCGACAGCACCGCCCTGAGCGACAGTTATGTCGACAAGCTGCTGCAGGGCGATGACGGACGCATGTGGGTGCACATGGGCGACTCCTACAGTGTGTATGACCCTGTGCATGACCGGTTTGACAACAATGTGCTGCCCGAGTTCCGCAAGATGGGCGTCAACGCCATACCCGTGAACATGAACATACTGCCTACCGGCATATGGATGAGCGTGCGCAATGACGGGCTGTACCGTTACAAAAACGGCCGTACCGACAAGTTGACCCCGCTCACCTCCGACGGTCGCGAAATAACCGGAGTTACCGTAGTCGATGACTCCGTGACCGCCGTTATCGACAACCGCGGCCGCATAAGCCTGATAGACGATGACCTTGCGGTACTGGCGAGTGCCGAGACGTTTGGCGTCGACAATCCGCATCAGGAGGATATGTGGCTGTTTGCCGACCGCGACGGCCTGCTGTGGGCTTTCGGCGAGGCCGGCCTGTGGGTCTACGACACTCATTCGGGCCGTATCGACATGTCGACTGTGCCCCGCTCGATAGTGCCCGGTTCGGTAAGGACCATGGCACAGGACGCCGACGGGCTTATATGGATGGGGCTTGACAATGACGGCATACTGCTTCTGGAGAAAGGAGTGGGGGAGCGCCACATAGTCAACAATCCGGTTGACGCATATTCGCTCGGCAACAACTCGGTGACCACCATGTATGTCGACGATGCCGGCGCCATGTGGGTGGGTACTCAGAAAAAAGGTGTGTCGGTGTACAATGACAGCGAGTTTAAGTTTGACCTTGAGCCATTTCCCGACGTCAACTGTGTGGTGTCGGCCTCGACTCCCGGCATGGTGTGGGTGGGCACCGACAAGGACGGCCTCATGCTGTGGAACCGTATTACCGGCGAGAAGCGCGTAGTGCATGACCCCGCCGACGGCTCGCATCATCCGGCCATAGCGTGCATAACTCCCGCGCGCGACGGCAGTGTGTGGATAGGTACGTTTACACGCGGTCTGAAGCACTACAAGAACGGTACGTTTCGTGACTATACGTCGGCTGACGGGCTTGCCAACGATAATGTGTGGTCGCTACTCGAGAATCCCGACGGCACTCTGTGGGTGGGCACTCTCGGCGGCGGTCTGCAGCTGCTCGACCCGTCTACAGGCCGCTTCACGACTTATGACGCGGCGTCAACCGGCCTTGAAAGCGACTATATAAACTCGCTATGCCGGGGAGCCGACGGCAAGGTCTATGCGGGTACCACGGAGGGTGTGTCGGTCATCGACCCCGTGACAAGGAAGATAACGACCTTCAGCGGCGCGCGCGACGGCAGCAAGGAATTTGCCAGCCCTTACATAAGCCAGCTGTTTTTCGACAGCCGCGGCCTTTTGTGGGTTGCCACACGCGAGGGGCTGAACGTATACGACATGAAGCGCGACTCGGTCTATGACGTCGAGGTGTTTGCCGACGTGCCCCGCCCCTACATACTCGGAGTGGAGGAGGACGCCGCCCATACGATGTGGGTGAGTGTCGACGGCAGTCTTGTCAATATAAAGGTGGAGAGCGACTTCAACAATCCCGGCTACCGGTTTGAACCGCGTGTATACGGCGGCAAGGACGGATTGCAGAACAGCACCTTCAACCAGCGTTCGCTCGCGCGGCTCGACAATGGCGACATCGTGGCCGGCGGACTGTACGGGTTGAATATGGTCGCCCCCGGCAGCATACACTATAATCTGCGTCGCCCGAAAGTCATGTTTACCGGCCTGAGCCTGCTGAACGAGAAGATAGTGCCGGGCCGCAAGTATGACGGGCGCGTGGTGCTCGACGAAGCGCTTAACCACACCTCGCGTATAGAGCTGGGCTACAGGCAGAACAGTTTTACCGTGACATTTGCCACCGACAATTATGTGCTGCCCGACCATACTACATATTATTACAAGCTGGAGAATTTCAATAAGGACTGGATGGAATGTCCGCCCGGCATGCACCATGCGGCGTATACCAACATACCGCCGGGCACTTACCGGCTTGTGGTGAAGGCTGTCAACAACGACGGCGTGGAGGGCGATGCCGAAAATACGCTTACCATAGTTATAAATCCTCCTATATGGGGCACTCTCTGGGCCAAGATTCTCTACGGTCTTCTTGTCGCGGGTGCGGTGGTGCTGGTGTTTTATATCGTGCGGCGTTACGAGCGCAAGCGCTATACCGAGAAGCGCCGCGAAGAGACGGCCCGCAAGCAGGAGGAACTTAACCAGCTTAAATTCAGGTTCTATACCAACGTCAGCCATGAGCTGCGCACCCCTCTCACCCTCATATTGTCGCCTATAGAGTCGATGCTTAAAGACTCGCGCGATGAAAAAGAGAAAAAACGTCTGAATACCATTTATTCAAATGCCAACCGCTTGCTGTATCTTGTCAATCAGCTTCTTGACTTCCGCAAGAGCGAGGTGGCCGCGCTTACGTTCAACGGCTCGTCGGGCGATGTCATAGAATTTCTGAGGGCTGTGTACAATCAGTTTGGTGTGGCTGCGGAGAAAAAGGATATTGCCATGTCGTTCAACACCAATGTCGAGCATCTTGACATGGTGTTTGATGCCGACAAACTTAGCAAGACGCTTAATAATCTGATATCCAACGCCATGAAATTCACTCCGGCCGGCGGCTCCGTTACGGTCGACCTTACGCTTACGGGCAAGATGCTGCGTATAAAGGTGATCGATACGGGGTGCGGTGTGCCTGACGAGGACAAGACTCAGGTATTCGAGCGTTTCTATCAGAGCCGCAACAGCAAAGGGGCCGACGGAGGTTCGGGCATAGGCCTGAATCTGGTCAAGGAGTATGTGAGGCTGCATGACGGCGACGTATGGGTACAGGACACTCCCGGAGGGGGCGCCACGTTTACCGTCGATATTCCCGTAAGGGAGGGTGTGGCTCCCAAAATCGGTGTGCCGGCCGACTCCGGTGCCGCCGTGGCTGACAGCCCGCAGACGGAGCCGCGGGAGTCAAAGACCTCGAAGCCTGTGGCTCTTGTGGTCGATGACAACCATGACCTTCTCGACTTCATGCGCGACGAGCTGAGCGACGACTTCAATGTCATTACCGCCGGCGACGGTGTCGAGGCTCTCGAAGTGTTGAATGACAACAAGGTCGACATCGTGGTGAGCGACCTGATGATGCCTCACATGGACGGCATAGAGCTGTGTCGCCGCCTGAAGGCCGACAAGTCCACAGCCGAGCTGCCGGTCATACTTGTCACTGCCAAGCAGGATGTGCAGTCGGTGGTCGAAGGTCTTGCCACCGGTGCCGATGACTATGTGACAAAGCCGTTCAACAACGAGGTGCTGCTGCTGAAAATGAAGCGGCTGGCCGGTACAAAGCGCAAGGCCGTGGCCTCGCGGCCGCTTATCGAACCTGAACCCGAACCGGTCAAGATCACCTCGCTCGACGAGCAGTTTGTCGACAAGGCCGTGAAGTATGTCGAGGAGAATCTGTCGCGCAGCGATCTGTCGGTAGAGGAGCTTAGCCGCCAGCTGGGTATGAGCCGTGTGCATCTCTACAAGAAGATGTTGCAGCTTACCGGCAAGACCCCCATAGAGTTCATACGTGTGTTAAGGCTTAAACGTGCGGCGCAGTATCTTCGCGAGAGCCAGCTTAATGTGTCGGAAATAGCCTATCGCATGGGCTTCAACAACCCCAAGTATTTCAGCAAATATTTTCAGGAAGAATACGGCATGTCGCCCTCGGAATATCAGAAAAAAGAGGGGGTATAACATTTTATGCCTTACAATTTAACAAATGGCGCAAGTGTATGACATTTGCGCCATTATTATTCAACATGTGTTAAGCATGTGTTTGACGGATGCTTAGTAATTTTGAATTGCGAAAACTAAACATCATTATCAATTAAATCAATAAAATGAAATTACGACATTTAACCTTAACATTCGCTTCGGCTCTGCTGGTGGCTTCATGTTCATCGGCCCCCTACGAAAAGACTGATACCGGAATCACGGTCAATGTCAAAAACGTGGATGCCGACGGCGCACGTCTTGTAAGGCTTCAGGTGCTCGGCGAAAAACTCATACGCGTGTCGGCCACGCCCGACAAGAAGTTTGCCGACACTCCGAGTCTTGTTGTTGTTCCTCAGGATTCCATTCCGCATTTCGATGTAGTCTCGACCGATTCCACTGTATCGGTGAGCACTTCATGCGTTACCGCCACTGTATCGCTGGCCGACGGTGAAGTCATGTTCTATGACAAGGACGGTAAGCTCATCTTGGCCGAGGATGAAGGCGGACGCCGCTTCACTCCCATCGAAGTGGAGGGCAAAAAAGCATACACCGTGCGCCAGCTCTTCAAGTCGGTCAACGACGAAGAGGGCATATACGGTCTCGGACAGCATCAGGCCGACGAGTTTAATTACAAAGGTAAAAACGAGGAACTGTTTCAGTACAATACCAAAGTGTCGGTGCCCTTTGTCGTGTCGACCGACAATTACGGTATACTCTGGGACAGCTACTCTCTGTGTCGCTGGGGCAACCCCGAGGATTACAAACAGCTCGGCGGTGTATTTAAGTTGTATGACAAAGACGGCAAAGAGGGCGCGCTCACCGGTACTTACGTGCCCGCCGACGGCAGCGAGCCGCTTGTGCAGCGCGAGGACTCGATATACTTCGAGCATCTGAAGCGCGGCGACCTCGCCCATGTGGTCAATCTGCCCGTCGATTTCCCCTTCAATGGCTCGCACATCACCTATGAAGGCTTTATCGAGCCGGAGACCTCCGGACTGTACCGTTTCATCATGTACTACTCCGGTTATCAGAAGATATATATAAATAATGAGTTGATTGTGCCCGAGCGTTGGCGTACGGCATGGAACCCCAACAGCTTCAAGTTCTCTACCGAGCTGGAGGCCGGAGTACGTGTGCCTATAAAGATAGAGTGGGAGCCCAACGGCGCCGTGGCATACTGCGGACTTCGCGCCTACAGTCCTACCGATCCCAAGGAGCAGCTTAAAATGAGCTGGTGGGGCGAGATGCAGGAGCAGATCGACTACTACTTCGTGTACGGTGAGTCGATGGACGACGTCATAAAGGGCTATCGTACTCTTACCGGCAAGGCGCCCATAATGCCGAAGTGGGCCATGGGTTACTGGCAGAGCCGCGAGAAGTACAACACTCAGGAAGAGGTCGAGTCGACATTCGCCGAGTTCCGCAAGCGCAATATTCCTATCGACAATATAGTCATTGACTGGCTGCACTGGAAGCAGGACTCGTGGGGTAGCCATGAATTTGACAAGGAGCGCTTCCCCGATCCCAAAGGCATGGTTGACTCTATACATGACATGAACGGCCGCGTCATGATATCAGTATGGCCCAAGTTCTATGTCACGACAGAGCACTACAAGGAATTTGACGATAATGGCTGGATGTACAAGCTCCCCGTTACCGACAGCATACGCGACTGGGTGGGCCCCGGCTATCTCGGTTCGTTCTATGACGCTTACGACCCCGACGCTCGCAAGCTCTTCTGGAAGCAGATGTACGAGCACTACTATCCGCTCGGCATAGACGCTTGGTGGATGGACGCTTCAGAGCCCAACATACGCGACTGCACCGACATCCAGTACCGCAAGGATCTTATCACTCCCACCGCTCTCGGACCCTCGACCCAGTACTTCAACGCTTATGCGCTGATGAACGCCGAGGCCATATATGACGGACAGCGCGGTGTCGACCCTGACAAGCGTGTGTTCCTCCTCACCCGAAGCGGATTTGCCGGCGAGCAGCGTTATTCTACCGCCACTTGGAGCGGTGACATCGCCACCCGCTGGGAAGACATGGCCGCGCAGATGGCTGCCGGACTTAACTTCGCCGTCAGCGGTATACCGTGGTGGACAATGGATATAGGCGGCTTCTGTGTCGAGGACCGTTATGTAGCCGCACAGAAAGAGTTTGACAAGACCGGCAAGGAGAATGCCGACCTCAAGGAATGGCGCGAGCTCAACACCCGCTGGTACCAGTTTGGCGCGTTTGCTCCTCTGTTCCGTGCCCACGGTCAGTGGCCTTTCCGCGAAGTGTTCAATATCGCTCCCGAAGGACATCCTGCCTATAAGTCTATCGTATACTATACCAAGTTGCGTTACAACCTCATGCCTTACATCTACTCGCTTGCAGGCATGACACATTACGACGATTATACTATCATGCGCCCGCTCGTCATGGACTTCCCCGACGATAAGGCCGTGCGTGACATGAAGGATGAATATATGTTCGGCCCCGACCTGCTGGTGGCTCCCGTATATCATTACGGCGACCGCAGCCGCGAGGTTTACTTCCCCGCCGGTGGCTGGTATGACTTCTATACCGGCAAGTACATAGCCGGTGGCGAGACCATGAACGTAGCCGCTCCCTATGAGCGTATGCCTCTCTACGTGCGTGCAGGTTCAATTCTGCCCATGGGCGGCGACATACAGTCTACCGCCGAGGTTTCCAACGAGCCTGTGACACTGTTTGTATGTGCCGGCCGCGACGGCAGCTTCACTTTGTACGATGACGAAGGCGTCAACTACAATTACGAGAAGGGCATGAAGGCATCCATACCTCTGACTTGGAACAACGCCGAGTCTACCCTTACCATCGGTGAGCGTATGGGCGAATATCCCGGCATGCTCAAGAACCGCAAGTTCAATGTCGTGCTCGTTGACCCATCGCATCCCGTGGCATTTGACAAGGCCGTCAAGGGCGTGGCTGTTGACTACAACGGCAGCCGGGCTGAAGTAAAACTTTGACTTTCATTAGGTACCATCAAATCACAAGGTGGTTTTAGGTAATTCTAAGATTAGTGGATAATTGGTTGGAGGGCTGACCCTGTCGGGGTCGGCCCTCTTTTCATCCCGCCCCCGCCATCCTGCACAATTGCAAAAAGTAGCACCAACGTTGGTATGGACGCCGGTACCACGGCATCCGGCTACACCCCGCACGGCCACCACAACCGTACCCGCACGGCCATGTGTATGTAATCAATGCAAAAACGTATTCAAACGGCACCAACGTTGTAGATGATTATGATAATGAATTCCATTTTGGAAAGCGGCCTGTGATGCCGATATCCGCATATGATGAAGTGCAGAATTATGTGTATATCGGTACATTTAGCAAACTCATCGCACCTGCGATACGGGTAGGCTATATCTATAGTTCCCAAAACTTCATTGATAAAGCGGGAGAGTTACGCAAAATTATGGATATGCAAGGAGATAATTTCATGGAACAGGCTCTGCTTGATCTTCTCGTTTCAGGCGAACTCCGGCGTCATCAGAAAAGAATGTTGGAAGTCTATAGAAAGAAGAGAGATTTATTCGCGTCATTTCTGGAGAAATATCTTAAAGACAAGGTTAGATATAATGTCCCTAACGGAGGACTGGCCTTTTGGTTGATACCTATCAGTAAAAAAACGAATTTGTATAAAATCCGTGAGCAAGCCAATAAATCCTATGTAAATTTCTATACTCCCGACCGATTTAGTTTTTCCGGGCCTGTATGTGGAATAAGATTAGGATATGCCTCGCTGTCAAACGAAGATTTGGAGCATGGATTGTCAGTATTGAGTAGATTTCTATAACAGAAAAATTTGGACTAATTGCAAAAAAAATATGCTGAAATGCTTGCAGTTATTTGAATATCAATAACTTTGTGGTGTTCAAAATTCTGTTTTAGGAATATAAAAAATGCAAATGGTGCCAATCCGCGCACATCAAAAAGAATGGCAGACGGGGAAGCCGACAACTTTATATGTGTCTTGACTGCGGAAGGCAGTTCATAGGTGGTGACAGGCCGGATTATGAGTCAATAATAACCATTACATTGACGGCAAACTGATATTGCGGCAGCTTTCGCAGAAGTATTCCTCCAGTGTAAGGACTGTCTGGGACCGGCTAAAGGGCATGCGCCACGTACATGTGGTTTCAAAGCACAAAGATGTTGTCATAAATATGGACACCACATATTGGGGCAGGCATTTCGGCCTTATGATAATCAAGGATGCGTTTCGCAATAAAAACACGGTTGTTAAACGGCGATAATGTTGGTCTGGCGCTCCTACCGATTTTTTGCATTTTAGCAGCTCAGCCGGGTTTGCAGGTGAGCCTGTAAAGGCTCTCGCCAAACGTAAGCCGGGTACGAAGTGCCCGGACAGGAGATTACATCAAACCGTACCGAGTCTGACAAGACTCGTGCTTACTGCTATCGGCTACATGATTTAGGCATGAGCCTTTACAGGCTCTCGCTGTACCGGCGTTTTTTAGTTCGTTCGGTAAAAGATTAGAATACAGATTGATAGGGATGCCAGTACCAATCCGTTATATTTTAACAGTTCAACCGACTTTTGCTGCTGACCCGGCATAAGTAGTCAAAACTGACAAAATAAAAATCGCAACAACTTCATAATGAAGTAATTGCGATTTGGCTTTGTGACCCCGGAGAGATTTATCCGAAACGGGGTTAAGTGTCTTGTCTATCAATACTTTATAATTTCCAAAAATCACGGCTGTTCCCTTTTTGCACACCCGGACATTTCAATGTTCTTCGTATATTTATAACGCAAAGATAGCAATAATAGTCTGATTTAAGGCTATTTCCAGCGTTAAAAATTGTATTTTGCTGCCACCTCATTACCGAGGGTACAACTGAGGCTGTTATTTGGGCTGTTCTTTTGATTTTGTAGAATAATACCGGTTATGGCACAAGACGGCCATTCTTCAGTTCCGACATCAGCAAGTCATAGACGTATGCCGGACTTTCGATATACAATCCTGTGGAAAAGTCCTCCAATTTAGAAAATGTTTCCGAATTGTGGAAAGTGGAGATTGCTTCCGTCAATTCCATTCCTTCCCGTTCCACAAGATAGCGGACAACATCGGCAGATATGCCCTCAAATAAAAAACGTGCGTTGCGGTCTTTCATAATTTCTTCAGCATTTTGATCGCTGCCTCCGTGTGGAAAAAGTATTGTGAGGTTACTTGCGAGAATGTGAGTTCTTTTACAAGCTGTTCCTCTGAGATGAAATTTTCAGTAAACATACGGAGCAAACGGGCAATCGTATCATCTGCAACAGGGCCAATGACTATATCATAGTCGTGGCATGGCTGCGGGACATTTATATCGCGGTTGGACATCACAAATCTTGCCCACTCTTCGTCGGGAGAATTGAAAGTTTTAATCTTCAATCCTACTTTGACAGCATTTCCAAAATCAAACTCAAAGGCTGTCAATGTGGGTACACCCCTGAACATTTTTACTGTTCTTGCCGCCATCCTTTCAGCCTGATGCCGAATGTCGGTTAGATAGAAACCTTTTCCGAAATCCTTGTAAGGACGACACTTTCCGAGGTCAATCCTGTCTATTGCCATGTTTGAGCCGTGGTACAGTATCATCTGATAGCACCTCCATTGTTTTGGCAGACGACTGTAAGGTCGTCAACACAGTCATTAAACGACAGCGTATGTTCCACATCATAAAATTCGGTCAGGAAAGCAATACCCTTAAAGCGATTTAGATAATTACTGGCCTCACGGATCGTCAGGCGGTGTCTTTTTGAAAACTCGATGATGGCTGTCATTATATAATCTATGACATTTTTATCGGCTTTTTTCATTGGTTTCAGTTCGACGACAGGCTCAACCTCCAGAGCATCTGCAATCCGGCTGATTGTGTTGAAGTTCACACATAATCCGTTTTCCACCTTCGACACCATCGCTTTCTGCACACCAATCATGGCTCCTACCTCATCTTGGGTAAGTCCCTTGCTTTTACGTCGCAGATACAGCAATTCTCCTATTTTTTTGAAATTTGTATTCATGGCGCAAATATAATAAAAGTTTCTTATTTGAGAAACATTTGGATAAACTAAGTGTTCGATGGCTCTATCTTTTTCTCTCTGCGAAACGAGGCGGAGATGCAATGCTTGGCTGTGCTGGGTTGAGTGCCGTCAAAAGGTGACGGGCTGCGCCTGACACCCATTGACCGCACTCTGCATAGAGAAAGCGGACTAAACACCGGTAGCCTCAACGCCGCGTGAGGATGCGCCGGGGACGTCGCTGTACCTCGCACGACTCAGATCGGCAACCCGTGTTCTTCACGCCCGCTTCATAGTCCTTTTCATAGGTCGTTGCATCTCCACATCGTTGTCAGGGATAGCATTTTCGTATGTCTGTCATTCAGTGTCACCCTGTGGGGCTGCGCTGGCTCTACTTTCATGCTGATTATAAGCGGAGTTCAAAGTGTGTTCGCTCGTGGCGATGAACGTGCCGGAACGGGGTATTCTTTGCCTTTCGGCTGAAAAAATCTCCAGACTTCCCGTTGGTCAGCTCGTATTTTTTAAGCCGTGAGGCGAACACCCCTTGCTTTCCGTCACGCGGGGAGTTCATCGAGCGAACAAACTTCAAACTGCGATTATACGCATTAAAAAAAAATATCGCCTTATGACACTGAAT
>LUJO01000029.1 GCA_001689405.1 Candidatus Homeothermus arabinoxylanisolvens | reverse complement strand
ACGTTAATCCCCTCAATCTCTTCGCAGTAGATATTGCCGCCCGCATGTGGCCGCTTGTCGATGACAAGGCATCGCTTGCCCCGCTTCCGGGCCAGATGCGCAAACGTGGCGCCGAACAACCCGGCCCCCACTATCAGATAATCATGATTCATTATTATAAGCCTTAAATAAGGTTTTTCATCTGCATCGCCTTATCAGACAAAGATTTAGCCCTGTTTTTAATTTTATTTCTTAATTCTATATCTCCTACAACCTTTATCGTATCTGCAACTATTTTCTTTATCTCTTCTGCTGATGGTACAGGATCATATTCCATAATCTTATCATATTCCAATAAGGCCTGTAGACTCCATGTTTTATGTGAATTAGAACCCATAAAAACACATGGCGTTCCGCCCAATGAAGCCATTATTGCCGGATGATATCGACCTGACACATAAGCCTGTGCATTTGCTAAAATCTTAGCGGCGGCGATTATAGGCGTCTCCATTGATATCAATGGTACAGACGTTTTTTTAGAAACCTCTTTTAAAAAGGTATCGCCCTCGCAAACCTGTATCAAAAAAATATTACCATTATAATGAGCCCGTAATTCTTTCACTAAAGAACTGTAGCTAGATATTGCCTGTCCATCATCAATTGTTATTTTACTAGATGAAGATCCGGATATTAAAATATATGGTTCTGTAAAATCAAGATTATAATATGCTTCATCACATTCGGCATCATGGGATAAATAATACTTACCATTATCAATTACATGACTATCATTAACCAAATTATACCATGAAAACAATGCATCAGGTATTAACACCGGCTTTACATCAGGCAGATGTTCTTTTACATAATTAAATGATACATTTTCCCTTACTACTACCAATTCCGCTTTCCCAAGTATTTCATTTACTAATGCAAGAGTCTTTTCATTACGTGTATTATTGGGTCTATCAGAAAACATCGCATTCATAAAGAATACTTTTTTACCCAATTTTTCAGCCCAATACATGCACATTGTCATTACCAATGGCTCTCGCCATTGTGGCGTACAGAAAATAAATGACCCTTCCCCATTTACGACCATAGCATCAAAATCATATTGGTCAATATTCAACTCTGATAAAACAGGATTCGCAGGTAAGCACTTTTTCAAATTTTTTATGGATTTCTCCATATCATGAGAGATGAAATCAAACCATTCATCTTTTTTAGTCACTTGTTGCAACTTGTAGCAAACTCTAGCAGCAAATGGCTGCACTTTATTCCAATACTTTACTTTACCTAGAATTTTATATATAAATGATGGAAAGTATTTAAAGTATACTATACGAGGAAATAAAAATGTAACATTGCCCGTAACTCGACCTACGATTGAATGTTTTGATCCAACAATTAATGACAGAGCCGTACTTGTCGCTCTACATCCATAATTACCACGTATACGATTATCACCTATGTATAAAATTCTCATATCTAAAGTTTTACAAATCTTAATATCGGTTTTATAAACAATTCTTTTTCTAACTTATTCATACCGAATAAGAAAAACAAGATTAAATAAGTCACAGTATATGTAAGTATGCCGACAACCAATGATATAGGCTCGGAGTAATCACAATAATTTAATGATATTAAACCCATTAATGTAAATACTATTGGAATGGGTAGCATTTTTATTATTTCTTTCCAAAATACGCCTATTGCTATGTTCTGATAAAGTTTATAATAAAGATTCATTATGATACCTTGTCCTATAATCAATGCACCTCCGATAGCGATGGCACATCCTACAGGACCCATCTTTTTCGATAAAAACAATTGGAACCCGAGACTAACAACTGAAATTGCGACATACAATAACGATCGAAATTTCATCTGGTTACGCGCCTGTAAAATAGTAACTCCCGAATTCTGTATTAGCGGTACAAATAGAGCTACAAAAAAAATCAATGTAATATAATAAGAGTCTAAATAACCACTTCCCGCCCATAAGATTATAAAACTTTTTCCAAACACGATGAAACCTGAAAGGATAAAAAGCATTACTATACCTTGCAACCGTCCTGTCTTAATAAATAAATCTGAAATTTCTTTATGATTATTACTCTTGGCAACCATAGCTGTCATTTTCGGCAATAATACACTCGCTATGGATGTAGAAAATTGCATGTACATTTGTTGAAGCATTATTGCTACTGAAAAAATTGCAACAGCTAATGTACCGGATATGGCCCCAAGAACGAATTGCCCTGTTCCCCAATAAATTCTATCCATTACTGCATTCAAGAATATCCAAAATGAGTATGTCGCAATTTCTTTTATAAAAGTCCAATTGAGTTTGCCGAATATAATTTTGACATGTAGTTTCCGCTTGCAATAAATTAAATTCAATATAAGTGTTACAAGATTAAAGATTGTTTGAACTATGACTAAAGCTACAGCTTTATATCCTACAGCAAGAACTAATATCAGAACACCGGTAGAAATTATTATACGAATTATATTTACAACCCTTTGAAACACAAAATTTTCATAAGCAGATATTATTGAGCCAAAAATACTTAATGGGAATGTAAATGCCAGATTAAATGTCAGAAGCAACATCATATATCTCGCTTGATTAAGTTCTGACATCGTCATTGTATTATCAAACAACTCATCAACATTAAAATAAAGCCCTAAGCCACCACATAAAGCAATGATTCCTATGATTGAATATACAATAAGAAACATACCAAACATCTCCCATTGTTCTTTCTTTTTTCCTTCCGCACGAAATTTAGCTGTATACCGTATTATAGCATTACCAAAACCAAAATCCAATATTGTAAGGTATGCAATTACAGATGCTACTAGTGAATATAACCCATACTCATTTTGTCCCAAACACCGAAGCATATAAGGAGTATAAGCCAGCCCAACTAAAGTGTTGAGAGCGATAATCATATAGTTTAAGACTACACCGGCTTTTAGCTGATTCACGTCTAAACGGATTTATGTATGAAATTAGTCGAGGGAGGGAGCGAGGAGGTAGTCGAGATCGAGGAGGTAGGCTTGGCGGTCGTTGGGGTCGAGGCCGGAATTGCGGGAGAGGTGGCGGAGGATATGCAGCTCAATCCGAGCGGCGAGGTCGGCGTCTAAGTATCGGTAGCGGGCGGTGCGCACGAAGTGCAAGGCGGCGCGTAGAGTATCGGCGTCGCCGGCATCGATGTCGGCGAGGCGCGACGTACAGTCGGCGGCAAGTCTGTGCTTGAACACATCTTGATCAGGTACGAAAGCAATCAGGTCATTGTCAATAAGTGATGCGGCTATGCTTAGGGCTTTGTCGAGAGGCATGCCGTCAAACTTCGTCGCGGTGCCGCAGAGCTGCATCCAGCGGTCAAGCGTGGCGGAGTACCACAACAGAGGCCGGTCAGAATACACTACAGCGCGGCGTGACAGTCCGCGGGAGATTACGCCAAACAACTCCGTATCGAATATGTTATTGTCACCGCGTATTTTAGCGTTGAATACATGCATGTAGCGGTCATCGAGAAACTTTGCCGACGCCGGACGACCGTACGCCATACGGTGCAACAGGTCAAAGGGTGACAAGGCAGTGATAATCTGCCGGGCGGGTAGTGCATCGACACATCGCTCCACTCCGGCTATCCACTGTCGGGCGGCTTTGATGACCTGTGATGCAGGCGCCGGCGCTACGTCGCGGTTACGATACGGATTGGTGCGCTGCATCAATGAAAGTAGCAAGTGGCCGGCACCGAACACTTTATCGCCATCGGTATAATCAATGACGGAGCAGTCGGGAATATTATAATCGGTTAAAACGTCGGTTATCATTCAGCGTATAGGCTCAACATCGACAGGGTCAATGCTGCACTTGGCATACCCGAGTATATCAAGACTGATCAACAGCTCGCTCTGTCCGTCGTTGGATACAAGGACCTCGCCTTCGAGTCCGCAGAGGCTGCCGCGAATCACCCTGACTCTGTCGCCCCGTCCGTAAGTGCGGTCGACAAGTCCGACGGGGGTATCAGAATGACCCAACATGAAGCGCAGATTTTTAATCTGTATCTCGGGAATGGTGGCAACCGGCCGTCGGCCGACAGCAGATGCGGCGGCTTTATTGGTAAGAAAACGGTATATATAGGGCCGATTAACAACAATCCTGCGCTCGCGCTCCGTACAGTATATAAATACGGTGGAGGTGATGACCACCCTATCGACCGATACACGTCGGCCGGTGCGCCATACCCTGATATCTTTTTGTGTGGCGGCAAAACAGTCATAGCCCTCTTTAGCGAGTTTTTCTGCCGAAGACTTCTCGGTATTGTTCTTTACAACAGCGACAAACCAATACCTTCTGTCCACGCCTACGGCGCTGCCGACATCAGACGATACCGGCGTAACAGTGTGTGATTCAGCCTTGTTATTTATGGAATTAACATCCATATTTTACAATCTCTTTCTTAGAGATTGTGATAATAGCGAATGGCGTGATTTTCAATGGATTGTCAATGCCCGAAATGATACCTTGACAAACATCTGTATACCAGAGCCTTCCACGGCTAACTTTTCAGGTTCAAATTACAGCTGTTTCATAAATAATTACTAAATTTGCATACGATTAAGTATCTCTAAGAAAGAGATTTGTATAATTTATGGGTCAATGACGTGAAGCGGCTGTGGTAGGGATGCCGGTACCACGGCGTCCGGCTGCGACCCGTATGGTCTTCGGCAAAAGACCGACACGTATGGACATTCACAACCACCCTGCCCGCATGGTCATACGGATATTTGGGCGCCGAGCTACCGGCTCCCCTACCGACTTATTAACACGTCAAAAGCGGACACGATAATCGGATATGGACGCAGAATTGCGCCCACATAAAATAACCTGACGACGTATTTTTTTATTTTTCGAAGAGGCGGGCCATGGAGCGCTTGTCCTCACGCTCCTTGATGGACTGGCGTTTGTCGTACTCTTTTTTACCGCGACCTATGCCTATGACGAGTTTGGCAAGACCGCGCTCGTTTATAAACAGGCGCAGGGGCACGATTGTGAATCCGGCTTCCTTACCGTTTTTTTCAAGCTTGGCTATCTCCTTTTTATTCAGGAGCAATTTACGGTCGCGCCGCTCGGCGTGATTGTTGTATGTACCGTAAAAATACTCGGCTATGTACATGTTTTTTACCCATACCTCGCCGTTGTTGACAAAGCAGAATGTGTCGACAAGACTTGCCTTGCCCTCCCTTATAGATTTAATCTCGGTCCCCGTCAACACTATGCCGGCGGTAAAAGTATCGGTTATCGCGTAGTCAAAATTGGCCCTGCGGTTTTTTATATTGATATCCTTGGCATTCATAATCAAGCGTGCAGTAATAATCTTCTAAACAAAAATTCAAGCACATAAGGCGGAAGCAGAATGGCGATTGTACTCAAAAATATGTATTTCACGCCGCTGTTCTCTTTTATGCACATATATCGCGCACCCATCCACATCACCAACAATACAAAAACGGGCAAGAACTGCACTACGGAAAGCTCCATCGGTATACAATTGCCTATTATCGATATAACAGCCAATAATGACAAATTATATATAATATATGTGTGATACTTCTTTTCGTTCAATTCGCCCTCGACCATCGACCTACCGAATACGGAGAACATGAACGAGGCGAAAAAGTACGAGGCGAAATAAGCGATGAAAGTTATGATAGCCCTTTGTACAAGCTCTATAAGTCCGGCATCTATGTCATAAAAATGCCTTATAAATACCGTACAGGCCGTTATGCCGAGAAGCGGATAAAACCCGTCGGCACATATCTTTCGCGGATCATCGCCTTTGGCGGCAATGTCCTCCCAGCCTTTGGCGGGAGATATAATAAGTTGTATAAGAAGTCCTAAAAACTTTAACATCATAAGCAATTTGATACCGCAAAGTTAGCAATATATCTCAAAAAAACAGTAATTTTGTATTTACGAAATTTTATTAATAAAATACCATATGTTAAAGACAATTTTAGCAATTGCCGGAAAGCCCGGACTTTTCAAGCTGGTGAGCCAAGGCAAAAACATGCTTATTGTAGAAGCTCTCGCAACCGGCAAGCGCACACCCGCTTACGCCCATGACAAAGTGATATCGCTCGGTGATATCGCCATCTACACGACAGAAGATGACGTGCCCCTCGGAGATGTACTGGAAACGATAAAGGCAAAAAATGAAGGAAAGGAAGTCGACGTCAAAGCATTCGGCGACGACCATGAACTCCGCAAGTACTTCAAGGAGATACTGCCCGGCTTCGATGAGGACCGTGTATACACCAACGATATAAAGAAAGTATTTAACTGGTACAACCTGCTTATAGCCGCCGGTATAACCGACTTCGTTGAAAAAGAAGAGACTCCGGCTGAAGAAAAGGCAGAAGAATAAACCGGATATTCATGAGAAAGCAGGGGAAGCCGCATCGGGCATTGTGCACCGATGCGGCTTCCCTGTTTTATAGAACTATGGCATTCTCCACCTTTTCAGGCAGCAGAGCTATGTCAAGCACCTCCATGACGGTATTGACGTAATGAAATGTAAGTCCTTCCACATAGACTCCGTCAATGTCGGCTATATCCTTACGGTTTTCGCCCGAAAGCACAATGTCGGTTATGCCGGCACGCTTGGCGGCGAGTATCTTTTCTTTTATTCCGCCGACAGGCAATACTTTACCTCGCAACGTAATCTCACCGGTCATGGCAAGTTTTGATTTTATACGACGCTGCGTGAAAGCCGACGCGATAGAGGTGGCCATTGTGATGCCGGCCGAGGGTCCGTCTTTCGGGATAGCGCCCTCGGGAACATGCAGATGCAGCTGATACTTTTCAAACAGTTCGTCATCAATGCCAATCTCGGCCGCATGGCTGCGCACATACTGCAATGCTATGGCCGCCGACTCCTTCATGACGTTGCCGAGGTTACCGGTAAGAGTGAGTTTGTCGCCTTTAGTCTTGGACAATGAAGATTCAATGAACAGTATCTCGCCCCCTACGGCGGTCCAAGCAAGTCCGGTGACAACTCCGGCAAATTCGTTGCCCTCGTAGCGGTCCTTGTTAAACTTCTCTACTCCGAGAAATGCGTTGAGATGCTTCGGCAGTATCTTTGACGGCACCTTATTGCCAAGCATTTTTTCCAAAATCACCTTTCGTACGATTTTCGAAATCTCCTTTTCAAGCTGACGCACACCGCTCTCCGACGTGTACTTCTCTATAATAACGGCTATGGTCTCGGGCGCAATCTTTACATCCTTGGAGCTGAGATTGTTCTCCGAGATTATACGCGGTATTATATGACGCACGGCTATCTCGATTTTCTCCTCAAGCAGATATCCGGCAAGGTCTATGATCTCCATACGGTCAAGAAGCGGCTGCGAGAGGGTTGACAATGTATTTGCCGTAGCTATAAACAAAACTTTTGACAGGTCATAATCCACATCCACATAATTGTCATGGAAACGGCAGTTCTGTTCCGGGTCGAGCACTTCGAGAAGCGCCGCCGAAGGATCGCCTTTGAAATCACTGCCTATTTTGTCTATTTCGTCAAGCAGAAGTACGGGATTCGAGTCGCCGGCACGCTTTATAGCGTCTATTATACGGCCGGGCATGGCGCCGATATAAGTGCGGCGGTGGCCGCGTATCTCGGCCTCATCGTGCAGACCGCCAAGCGAAACACGCTGGTAAGAGCGGCCCAGAGCATTGGCAATAGACTGTCCTAGAGACGTTTTGCCCACTCCGGGAGGGCCTACCAGACATATGATAGGCGACTTACCGCCGGGATTATTCATCAGCACGGCAATCTGTTCAAGAATACGTTGCTTTACTTTAGGCAGGCCATAGTGCTCCTTGTCAAGAATATCGCGCGCGAGCTGCAGGTCTGTATTCAGGTCGGAATACTTCTGCCACGGCAAATCGAGCAAAGTCTCAAGATAAGTATATTGTACCGAATAATCGGGGCTTTGAGGATTCAAACGCGCCAGCTTGTCAAGTTCCTTGGCAAACACTTTTGCAGCCACAGCGGTGAAATTGACCTCCTCACCTCTTTTGCGGAGCGAGTCAAGTTCATCTTCGGTGTCGCCATACAACTCCTGACGTATAGCCTCCATCTGCTGCTGGAGAAATGCCTGACGCTGGTTCTGCTCGAAGTTCTCACGAGCCTGTGACTGAATCTTCTGGGCCACCTCATGCATGTGCTCCTGCTCGGTCAGTTCCACCAAAAGTGTGCGGGCCCGTTCTTTTATATTATTCTCGGCCAACAGCGCGCCTTTGACATTTGATGAAAAAGGCGACTGGCTGCATATCATGTTGATAAGCCCCACCGAGTCGGGATAATTCTGGATGTTATGGACAAAATCCTGCGCACCCTCCATATTGCGGAGCAGTTTGAGCATAAGCTCTTTTACAGCCTTTACGATAGCCGGAAAAGTCATGTCGTTCTTACGAGGCTTCTGCTCCTTAAGCATCATGACCTTCAGGTGTATGCGTCCGTCAAAAGAATAGCGGTCGGAATACCCGATGACCTGAAACTTGTTGCGTGCCCGTACAAGAGCCGTGCGCTGACCGTCAGGCAAGTCAAATATCTTAAGCACATCGGCCACAACACCGAATTGCTGCAGCTGGTCGATACCGGGATTTTCCACTTCAGGATCAAGCTGACATACGACACCTATCGGCGTGCATGTCTCATAAGCCATCTGTGCTATCTGCTTGGACTGTTCTCTTACCAACGCCAGAGGAGTCGTCACACCGGGAAAAAGCACAAGATTCTGTGTAGCCAGCACCGGCAATGCGTCCGGGTCAGGCTCATTGTTAAATTTGTCGGGATTTATCTCAATCTGCCCCAACGATATTATGCGCGGATTATCTTTATCTGTTCCGTTGTTCATCTACTGACAATGCATTAAATACTTCTTGAAAGCCGGGAATTGAGCCGGCATCTTAACCGTCGACTTCTCTCCCTTCATAAATGCGGCGAGTTTGGCAGGCACTTCAACCGGTCGCTCTATTATACCTTCGACCGTGTCCTTGAACTTGGCAGGATGTGCCGTCTCAAGGAACACACCTGTTTCACCGGGACGCATATACTCGGCCAACGCTCTGTAAGCGACAGCTCCGTGCGGGTCAAGAAGATATCCATCTTTATCATAAACCGACCTAAGCGTAGACTTGATCTGCTCATCATCATAACTGCATCCTGATATATCGGCGGTTATAGCGTCATGGGAGTTTCCGTACAGGTCAAGTATACGGGCAAAATTGGACGGATCGCCGACATCCATAGCGTTGGCTATGGTGGCTACCGACTTACGCGGATTATATTGGCCGGTACGCAGATACTCAAGAAATACGTCGTTGCGGTTATTGGCGGCAATAAAGCGTTTTATCGGCAGCCCCATGCGTTTTGCTATAAGGCCGGCACAGATATTGCCGAAGTTGCCGCTCGGAACTGCCACAACGATATTGTCAAGGCTTACACCGGCACGGGCCAACTGAGCGTAAGCATGGAAATAATAAAACATCTGTGGCAGAAAACGTGCCACATTTATTGAATTGGCCGAAGTCAGTTTCATTGCCTCGTTCAGCTCCTTATCCATAAACGCCGACTTGACGAGGGCCTGACAGTCATCAAACGTGCCGTCAACCTCCAGCGCTGTAATATTGGCGCCAAGTGTGGTGAACTGAGCTTCCTGAATTTTGCTTACTTTGCCTTTAGGATAAAGTACATATACATTCACTCCCTTCACGTTAAGGAAGCCGTTGGCCACGGCGCTACCGGTATCGCCCGATGTGGCGACAAGCACATTTACCGTCTCTCGTCCTTCCTGCGCATTGAAATGCCCCAGCATACGCGCCATAAAACGCGCGCCTACATCCTTGAATGCGAGCGTGGGTCCATGAAACAGTTCCAGCGCATAGCGGTCATCGTCGACTTTTACCAACGGTATTTCGAAGTTGAGTGTGTCGTTGACAATATTCTTCAACGTCGAAGAGTCGATATCCTCACCGAAAAGCGTATTAGCGGCGACATATGCAATATCGCCGAGCGACATCTCCCCTATGTGCTTGAAAAATGCGGCGGGAATAGTCGCTATGCGCTCAGGCATATACAGCCCCCTGTCGGGAGCGAGCCCACGCACTACCGCCTCTTTGAGCGAAGCGGTCGGTGAAGTCTTGTTGGTACTGTAATATCTCATTATATAGTTGTGTTTATTTTATCAGTAATTTCATAAACATATCGCCGTCGACTATACCGTATGCACCCTGTGCGGCGGCCGCTTCCGAAAAGACTTGAGTGGCATCGGGCTTGTCTCCGGGCCGGTATATGAGAAACGGCACGGCATCGGAAGTATGAGTACGCAACCTACACGGTGTAGGATGGTCGGGCAACACGGCTATGGCAAGCGGCTCGTCAAGAGTATCGGCCGCCTCTATGACAGGCGCGAGTATGCGGCTGTCAAGATACTCTATTGTACGCACTTTCAGATTCACATCACCTTCATGGCCCGCTTCATCACTTGCCTCGACATGAAGGAATACAAAATCATTACCTGCGCGCAACGCATCAATGGCAGCCTGTGCCTTGCCTTCGTAATTGGTGTCATACAGGCCGGTGGCCCCATCTACATGAACGGCTTCAAGGCCCGCATAACGTCCTATTCCGAATATAAGGTCGACAGCCGATATGACCACACCACGCCTGATGGGATATGTTTCACTCAAGGGACTCATAAACGGACGATACCCCGGTGACCACGGCCATATGCTGTTGGCCGGATCTTTTCCTTCCGCTACACGACGTAGATTAACAGGATGCTCCGACAATATACGCTGCGATTCAATGATAAGTCTATTAAGCGCACATGCCGTGGACTCCGCCTCCGCACACATAGGTTTTATCATGACGTCAGACGCCACCGCTCCGGGCACATCATGCGGAGGTGTGCAGTCAAGGCGTTTGTCGCCACCCTTCATAAGAAGGAGATGACGATAAGATACTCCGGGATAAAACTTAACAGAGTCATCGCCGAGAGTTTCCTGCAATGCCTGTATAAGCTCCCGCGCCTCTTCGGTCGAGATATGTCCGCCCGAATGATTCTTTATCTTGCCGTCATTAACGGTTATAAGATTACAGCGCATGGCCATATACCCGTCCGGTATGTCGACACCCATGCTCGCCGCCTCAAGAACGCCACGGCCTTCAAAAGCCTTGTTGACGTCATATCCGAGTACGGTCATGTTTGCGACCTCGCTGCCGGGATGAAACCCTACAGGCACGGTATGGAAAAGTCCGGTACTGCCTTTGGCGGCCAGCATATCCATGACAGGAGTATGTGCCGCCTCAAGCGGGGTCTTATTGCCAAGTGCTTCTATGGGCTCATCCGCCATGCCATCGCCCAATACGATCAGATACTTCATCCTGTTAAAGTTTAGTCATTGTATTGAACATAGCCGTCATCTTATGTTGGCAATTCCTATTATGTCAGAGAACACGCCGGCGGCAGTCACTTCGGCTCCCGCGCCATATCCTTTTATAACCATCGGATACTCATTATAGCGTTCAGTGGTTATCAATATGACATTGTTGCTCCCTTCAAGATGATAGAACGGATGTGACGACGGCACGGTATGAAGCCCTACGCTCACTTTACCGTCATCGAGACGGGCGACGAAACGGAAGTGAAGTCCGGCCTTCTCGGCCTCGGCGCGCTTCTTCTCAAACTCGCCGTCAAGTTCTTTTATGTCATTGAAAAAAGCATCCAATTCGCCGTTGAAATATCGCTCCGGAATAAACAGGTCGGCCACGACATCCTCCTGCTCAACTTTATACCCCGCCTCACGGGCAAGTATGACAAGTTTTCTTATCACATCCTTACCGCTAAGATCGGTACGCGGATCAGGCTCGCTGTATCCGGCCTCTTTGGCCATCATTATGGCACGGCTCATAGGCACATCGGTACTCAACACATTAAATATGTAATTGAGCGTACCGCTGACCACCGCTTCTATTTTAAGTATGCGGTCGCCGGAATTAATAAGATTATTTATCGTATTGATGATAGGAAGGCCTGCACCGACATTGGTCTCGAAAAGAAATTTCACATCCTTTTTACGGGCTATGTTTTTCAACTTGGCGTACTCGTCATAACGGTCAGAAGCGGCAATCTTGTTGGCTGCCACCACATTTATATTATGGCTGAGCAAGTCGTCATACAACGCGGCTATTTCCCGGCTTGACGTGCAGTCGACAAATACCGAATTGAATATATTCATGCCTATCACCCCGTTTCTGATATTTTCAGGCGTTGCCTTTATATCGGAATTTTCGAGCAATTCATGATAGTTCTCGGTGTCGATGCCGTCGCGTGTAAATACACATTTACGTGAGTTGGCAAGGCCTACCAGCCTTAGACGCAATGCTTTTTTCTCCAACAGATTTTCCTGCTGTGCATGGATCTGCGCCAAAAGATGACGCCCCACATTTCCCACTCCGACAACAAACAGGTTTAAGACCTGTGTGTCAGATAAGAAAAAACTGTCATGGATTACATTAAGCGCCTTGCGGAGGTTTTTATGCTCGATGACAAACGATATATTGGTCTCCGAAGCTCCCTGCGCGCATGCTATCACGCTGATGCCGTTTCGGCCGAGAGTATTGAACAGCTTACCGGCGATACCTGTGGTATGCTTCATGTTCTCACCCACAATCGCCACCGTGGCAAGATTGGGTTCCGCGCTTATGTCATTGAACGTACCCGCAGCAAGCTCGGATGCAAACTCCTCACGCAATACGTTGATCGCGTGGTCGGCATCGGCATTACGCACCGCGAAAGAAGTGGTATGCTCACTCGCTGCCTGACTTACCAAGAATACGGATATACCATGCTTGGTAAGGGCGGTGAATATACGGGCATTGACTCCGATAACACCCACCATGCTCAAACTCTCGACCGTGATAAGACAGGTGTCGTTGATTGACGAAATACCCTTTATAGCCTTACCTTCAGGCGACGGATGCTGTTCGCTTATGCATGTTCCCGGAGCCGACGGATTGAAAGTGTTTTTTATGAGTATGGGTATGTTTTTGTGAAATACCGGATAGATTGTGGGCGGATAGATAACCTTGGCGCCGAAGTTGCACAGCTCCATAGCTTCCGTAAAAGAAAGGTGGTCTATGACAAGCGCACCGTTTATGACCCTCGGGTCGGCGGTCATGAAGCCGTCGACATCAGTCCATATCTCAAGTACGTCCGCATCAAGAGCGGCGGCAAGTATGGCAGCGGTGTAGTCCGAACCTCCGCGTCCAAGATTGGTGACATTACCTTCGGCATCGCTTGCAATGAATCCCGGCACCAGAGCCACTTTATAGTCAAGACGGTCAAAAACGTCATGAATAAGCGTCTGTGTGGCCTCATTGTCAAGCACATGCTTGTCCCATTTCTTCTCGGTCTTTATGAAGTTGCGGCTGTCAAGGTGCACCGCTCCGTCTATGACACGCGATATGATAACTGACGAAAGGCGCTCGCCGTAGCTGACTATTATGTCAAGAGTACGGTCGCTGAGATCTTTTATCAGACTGACTCCGCGATAGATGTTGCCGAGTTCCTCAAGAAGAGGATTGACTATCGACAACACATCAAGCCGAGACGAAGCCGGGACTATGCCCTCTATCACCTGCTGATGCCTTTCGACTATACGGGCATAACTTTCAAGATAGCCTATATCGCCTTTAGCGGCAAGACGGGCCGTATTTATAAGCTGGTCTGTTATGCCACCAAGTGCCGACACCACGACAATCAGAGGCTCGGTACGGCTCTCCACAATGGCTTTGACATTACGCAGACTCTCTACAGTGCCCACCGATGTGCCGCCAAATTTAAGAACTTTCATTTCAATTATAAATGTGATATCGTTAAGTAATGCAAAGTTAGTGTAAACGTACGTCTTTTAAAAACTGTCGTTTACATTTTTACATTACCGTCTAAAATTTTCTAAATTCGATAGTGGCATAGTCGGAGCGCAACGTCATGCCGCTGTGTGAAAGATGTTTTACCTCAAACGTGGTTTCCTTTGCATTAATGCCCCATCTGCGCATGGAAGCACCCTCGTCAAGGGGAAACTTCAATGTCAGAGTCTTACCGCCGTACTCCATGTTGCCGGTTAAAATAGCGCCGCTGACGTTAGTAAGATTGACTGTATGAAGGTACAGGCAATAATAATATTGTTCGGGAGTCTCAACAGTGCCGTCGGCCAACGTAATCTTCATTATCTGCCACTGGCCGTCAAGATCGCCGTTTATAGAGCGTTTGCGGCAACCTGTCATAAGTACGATTACCGTCAATAAGACGGCAAAAACCGCATATCTGTTTAAATATCTCATAACCATCCTGTTTTTCTTAATGTTAGCATCGCGCCGCAGCTATGTCCGAGCATACCTCCGCGGTCGGCACCGAATGACAGTGTACCCGACATTCCCTCAAGCCATTTCGGGCGATAAGTAATCTCTAACAATCCGTTTGCATTTGACAATACATCTTTAAGCGGCTTTGTATAAGTTCCCCAGTTTCGGGTATATGACAGCAGCACCCTATACTCCAATTCTTTAGTAGGACGGCCCATGAAACCCACGTGATGTCCTATGACACGGTTGCTGCGAAACACAATCTGCCCGTCGCGATTATATATCGGCGATATTATCAGCGGATTGCCTATACCCATGCCCCAGTGCTGCCAACCGGTGTATATATAGTGATTATAGTAGTTGTCGCGGCCGCTGACCTGCTCGGGAATTTCGGGAGTGTGGTCCCAATACACCGGACCGCTCTGGTCCTTGGTATACAGGAATTCATATACCAATGTGGATATAACCGGATTTTCAGGAAACGAAACCTCAACGCCCCACAAGCCGTCACGCCAGTCATAGTCGAAAAACATCTGCGAGTGGTCTTCAAAAAAATGCTCGTAATAAAGGCCCACATTCCACTTCGGGGTAATGTTCCACCCGATACGTGCGTTCCAGCTGCCTACATGATTGCCATAGCAGTTAGTCTGCTCGCCCATAGGGGTATTGGAGCCACCGCTTGACGGGATGAACGCCTTAAGAAAATCTTTTAAACTGTTGGGCATGTCAGTCCACTTATTACCGTCAAATGACCTGCCGCCGAATTGTGCCGCCATCTCAAGGCCTCCCTCAAACCAAGCGGGAAACTTGTCGAGATTCTGCACCTTGATAAACAAGCCTTTGGAATGATACAGCACATGCTTGGTGCGCTTTGAATTGGGTGCCGCGAAGTCATACTGCCAGTCATCGTCGGTAAACATGCCGTAAGCCACATAGCCCTTCACGGCAAGCCAGTTCTTTGTATGAGGCACTATAGTATAGTCAGGGATACCTACCCTCACCTGCGGCACTGGACGCGCGTTACCCGAATATAACAGGTTGCCGCTGCTAAGACGGGGGTTGTTAAACTCTCCGTTAATCTCCTTGCTGCCTATCATCGCTCCGAGACAACGATATTTTATCTCGGCATAAAGCTGCTGGATGATAAATGACGAAGTATAATTATATGCGCCCACAATATCTGCTCCGGCGCCCCATGAAAAACGCTTGTCTTTTTCAATATCACGAAATATACCGGCACGCAGATAGCCGTTGTCTTTCTTTATCGATGACAATCCCTGCTTGTTATTCACAAGCCAAAAAGGTGTGTTCTGTCCATTACTGAAGCTCACCTCCCCCTCTACGTTATAGCGGAGACCGTCAATCGCTGACGCAGAAAGTGCACATGCAACAACCGCTATCAAACATAATTTTCTCAAATGTGTCAAAAAATTCATATTAAACAGAATGATTTTCGCTGCAAAATTAGCCAATTTAAGCCACTTGGCAAAATAACACATAATTATATATACAGGTTGACTACCGCTATAGAAAATAAAAGAGTAATTTTGTGTAAATTTTTCCAACACGTGCAACCTTTATGGCAAGTCGCCGCATCTAAGGGTAAAACAACGAAATTTAAAACATTCAATAATGAAACACCTAATTTTACCTCTTTTGTCAGTAGTGCTACTTGCATTGAGCACCTCATGTAATTCGCGAAACGACAACCGCATGCTTCGCGACGAGATTGTAAGCGAACTGAGCCAGATAGTGAACGAACTGAACGACTCGTCCTTTAATGACATCGTAATTATTGCCGAAGACAGCGACGACCCTTCGTTTAGTGTAGACAAGTCGCAACCCGTACATGACGGCAAGGGCAACGTACTGATGACGGTGCAGATTGATGTAGATGACAATGAAGACACAGTTGATGAATACTGGGTGGCTATCATATGCGGAGGACTGGCAATTGCAGGCGCCTTTCTGACTCCGATACTAATAGGATATTTCATCTGTTACTTCATATTCCGGAGCAAACGCGACCGCAACAATCTGATACGCGAGGCCATCGCATCGGGGTATCAGCTGCCAAAAGAATTTTTCATAACACAGATACCCCGTGAACGTCTGCAGTCGGCCATAAAATACATAGCATGGGGCATAGGATTATTCCTGTTCTTTATGATATTAGGAGTAGACGCCATTGCTTATCTGTGCTTCATTCCGCTGATTATCGGCCTCGGCAAACTTGTAGCTTACTTCCTTTACGAGCATAAAAGCCGTAAACGCAACATAAACAACACCGATAATTCTTGTCAGGATAATGTTGAGTAAGTGGGAAGAACTCAAACTGATCGCACAATGCGTGGCCGGCGACAACCGGCACGCATTTGAGCGGTTGGTTGATGAATATAACGACGGACTGCGTCGCTTCCTGCTCAATCTTACTCTTGGCGACGCGTCATTGACCGATGATTTGGCCCAAGAAACATTCATAAAGGCCTACCTGTCATTACGTTCCTATCAAGGGTTAGCCCGTTTCAAGACTTGGCTCTACCGTATAGCTTACAATGAATACTATACTTACGTCCGCAAGACCCGTGAATTCAGGATTGATGACAACGTCAGCGACACACGCGACATCAGTCCGCATCTCGGCGACGATGCACGTATGGATCTCGAACGTTGCATAGCGGCTCTCAATGAAAACGAACGCATTGTAGTATTGTTGTTTTATATGGAGGACCGCCCGATAAAGGAGATAGCCCAAATAACCGGTATGCCGGCCGGCACGGTAAAATCGCACATATCAAGGGCCAAAGCAAAGATGGCCAAAGTATTAGAAAAATAAAAAACGAAGATATATGATGAAAAATATCGATGACAGCAGATTGAAGGAATTGTTTAAGAAGGAACTTCCGCAAGCTCCTGAAAATCCGTGGTTCACACGTAAGGTCATGAACAGACTGCCTGAAAAGGAGCCGAAGGTATTTTCTTGGGTAGAATACCTGTCATACGCCATAGCCATTGTCGGCCTTGTAGTCTATTGGGCGGTGTTCTGTCGCGACCTGAAGGAGGCGACCACCATTACAATGCAGGACATAATATCGTACTTAGCACTTACAGTTGCAGGTTTCTTCATCCTCATAAGCTTTGTTATGCCAAAGATAAAGCAATGGATAATGGAACCGTGATACCGTGTGGAACGGCTCAATGGTAATCAAACCGCATCTACGTTTTGCAGCCTGACGCCGGTACCAATCCACGGCATTTAACAATTCTGCGTACAGCGGTATCAGCCATAAAAAAAGCAGCATGGAAGCCCATACTTCCATGCTGCTTTTTTTATAAAGTTTATAATCTTAAATCAGATACTGCGACGATATTGACTGGTTCTCGTGTACACGGCGTATGGTGTCGGCAAACAGACGCGCTACCGACAGAATGGTGCACTTGTGACAAGAACCGGTATAAGGTATACTGTTGGTAAATATCATCTCCTCAATCGAGCAGTCATTTACACGGTCACTTGCCGGATCACTCATTATGGCATGAGTGCACAACGCCCTTACACTCTTGGCTCCCTCCGACATCATAAGGTCGGCGGCCTTTGTAATAGTACCGGCAGTATCGACCATGTCATCGATAAGAATGACGTTCTTGTCCTTGACATCACCAATCACAGTCATTGAGGCCACAACGTTGGCTTTGGCGCGTTGCTTATGGCAGAGTACCAAAGGCACATCGAAATATTTGGCATAATTATTGGCTCTCTTGGCTCCGCCTACATCGGGAGTGGCGATAACCATGTCCTGAAGATGAAGCGACTCTATATAAGGTATAAATACCGACGAGGCATAAAGGTGATCGACAGGAACATTGAAGAAGCCCTGTATCTGGTCGGCATGCAGGTCCATGCATATCACACGGTCTACACCTGCGGTGCTAAGCAGGTCGGCTACCAGTTTCGCGGCGATAGACACACGCGGCTTGTCCTTGCGGTCCTGACGGGCCCATCCGAAATAAGGCATCACTGCAATGATAGAAGCTGCCGAGGCACGCTTGGCCGCATCGATCATGAGCAGCAGCTCCATGAGATTGTCGCTGTTTGGGAAAGTGGACTGTACAAGGAAAACTTCACATCCACGGATTGATTCTTCAAACGACACTTCAAACTCGCCGTCGGCAAAATGCAGAATGTTCATTTTACCGAGTTCAACGCCGAGATCATTGCAAATCTCTTTTGCCATGTATTCTGACTTTGTGCCGGCAAAGATCTTAAATGGAGGTAACATTACACAAGAAAATTTTTTAGATTGGAATTTTGCTGCAAATTTATCGTTTTTTACCGTTATTTCCCCTATCGCCCGAGGATTTTTTATCATCATCAATGACATTTTTATGCTTTATCTTCCATACGACAGCGTCATTGGGGCCTATTTCGGTATCAAAAGTCTTTTCCGACGAAAGATTTTTCCTCATCATGTTCTTGGACAGCAACTCGGTAGCCACACAATCGCCTTCAGGTATACTTAAAACATCAAATGCATGCTTGGGTATGTTTATTTTCAGGCTGCATGATTCAGAACTGAAATTGACGGCGACAAGCAGAGTCTCGTCATCACAACTTCTGAGAAACACATACTGGCGATGAGGATTGAACGTGGGATTATCGTAGTTGACATACATAAGGTCGAAGAAACGCCCGCGGGCAATAGCTTTCTCGCTGTTGCACAGGCGCAATATCGTGCTGTATTTGTCACGCAGCCACACCTCCCTGCCGTCAAGCAGCTCGTCGTTGCACTTGCCGTCATTGAACCATCGCCTTAAAGTGGGCACGCTCCAATAGTCAAATATGGTCGTGCGACCGTCATAACCGCTGTAGCCCTCGGCATCAAGAGCCTGTTCGCCCAGCTCCTGACCGGCATATATCATCATCGGGCCGGTGCTGATAAACGAACTTATGACAAGCGAAGGTATGACAAGGCTCGGATCGCCGGCATAAAATTTAGAACCGAAACGCTGTTCATCATGATTTTCAAGGAAGTTGAGCATATGCTCGCCTATTCCGTCGACAGTCTGCCAGCAGTGTGTGATCTGTGCGGCCGACACATTATGACACTGTATGCCGCGAAGAGTGTCATACAGATTTACTTTATCATAGAGATAGTCAAATCCGCCGAGATTGATAAAGTCGCGATACAGGGCCACATCATATATCTCAGCTATGAATATGATATGCGGATAGCGCTCCTTTATATTGGGTATGGCCCACTGCCAGAACTCAAGCGGCACCATATGGGCCATGTCGCAACGGAACCCGTCGACACCTTTATCAGCCCAATAGCGCAGAATATCAAGCATTTGAAACCACGTCTTGGGTATAGGGTAAAAATGCCGCGAACCATCGCCGTAATCTACCCCGTAGTTGAGTTTGACAGTTTCATACCAGTCGTATGGCGACGGGAAAGCCGTGAAACAATCATTGCCCGATGCCTTTGCCGGAAATTCCACATAAGCGTCCTTGCCCTGCCCGAGGTCAATCGATGGAGCAAAAAGCTGATGAGGTATGTAATAGAAGTTATTGTCGCGGTCAAAGAAGCGGTTTCGGTTGTCACCGACCCCGAAATCCACCACCCCGCGCGGTTTGGCATCGGATATATATTGTCGCGACACGTGATTGGGCACAAAATCCACTATCACTCTCATGCCGGTGTCATGTGTCCTGACAAGAAGCGACTCGAACTCCTCCATACGTCGGTTGACGTCAACCGCAATGTCAGGATCGACATCGTAATAATCCTTTATCGCATAAGGCGAACCCGCTTTCCCTTTTACCACGTGTATGTTGTCACGGGCTATTCCGTAACGCGAATAATCGGTCTGCACCGAATGTTCTATGATACCTGTATACCACACATGTGTCACACCGAGGTCCTTTATCTTGCGGAGCACCTTGGTGGTTATGTCGTTCATCTTTCCCGAGCCGTTCTGCTCAATCGTGCCGTTAGGCACACAATTCTGATTTCTGTTGGCAAACAGCCTCGGCAGCATCTGGTAAATTACCGGTTTTCCATTGTTCATATCAACTTGTCATTCAAACTTTAACGAGGCCCGATTTCAACAAGGCCTCTTTCGCACATTTATATCCACTTTTAAATACTCGCTCCTTTTCATGAAGATTAAACACCTTCAGGTCGGCAATAGCTTCGGTCGAAACGATAAGATCGCACAACTGTATATCACCTACGGCATTGGTGCGTGCCATAAGATGATAGGTGCGTTGTGCCACATCGATTATGGTGCCGTTGTAAGCCTTGCCCTTTACCAACGGACTCACATTAACTCCGATCAGATATTCACATTCATCCCTGATAGCCCACGACGGAAGGTTGTGAAGCACACCCCCGTCGACATAATTGGTACCGTCAATCCGCACGGGCTTGAATACTATAGGCATGGCACACGAGGCCATGACCCTGTCGGCAATAGTGCCCTCGCGCCATTGGACGGGGATACAGTGGTCAAGGTCGGTGGCACATATAACGGTAGGTATACGGCAATCCTCAAGCCGCTCGGCGGCAAGGCTCTTGCGAAGAAAAGCCTTGAAGCCGTTCATTTTGAAAAATCCGTCTTTCGGTACGCTTATCTCGCAGAAGTCTGAAAACTTATTATTGTAAAACAGCTTCATGATTTCAAGCGGAGCAAGACCGGAACCGTACATGGCCGCAGCTATGGAGCCGGCACTTACTCCGGCTATGATGTCGGGCTTAATGCCAAGTTCATCCAACGCATACAGCGCGCCAAGATGCGCGAAGCCGCGAGCGCCACCTCCGCTTAGGGCCAACCCTATCTTATATGGTTTCTTTTTAGCCAATATTATAAGAGCTTTTTTTATTTATAACACAAAATTAAGACATTTTCCCTATAATACGGGATGACCGACACAACTTTTTCACAAATTTACGTCCGGGAAAAGCCTTCTGATACCGGCAAAACAATATTGCGCACATCTTATCTTACTGTAATATAAGACTTAACCGTCCGCGTATATCTGTTTTTGAAAAAGTATACGATATTTCCCTCCTAAAAATTAGGACTATGTGGGGTAAAAGTACTATTTTTGTAGGTTAAATGACAACAATAAAACCAATATAGTTATGAAGTTCAATGTCTCCAGTAAGACGCTGTACAGCTACGTTTCGGCTGTCAGCAAAGTGATTAACTCCAAAAACGCCCTTACCGTGCTCAACAACTTCCTGTTTGAGCTAAATGACAATCTTCTGACTATCACGGCTTCCGACCTTGAAAACACACTTGTGGCAAGTCTTACCGTGATGGACGGAGAGGGCTCGGGCAAATTCTGTATCGACGCACGCCGCATCGTGGACCTGCTCAAGGAGATGCCCGACCAAGGCATAGAATTCACAATCGATGACAATAATCTGTCGGTAGAAATCAAGTATAATAACGGCAACTACAGTTTCATCGCACTTAACGGCAACGAATACCCGTCAAACGAGAATATCGATGACGAAAGCGCGTTCTCGTTCACCTATCCTACCGACCAATTGATAAAAGGTATCGACAACACCTTGTTTGCCGTGGGCAACGACGACCTGCGTCCGCAGATGATGGGTATACTGTGGGACATAAAAGAAGACGCCATAACATTTGTGGCCACCGACACCCGCAAGCTCGTCCGTTACTGCAACAACGCGAAAGCCCCGGGATATGAAGGTTCGTTCATCCTTCCTGTAAAACCGGCCACCGTAATCAAAAACGTATTTGCAAAAGAAGCGGAGATCAAGGTTACCGTATCGCCGAAAAGCGCTACATTCGAGAGCGCCTCGTTCAAGTTCAACTGTCGTTTCATAAAAGGCTCGTTCCCCGACTACAACCGGGTAATACCCACCAACAATCCGTATGTGGTAACTGTCGACCGTCAGTCATTCCTCAATGCGGTGCGCCGCGTAGGCGTGTTTGTCGACCAAGGCCACGGCCTCGTCAAGTTCAAGATTGAAAAAGACAAGATGATACTTCGCGCCACCGACAACAACTTCTGCACATCGGCCCGTGAGGAGGTAGCCTGCGACTTTACCGGCAACGAGATGATAATAGGTTTCAGCGCTCCATATCTTATCGAGATTTCAAGCACCATATCCACCGACGAACTTATCATCAAACTTTCCGACCCGAGCCGTCCCGGAGTATTTGTCCCCTCCGATGAGAAAGAGGGCGACGACCTGCTCATGCTGCTCATGCCCATGACTGTCACCGACTTCTAATTATAGATTATTAATGGAACTCAATCTGAGAAACCCTATAGTATTCTTCGACCTCGAAACTACAGGCACCAATATATTACGCGATAAAATAGTAGAGATATCATATATAAAGGTCATGCCTTCAGGCGCGGAGACCGAACGCACACTCCGCATCAATCCGGGTATGCCCATACCGCCCGAAGCCACGGCCGTGCATCACATCACCGACGATGATGTGAAAGATTGTCCTACATTCAAGCAGGTGGCGCAAGACCTCGCCAAGGTATTTCTCGGCTGTGACATTGCCGGCTTCAACTCCAACCGCTTCGATGTGCCCCTGCTAATGCAGGAATTCTCGCTTGCCGGAGTCGATATCGATCTTGCCCGTCACAAATTTGTTGACGTGCAGAACATATTTCATAAGATGGAGCAGCGCACTCTCGTAGCCGCATACAAGTTTTATTGCGGGAAAGACCTTGAGGAGGCCCACTCGGCAAATGCCGACACAAGAGCCACTTATGAGGTGCTGAAAGCACAACTCGACCGCTATCCCTCGCTCAAAAACGACATAGCGTACCTCTCGGAATTTTCATGCCATAACAAAAACGCGGATCTTATGGGCCGCATAATCTTCAACAACGAAGACAAAGAGGTGTTTAACTTCGGTAAATACAAAGGCGAGGAAGTGGAGAAAGTATTTCGACGCGACCCCGGCTACTACAGCTGGATGATGCAGGGCGAATTTGCCGAAAACACCAAACAAGTCATAACACGCATAAGAATGCGCATGAAATAACGTACACAATCATGTTGAAAGGCAAACATATAGTACTCGGCATAACGGGCGGTATAGCAGCATACAAATCGGCCATGCTCCTCCGGCTTATGATAAAGGCCGGAGCCGAGGTACAAGTGGTCATGACTCCGTCAGCAAAAGAGTTTATAACCCCGGTGACTCTGTCGGCATTAAGCGGCAAACCGGTTGTAAGCGAGTTTTTCACAGCCAACACCGGCGAGTGGCACAGCCATGTCGACCTCGGGCTGTGGGCCGATGCTATGGTCATAGCGCCCGCCACCGCATCGACCATAGCGAAAATGGCTACAGGCGTTGCCGACAATATGCTTGTAACCACATACCTGTCGGCCAAAGCTCCGGTATTCGTAGCTCCGGCCATGGACCTCGACATGTTTGCCCATCCCACCACCCGCCATAATCTTGAGCTGTTACGCTCTTACGGCAACACCATTATCGAGCCTGCTTCCGGGGAGCTCGCAAGCCATCTTATAGGCAAAGGGCGCATGGAGGAGCCGGAAAACATACTCAAAGTCCTTGAAGAGCACTTTGCAAAAACCGACGATCTTAAAGGGCGGAAAGTACTCATAACGGCAGGGCCTACATACGAGCGCATTGACCCCGTACGCTTCATCGGCAACTACAGTTCAGGAAAAATGGGTTATGCCATTGCCGAAGAGGCGGCGTCAAGAGGTGCCGAAGTAGTCTTGGTAAGCGGCCCCGTAGACCTCAAAGCGCAGCATCCGTCAATTAAAACGGTGCCGGTCGAGTCGGCCCGCGAAATGCTTGAGGCTTGTGAAAAGGAGTTCGGGACCTGCGATATAGCCATAATGTGTGCCGCGGTTGCCGATTATGCTCCCGTACATTGTGCCGACAGCAAGATCAAACGCGAAGGACACGAAGTGCCGGTCATAGAGCTGAAGAAAAATCCCGACATAGCAAAGACTCTCGGTGAAAAGAAAAAAGCGGGACAAATACTTGTGGGGTTTGCCCTTGAGACCGATCATGAAGAGATCAACGCCCAGTCAAAACTTGCGTCCAAGCATCTCGACATGATAGTGCTCAACTCGTTGCGTGACAAAGGAGCAGGATTCAGGACCGACACGAACAAAGTCACAATCTTCACTTCCGACGGTCAGGCAAAGCTTTATGACACAAAAAGCAAGCGTGATGTGGCTGCTGACATAATAAACGCCGTCATTGCTTTATGATGACGGCACACACGGTTACGGCTTTATTATTCATACTCTTGGCAATGCCGCATATGACAGCACAAGAGCTGAATTGTCGTGTCACCGTGGACCACTCGCAAGTGCAAAGCACCGGTGTATCGGTATTCGCCATACTTGAAAGCGCCATATCGGATTATCTGAACACCCGTAAACGCACCGCAGCAGCCATAGCTGCAAAAGAGCGCATCGACTGCACTTTCTTCTTCACCATATCAAGCTACGAACCGCCCCGTATGAGCGGCACACTTCAGGTACAGTCATCAAGGCCCGTATATAACAGCGTCTATACAACCACCCTGCTGAACTTCAAGGACAACAAGATCGACTTCGAATACAATGAAGGCGATCCGCTCATATTTTCCGAAAACACGTTTGAGAACAATCTTACATCCATACTCGATTTTTACGCTTATCTGATAATCGCCATGGATTTTGACAGTTTTTCTACTCGTGGCGGAGAGCCTTATTATAAGATGGCGCAGGACATAGTATACCGCGCGCAGTCATCGGGCGAAACGGGCTGGAGAGCGTTTGAAGACACGCGCAACCGCAGTGCATTGCTGTCGGCCTATACCGACAGTCCCGCATCGACATTGCGCGATCTATTGTACGAGTATCACCGCAAAGGTCTTGATCTGATGGCATTAAGTCCCGAAAAAGGGCGCCATGCCATAACATCATCGCTCACGCACCTGAAAAAAGTTTATGAATTACGCCCTATGTCGGTAGGACTGGAGATATTCAGAGACGCCAAATTCGATGAACTCGTAAATCTGTACACCCGGGCTGCTCAAGAAGAGCGAAACAGAGCCGTAAGCGTGCTTGAACAGGTATATCCGTCAGAGACACAACGGACGGCAATGATAAAGAAAGGAGTAAACAACTAAAAATCACGAACCCGTATGCTAAAGACACTCCACATATCCAATTATGCGCTTATAGACACCGTCGACATCGAATTTCACGACGGCTTCAACATCATAACCGGTGAGACCGGAGCGGGAAAATCGATAATGCTCGGTGCTCTGTCGCTTATACTCGGAGAGCGTGCCGACCTGAAGGCGGTGCGTGATTCAGGCAAGAAATCGGTTATCGAGGCGGTATTTGACGTAGCCGGTTACGACGCGCTGAAAAGTTACTGCCTTATAAACGATATAGAATGGGATGATGCGACCTGCATACTGCGCAGAGAGATATCGCCCAACGGGCGCTCACGCGCATTCATAAATGACTCACCCGTCACGCTCGACTTATTGTCGCATGTGGCGCAGCAGCTTGTTGACATACACTCTCAGCATCAGAACAGGCTCATAACATCGCCCGACTTCCAGCTGAAGATAATCGACAATCTCGCCGGCAACACGGAGCTTCTTGCCGAATACTCGTCGCGCTACGGGGTATACCGCAATGCGCTCAAGCGCCTGCACGAGACCAAGAAACTGATTGAGCGCAACCGTACGGACGAAGACTTCACGCGCTTTCAGCTTGAACAGCTCGATGCAATGAAGCTGCAAGAGGGCGAACAGGAACGTCTTGAACAGGACCGCGACGTACTGTCAAACATGACCGAGATAAAATCGACGTTAAGCGGAGCGCTTGAAGCTCTTTCAGAAGGCCGCGAAAACGCATTGTCACTGTTGCGCGATGCCTCGGAGTACTGCGAGGAACTGGGTCGTGTACTTGAAGATGCCGATTCTCTTGGCGAACGCCTTGAGTCGGCACGTATAGAAATTCAGGATATCGCCGAGACTCTCTCTTCATATGATCAGGAATTACACGCCGACCCGGACGAACTCGAAGCCATAGAGCAACGGCTAAACGATATATACTCACTCCAGCAGAAACATCACGTGAACTCGGTAACCGAGCTTATCGATCTTCGTGAAAATCTGCGCACCAGACTTGACGAACTTGAAAACAGCTCGTTTACAGTAGAAGAGCTTGAAAAGGAGGCCCGCAGAGCAAGGAATGCAGCCAAGGAACTGGCGCTTGAGCTGTCAAAACGGCGCGAGGAAGAGGCCCGACGCTTCGAGATCATGCTGTGTGAGCGTGCCATGCCGCTCGGAATGAAAAATTTGAGCACAAAAGTTAAAATAACCCGCGGCGAGCTTACTCCCGACGGGTGCGACACTGTCGAATTTCTCTTTTCGTTCAATAAAAACCAGCCGCTTATGCCTGTTGGCGGAACAGCCTCAGGCGGAGAGATATCACGACTCATGCTCTCTATAAAAGCCATAATCGCAGACAGGATGCAGCTGCCGTCAATAATATTTGACGAAGTAGACACCGGAGTATCGGGCGATGTGGCCAACCGCATGGGTCTCATGATGAAAGATATAGCACGTAACATTCAGGTGACCGCCATAACACATCTGCCGCAAGTCGCGGCAAAAGGCGACGCTCACTTTAAAGTATATAAAGAAGATGACGAGCACGCCACGCATACACGCATCAGACGTCTGGCGCCGGAAGAGCGTGTCGAGGAATTGGCCGTAATGTTAAGCGGCTCGAAGGTCGACGATGCGGCGAAAGCCAATGCCCGTTCATTACTGAATATTTAGATTATGGAAGCAAGCGATTACATATTCGGCCTGAGGGCCGTGATGGAGGCCATAGAGGCCGGAAAGGAAATAGACAAAATATTTGTAAAAAAAGACATGCACGGCGACCTCGCCGCAGAGTTTTTCGACATGGCCCGCGCAAATGACATCTTGATTCAGCGCGTACCGGTAGAAAAACTCAACAAGATAACCCGCAAGAATCATCAGGGAGTCATAGCCATACTGTCGGCGATAACCTATCATCGTCTTGACCACATAGTGCCTCAGCTGTATGAAGACGGTATGTTGCCGTTCATTGTCGTGCTCGACGGCATAACCGACGTGAGAAATTTCGGAGCCATAGCCCGTACCTGCGAGTGTGCCGGAGTTGACGCTATTGTCATTCCACAACGCGGAAGCGTATCGGTGGGCGGCGATGCGGTAAAAACCTCGGCCGGAGCATTGCTGCATCTTCCCGTATGCCGCGAACGTAGCGTGACAGGAGCGCTTCATTTCCTTAAGGACAACGGCTACATGATAGTCGCCGCATCGGAAAAAGCCGACATAAACTACACCAAAGCCGACTATACGGTACCGGTAGCCATAGTCATGGGAGCTGAAGATACCGGCATATCGCCGGAAGCATTGAAGTTATGCGATACATTTGTATCCATCCCCCAGTTCGGCCACATCGGCTCACTCAACGTATCGGTTGCTGCCGGCGTGATAATGTACGAAGTCGTGCGTCAACGGCTGGAAGCCGACATGGAAGTCATATGATCACGCCACGACAGTGTTTCCGTTCCATATATGACACATAAAAAAATGCCGCATCGATTATGCGGCATTTTTTATATGCTATCTGTGAGCGTTATGTATGATGTATTCCTTGACCTTTTGGAAGAGGTCGGTGGCAAACACAAAGTTGCTCAACGCCTCGTTGGTCGTCTCATAAATGATATCCTTGTTCCCTACCCATTCACGGTAGCCCTTATTGATAAATATGATATTCTCACCTATACCGAGCACCGAGTTCATGTCATGGGTGTTTATGACCGTCGTTATGCCATATTCATGGGTTATGTCGCTCAACAGTTCGTCGATAAGTATCGAGGTCTTTGGGTCGAGGCCCGAATTGGGCTCGTCGCAAAACAGATATTTCGGATTAAGAGCTATAGCGCGTGCTATGGCCACACGCTTCTGCATGCCGCCCGATATCTCGCTTGGATACTTGTCGTCAGCACCTTTAAGACCTACGCGCTCAAGACAGAACCGGGCACGGTCGCGACGCTCGGCATCGGTCATCTTGGTGTACATCATGATAGGAAACTCCACATTGCCGAGCACCGTCTCTGAATCAAAAAGAGCCGAGCCTTGAAACAGCATGCCTATCTCAGTGCGCAGATGGCGCAATTGCTCACGGTCGAGTTTCAGCAAATCACGTCCGTCATACAATATCTCGCCATGCTCCGGTCTTACAAGCCCCACAAGCGACTTCATCAGCACGGTCTTGCCTGAACCGCTCTGCCCTATTATAAGGTTGGTCTTACCTGTCTCGAATACGGCGCTGACGCCTTTAAGCACCTTAACTCCGTCAAATGACTTCTCTATATCCTTTATCTCTATCATTGCATCAGGAGTTTTGTAAGTATCACATCAAAAAGGAGTATGAGTATGGAACTGGCCACAACCGCATTGGTCGATGCCTTACCCACTTCAAGAGCCCCGCCTTTTACATAGTAGCCGTAGAATGAGGCCACGGAGGTTATAATGACGGAGAATACAAGGGCCTTTATTATTGTATACCACACATACCACTCCACAAACATGGTCTGTATGCCGTATATGTAGCGCGACACGGGTATCATGTCGGTAAACGCGGCTATCAGCCAGCCGCCGAAAAGGCCTGTGGCAATGGAGAAGATGACAAGCACGGGTATGAAAGCCATAAACGCCAGTATCTTGGGAAGTACAAGAAACTGGGCCGAGTTTATGCCCATTATCTCAAGAGCGTCGATCTGTTCGGTGACCCTCATGGTACCTATCTCCGAAGCTATATTTGAGCCTACCTTACCCGACAGGATAAGACACAGCACCGCCGAGCTGAACTCAAGCAGCAATATGTCGCGTGTGGCAAGACCTGTCGAATATGCCGGCATCACCGGGGCGGTCATGTTGAGCTGCATCTGTATGCATATTACCGCGCCGATAAATATCGATATCACTATGGTAAGAGGTATCGAGTCGATACCGAGTTTTCCTAATTCGAGAAGAAACTTGCGCCCGAATACACGCCATTTCTGCGGTAAGGCAAAAACGCGCCGCATGAAAATGCAGTAGGCTCCGAAAGTTTCCAGTGACGATTCTATAATCATGCCTTTATCAGTAAATCTTGAAAGCTAATGATATTATCTAACATATTAATTGAGGGCAAAGTTAACCATTTTTCTTGTCTTGTAAGGGATTTTTTATTTACTTTGTGTGTCTTAAACATCTTAAACAATCGCAGAAAATGCTGGTAATAGGTATAGCCGGAGGCACCGGTTCGGGTAAAACAACCGTGGTCAACAAAATTATAAGAAGCCTTCCCGAGGGGGAAGTCGCTGTGTTGCCTCAGGATTCTTACTACAAGGACTCAAGCCACATACCGCCTGAAGACCGCTGTAAGATAAATTTCGACGAGCCGGCGTCAATCGAGTGGACTCTTCTGTGCAAGCACCTCGAAGAGCTTAAAAACGGCCGGTCCATAGAAATGCCGACATACAGCTATCTTACCTGCACAAGACAGCCCGAGACAGTGCGCATAGAGCCGCGCGACGTAGTCATAGTAGAGGGCATACTCGTGCTCACACAGCCTGAACTTCGCGAAGCTATGGATGTTAAAGTATTTGTGGATGCCGACGATGATGAACGGCTCATACGTGTAATAGCACGCGACTGCATAGAGCGCGGGCGTACGCCGCAGATGGTGATTGACCGCTACGAAGAAGTGCTGAAACCGATGCACGAACAGTACATAGCTCCGTCAAAGCGATACGCCGACCTCATTGTGCCGCAAGGCGGAAACAACACGGTGGCTATCAACCTGCTTACCGATTACATCGAAGCCCGGCTTCGCAAAGCAAAACAATAAACACTCATGGGAATAAGTATAAAAATGGATAATAAGGAATTTGAAGACGAAGACATGCCTAAACTGCGCATAACCGAAGAGGACAAAGCCGAGCAACTGCCTCCCGAACCGACCGATGTAAAGGACGATGCCGCTTCAGACTCCGACCCTCAGTATCAGGACGGCTGCATGGTGCTGCGCACGGAGAATCTTGTCAAGAAATACGGCAAGCGCACTGTGGCCAACCACGTGTCCATCAACGTAAAACAAGGTGAAATCGTAGGTTTGCTCGGTCCTAACGGCGCAGGAAAGACAACCACGTTCTACATGACCGTCGGACTTATCACTCCCAATGAAGGCGAAATATTCATCAACGACCTCAATATAACAAAATATCCGGTATACAAGCGCGCACAGAACGGTATCGGTTATCTTGCTCAGGAGCCGTCGGTATTCCGCAAGCTGAGTGTGGAAAACAATATCAAAGCCGTGCTGGAGATGACCAATACCTCTCGTGAATACCAGCGAGAGAAACTTGAAAGCCTGATTTCAGAGTTTCGCCTTCAGAAAGTGCGCAAAAACCTTGGCGACCAGCTGTCGGGTGGCGAACGTCGACGTACGGAGATAGCGCGTTGTCTTGCCATCAATCCTAAATTCATAATGCTCGACGAGCCGTTTGCCGGAGTCGACCCTATAGCCGTGGAAGATATACAGTATATCGTCTACAAACTGAAAGAAAAAAACATAGGCATACTTATTACCGACCATAACGCACCTGAGACCCTGTCGATTACCGACAGAGCCTACCTGCTTTTTGAGGGCAAGATATTATTTCAGGGAACCTCCGAAGAATTGGCTGAAAATCCCACGGTGCGTGAGAAGTATCTCGGACGCGGCTTTATTTTCCACCGCAAGAAGTTTGACTGATTTTTGATACGAAGTAATATAACGCCGCTCCTGTGACGACCGCACTCGCCACGGCAAGAGCTATATGCACCGGGCCGCCTTGACTGCCTAAAGTATTTATATCACCGCCGGCGATGCCTTTGTTCATTAACCAGAAATTGAGTACGACAAGGCTGTTGTTAAGCGCATGGGCAAACACCGACAGCCTCAACGAACCGCTCCAATAAAAAAGATAACCGAAAAACGCCCCCATAAGCACCCGAGGGAAAAATCCGAAAAACTGTAAATGGACGGCACTGAATATGACAGCTGTAGCCCATATTGCGGCGTGATGGTTGTCGTGCATGAATTTACATAACAACGGCTGCATGCCGCCGCGGAAAAACAGCTCCTCGGCAAGTCCGGTAAGACACCCCATGATAAGTATGCCAAGCAGAAGATCGGTCACGGTATCTCCGCCCATAAGCATATCGACAAATCCCCTCGCCCGCTCTTCGCTACCTCTCAAAATGCCTTCCAGTCCCGCCATGGACTGCGGGAAATGTATATTCTCATTCCATGCCACAAGACAGTTCATGGCCGGTATGGCCAATATGGAAATCAATATGACCCATAACACCTGACGCGATGTCACACGATTGCCCAGTCCGGTGAATGTCATAGGTTGTCGCGCAACGATAAGCATTGTCAGCACGACAGGCATTATGAACATAAATATATCCTGAACCAGCGTGGCCCACCTCATCCTCGCGACAGTCCCGGTGCCTATATAACCGATTATGACCGAAGCAAAAACCGTGGACAATATCCACCAGCAGATAAACAGGAATATGCTCTTCCCGGGGCTGACACGCAGTACTTGAAATGTAGATTCATTTTTCATACTGCAAAATTAGCTAATATTTTCAACGAATCACATATTAAGCATATAAGCTTCTATATACTCCCCGAACGCTTTTCGATAACTCTCGCTTACCGGTATACTCCGCCCGCCGATAATTATATGGTTTCGTTCAATGACTTTTATCTTCTTGATATTTACAATATATGACCTGTGGACACGCATAAAATCGGCGGCAGGAAGATAGCTCTCCACGGTCTTCATGTTCATCAGTGTCATAACGGGCGAAGCCTCATTATCAAGATATATCTTTATATAATCTTTCAGACCCTCTACATATATGATACTTTCCACGGGTATCTGCACAAGCTTATACTCGCTCTTCACTATCATATATTTGCGGCGATTGTCGTTTTCATCAGCACGACGGCGCAAGTCGGCCCACTTCAGAGCCTTATTGGCCGACTCGACAAACTCTCCGTAGCTCACAGGCTTCATCAGATAGTCAAGCGCATCGACTTTGAAGCCTTCGAGAGCATAACGTTCATATGCGGTTATGAATACTATACGGCAGGTATCGGGTACAATACGGGCGAACTCCATGCCGTTGAGCTGCGGCATATGTATGTCAAGATAGATGACATCCACGTGCCCCTCCATGATGGTTTTCACGGCCTCCTGTGCCGAGCCGAACTTACCGACAAGTTCCATGAAGGGTGTCTTTTCGATATATCCGGCAATCAGTTCACGCGCTATAGGCTCATCATCTACGACACAGCATCTTAATGTTATCATATGTCACAACTTTATTTTCAATTTAAATGTATATACATCGCCGTCTGTATCGGTACTCATCTCGGCTGTCAAGTAGGTATGTTAACTAATGTAAAAGCCGGCGGCAATTCAGCCTCTGAAGGTTATGATCTTATTGTATATATAGTTGACTACCGTGTATACGACATTGCCGATAAGGGTGGCTACACCGTAGCCCGACAATGTGAATGCGGCTATATCAAACTGGAAATTCTTAAGCGGGGTGCGATAGCTTAACAACCACACAACCAGCAGCTGCAATCCGTAGCACACAAAGAATCCGACGAGAAACCTCACAGCCTCGCGACAATAGTGGCCCGAGGTCTTGAATACCCAGTTCTTATTCCACAAAAAAGAATTTATCACACCACATACATAACCTATGGCATTTGACACCAACGGATTGACACCAAGCAGTGACTTGCATACATATATCACACATAGCGTTACAAGGGTGTTCAGCACACCCACGCATGCATATTTCATAAACTGCATGACCGACTCGCGCGAATTGATGGGTTGTGTCATAATCTTATGTTTTTATGGTTATTCGGTCTGGTTAAGTACAGGCAGCGACCAGCTGAACCGCACAGCCAATATGCGTATGATTATGACTACTGCGGCACATGCAAGGCCCTGCGCAAGCTGAGAGGCCCCGGCCAATGACATTATCCAATATACAAGGCCGCCGGCAAAACATGCCGTGGCATAGATGTCTTTCTGAAACAGCAGCGGCTCGTTGTTCACAAGTATATCGCGTATGACACCGCCGAGAGCTCCGGTTATGACACCCATTATGACCGCTACCCAGAACGGATAGTCGGCCGCTATGGTCTTTTGTATGCCTATGACCACAAAAAGCCCCAGCCCGATAGTATCAAATATAAACAGTATCTGGGTCTTTACCAGAATTCTCTTGAAAGCTATCACGACAAAGAGCGAAAGTCCGGTAACGGCAAGATACCACCATGTCTGCATCCAGAACACCGGTATGTCGAGAAGTATGTCACGCAGAGTACCGCCACCGATAGCGGTAACAAGGCCTACCGTATAGGCTCCGAACCAGTCGAAATGTTTGGCTGCGGCCATACGTATGCCGCTTATCGCAAAAGCTATGGTACCTATGACCTCGATTATAAACAGAAATGTCAGCTCAACATTCATAACCGTCAGCTCTTTTTACTCTCCTGAAGATAATAGCGACACACTTGGGTAAGACCGCAGTTCAGGCAATCGGGACGACGCGCCTTGCATACATAACGGCCATGCAGTATAAGCCAATGATGGGCGCGGGGTATAAGCTCTTCCGGAATATGGCTGCACAGCTCCTTTTCAGTCTGAAGCGGCGTCTTGCTGCCTGTGGTAAGTCCTATGCGCTCGCTGACCCTGAATACATGGGTGTCAACAGCCATAGCCGCCTTATTCCATACGACGGAAAGCATGACATTGGCCGTCTTGCGCCCTACTCCGGGCAGCCGCATAAGATTATCGATGTCAGACGGCACCTCGCCGCCATACTCCTCCACAAGCATCTTGGCCGCTCCGAGAAGCGACTTGGCCTTATTGTTAGGGTAACTTACCGATTTTATAAAAGCATATATATCGTCGAGCGATGCCCTCGACATGGCCTCGGCAGTAGGATAAGCATCAAAAAGAGGCGGAGTCACGATATTGACCCGTTTATCGGTACATTGGGCCGAGAGAATAACCGCTACGAGCAACTGAAACGGCGAGCCGTAGTGCAGCTCCGTCTCAGCCTCGGGTATAGCGACCTTAAACCACTCTATGGCACGACGATATCGCTCTTTTACTGTCATAATCAATGTGCTGCGGTAAACTCTTCAAGAAAACGTGTGTCGTTTTCCGAGAACATACGCAGGTCCTTCACCTGATATTTAAGGTTGGTTATACGCTCTACGCCCATGCCGAGAGCAAATCCGGAGTACTTCTTTGAGTCTATGCCGCAGGCATCGAGCACATTGGGGTCGACCATGCCGCAGCCGAGTATCTCGACCCAGCCGGTATGCTTGCAGAACGAGCAACCCTTTCCGCCGCAAAGATTGCAGGATATATCCATCTCGGCCGACGGTTCGGTGAACGGGAAGTAGCTCGGGCGCAGACGTATCTTGGTCTCGGGACCGAACATCTCCTGAGCGAAGTAAAGCAATGTCTGTTTCAGGTCGGCAAACGATACATGCTCGTCGACATACAGAGCCTCGACCTGATGGAAGAAGCAGTGGGCGCGGGCCGAAATAGCCTCGTTGCGATACACACGTCCGGGACAGATTATGCGGATAGGCGGCTGCGTCTTCTCCATGACACGCGACTGCACGCTCGACGTATGGGTACGCAGAAGCACATCGGGATTGCGTTGGATAAAGAAGGTGTCCTGCATGTCGCGGGCAGGATGGTCGGCGGCAAAGTTCAGTGACGAGAACACGTGCCAGTCATCCTCTATTTCCGGGCCTTCGGCTACAGTAAAGCCGAGACGCGAGAATATCGATACTATCTCATTGCGTACTATCGACAACGGATGGCGTGTTCCGAGAGGTATGGGCGAAGCCGTACGGCTGAAGTCCAGTTTGCCTCCCTCGGCTTCCTGTTCGTCAAGAGCTTCGCGCAATGAATTTATCTTATCGGTGGCAAATGCCTTCAATTCATTTAACGGAGCGCCGTAAATACGCTTATCCTCCGGCGACAATGAGCGGAAATCGTTCATGAGTTCCGATATCTCGCCTTTCTTGCTGAGGTATTTTATTCTTAAAGCCTCCACTTCGGCTGCATTTGCGGCCGTAAGTTGCTCAACGGCAGCTTTCAGAGCATTTATCTTTTCCAACATAGCTGTATCAGTTACTTTAACAGAGCAAAGTTAGCTATAAAAGTTGACATACCGAAAAACTTTTCCACACAAACCGCTCAATGCACATGAAAGCCACACATAATAATTATGACAAAGCGGATGGCCGCCTGACGGTTTATATACCCGCCATGCTTATTTTAATAAAATTTATCGTATATTTGTAAGTGCATAAAAAGTGTATTATCCTTAAGTTTAAACAAAATGAGTAAACCGTCATTATCAAAGTGTCTAATTGTCAAGTCAGTAATCATTATATCGCTTGTTTTCGGTTCGTGTGCCAACGAATATGAAAACGACGGGGCGGAAGTAAGATGGCATACATGGAATGAAGGAAGCGGTCATAGCTACCGGCAAGTCGATGCCGATCCAAAGACATTCGAAGAGTTGACCGACGGTTATGGACGTGACCGACTGCATGTGTTTTTTCACGGCGACATTATCTCCGGCACAAACAGCAAGACATTTCGCGTACTGGGTAAAATGTATGCGGCCGACAACTCTCACGTGTATCTTTCCGGCGAATTGGTGAAAGGCGGCGACCCCGCGACATTCAAAGTCCATACACGCTATCTGGCCGAGGACAAAAATGATTATTACTGGAAAGGCACGGCGCTGAATGTCAGCGACAAACCCACGTTTGAGCTACTGGGCGACAATGACGACTGGCAGACCCGCTGGGCCAAAGACAAATCAAACGGATACTTTTTGTCAGGAAATGTCATACCGTATATCGACTATAAGACGTTTCATCCCGTTGAAGCCGACATACCTCAGCAATCGGGATGCTATGCGGCTGACAAAGACAAAGTATATTTTATGGGCGATATTGTGGCCGGAGCCGACCCGGCTACATTCCGCGAAGTAGACTTTTACATAGGTCAGGACAAACATCGTGTGTATACGGAAGCGAAGCCGACACAGCTGAAGGATTACTCGAAGCTAAAGAAAGTCGGCCGCCTCATGTATACTGACGGCGTGCATGTATACGACGCCGATTTCATAATACTGCCCGAAGCCGACGCATCTACGTTCAGGCATATCGCCGACAACTGGTACAAGGACAAAAATCATGTATGGTGGAACAAGACTTTGATTTCCGAAGCCGATGCAAGTACATTTAAGCCGGTGACTGTATCATCGTTCTATTCCGGGAAGAAAGAGGCCCTTACAGGCGACTTCAATTACGGCAAGGACAACCGCCATGTATTTTTCCAAGACTCTATAATTCAGGATGCCGACCCTGAAAGCTTCGAAAAAATAGACTTCCCTGACGGCGACAGCTGGACAGTGTTCGACAAAAACCGCATATACCACGGCAAGAGCTCACCCAAGCTGAAAGAATACCTCAACGAAAAATACGGCAATACCACAATATAATAATCGTCATACCGTAGACTGCGTAATGCTGCGGATGCCTTGCACAGTGTAATACGTACAAGGCATCCGCAGCAGGCTCTCTTTTGCGCAAATTTCGCAGAAAAATTATCTGCTTCATAATATATTTGTTATTTTTGCGGTTATTATAACAATCTGTTAAGTAACCATCATTATTACCGATAAATAACAATCCCCATGTGTAACTTATTGTCCAAGACTGTCGGGATGGCAATAGCCGCGCTACTGCTGATTGCCACCGCCTGTACCAATAACCGAGGTACTGTCGAACGTCCGTTTATAACCGCGGCAAACACCAAAAGCCTCAGTTTTGAAAAAATCGAGCTGAGCGACTCGGCAACAGTGCTGTACGGAGTAATACATTTCCGACCCAACTACTGGGTGCGCATAGCAAGCAGCAGCTTCATCAAGGCTGACGGCAAGAACTATGTGCTGACCGGTACGGATGACATGCCACTTGACAAAGAAGTGTGGATGCCTGACTCGGGCGTGATACACTTTACACTGACTTTCCCGCCCATACCGTCGGATGTAGAATCGATAGACTTCTCGGAAGGCACCGATGACGGATGGCAGCTCTGGGGCATAGACCTTACCGGAAAATCGGGCCACGACATAAACCTGTCGGACATTCCGGCCGAAGCGCGCAAACCTATGGCCGACGGCCCTCTGCCTGAGCCGGTATTCGCATTTGACACCACTACCGTAAACATACATCTGGTCGGCTACCGCCCCGGCATGATTGAAAAGATAGGCTATGCCATCAACACCGTACACGGCCAGACCGGCAGCGACACTCCGCTACCCGTCGACTCGCTCGGCAACGCCCGCATCAGGATAGCGCTTTCGGCTCCTGCGCGCATATTTCTCTTCAATCCGTCGCAAGAGCCCACCATCACAGGCAGCGCCATACTCATGCCCGGCGAAACGGTAGACCTCTACAGCGACACGCACACGTCGGGAAAAATCAACATGAGTGTACGTGACGGTAGCGAAGATCCGTTTGCCGGCAGCTATCTGCCTTACTACTCGACCGGTACATGCGGAAACATAGACATGCTTACCGGCAGAAATCGATATGCCATGCAGCTTTATTCAGGCGAATTTGCCGACTACAGGATGAACGGTGAGCAGTACACCGATTATATAATAGACCAATACAAAGCCCTGAAAGATTCAGTTGACGCCGGCGACTGCGGAGAAATGGCCAAAGAATACGGGACACTCAATCTGCAGGCACAGCTGATTTATGCGACAGCAGACTTCCGTAACATACTGGAGCGGAATTATTATAATAAGTATGACAACTGGGGCGACAAGATACCCGCCGACTCAATCAACATAAGTCTATCGCCTGAAAACATACGCCGCATAGCGGAATGCCTCGACTTAGACAACCCGAAGCTCGTCATGGCCGAAAATGCTGCCGACTTAGGCTACACCCGCGGCATATGGAAAAACGCAGGTATTGATCCGGGCATAACCGAAGCTTTGTACCACTACAACAATGCTTATGCATTTGCCGACAAAGCCGAGCTTACCGACGACATGCTTACCGAACTGCGCAAGACACATCCGGCAATGGCCGACGAAGCCGTGGCCCACAACAAGGCACGCAAGGCCATATTAGAGTCACTCGACCTGTCAATGATAACTCCGACTCCCGAGGTGGCACCGGCCAAAATTCTCGATGCCATAATAGCTCCGCACAAAGGCAAAGTCGTAATGGTCGACCTGTGGAACACTTGGTGCGGCCCGTGCCGCGCGGCTATCGCACATAACGAACCGGCCAAAAACGGCGAGCTGTCATCTGACGACATAGTGTGGATATACATAGCTGACGAATCATCGCCCATGCCCAAATATATATCGATGATAAAAGAGATACGAGGCATCCACTACCGCCTGAACGAGGAGCAGATAACCAAGCTCCGCGAGCGGTTTGACGTCGACGGCATCCCCTACTACATACTTGTGGACCGCGCCGGCAAAGCTGCGGGACGTCCCGACCTGCGCGACCACTCCGCGTTCAAGAAAGCTCTGCTCGACGAAGTGGCAAAATAACCTACATACCTGTCAACCGATTTATCAGGCAGCTCCCGTGTATACAGCGCGGGAGCTGTTTTTATACCGCAAAAGCATTATATTTGTTTTATCTCAACATTATACAACGTTCAAATAACATATTGTTACCCGTTTATTAACATCATCCGTCACCTATATACGGTGTCAATTAGTAACTTTGTACTGAACAATCAAATACCGATCATATTAAATGCATAAATTAAAACATCTGATTGCCTTAGCCGCAATTGCAGGCTCGTTATCATACGCAGCCGCACAAAGAGATACCATGGACCTTTCAGGAAAATGGAGTTTCGGATTGACCCGAAGCGCTACAACCGACTCCGTATTTCTGCCGGGCACGATGGACACCAACCGCAAAGGCACAGTCAATGACAATTACGATGAGACGACACAGCTGTCGCGTAAATTCACTTATTCCGGACCCGCCTATTACTCCAAGACTGTAAACATACCGAAATCTTGGCGCAACAAGTCGATAGCCCTTACTCTTGAGCGCACACGTCCGTCCACAGTATGGGTCGACGGCAAATGTATAGGCTCATGCAGCTATCTTTCGACAGCCCACCGGTATGACCTGTCGAAAGCTCTTGCCCCGGGCCGTCATACAATTACGGTCATGGTTGACAACGGCGACAGCATACCGTCACAGATAAAATCAAACTCACATGCATGCACGGAGTCGACCCAGACCAATTGGAACGGCATACTGGGCCGCATCAACCTTGAGGCAACATCGCCGCTCAACATAGTTTCGCTCAAGACCGTGCCCGATGCAAAGTCGCGCACAGTCAATATAACCGCACGAATATCTGACCCTTCGCTCGTAAAAGGCAAACAGACACTCGTACTGACCGCGGGAAATCACCGAAAAGTGTTGAAGCTGTCAAAAGACAAAGCCGTCTACAGCACCTCCATACAAATGGGCGACACGGCGCGGCTGTGGAGCGAATGGAGTCCGGTACGACACCTTGTGTCGGCTTCAATTCCGGGCCATGACAGCCGCTCGGTCAAAGTGGGGCTGCGCGATTTCCGCACCGGCGACCGCCATTTTTACGTCAATGACACACTTACATTTCTGCGCGGCACCCATGACGGATGCGTATTTCCTCTTACCGGCTACGCGCCTATGGATGTGGAGTCGTGGCGTCAATATTTCAGGACGATAAAGGAGTACGGCCTTAACCATGTACGCTTTCACTCTTGGTGTCCGCCCGAAGCATGCTTCGAGGCCGCCGATATCGAAGGCATATATCTACAGCCTGAACTCCCCGTATGGGGCGGTTTCAACGACGAGGAGAAAGAGCTGATGGACTTTCTGCTTGCCGACGGTGAGGCTATACAGCGTCAATACAGCGCTCACCCGTCGTTTGTACTCTTCGCGCTCGGCAACGAGCTGTGGGGAGAGGTGCCTGTCATGCAACGCTTCGTCAACCGCTTCCGCGAGATGGACCGTCAGCATCTGTATACTTACGGCACCAACGCATATCTCGGCTGGCAAGGCAATCTGCCCGGACAGGACTTTTTCGTGACATGCCGTGTAGGAGGCGGTGACGACTATTCAGCCCATGCGCGTGCGTCGTTCTCGTTTGCCGACGCCGATGAAGGCGGCTATCTCAACAATACCTACCCCGGTACGGAGCGAAATTTTGAAGGAGCCGTGCTTCGCTCGCCCGTGCCTGTCATAGGACACGAGACCGGTCAGTTTCAGATATATCCCGACTACTCCGAAATGAAAAAATATACCGGTGTACTTGAACCGCGAAATTTCGCAGTGTTTAAAAAGCGTCTTGAAGATGCCGGCATGGCCTCGCAGGCCCGCGACTTTTTCAACGCTTCCGGACAATGGGCCGCCCGGCTCTATCTCGCCGATATGGAGATGAATCTGCGCACCCCCTCGATGGGCGGCTTCCAGCTGCTTGACATAAAAGACTATCCCGGACAAGGCACCGCCCTCGTAGGCATACTCGACGCGTTTATGGACAGCAAGGGCCTTATCACGCCCGAACAATGGCGCCGCTCGTGCGACGAGATAGTGGCGCTTGCCGAGTTTCCCTCCTACTGCTTGGTCGAAGGCGACAACTTCGCGGCACGGCTTGCCGTAGCCAATTACAGCGGGCACACTCTTGAAGGAGCAGGGCTCAACTGGCGCCTTGTCGACGGTAAAGAGACAATAGCGCAGGGACAGTCGTCGCTGCCCGACGGTCAGGGCTATATTGATGTGGACTCAATTACGGTACAACTGCCTGTGACAGACCGCGCACGCAAGGTCGAGCTGCAGATTTCCATCCCCGACCACCGGATTACAAACAGCTATCCCCTGTGGATATATCCCGAAGACCGCAGTTACGAGCGGGGCGACGTCATGCTTACCACAACTCCCGACGATGCCATGGCCGAGTGCCTGAACAACGGCGGCAAAGTACTGCTCGCGCCAAGCCGTGAGCTTGTCGACAGCGTAACCGTAGGAGGACTTTTCCAGACCGACTACTGGAACTACCGCATGTTCAAGACCATAAGCGAGAATGCCGGTAAAAAAGTGTCGCCCGGAACCCTCGGCATACTTACCGACCCCGCACATAAGGCTCTTTCGCAATACCCGACCGAAGAGCACAGCGACTGGCAGTGGTACACGGTGGTGAAAAACAGTTATCCGCTTATACTTGACCGGCTCAACTCCATCGACTACCGCCCGACCGTTCAGGTTATCGACAATGTGGAGCGCAACCATCGTCTCGGCTTGCTGATGGAGTTCAAGGTAGGCAAAGGCAAGCTCATGCTCCTCATGGCCGACATTAAAGAACTTGAGGCCAAGCCCGAAGGACAGCAGTTCATAAAATCGGTCATAGACTACATGAACACATCCGACTTCGCACCGGCCACAGCCATAGAATATGACGACTTACGCTCACTGCTGACCGAGCCGTCGGCCTCGGCCTCAATATCCACATTGCGCAATATATCATACGATTAAGGGGCCGCGTTACTGACGTACACAACAATTAAACTGCATTTTATAGTTTATTAACTAAATATATTAGTTTAAACTATAAAATGTAGTTATTTTTGTACCGTATCAGATAATAAGTGCTATATGAAAGAATTAACGGCAAAAGAAGAGGAAATCATGAATTTCTTCTGGCAGCACGGCCCGCTGTTCGTAAAAGAGATTCTCGAGTTTTACGACAATCCCCGCCCCCACTTCAATACGGTGTCTACGATAGTGCGCGGTCTTGAAGAGAAAGGCTACATAGGCCACAAGCCATTCGGCAAAACCTACCAGTACTATGCTACCGTCAGCGCCGCCGACATGGGGGTGAAGTCGCTGAAATCGATAATATCGCGATACTTCAAAAACTCCTACCTCGGAGTCGTGTCATCACTCGTTAAAGACGAAAACATATCGGTCGACGAACTGCGCCGTCTGCTCGACGAGGTTGAGAAAGGCGAAGCCGGCCGCAATCAGCAATAACGCCATGGGATCGCTTCTGTCATACTCTCTGCTCACGGGCGCCACGCTCATACCTATGTATCTTATAATCAGGTTGTGCCTGTCAAGATGCACTTTTTTCAGATTTAACCGCGTCATGATATTGTGCAGCTACATAGTGGCTCTGTCCATGCCTTTATGGCTGCACCTCGTCTCAACAATATCATTCAACGCTCCGGAAGTGACTTTGCAGGTAAGCGTCGACGGTCCGCTGGCCATGACAGTTGCCGACGATTATACCTCGCAGAACTCTCCCGTGGCCCGTGTACTTACATTTATAATACTTCTGTACGGCGCAGGGCTTCTATTCTTTATCATAAGGGAAATAATGATATGGACCAAGATGCTGCGGTTCATAGCGAAATGCGACAAAACCGTACTTCCGTCAGGATGGACACTGTGCTCTCACGATAACGACAACGTAGCACCGTTCAGCTGGGGCAGATACATCGTCTTGTCGCAAAAAGATTATAGCTCAAGCGGCCGCAATATAGTGCTGCACGAGACGATGCACTTGCAGTGCCGCCACTGGATAGACCTGATACTGGCCGAGGTCGTAGCCATACTCCTGTGGTACAATCCCGTAGGATGGCTTATGCGCAACGAGCTCCAGACCATACATGAATACGAGGCCGATGAAGCCGTACTGAGCAGCGGCATAAACGCCCGTGAATATCAGATATTGTTAATAAAAAAGGCTGTCGGCTCCAGATTCCCGTCCATAGCCAACAGCCTCGATCACTCTAATTTATCTAAACGTATTAAAATGATGTTACGTAAAAAAACTTCCCCCGGGCGCCGCTGGCTCGCAGCAACAGCCGTGCCCGCAGTCGCGCTCTGCGCGTTTGTGGCTCTCTCGCCGTCAGTTGTCAATGCCCTTGACAGAGTATCGTCAGCCAAAGTTACACAATTTCAGGCAAATGGGCAAATTTCGGAGGCTACGCCGAAGTCCGGTACGGCAATTAAGGCTGACGGCACACCGACCGCCGACCTGAACCCTGCTACGTCTGAAAGTATAGAGAGCATCCGGGCAACCAAAGGTTCTGCGAACGACAACTTGCTTATTGCCGCCAACACCGCCGATGCCGGCAATAAGGCTGCCGCGACAAAACCCGGTGCCGGCAAAAACTTCACAACTTCGGAGAAGATGCCGCAGTATCCCGGCGGAGAAGCGGCTATGATGAAGTTTCTTTCGGAAAACTTAAAGTATCCAGAAGGCGACAAAACCGGCGGACGTGTCGTAGTACAATTTGTAGTACAGACCGACGGAACAATCGGCGAGACCAAAGTCGTACGTTCCGTATCGCCGGAGCTTGACGCCGAAGCCGTACGTGTCGTGAAGCTGCTCAAGATGACACCCGGCGAAATCGACGGAAAGCCCGTGAATGTATGGTATACTCTGCCTGTAGCGTTCAAGCCCGGAAAGCAGTCCAAGGAAAATGCCCCTGTAACGGGAGAACCCGAGCCTGACGGCAAAGTATTTACTGCAGTCGAAGATATGCCGCAATTCCCCGGCGGCATGACAGGCCTTATGCAGAACCTTATGGAGAATATAAAGTATCCTGAAGCAGCTGTCAAGAATGACATACAAGGCACTGTCGTAGTACGCTTCGTAATCAATAAAGACGGCAGCATCGGCGAAGCAGACGTCATTCGCGGTGTCGACCCGGAACTTGACGCCGAAGCCGTGCGGGTTGTGAAGAATCTGCCTGATTTCATTCCCGGAAAGATGGGCGGTAAACCGGTAGCGGTATGGTACACCCTGCCAATATCATTTAAACTGAAAGGCGACAAACCCAAAGACACTACCCCGTCGCAACCGGCCGAGTAAACGATCTTGATTAACCTTATAATAATTGCAATAAGACTGTATCTAAATGAGGTTTGAAAGCCCCCGGAAGTTTTGCGCTGACTTTCGGGGGCCTTCGTGCTTTTATGTACCGACTTTTTCAACGTTCTATACCGCCAATGCGCAAATATACAACTTTGAAGGCGGTAGCTATTTCAACTCGGACTTTTTTTGACCTATAATCATACTTTCGCTTAGGAAATCTGCATTTTGTTCATCGCGGTATTCGGTTAAATGATATGGCTATATCGTTGTATATTTTATCTCTATTTGATTAGTTCTCTTTACATGGGCGCACAGGGAATGAATATGATTTTTCAAAATCATTATATGTTGGATAGACGGCCGAATCAGTATAAAACAACGACCAAGAATATGCTTTGTCTACCGGCCCGGCAGTCCAAGCATACCCACGTACGCCAAGGGCTTTTATGGTTCCGTCTGATAAAGCCCGGTATCCTGAAGCCGCAAAATATGTAGATGGAGAATTTTCTTCCGAGGTCTGGCTACAATAAAAATTCCACCCCCAATTATATGTACCGTTGACATTCATTAAATCTGTATTAGATGTCGTTCCTCCATTCTTGGTAAAACCGGTAAAAGCCTGTGATGGAGGTACACAAAAGCCTACCGGAGATGGGTCATATATTGTCTTTACCGGTATGTTGGAATTCACACTTATTTGGTTGTTATCTGCGCTCCATAAATTACGATAATTAGACTTACTCCAATTTGCTCCTGTGCAGTATTGTGCGTATGGGGTTTGTATTGCATTGCCAATTGTAGAATTTTGTGCCGTTGGTGTATATTGATACTCTGAAAATTCTGTATAACATTGTTTGCTTACCATTTTGTTTGTTCCGGTAATTATATTGCCGCCCAGCATAGGGTCTTTACGCCCCCATTGAAAGTAAGATTGATTGCTGCAATTAATAAGCTGATCCGAGGTCTGCCTGATAGTTACAACTTGGTTCTTTCCTGTTTCCTCTTGTGTAAACTTAACCTTTACTTCACGACTACTATAATTGACTTCTTCGGAGTCACACCATCCGATAGAATAAGGTAATAATGAAAATTGTTGTCCTTGATAATTTGTTATATTATTAAGCTCCGATCCTAATATATAGTCTGTTATCCATATATGCCAGCTCCACATAATTGTACCATTATTGTCACGGACTGCTATCAAGGCATTACCTTGCATAATATTCTCTGATGACACTTTGAAATTTATATTATGCCTATTCTCGGAAAGTTTCACGTTTTGTATCAAATCCGGCACGTCCTGCCATACAAGACACGCATCAGAAGGTGAACATCCTTCATTAGAATAGATATATGGTGATGTAATTGCGGCGTCCAGATGATTAACAAATGTCTTAAGTACATTGGTATTCGATCCGGTAGATTGAGAGGTGTAGGCTGATATATTATTTTCTCCATTTTTAATCGCATTCCCATATACCAGTGGCAATGTATAATTTCCCGGAGCATTTACTATATAGCAATTAGCTGTATTTATAGGAGTTGTGCCACCTTTTGTAGAAAGATCATACACAGACGTTAAAGCAGCAGTTTCTCTTAATTTTTCATTGTGTAGATTACTTATAATGCCTTTTTGTGCTGTAACTGAAATTTCAAATTCTTCAGGAGTTGGTACATTATTCCCATTACCGTTGGTAGAAAAAGTTGTCAGCCACTCAGGTTTTGTGTCGGTCCATGTAACACCGTCATCAATCGAGAATTGTGCAACCCATTTAACAGGTATATCCTTGAGCGGCTCTTCATCGGCAGTTGAGATGTCAACACGGCTATCGATATAATATGTCGATGTGCCTCCAGTATATGAAAAATCATTCGGCGGAGCCACTTCAAAATGTGGTGTTATTACTATACTTTGTGTTGATATTCGATACTCTATTATTTTACCGGCTGGCCATTCCGTGCCGGTTATTGAAACTGATAATGTCTGCTTTACATTGCTTAACCTATCGGCAAACTCAACTTCTATTTCAGCACCTTCCGGTAGGACTTGGGGTATCATCATAAAAGTTGCATCTTCGGGAGTTATCTCAACATCGGGAGTTCCATCCATGATTTTGGTGAAAGTATAATTAAAATCACCCTTTTCTACACCCAAATCCCATTTGTCCGTTTCAAATGTATAATTTCCTGTGGAATAAATACCTTTAATGGATATACGGGTTATTTTGCCGGGCAACATCTCATCACCGGACACAAATTTTATGGCTGTAAGCACATGCTTGAATTTCAAGGATGCCGGTTCATGGTTACTTCCCCCTTTCAGTTCTTCGGTACAAGAGGTCGGAAACTATGGTGTGCAGATAAAGGCTATCACATCCTTCTATACGTTTCACCGTGATATCACTTTTCACGACGGTATCACAGGCGATTGAACGCGATGACGTCCTGTCGTTTATAGAGGCGTTGAACGCTATTGTTTCCAATGAAAGACCACTTTTTACAATGTCGTCATCGGCGCAGGAATACAGTAAGATCCCGGCAATGAGCAGTAACGCACATTGCCGGAATGCCATCGGAAAAGTTTTGGATATGCGCATTATAAGTGTGTTATTACATGTTCATATTGTGGTCGCCGTCATCCTTGACCCACGGCTCGACATCCACGGTGAAGCGTATAGGATCGGTCAATATGTCCTCGCCCGGCACATCGGGGTCTTCGGGCGGATATTTGCCGGCTCCGTTTGTGAAGTCAAGAGTGTAGATGTATTTATAACCCGGTTGCCAATTGGTATTTACGGGGATGCATGCCCAGCCATATTCGCCGGCGGCTTTGGGATACATCTGGTTGTTGTCGACCGTAGCCACGATGTTTATCTTGACGGCGAGAAACGAGCCCTTGGAGGTGTTGCTCTTGTCGTCGGTCGTGTCCCATGCCGTGAGCTGCTGCGGTATGAGCATGGCGGTGCCGCTCTCGGCGGTCATGAGCGACTGTGCATCGGAGGTCAGGGTTATGGGTGATGCGGCATACTCCACGATATAGTCCGACTTGTCGGTGCCGAGTGCCCATGAACCTTTGTTGCCGGCTGCGGCGGGCATGGTGTAGTCGGCCGTCGATATGACACTGCCTATCCTTACGCCCGTAACCTTATAGGCATATACCGCCCCGGCGTTCTTTGCCTTGACCTCTATCTGCGACAGCGCGTGGTTAAACGTGAGCTGCACGCCGGTGGCTCCCTGCGCCGATTTGCGGCCTGAAGCATAGGCCACGATGAAGTCCTGCTGGTTCTTGAGGTCGGCAGCCGGTTTGAAGCCTGTCACCTTCTGTTCCGTTCCGTTGATGGTGAAGGTTCCTGTCAGCGAAGTCGCAGCGGGTGCGTAGGCATGGAATTTAAGTTCGCTGTTGTCGGTGGGCCAATAGTGCTGGGTGGCGGGTATCCACGAAGCGTCCTGACGGCTGTAGTCATCGCTGAAATAGGTACTTCCGTCGGCGCTGACAGCCGTCACCGAGAATTTTTCCAGATTGGCGATGGTCGTTTCGGTCGCGCGTGTTCCGTGTCCTACCGCGGCGCGGAATTCGATTTCACTGCCGTTGTTGATTTCCAGTTCCTCTTCCGAAGAACACGATGTCATGGCCGCTGTCATGGCAACGAGCATGTCGATTGTCGGTTTAAAAGTTTTCATTGTATTTTTACTGTTAAGTCATTTATGTCGGTTGATTTCTTCATTACATGTTTAAAGACTTATGTCTATCTTCACGGTCTGCCACTCGTCGATGTCGGGCCGGAAGCCGTTGCCGTTCTGTATCGGTTTCGGCAACGGCAGCCCGTCAAGAAGTATGTCGACATGATGCGGGTCGGGCGCGTCATGCACTTGTGCGGTTACGTCGTAGGTGTAACACCACTTGGCGTTGTCGCTCAGTATGGCATAGATAATCAATGTATGCCGGCACTCCCGGCCTTCGGGTTGCCCGAAAGTCAGGAAACGTGCGTGTAGCGAGGTCTTGTCCTGCGACTTGCAGGCATCGAACGGCACCGTGACGCGCTCGTCGCTGACTCGGCCTACAGCCGGCAGAACGCCTCCGGCCATGGTCGACAGCGAGCCTCCAAGCGCGGCAGCATACTTGAGGTTCTCGGCATTGCGCACAGTCACCGTGTAGGTGCATACGGCCTCGCCGGGATAAAGCGTGAGCGTATTACTGGCGCCTTTCGTGACTGTCACGCCCCCGGCGTTGTCGGCCCAAAGCATGTCGGGTGACAGCGCCACCCGCTCGTCACCTTTTGCAACCTCGTTTTCACATCGACCCGTATAAATATAATGAGGAGGGTGTTGCAGAACCTCTCAATTCAA
>LUJO01000028.1 GCA_001689405.1 Candidatus Homeothermus arabinoxylanisolvens | reverse complement strand
CACATCGTCACAAATGTGCGCCGGGCAACGTGGGAGGTAAGCAATTCATATTTTGGACGAACTTCTCTTGTCTTTTCCCTACCGCTTTGCTTCTCTGTAATCCAATCGCCTGTCATGCCTGCCAACTTTCCAACCTCTTTCAAGTGAGCATTATACTTCTGATTGGAGATTTGAGGAAAAACGCAAGGATCGGTCTCATCGGGCGACTTTGGGTATTTAGCGATGATACGCAAAGCCTCCGTAGCCAACGCAAACCGTTGGCGATGACTTGTCTTCTTCGCTGTAATATCAATTATATCACCTTTGATATTGGACCAACGTAAATTCATCACATCAGAAAACCTCAGCCCGGTAAAGCAAGAAAACAAAAACACATCTCTTGCTCTATCTATAGCCGATCTATGGGTTGGAAATGTCATGATAGCCAACAACTCCTCCTCTGTAAGAGCAAATAGATTTACTGTGGAGTCTGATTTTGTTTCATCACGAAATCTCGGTTGATACGTCTTATAGGCTGTACTTTTGTTGTATCCTTTCCTTGTGGCCCAATTTAGGAACGTTAGTATATCACGCATTGACTTACTGACATATCCGTTGGCAAGGCCTTTCCCAACAAGGAATAACTCAAATTTCGCCAATAAATCGTCATTCACATCCTCAAAATACAGTCCACCGCGGAAATCAGTCAGATGGCGCAGCATCGTCTTATGTTTCTTCAATGTACTTACAGTCCATTGTGCTGTTGATAGCGATTCTTTTATCTCCTTTTCCCTTTCGTCAATAAGCAACTGATATGTCTGGTGTATGGTAAGGCGTGTTCCTTTCTCTTCATTAAGCACCCGCTTCAATTCCTCCCTGACGGTAGCAGGAGTAACAACCTCATCAAGCAATTCTAATTGTCCAAAAGCAGTATCAACAGCAGCTTCTATTTTTCCAAGTCGCAAATTGATATCCGTCGAAGAAACGTTATCTGAATTGAAATTATTGCGCTTTACACGTTGGGCTTTTTCATCCCACTTTGACGGAGCTATCTTATATCCGGTATAGTACCATATTCTTTTGCCACCGAATGTAATGTCGGCGTTGATGGGGAGTTCGGTGGCATAGTTGCCTTCTTTATCTTTTCGCTTCTCCAGCCGGAAGCTGACGCGGTGTTTGTACTTATCCATATTCGGAGAGATTATTTAAGGTAAAGCGCCTTTGTTTTACCCATACAAAATTACATACAATTTTTGAATAAATCAAAGAATCTCCAATTTATTTAATTTGCACATAAATTCACGCAAATATCTATTATATAGTTTATTATAGTACATCATAGATGCTATATAAGTCTATATTTTACTCATATTTCATGTCCGCTATACTCCACCAACAGCGAATTCAGAATAATTCTGAGTTCGCTGTTTTTGTATACGGGTGCGTGGACGCAGCTGAGCCCGGAGGCTCAACTGCAAAAGTCGTTGAGCTGTTAAAATACGGCAGGTTGGTGCCTGCGCTTTCAGTGCGGCCGGTAGAGGTTAATGCGCAGATTGTCAGGGGCGTGGCTCGGCGAGGATGCGCACGTGGTCGTGGGCATTCATGCGGTAACGGGCCGATGTGTGGTCGGTGAGGTTGGTGACATTGAAAACATAGTCGCGTATGTCGAGCGGAGCGTGGGCGGCTCCTTCGTAAGCGGCCATTATCGCTTCTTCAATAGTGTGGTAGCCTGAACCTTGATATGCGTCTACGAGCTTGGCTTCATCATCGTATATCTCTATGCGTACGTCATCGACGGGTCTGATGCGGTTATTCATAATAGTTTTGATTAATGTTATTTCATAATAACATATCAGTCAGCAGCAAGGTTTAGAGGGCGCAATGTGGAAAGAGGGGTGTAAGCTGACGGGCCGCTTTATTCAGTAGGTGAGGGTGACCCGGTCGGAGGCGACATGCAGACGCGCCGGGGCGCTTTCTATAAGCGGCAGGTTGAAGTCGACGTGTCCTGCCGGGAAGTCAAATGCCACGGGTATGTTCAGTGACGAGGTCATCTCGTGTATCATGTCGTACATGTCGTTATAGTTGCGGTCGGCTTTGTATTCGGTGAAGCGGCCTACCAGCAGTCCGTTGATGCGGTCGAGCACTCCCGACAGTTTTAGCCGGTACAGCATACGCTCCACCTTATATATAGGTTCGGCTATATCCTCGATAAAAAGAATGGCGCCGCTACGGGCAAATATGTCATACGGGGTTGATACAAGGCCGTCAAGCACGGCAAGATTGCCGCCTACGACTATACCCTCGGCTTCTCCCGTCTTATTATAGGGGTGGGTTGTGGCCGTGTAGTCGGGGCGCTCTCCGCGCAGAATTGAAAAAAGCGACTGCGAGCAGTAGTCGTTGCCACCGTCGGCGGCAAGGTGCTTGCACATAGGGCTATGTATGCTTGCCACGTTCATTGACGATGCCATGGCGTGAAGAGCCGATATATCGCTGAAACCTATGACCCATTTCGGGTCAGCCATAAATGCCTTTTTCGGAAACCGGTCGAGCAGGTGTACGGTGCCGTAGCCTCCGCGGCTGCACAATATGGCCCTTACCGAGGGATCGCATACGGCATCGGTAAGGTCGGAAAGACGCTCTTCGACACTGCCGCTATATGAACCGTGGCGTCCAAGCGCGTGGGTCGATACCTTAGGCGTCCAGCCCTGCCGGCGCAGTACCTCTCCTGCTCCTTCGACGTATACGGGGTCGATGATGCTCGCCGGCGAAATGACTGCTATGACGTCGCCGTCATGAAGTGGTGCGGGATATATGACTGCCATGTCAGCTTACCAGTACTTTTATGCCCTCTTTCCTGATTTGGTCGGCGATAGCTTCAAGCTCTTCTTTTTCAACTTTTTGCAGGTCGCTTTCAGGTGTGGGGCGGTCGATGGAATACAGCATTACTTCCGCGGGGCCTATTGTTTTGTAGGCTTCTATAAGCGCTTTTATCTCCTCGGGAGTCGTGTTGTCTATATGTTTTCCGTCATGGTTGCCGCGCAGCATCATGGTCTGTATGATGCATCGGTCGCCGAACTTCTTCAATTGCGGTATAAGATACTCGCAGGTGAATGACGGAGATGCCGGACGGTCTATGAGCCTCATGGTGGGTGTAAGCGCGGAGTCGAGTTTGAGAATACAGTTGTCGACTTTAAGCAGACCGCGGCATACCTCCTCGTTGTCAAGCCGCGTAGAGTTGCACAGCACGCTTATTTTGGCCTGCGGATAGTACTTGTCACGCAAAACGACGGTGTCATCCACGATGCCGTCAAATTCGGGGTGCAGCGTAGGCTCGCCGTTGCCCGAGAATGTTATGACATCGAGCGGGGCCGACACTTTAACCATGGCTTTCAGCTTCTCTTCAAGAAGCGTCCTTACCGACTCGCGGCTCGGTAATCCCGATTTGCCGGGTCCCTGTGAGTTATAGCCGGCTTCGCAATAAAGACAATCAAAAGAGCATACCTTACCGTCGACGGGCGACAGGTTTATGCCGAGCGAGGCGCCGAGCCGCCGACTGTGTATAGGCCCGAAAATAGTGGAGTGAAATAATATTGTCACCATAGCAACCGAGTGTCAGTTCAGGTCTTCCGGAAATTTCCGATAGTATTCCTGAAGTATATAAAGTACATTAAAATAAAATCCTTTCGGATCTTTTTTGTCATTCTGCTTGACCGTTATGTAGTCGTAGTGAGGTGGCCGGTCTTCGTGCGACTCCACTATGTAGTCCTGAAAATTCATCAGGTTGTATTCGTGCTGCGGGTTTATTATGACCCAAGCGTTGTCCTCGTCAAGTCCGGTGCCGGTCGAGACTATCGCTTCGAGCAGGTGGTTCAGCTTATACTGCCATATGTTGGCCAGATTGTTTTTCTTCTTTTCGCGATATGCATAAATAAGAAACGACATCTGACGCAGGTCAAACGGGTCATCCTTAAGCGAGTTCTCCGCATAGTTGATAATTGTGTCGCACTCGGCCTGAGTATGCTTTTCGCGGTAATACAGGTCCTCGACTTTCGAGCTGTACTGACTGCGCCGGTATGGATTGTAGTCTTCCTGAAATACATAGCCGAGATACAGGTGTCGGAACTGGTCAAGCGTCATCGATGTGTCATTTGACGTGTACATCTTGAACAGTTTCGGATAATAATATTTCGACGCCGGATCGTTGACCTCCTTTTTTATCTTCTCCATGTCGGGCTTTTCGGGCTTCAGCTTCTTGGTGTCGGTGCGTGCGGCTTCGGCCGTGAGAGCCCCGCATGCCAGTATGAATGTCAAAAGTATAAGAGTCAGTTTCTTCATTTCATTAAGTGGTTATGTTTTTGAATACAACGGACAGAGGCTTATGAAAGTTATGGATTCACCGTATTTTCATTGCCGCCGGCTGTTATTTCGGCCGGTTCCGTTTTTTTCTCCTTGTTAAGCGCGGGATAGCTTACGCGTGCGTGATACATGGTGCGCAGTCTTGATATGAACGCCTCCTTTATCGTCTTGACGTCGCGGAACGATATGGGCGAGTCGTTGTGCAGACCGTCGGCTATCTGGCTGTCGATTATGCGGTTGACGAGAGCGGTTATGGCCTCGGGCGTGTATTCCTTGAGCGAGCGCGATGCCGCCTCCACGGCGTCGGCCATCATGAGTATCGAGGTCTCCTTGGTCTGCGGATTGGGCCCCGGATATGTGAACGGAGCCGGATCTACGTCCTCGTCGGGATGTGCGTTGCTGTAAGTGTTGTAGAAATACTTGGCCTTGCCCGCGCCGTGGTGCTGCGAAATGAAGTCTTTTATGACTTCGGGCAGCTTGTATTTGTCGGCTTTTTTCAGGCCGTCCGTTATGTGGTTTATGACTATGCGCGCGCTCTGTATGGGGCTTAGGGCATCATGAGGATTGACTCCGTGCTGGTTTTCGGTGAAAAATGCCGGATTGTTGATCTTGCCTATGTCATGATACAAAGCACCGGTACGTACAAGCTGTACGTTGGCGCCTATGCGGTGGGCCGCTTCCGAGGCGAGGTTGCTCACCTGCATGGAGTGCTGGAATGTGCCGGGGCACTCCTCCGACAGCTCGCGCAGCACCGGATTGTTGACGTCGCTGAGTTCTACGAGTGTCACCGACGATACGAAGCCGAAGAGCTTCTCAAGTATAAATACGAGTACGTAAGTGAACGATATGAGCACCGCGTTTATACCGAAGTAGCCAAACATGCGCAGGCTTATCTTGTCGAGAGTGCCGGTCTGCATTATCTCCACTGCGACAAACGATACACAGTATGCGATAAATACGTATAGGGCGGCTCTTATAAGCTGGGAACGGCGGTTAAGCTCCTTCAGCGATGTTATGGCGGTGACTCCGGCTATGAACTGTACGAATATAAACTCCAGCGGGAAAGAGGATATTATGGTACAGAGCATTATCTGCGTCATGTATACGAAGAAGGCCATGCGGCCGTCGAAAAACACGACCATAAGTATGGCTACGATGGTGTAGGGCACCATATAGATGCCGCTGCGGAATGTCTCGGCCATGCCGTAGGAGAAAATCACGAATGCCGTGACAAGCGACATTATGAACACGAGCGACCGATTGTCGTGAAACGTCCGCTGACGGAAAAACATCAGAAACAGGTACAGCGACGTTATTATGATGGTGACATAAAGCAGCTGACCCAATATTGGATAATGATGCCGGTCTACCTGAGTGGCGGAGCGTCCGGCGGTCATGCGGTTGTAGGTCTGAAGAAGCGTGTACAGTTCGGGTGTGACTATGTCGCCTTTGTCAATTATGCGTTCGCCCTGCTGTATCACTCCTATAGGCGCCATGGCTTTTTGCAGCACCTCCTCATAAAGGCGTTTGGTGGCTATGGTGTCGAGGATTATGTTGGGTATGAGAAACTGCGACATGGCCGTCATCTCGATTGCCGTCCTGAACTGAGGTTCGTTGAACAGGCTGTCAAGCCGTCCGTAGGCCGCGCGGGGCGACATGAAGTTGGTGGTCGGTATGACTATGGCGGTGTTGTCGTGTATGAACCTTACTTCGCCGAGTTTTCCCGACTTCACATCCTGATAGGTCGACTGGTCGACTATGCCGTTTTCGAGAAGGTCGCGCAGCGAGTTTATGAGCTGGTTGCGCTCATGAGGCGAGAGGCCTATGTCTTTTGTTGAGTTAATGCGCGTGGCGTATGCGGCCACGGCCGATTTCTCGGTATTTATGTCACGTTCATATACGGGTATGAACGAACGTTGTATGCTGTCGCGTACGGCACGTGATTTTATGGAGTCAAGGTATATGGGCATGTCGTTGGGCGCAGTAAGCAGCGAATAGGTCCACGGTTTGCCCATCTCGAAATGGTAAGAGCGTTCATCGTTTTTCGGCAGAAGCCATATGATGACTGTTATGGCTCCGACAAACAGAAGCGCTCTTATTATGTTGTATTTTGAAAAAATCTTGTTCATTATCAAACATCTTTTTTACATTGGTTCAGTTTACTCGGCTTGCACGTTGCACTCCTTTGATCTGCTTGAGCTTGGAGCACAGGTCGGTCACGACCTTGGTGTCATCGACAAGGACCGACAGGTCGCAGTGAAACACCTCTTTCTCCGCCTCGATGTCGAGCTTTCGTATGTTTATGGCGAGATGCATCGATATCATCTGTATGATCTCCTGAAGTATGCCGAAGCGGTCGATGCCTTCTATACGCACATTGGCAAGAAACTTTCCTGTCTGCGAAGCCCATGCCGTATTTAATATGCGCTTGCCGAAACTTGCCTTGAGTACCTGCGCGCGCGGACAGGTGAGCGAGTGCAGCTCGACTTTTCCGTCGTCGTTTACCCAACCCATGACGTCATCGCCGGGTATGGGCTGGCAGCAATCTGATATAATGAAGTTTGACCCCTCGGAGTCGGACCGCAGTATATAGGTCTCCTTCATGTTTATGGCTTCCTGATGATGCTCCTCTTCTTTCTTGGGTGCCGACGATTTTTTACCTTTGAGCGGTTTGAGTATCTTGGAGAAGATTGATGATGACCCTTTGGTGCGCAACATCTTGACAAGATAGGGCGGGAACGAAGCCTCACCGTTGCCGAGCGCGGTAAAGAGCTCGTCGCGGTTGCGGAACTTCATGACACCGAGTATCTTGGTGAACACCTCGTTGTTTTCCTCGATATTGTTTTCTTTCAGGAAGTTATCAAAGAGCTCGCGGCCTTTTTCAATTATGGGCTGCTGCTCTTTTCGCAAAGCGGCGCGCAGGCGGGTTTTGCCTTTGGCCGTGGCGAGGAAGTTGATCCACTCCGCTTTGGGGGTCTGCGACTGCGACGTCAGTACCTCCACCTGATCGCCGGAGTGCAGTTTGTGGCTGAGCGGCACGAGCTTGTGATTGACCTTGCCGGCTATACAGTGCAGGCCTATCTGGGAGTGCAGCTCAAATGCCACATCAAGCACTGTGGAGTTGTTGGGGAGCGTAAGAAGCTCGCCTTTCGGGGTAAACACCACAATCTCCGATGCAAACAGGTTCAGCTTCAGTGTGTCGAGGAAGTCAATGGCGTTTGGCTCCGGGTTGTCAAGAATGTCCTTTATCGTCGACAGCCATGCGTTGAGCTCGCTCTCTTCGTCGCCCTCGCCGATTTTGTATTTCCAGTGTGCGGCAAATCCGAGCTCGGCTATCTCGTCCATGCGTCGCGACCTTATCTGTACCTCGATCCAGTTGCCGTCGGGCCCCATGACTGTCAGGTGAAGTGCTTGGTATCCGTTGGCTTTCGGATTGCTTATCCAGTCGCGGGTGCGCTCGGGATGCAGTCTGTACAGGTCGGTGATGGCCGAATATATCTGCCAGCATATGGCTTTCTCCTTTGACGGGTCGTCGCAGTCAAAAATTATGCGCATGGCGTAGAGGTCGTAAACCTCTTCAAAAGGTATATGTTTTACCTCCATTTTGCGCCATATCGAGTATACCGACTTTAGACGGGCCTTTGCGTCAAACTTCATGCCCATCTGCATCAGTTTCTCTTTTATCGGAAGCGAGAAGTCGTTGTATACCGAGGCGCGTTTTGCCTCCGAAGCTTTTATCTGCTCGGTGATTCTTGCATATGCCGCCGGATGCTCGTATTTGAAGCTCAGGTCCTCCAGCTCGGTCTTTATGGCGAATAGCCCGAGGCGGTGGGCAAGCGGAGCGTAGATATACAGGGTCTCGCCGGCTATCTTGTACTGTTTGTTAGGCGACATGGAGCCGAGAGTACGCATATTGTGCAGACGGTCGGCCATTTTCAGCAGTATCACCCTTATGTCCTCGCTCATGGTGAGCAGAAGCTTTCGGAAGTTCTCGGCCTGTGCCGAAGCCTTGTCGCCGAATATGCCTCCCGATATTTTGGTAAGGCCGGCCACGAGTTGCGCTATCTTCTTGCCGAAGTGCTGCTCTATGTCCTCGACGGTGTATTCTGTGTCTTCCACCACGTCATGGAGGAGGGCGGCGCATATGGAAGTGGAGCCGAGGCCTATCTCCTGATTGGCTATCTTGGCCACGGCTATCGGGTGAAGGATGTACGGTTCACCGGAGCGGCGCCGTATGCCTTTATGTGCTTCTTTGGCGAAACGGAACGCGCGTTCGATGATCTCCACCTTTTTGCGGTGGTTGCTTGACAGATATCCGTTAAGTACGTCACGGAACTCGGCTTCTATAATCCGGTCCTCTTCTTCCGGGGTGTATTGCTTGCGTTCTTCCATTCTATTCCGTTATGATTGTAGGGTTACGACAAGTCGTGGTTACAAACTTAGCAAAAAAGATTGATACGATGACATTAAATGTCGTATATTTGCAGAAAAATACACTTTGCAATGGGAAATTTTGATTTTGACAGTATTATTGACCGACATGGCACCGGCGCCATAAAAGTCGACGGATTGACTGAATTTTTCGGACGTGACGACCTGCAGGGTATGTGGATTGCGGATATGGACTTCCGCGTGGCTCCTAAAATTCAGGAAATACTTGTAAACCGTATGAAGCATCCTATTTACGGGTACAATGTCGTGCCCGAGGAGTATTGGAAGTCAATAACCGACTGGCTGATGCGCCGTCACGGATGGCCGGTGGAGCGCAAGGACATAACGTATATACCCGGTGTGGTGAAGGGTATAGGCTATGCGGTCAACTATTTTACCGAAAAGGGCGACAAGATAGTGATACAACCGCCGGTATATCATCCGTTCAAAATGGTGATTGAGGGCAACGGACGCACTCTTGTCAACAATCCTCTGATACCCGATGAAAAAGGCTATCACATGGACCTTGAGGGTCTGGAGCGGATATTCCGCGACGAACGTCCCCGCATGATGATACTATGCAACCCCCACAACCCCGTAGGTATACAATGGGATAAAGAAACTCTCCGGCAGGTGGCGTCGCTGGCTTTCCGATACAACGTTATCGTTGTGAGCGACGAGATACACGGCGACCTTATGCTTGAGGGGCGTCCTCACTATCCGTTTGCATCGGTGAGCGATGAGGCCGCCAAGGTTGCGGTCACTCTCGGTGCTCCGTCAAAGACGTTCAACATAGCCGGACTGGTAAGTTCATGGTGTGTCATCAAGGACGAGACTCTGCGCGACGGCTTCTTCAAGTGGCTTCAGGTAAATGAATTTGACGCGCCTACATTTGTCGCCATCTACGGTACAATAGCCGCGTACAATTACGGCGAAGAATGGCTCGACGAGATGCTCGGTTACATCGAGGGCAATCTTGACGAAGTGGAAAAGGTGCTTGCCGAGGAGCTTCCCGAGATAAAAATGATACGCCCCGAGGCTTCCTTCCTTGTATGGCTCGACTGCCGCAATCTGGGGCTGACCCACAATCAGCTCATAGACTTGTTTGTCAACAAGGCGCATCTTGCCCTCAACGACGGTGAGATGTTTGGCGAACAGGGAGCCGGCTTCATGCGCCTCAATGTAGGCTGTCCGCGTCATGTGTTGCGTGAGTCGGTGCTGTCGCTTGCTGAAGCTCTCCGGCCCGCTATGGCCTGAGCTACCGCGCCATGTCATCATCGGCAGTAATAAGAGTTATGGAATATGAAGCGCCGTGCGGCAGTATGCTGCTCGGCGCTTTGTCCGGAAAGCTGTGTCTTTGTGACTGGCTTGGGAGAGCCGATAGCGAAACCGTATACCGCAGGCTGAGGACACGACTTGGTGCGGTCATCGAGTATGGGCCGTCGGATATGACAAAACATGCGGCATATATGCTTGACCGGTATTTTGACGGAGGCATAAGGGTGCTTGACGTGCCGTTGCTGTTTGCCGGTACCGACTTTCAGAAAGATGTGTGGAGCCGCCTGCTGTCGATACCCTATGGCGCCGTCATCACGTACAGTGAGCTGGCCCGGAGTGTCGGACGTCCTGAAGCGGTGCGTGCCGTTGCCAATGCCGTGGGGGCCAATGCTATGTCAATCTTCGTGCCGTGTCATAGGGTCATAGGCCGCGACGGTTCTCTGACCGGATATGCCGGCGGTCTTGCGGCCAAAAGTTCTCTGCTTGCACTTGAGGCGTCATGTCGGCATAACAATACTGCCGCACCGGCTCCGTAATAAAGCTGATGCGGCAGTTAAACCTATGGTCAGGCAGAGGCTTATGCCCCGTGCTTCATGACTTCATTGGAAGCTTCTGACTCCAACGACTCGCCTACCGGCTTGTCAAACGATATCTTGAATGTGTAGGCATACTCGCACGGCCTGTTTTTCGGGAACGATATTTTAAGCCCTTCCGATGTCTTGTCCCAGTCGAGGTGCTCTTCGGACCCGAGCATCTTTATGTCATGTATGTCGGCGTCGGCTATGACTTCGGGGGTCAGCGACTTGATAAGCAGGTCATCGTTGCCCCATTCAAGGGCTATGGCGTAAAAATCGTTGCCTTTGGTGGTGAAGCGTATGTCCTGTGCGGTGTAGGGTACTTCGACGTTGTCGGAGAACGAGCCTATGGGTGTCTCGGTGACGCTCTCTCCGAATTTTTTCCAGCATCGGCTGCCGTATATGGCTTCTCCGTTTACGTCAAGCCATTTGCCTATGGACAGCAGTATGTTTTTCTGCGGCTCGGGAATTGTTCCGTCGGGTTTGGGACCGATGTTCAACAACAGATTGCCGTTTTTGCTGACAATATCCACAAGGTCGTCGACTATCTGCCCCGGGGTCTTGTATACCTCGTCGGCTATATAGCCCCATGATTTGGTGCCCACAAAAGTGTCAGTCTGCCACGGGTATTTCATCATTTTGCCTGATTTGCCACGTTCTACATCCCATACCATCACGTCGGTAGGATAGCCTTGTTTGGTATTCACCACCACTCCCTGCTTCCAGTCTATCGAGTTATTGTAGTAATATGCCAAAAACTTATTGAAATAGGGCATAATGACCGGATTGTTCACTGTCCAGTCGAAGTACACGATTTTAGGCTGATATTTGTCGACGAGTTCTTTAGTGTGGTCAAGCCATTCTTTGGCGAAATCATCGGTGTAGGCCTGATCGTCATATCTGCGGCCGTAAATCGACAGATCGGTATCGCGCACATCGGAGGCATACTTCATGCCGCCGTTGAAAAACCATGCGTTTTCGGCGCGGTGGGTCGACACACCGAGTACGATGCCGCGTTTTTCCAGACTTTTCGTTGCCGTAAGCCGGAACGGAATAAATGCCCCAATGGATAAAGATGCCGAATTTAGCGTCTCTGTACCATTCGGGTACCGTGTAGTTGGATGCGATGTTTTCCCAATTGTCCTCGTATACGGCGGTGCCCTTCGGTGAGCGGCATGTGTCGTCGGATGCATGGCATAAGACCGGGCAAAGCAGCATGGCTGATTTCAAAGCAAATGTAATGACTCTCTTCATGATTTTAGTATTGAAAAATTAGGCACGTCTATAAAGAATGGTCTGCGCGTGCTGTATTTTGTAAAAATACAAAAATATGCTGAATGACCGCTGATGCATCGTGTATCTATATAAAAAAACCGGAGGCGATTGCGCCTCCGGTTTCTATCGGAATTTACGGGATTGTTATCAGTCGATATGGGGACCTGCTGCAACAAGTGCCTTGCCGGCTTCGTTGGTAGTGTACTTGTTGAAGTTCTTGATGAAGCGGTTGGCAAGGTCGTGAGCCTTAACTTCCCAATCCTTGGCGTCAGCGTAAGTGTCGCGCGGATCAAGGATGTCGGTAGCGACTCCGGTGAGTTCGGTAGGAATCTCGAAGTCGAAGATGGGGAGCTTCTTGGTCGGAGCTTTCAGGATAGCGCCGTTGAGGATAGCGTCGATGATGCCGCGGGTGTCGCGGATCGAGATACGCTTGCCTGTGCCGTTCCAGCCGGTGTTCACGAGATAAGCCTTGGCACCGCTCTGCTCCATGCGCTTAACGAGTTCTTCAGCGTATTTGGTAGGATGGAGTTCGAGGAATGCCTGACCGAAGCAAGCCGAGAAAGTAGGAGTAGGCTCGGTGATGCCGCGTTCTGTACCTGCGAGCTTGGCGGTGAAGCCGGAGAGGAAGTAGTACTTGGTCTGCTCGGGAGTAAGGATCGATACGGGAGGAAGTACTCCGAATGCATCGGCGGAAAGGAAGATGACGTTCTTGGCAGCCGGACCTGCGGAAACGGGGCGTACAATCATTTCGATGTGGTCGATAGGATAAGATACGCGGGTGTTTTCGGTCACGCTCTTGTCAGCGAAGTCGATTTTGCCTTCACCGTCTACAGTGACGTTCTCAAGAAGAGCGTCGCGGCGGATAGCCTTGTAGATGTCGGGCTCTGACTCTTTGTCGAGGTTGATGACTTTTGCATAACAGCCGCCTTCGAAGTTAAACACGCCCTTGTCATCCCATCCGTGTTCGTCATCACCGATAAGCAGACGCTTGGGGTCGGTTGAAAGGGTAGTCTTGCCGGTTCCGGAAAGACCGAAGAAGATAGCTGTGTTCTTGCCTTCGAGGTCGGTGTTGGCCGAGCAGTGCATTGAAGCGATGCCCTTGAGGGGAAGGAAGTAGTTCATCATCGAGAACATACCTTTCTTCATCTCGCCGCCGTACCAAGTGTTGAGGATAACCTGCTCGCGGCTGGTGATGTTGAACACAACTGCGGTCTCGGAGTTGAGGCCGAGTTCCTTATAGTTTTCTACCTTTGCCTTGGAAGCGTTGTATACAACGAAGTCGGGCTCGAAGTTGGCGAGCTCCTCGGCTGTAGGACGAATAAACATGTTTGTCACGAAGTGAGCCTGCCAAGCAACTTCCATGATAAAGCGAACGGCCATACGAGAGTCCTTGTTGGCGCCGCAGAAACCGTCGACAACAAAAAGACGCTTGTTTGAGAGCTCGTTTACGGCAAGTTCCTTAACGCTTTTCCAAGTAGCTTCTGAAGCGGGTTTGTTGTCGTTGGGATACTCGGGAGTAGTCCACCAGATGGTGTCCTTCGAGTTGTTGTCCATAACGATGAACTTGTCTTTGGGCGAACGGCCGGTATATACGCCGGTCATAACGTTTACGGCATCAAGTTCGGTAACTACACCTTTTTCATATCCTTCGAGAGAAGGAAGAGTTTCTTCTTTGAAGAGCTCCTCGTAGGAGGGGTTGTGGATGATTTCGGTGGTACCGCTGATACCGTACCGGGTAAGATCGATTTTGCTCATTTTGTTAGACATTAAATTTGAGTATATTGATATTATTTGTTTTCTTGAATTTTGTAACTATCCTATTTAACACATGCAAAGTTAGCTACTTTTTTTTAATCTCAATATCAAAATACGGAATTTTTTCCGTATTAGATATTTTTAATAAAATCGGGCCGTCTGTAGCAGTATGTGTCGTGTTTATTGAAAAGCAAGAATGGCGCATTATTGTTCGAGAAAATAACCTTTTATATAATTATTTAATGTCAATTTCATCGTTATAGCTATCTTTGCATGCTAATAAGTTTGACTGATTTTTTCAACGGCAATGAGAATTGATATACTTACAGTGCTGCCCGAGATGCTGGAGTCGCCGCTCGGATGCTCTATATTGAAACGTGCGCAGGACAAGGGGCTTGCCGAGATTGTCGTACATAACCTGCGCGACTATACTACCAACAAGCACCGCAAGGTCGATGACTATCCTTTCGGGGGGGAGGCCGGTATGGTGATGCAGATTGAGCCTGTGGACCGCGCCATAAGTATGCTTAAGAGCGAACGCGACTATGATGAGGTGATATTCACGTCGCCTGACGGAGAACAGCTTACCCAGCCTATGGCCAACCGCATGTCGATGCTTGAGAATATCATTATACTGTGCGGCCATTACAAGGGTGTGGACTATCGCATACGCGAGCATCTCGTGACCCGTGAAATCACCATAGGCGACTATGTTCTTACAGGCGGCGAGCTGCCGGCGCTTGTCATAACCGACGCCATAGTAAGGCTTATACCGGGAGCGATAGGCGACGAGCAGAGCGCGTTGAGCGATTCGTTTCAGGACAATCTTCTGGCTCCGCCCATCTACACGCGGCCGGCTGAATACAACGGCTGGACCGTGCCTGATATTTTGCTGTCCGGGCATCAGGCGCGCATTGACGAGTGGCGACATGAGCAGGCGGTCGAGCGTACACGACGTCTGCGTCCCGGTCTGCTTGACGAGTAGCGTACGTTTACGTCAGTCAGTGGCTGCCGGTTGAGTTACTTTGACGTCAACGGAGTTTTCTCCGGCCGATATGGTAAGGGTGGCTGTGCGTGCTACTCCGGAATTTGGCGCTGCTGTCAGCGGCACACCCCACATGATATTGCCGTTGCCCGAAGGGGCCACGGTGCCGGCTTTAAGCCACGCGGCATCGGTACGGGCCGCAGGCTGTGTTATTGAACGTACTATAAGTGTCTGCGAAGCTCCCGTAGAAGGGAAAAGCATCTCCGTACGTCCGACTTCGAGGTCTGTAGGGCCGTCATCGCTGTGACTGCATGATGTCAGCCACATAGCCGCCGCGACGAGAGCCGCTGTATAAAGTCTTATATTTTTCATATCGGTTGTTTAACAAAGCAAAGATAGTGCAAGTTTTTCGGTTGTGACAAAATTACCGCCCTTTTATCCGTGACTTTAGTAACATAAATTTAAATTATTTGAATTTTCATATTCAACCATGAATGTCGGTTTTCCGTTTTTCTGTCAATCCAATATCGATATTGTGCGAAAAGTTACGTGAAAATTTAATGATCTGATTATGAAATCGACTAATCTTAAACCTGAAAGCGACTGGCGTGCGTTGACTATCTATCAGGTAATGGTCGGCTCTTTTCTACATAGCGAGGAGGGTGCCGACGGATATAATGAGCTTTGGGGCCCTGACGGCGAACGTAAAAACGGCAATCTCAGGGGTGTTATTGATGCGCTTGATTATATCAGCGATCTTGGAGTCAATGCCATATGGCTGACCCCTGTATTTGACAGTTCTGAAGCCGACGGCGGTGAAAAGTTACAAGCTTCAGGATATTTTGCCAATGACTATTTTAAAATAGATCCGCACTTCGGTACGGAGGATGACTTGCGTGAACTCGTCGATAAAGCTCATGAGAGAGGATTATATGTATTTCTCGACGGAGTGTTCGGACACCATGGCGGGGTCAAGTCGCCCTCTCCGTCCGGATTTGTCATTGATTCAACACCTGCCTACAGTGACCGCGGCGAGGACGGCGGCACAGGCAATGTGAAGTATCCCGAATCGCTTGATTATTTCCGCGAGGTTGCCACTTACTGGATTGACAGGTTTGATATAGACGGATGGCGTTTCGACCAAGCATATCAGCTTTGTCAGGACGGTCATAACTATTGGTGCGAGATTTCAGAAGCCGTACGCAACCTTTGTGACAGACGTAGAAATGAAGGTAAACAGTGGGGTATACTCGGATATATGGTGGGCGAGGACTGGAGCGATGCGGGCGGCATAAGTTCGCGTGTGTATCGCGACGGCGGCCTGAAGAGCGCGTTTGATTTTGACGGCAAGCAGCTTATAAGCGGTTCTATGGGCGACGCTGACTCCGGAGGTCTTGAAAACGGATGGGATGACGTGATTAAAATATATTCATCGCCTTCTGACCGGGGCTACGCTCCCGATGATGTGCTGCCTAACCTCTTTCTGACGAATCATGACGGGGTACGGGTAGCCGATAATTTTTACGACGGCGACAATGAGATAAATCTTATGACCCGTTTTGCTATACTGGCCGGTTATCGCGGTCCGGTGACATTGTATTATGGTGACGAGTTTGCCGATCTGTCAAGGGATTGTGACGGAGCACAGCCCGACAATGCCTCACGTACCGGCGGACACCTTTCGCCTGACGATGACCGCGAACGTCGTCTTCACGATTATGTCAAGAAGGTCATGGAGTTTCGGCGCGACAATCCGGCTATGTGGCGCGGAGAACAGGAGTTTGACCGGTACAGGCTTGGTGATGCCGAAATACTTGTTGTCATCAGACATGATGAAGCTACTGGCAATAGAGTAGCCATGGTGTTTGCCGACCGTGACGCTTCAGTGACAATTCCCGGCACCGACACACCCATAGATGTCAAGGGCTATATTCCCGAGCTTGTAAGATTGTCATGACAGGTCGGCTGTTTTTTCGAGCTTGTACCCGTCAATCATTACCAATACGGTGAACAACGTCTCAACCGTGCATTCGCTTGGATGTTTCGTCAGAAGTTCGAACCGTCAATTTAAAAGTTGTACGACATACCGACCGGGGTTGCGGTACTACATAAAATAAGCGAGGCGATGCCATCACGGTATCGCCTTGCCTGATAATAAACCAATCATTATCACATTTCTTGCAATGGAAAAAGTAATTTTGCTATGTACCTATAAAACGTCGGGACGCATAAATGGTTCATGCGTCCCGATATTTTTTTGAAAAATATTTTTACTTTTTCTTTAACAGCTCTATTTTCAGGGGTTTGTACGAATCATATTTTATTTTAAAAATGCAATTTTTTTCATCATCCATGAAGCTTTGCCGCTTGCCGTCTACAAACAGACTGCTGTATGCCCCCGCAAGACCGGGCATGACAAATGTAAACTCACGTACATCGGGCGCTCCGGTGTATCCTCCGTCGGCATTTACCTCGATCAAAGTACGGTCGCTGTCGGAGCTGCCGGCAAATGATATGAGCACATACTGTCCGTTCACCAATGATGACGGCGATACACGGTCATCCTCATACATTATGTACTCGCTGTCGACATCGCCGCGCGGATAGTACAGCACGGTATAGCGCGAAGCATCGTAATCGCCGGTATTTTCCATAGCATAGTCAGACTGCGGTATGAAAGCTCCGGCACGCACAAAGAGCGGAAGTACCTCAAGCGGAGCTTTGTAAACAATCGTGTCAGGACCGACATATGTGACTGACGGGTTATTATAGTCGACCCACTCGCCGGAAGGTATTATGACACTGCGCGACGTTGCCCCCTTTTCAAGCACCGGAGCCACCATGACCTCGCTACCCCACAGATACTGGTCGGTGACATTGTCAAGAAGCGAGTCGGCCGCCACATCAAAGTTCAGCGGACGTACGAGCGGGTAGCCTTTGGCTGAATTCTCATATGCCAAAGTGTAGTTGTAAGGCAACCAACGATAACGGGTCTTGACAAGGTCAAGCAGTATGTCGGCTTGTCCGGGATAGCAATACGGTTCTGCGAAACGCTGGGCATGAGTGCGCAGTACGGGAGAAAACGTACCGAGCTGCACCCAACGAACATAAAGTTCCGGATCGATTGGAGCGGCTTCGTCAATAGCAAACCCGCCTACGTCATGTGACATGTAGCCCAGACCGCTTAGTCCGGAGTTAAGCATAATCTTCACCTGAGGCTGAAGGCCGCCCCAAGAGCGCGACACATCGGTTGACCACGGAAACACACTGTAACGCTGCAATCCGGCAGTGCCGCCGCGCATGAGTGTCATAAGACGTGTGTCGGGATACTCGTCGCGGAACAGGTCATATATTATCGAGCTCCACACATTGCCGTATACGTTGTGGTACTCACGTGCGGTCTCACCGTTGGCATGGACGATGGTCTCGGGATGCACTTCCGGTTCGCCGAGGTCGCCCCACCAGCCGGCCACTCCTTCGTCGGTCAGCTTACGGTAGCGCTCGCGAAGCCAGCGGCGCGTATCGGGGTTGGCCACATCAAACATGCCGGCCTCGCCAACCCATGTGGTGACATCGTTTATCTTGCCCGCCGCATCTTTAGTCAGCATACCCTGCGATGCAAGCAGATTGTAATTATCGATAGCACCTATCTTATTTATATAAGGCTGCGATATTATGACAGTGTTCACACCCTCTTTTTTAAGGTCGGCAAGCATCTTTTCATGCTGCGGCCACTGCTCCTTGTTCCATTCGAGACGTCCCATGTCGGTCTCCTTGCCGTACCAGTACAGGTCGAGAACCACACCGTCCACAGGATAGCCGGCGGTCTTAAGAGTATCGATCACGCCGCGTGTCTCGGCCTCTGTCTTGTAACCATACTTAGACGTTATGTAGCCGAGCGACCAGAAGGGGGGCAGCGGCTGACGTCCTGTCAGGGCCGAATACCGGTCGGTGACTCCGGCTACAGAGCCACCGCCGTAGATCATGTAGTATGACACCGGAGCTTTGTTCTCGGTACAATATGTTATTGTATCGCCAAGCGTCATCCGTGCGGCTGCGTAGTCGTCGAAAAGCACTCCGTAGCCCTGTGAGCTGACAAACATGGGCACACATATGTTCATCTGGTTTATGCGGGGATCGCCCTCGGTATATCCATAATTCTGGCGGTTATACATGACAAGAGTGTCGCCGTCGAGGGCAAGACTGTGACCGCGCTCTCCGGCACCGTAAAAACGTCCGCCTACCCCGGGGACAAGTGTGAGCACACAGTCGCCGGCGGCGTCTTTCCGGCCTCCGTCATCGGTAAGCAACACACGGTCCGCGGCATCAAACACAACCTTTCCGCTCACTGCGTCGACCACAGCCCTGAGGCCTGATGGCAACGACAATGTCACCGAACGCCCGTCGTCTACAAGCCGTCCGTCAAATTTCTGCGGCGTCAAAACCACTGCCTGTGTGGCAGCGGCAGTCTCGCCCGGAGCCGTATTGATAACTTGGATTATGCAGTCATCGACAGCCTTCACAGTCACCTGACGACCTGACACGGCATTAACCGTAACCGTCCCTGATGCGGAATCGGACTTGGCCGACGCATTTACAATGGCAGCAGGCATCAGCATCATCGCCGACAATATGGCTGCCGTGATTTTCATTCTTACATTCATCGATTTATGGCTTTAATTAATAGAGACATGCAAATATACGAAATTTAATGTATCTTTGCGATGTTAACCATATAATCAAGCGATTTAAAGATGAAAAAGTTTTTATTTCTATTTCTTGCCGCCGGTATGTTCACATTCATAGTAGCAGCATGTACACAAAAGAAAAAATCGGATAAGGCTCAGGAAGCCGCCGACAGCACCCTCACGACAGTAAAACAGCCCGACTGGAGCCGCAATGCCGTCATCTACGAAGTGAATTTGCGCCAGTACACCGACAGCGGCACTATAACGGCGTTTGACAAAGAGCTTCCGCGATTAAAAGAGCTCGGCGTGGACATATTGTGGTTCATGCCTGTCTATCCCATATCGCAGGATGGAAAGAAAGGCGAACTCGGCAGCTACTATGCCGTGCGCGACTATAAGGCGTTCAATCCGGAGTTCGGCACAATCGAACAATTTAAAAACACCGTCAAAAAAGCCCATGACCTCGGCATGAAAGTCATACTTGACTGGGTGCCCAACCACACAAGCCGCGACAACGCATGGGTAAGCGAACACCCCGACTGGTACGCCAAGAACGAGGCCGGCGAGATGTACGGCCCCTATGACTGGACCGACGTATACAAACTCGACTACGACAACAAAGAGATGCGTAGCGCCATGGTAGATGCATTCAAGTTCTGGCTCACCGAAGCCGATGTCGACGGTTTCCGCTGCGACGTGGCCGGAGAAGTGCCTACCGACTTCTGGGACGAGACCCGTCCGCAACTCGACTCTGTGAAGGAGGTATTCATGCTTGCCGAAGCCAGCAAACCTGAACTTCAGAAAAACGGCTTCAACATGGGCTATAACTGGCCTATGAAAGACCTTTTCAGCGAGATAGCCGCCACTGCCGGCCAGTATACTTTCAAAGACGCGCAGGGCAACATGCGCACATTCCCCGAGAAGCATGCCGCAGACATCGACTCGCTGCTTGCCGTACAGAAGCTCGAATATCCGCGCGACACCTATCTGATGAACATGATAACCAATCATGACCTCAACTCATGGGAGGGCACCGAACAGGAGCGCCTCGGCAACCTCGCCGACGCTTTCGCCGTGCTTAGCTATACGCTTCCGGGCATGCCGCTCATATATACCGGTCAGGAGACAGGCCTTAACCGCGCCCTTGAGTTTTTCAAGAAAGACACTCCCCCCGTATGGGAACCCCGTAACAGCTACTTCGAATTTTACAAGAAGCTCAACCATCTGAAGCATACACAGCCCGCACTGCAGGCCGGAGTCAACGGAGGAGAGATAGTACGTTATCCCACAACCGATGACAACCTGTACATATTCAGCCGCGCAGTCGACAACACATGTGTATATGTGTTTGTCAATCTCGGCAAGGAGAATGCGGAAGTGAAATATACCGGCAACACACCCGCCGCCAACGAGACCACGATAAACTTCTTTACCGGTGCATCTGAGGCATTTCCCTCGTCGCTCGCTCCGGGTGAATACAAAGTCTACGTAAACCGATAAGGACGTATATTACGTCCGCCTAAAACAGCTCACCCTCTTTCGGCTACGGTCAGAAGAGGGTGAGTTGTGTATCAAGAAGTCGGAATGACATACGGTGATAGGGCGACGGCCCGTATTCGGCTATCGCCTGACGGTGATCCTTGGTAGGATAGCCCTTGTTGATATTCCAACGGTACTGTGGATACTCTTCATGTATGCGCCGCATGAACTCGTCGCGGTGAGTCTTGGCAAGCACTGAAGCGGCGGCTATATTGCCATAGCGTCCGTCGCCTTTCACAAAGGTCTCGTAGGGTATGTCTTTATACGGAGTGAAGCGGTTGCCGTCAACGATTATGGCTCCCGGCACAACCGACAGCGCCTCGACCGCACGGTGCATGGCCAATATGGAGGCCCGCAGTATGTTTATCTCATCTATTTCGGCGGCACTGACCACACCTACAGCCCAAGCCACAGCCTCGGCTTCGATGACAGGCCGCAGTATATCGCGTCGGCGCTCCGTAAGCTGCTTGGAATCATTGAGAAACGGATGACTGAAATCATCGGGCAATATAACGGCGGCCGCATATACAGGACCGGCGAGACATCCGCGCCCGGCCTCGTCGCAACCGGCTTCGTCGCGTCCGGCTATATAACATGCAGGAAGTGCCACTGACGTCATCTATGCTTTGGAATATATATTGCGATGCAACAGTTTGTTGATTCTCGATTTAAGCTCTTTCATTGAAAACGGCTTCAGGATATAGTCGTCGGCTCCGTAATCAAGGCCGTCTATAACCGCCTCCTCGTCACTGCGGCTTGCACAGAATATAAGAGGTGTACGTGAGGTCATCTTGTTCTGCTTCAGATACTGGGCCACTTTTATACCACTAAGTCCATCCATAGTTATATCTATAAGAAAAAGGTCATACAAGGTGAAGTCGGCATCCAAGGCGTCGTCGGCATTATTGAATACAGACACCGTAAACCCGTCTGCTTCAAGATTGTAGCGGATGAGTTCACATATCAGCGGGTCTTCATCGGCGATGAAAATCCGTCTGGGTGTGTCCTGCAGTGCCTCGGTTTTGTGAGAATGTGATAGTGTCTTAGGCATTTTCGTCATGAATGAAACCACATGAGGCCCATGAGCCGTCATAAATGTGCTTTGTTTATAACACAAATATATACACAGCCTTTAACTAAATCAAGTTCCGGTAACATGATTGTAGCACCACGGGGATATTTAACCGATCCTCAATGATTCCGTAACAGCGGTAACATCATTGCCACCCCTTTGTAAAATTCATCAGGCCGCGCGGCGACGGAAGTGGTCACGTATAGTATCGACTACATTTATTATATAGTCGCCCATCTTCTCAAGGTCATTGATGATATCCATGTAATATATACCTGACTGGTACTCGTATACACGGTTGTTGATGTTCTCGACATTGTTGGAACGCAACTGATTGCGCAGGTTGTTGATTTCGCGCTCTTTGTTGTAGGAACGTATTATATCGACCTCGCGCACTTTCTCGACATCGCCGAGAAGTACGAGCATGTCGGTCATTGCCGTTTTCACATATCCGAACATAGTGTCTATATTGCGGTATATGAGGTCGCTGAACTCAACATTGCTCTCCTGCTTGCGGAGAAGAATCTTTGCGCAGCCAAAGCAACAGTCGGCTATGCTCTCGATTTCGCTGACAATATTGAGCATTGCGGCAATGTGCAGTTTACCCTCATTGGAGAGGCGTCCCTCGGCACATCTGTTAAGGTAGTTGGCAATCTCAATCTCCATGCGGTCGGAAATCTCCTCATATTTTTCAAGCCGGGAGAACAGTTGCGAGAACTCCTCGCTCTTTTCCTTGGCATGTATGAGCAGCTCGGCCATGTTTATCATGCGGCTTACACGCTGGGCATAGACAACCATTTCTTTTTCGGCCTGAGCGATATTAAGCTCCGAGGCGCTCAACAGACCGCCGGATATAAACTTGAGCTGGAACTCCTCGTCCTCCTTGTGCTTGACAGGCACGAGCTTCTCGACAATCTTCACATAAACTCCCGTAAGCCATATCATTATAGACAGGTTTATGAGGTTGAACACTGTATGGAACATCGACATGCCGAACGACACGCTGAACTGCATGGCGCCTATCTGTGCGAGCACCGGATGTCCGTTAGGCAGACTGCCGTCAAACAGGCTGTTGTAAAGCTGGGGATCGGTAGCCTCAAGATTGTTGACAAACGTGAACAGCGACTCGGGATCGCCCTGCCCCATGGCCTCGGTAATCCACACATTAAGATTGACAAACGGATAGAAAACGCACATAGTCCAAAGCACACCCAGCATATTGAACAGCAGATGGCCCATGGCAGTACGTTTGGCGGCTACATTTCCGCTCATTGACGCGAGCAAAGGGGTTATCGTGGTACCGATATTGCTGCCGAGCACCACGGCACAACCGAGATCAAACGTAATCCAGCCCTTCGTACACATGATAAGCACTATGGCAAACGTGGCGGCCGACGATTGTATGATAGCCGTGACAATTATGCCGACAAAAAGGAAAAGCAATACCGACAGATAGCCCATGGAGGCATAACGTTCAAGGAACGCGAACATTTCAGGATTGCTCTGCAGGTCGGGCACATAGTTGCTTATCATGTTGAGTCCCATGAACAGGAACGAGAAGCCTATGAGAAACTCACCTATTGACTTGGTACGGCTCTTTTTACTGAATAGCAACGGTACGGAGCATGCTATAAGCGGCAGTATGAAGACCGATGTATCGACCTTGAAACCGAAAAGCGCTATAATCCAAGCGGTGAACGTAGTGCCGACATTGGCGCCGAATATGACAGCCATGGACTGGCCGAGGGTCATAAGGCCGGCGTTGACAAAACTTACTACCATCACGGTGGATGCTGATGAACTCTGAATAAGCGCTGTTATGGCAATTCCGGTTAGGGTTCCCGTGAAGCGGTTACGGGTCATTGCCGACAGGATGTTGCGCAGACGGTCGCCCGCGGCTTTCTGCAGCCCTTCGCTCATCACCTTCATACCGTAAAGGAACAAGCAAACAGAGCCGAGGAGAGCTAAGAAGTCTAAAAATGTATAGTTCATTGCTGTGGTAAAATGGAGTCCGTTTTACGGAGACAAAGTTATAACAAATCTTTTGCATTTTATAAATATTGTCAATATATTTTAATGATGAACATAACATGAACGACAGACGTTTCAACTAAAAATCGCAAAATTTATTATTATGAGACTTAAAGTATTATCATGTATACTTGTTTCGGCGGCTCTATTCGGAGCGGCCAAGTCCGACGCCTGTTCGCGTATATTATATGTGGGCGACACGACGTCGACATCAGGTGAAGAGGTGCTCCGCATAGTAGGCCGTTCGCTCGACTGGAAAACCCCTATCCCGACCAATCTTTACGTATATCCCCGCGGCATGTCCAAAAAGGGTGACAATAAGCCGGGCGCGGTGACATGGACCTCCAGATACGGTGCGGTATACGCAGTGAGCTATGACGGAGGCATCACCGAGGGCATGAACGAAAAAGGTCTTGTAATCAACGGACTGTTCTGTAAAGGCGCCATATACGCCAACGAGCAGACTGTAGGGCGTCCGGGAATGTCGCTGTCCATGTTTGTAGGATGGCTGCTTGACATGAACGCCACAACTCCCGAAGTGGTCAAAGTACTTAAAGAGCAGAATTTCAGCATATCGGGGGCTACCTTCGACGGCGGCACGGTATCGGCTCTCCACTGGGGCATTACTGACGCGCAGGGGCGTTGCGCAATACTTGAGTTTGACCACGGCACGGTAAAAGTATATGAAGGACAAGACATGCCGGCCATGACCAACGACCCGCAGTTCCCGGCCATGACGGCCATAAACGACTACTGGGAGAAAGTGGGAGGTGTCAACATGCTTCCGGGCACGGTAAAAAGCCCTGACCGCTATGTACGCGGCTACTTCTTTCAGGGCCACGTAGAGAAGACCAATGACGCCAAAATAGGTCTGTCCATAGTACGCAGCATCATGGCCAACGTATCGGTTCCGTATCTTTACACCGTACAGACCGAGGCCAACGTATCGTCTACGCAATGGCGCTCATATGCCGATCTGCGCGACTGTCGTTACTACTTCGACATAGTGACCAATCTCGGAGTGTACTACATCGACCTCAAGAAGTGTGATCTTCGCAAAGGTGCTCCGGTGCTCCGCTTCGACACATCAAAAATGACCGATGTCATGGGCGATATTACGCCATTGTTGGTAAAACATGCGCCTTTCACCCCCATGTATTAAAAGAATTTACTTAATTTGTATGCCGCTTTTTGCCGGCCATACCTCCTCGGGTACTATCACTACGTTTTGACAATTGTTTATAAACATTCCATCAGTGCACAGACTGCGCGTTGCAATAATACTTATAATGTTGTCGGCTTCATTCGCCCTCGGTGCGACCGAAGCCGACAGCGTCATGTCCGCGCCTGCCCCCCGACGCTCCGGCAACTGGGTAAAACAGCTTATAAACAGCGGTTTCAGCCTGCATGACCCGTCGATAAACTATCCGCGCTTCGCACGCTTCTGCCTGAAGGTCTACGACTGGGGCGACCGCACGTTCAACTCTTACGACTCCACCTATGTGGTGTCTACCGGCAAGAACTGGAAACTCACCGGAAAGAACTACAACTGGGCCGAAAGTTACTTCATGCAGTTTACAGGCGACACGCGCCTGCGCATGATATCGGAGATATACAGCGACATAGGAGCCTCAATCGGTTTCATGGCCTTAAACGTGGGCTATACGTTCAATGCCAATGAAATATTCGGCAACCCCGTAGCGACACGTAAGAACTGGGATTACAGTTTCACGAGCGCACTTTTTGCGGCGTCGGTAAGCTACACTTCGACCGATGGCGGTGTACGCATAACAAAATTCGGCGATTTCAACCTGCACGGCCATTCGTTTGACTTCAACGCGGTCAAGCAGGAGACCACCAGCGCCAGTCTCTATTATTTTTTCAACCACAGGAAGTACTCGCAGGCCGCCGCTTACTGCTACTCAAAGTATCAGCTCAAAAGCGCCGGATCGCTTATATTGGGCCTGAACTTCAACAAGCAGAACATCAATCTTGACTTCTCGGCGCTTCCCGATGACATGCTTGACTATCTGCCCGGTGAATATGACAGCTATGCCTTTCATTACAAGGACTACAATGTCATATGCGGGTACGCCTACAACTGGGTGCTTCATCCGAAGCGCTGGCTCGTCAACGCCACGGTGCTCCCCGCCATAGGCTACCGGCATACATATGAAAATTCCACCGACGGCAAGAAAGACATGTTTTCGACAAATGTCACCGGCATGTTCTCGGTCGTCTACAATCACCGCAGCCTCTTTGCATCGCTTACCGGACGGTTTGACGGCAACATCTATTTCGGCAGCTCCTACACCTTCATGAACTCCATCGAGTCACTGAGCCTCGTGGTGGGAGCCCGCTTCTGACTGCCGTTTACAACGATAGCGAAATCGAGGCGTTTACACATCTCGGCAGCATAGGACCGTAGATGTAGCCCGAGTCGCGTTCTGGGCCGATGTCGAAGTCATCCTGATAGGAGTTGAATATGTTGCTCACTCCCGCCGACACATCCATAGTCACGCGGTTGAATATCCTGAACGTATAGGTGAGTTTCAGCGAGGCGTCAAAGAAACTCGGGGTACGCACCGCCATGTCTACGGATGTGCCCGAGCCGGAGAGATGCTGCACGGTCATCGGGCCTGTATAGGTGGCTGACAGGGCTGCCTTTAGCGAATGGGTTATCTCGGCGTTGGCTGTAAGATATCCGTAAAGGTCAGGGGTGCGGAACATGCGCTTTTCGGCAGGTACATCATGATTGTCACTCCAAGCCTCGGGACGCTTGTAGCGGCTGCGTTGCCATGTCACACCGCCCTGCATGTCAAAGTGGGACGAGAAAAACACTTTGGCTTCGATATTGACTCCGGCCACACGTGCGCCCGAGCCGTTATAGCGTTCGAGTACGGCATTGCCGTTGGAGTCGGGAGCGTCGAGACGGCGCAGTGCGAAGACATCGCCAAGGTCGGTGTAGAAGCCTTCGACAAGCAGATTGGTCATGACGTTGCCGAAACGGTGATACATGTCGGCCGAAGCACTTACACTGCGTGAGCTTTCCTCTTTCAGACCCGGAGCGAGGACCGTGACCACCCGCTCTCCGCCCACGATAGCCACGTGGAAGTCTTCATCGTAGGCCTGAGGGGAGCGGAAGCCGGTGGAGTATGAGAGTCTGAAATTGAAATTTTCATCGGGATTGTAGCGTATGTTGGCTCGTGGAGATACTACAGGATCATGTATAAGCGAGTGCTTGTCGATGCGCGCCCCGACAAGGAAACCCCACCGGCTGTCGCGCCACTCGTTCTGAATATATCCGCTGTATATATGTACTTTCTGGAGTATGTCATGGTCGTAGCCCAACGTTACGTCATGAAGGCGATTGAACGAGTACTCTATGCCTGCCACAAGTTCTGACGGCATAAAGAGCAGATGGCTTACGGGGTGGGTCCATTGTGCGCCGGAGGTAGCTACCACGTCGGACGTGCGTCCGTAAGCGTCGGGGTCCATTCCCGAACCGTAATAGCTCCGGCGCCGGGTATTCTGCATGGCCCCGAATACAGATACATGGTCGCGACGGTTGGACGGCCATATGTCAAGGGTAGCTTCGACGGCATGTATGTTGTGGTCGGCCTGTTCGGCAATCATGGCCATGTGGGCCGGACTGTCAAGATTGTCGCCTCCGCGTCGGTACTCGTGGGTGTTGTGGTATTCGAGCGTGAGACGCGTCATGTCGTCAGGACGCATGAAGGCGCGTACTCCGATGGTCTGTGTCTTGAGTTGCGCGACTTCAGTGAAGCCGTCGTCGTTGTCATCGTAACCGTCGCGGTAACGTGACTGTCCGTAGATGAACATGCCCGCCTTGCTGTTGTCTGTGACCACCGAGGCATTAAGCGTGGTGTTGTTGTCGAGCGAGCCCGACGGACCTATCGATGTGACAGTGTGGGCCACCCGGGCAGAGTTGGTCATGGGGTCCTTGGTGATGATGTTGATGGTGCCGCCTATGGCCGACGAGCCGAACAGCGCCGACCCGCCTCCGCGCATCACCTCTACGCGGTCGATCATGTTGGCCGGTATCTGTTCGAGCCCGTATACGCCGGTCAATGCCGAAAATACAGGCCGCGAGTTCATGAGTATCTGCGAGTAGTGGCCGTCGAGACCGTTTATGCGCACCTGTGTGAATCCGCAGTTCTGACAGTCGTTTTCTACTCTTACTCCCGGCTGGAAGTTAAGACCGTCGGCGAGTGAGCAAGCTCCGACCATATCAAAGAGCTTGCCGGTAAGTACGTTGACTAACGCCGGACTTTCGCGGCGCTTTACCTCGCTTTTTGATGAGGTCACCACGACCTGATCGAGCATGAAAGCGTCGGGGCTGACGGTGAAGTTGGCTTCCACAGTGTGGCCTTTGGTTACATGGATATTCAGCTTGGCGGTCTTGTAGCCGGTAAAAGAGGCTTCGAGAGTATAGTCGCCCGGGGTGAGGTCGCGGAACACATAATGTCCCGACGCGTCGGTGAGCGTTGCGAGTTTGGTGTCAAGCACCTTTACATAGTAGAAGGGCATGTGTTCGCCGGTCTCGGCATCGACTACATGGCCGGTGATGTTGGCGTCGCTGACTGCGGAGCCGGCAGCCGCTGACACGCCGAGGAGGCACTGCGCCACAGCGCATGCCGCCACAAAAATATGTCGTAGCATAATTGTTGCGTGAAAAAATGATGAATAGATTTTGAAAAAACGGTAATAAGTGTCTATTCAATCACGGGAGGACCCCGGAGCGAGTATGCGCCTACACACGCAAAGCTAAAAGATTCGATGTCGCGACATACAATTTCATGACATGACACATACGCATCGTCCACAACAATCGCTGAAGCACTCTCCATAGAGGAGGCCGAGGCGTTGAACTGCGCCACGAGATCGAGCGACACTGACGAGTGGGCATGATGGCCCGACGGCATGTAAGGATGCGAGTGGGTGACTGTACGTCCGTTATCCGTGACATGAGAGTGCATGAACACGGTGTTTGAGAACACGAAGTTCACAAACACACACAATAAAAGCGCACTGAATAAGCGGTTCACTCTCTTTTTCACGCTGCAAAGTTAAGGATTTTTACACAAACACGCTTTATCGGAGCATATTTGTGTGTGAAAGGGCGTAATACAAGGAAAAATAGTTAAATTTGCCGGATAATTCAACAACTATGAGGAAATTTCTGAAAAGCAAGTCGGCACTGGCCTGTGTCATTTCGGTTATAATAATGGCGGCGGTGTCGCTGGTATACTTCTATCCTGACGTGTTTGAGGGCAACGGGCTTATGCAGCACGACGTACAGCAGGGCATAGCGCTAAGCCATGAAGTGAACCAATACAAAGCCGAGACCGGGGAGACATCATGGTGGACCAACTCCCTTTTTTCGGGCATGCCTACTTTCCAGATAACCCCGTCGTATTCGTCCAACAGCCTCATACGGTTTGCGGGCGACCTGTTCCGCTTGTGGCTTCCGTCACCGGCAGGGCTTCTGTTCATGATGATGGCGGGCTTCTTCATACTGCTGCTATCCATGAAAGTCAGATGGTATCTGGCCCTCCCCGGAGCCATAGCATATGGCTTCTCGTCATACTTCATCATAATCATAGGCGCGGGCCATATATGGAAATTCATAACTCTCGCTTACATACCGCCCACAATAGCCGGTATGGTGCTCTGCTACAGAGGGAAATATCTTGCTGGAGGCGCTACTGCCGCGCTATTTGCCATGCTTCAGATATCGGGCAACCATATACAGATGTCATACTACTTCCTTATGGTTGTAGCCGGTTTCTTCATAGCTTACGGCATAATCCTGTTTCGTCAGGGCAAAGGACGCCGCTGGTGGAAAGCCAACGCCGTGCTCGCAGTGGCGGCGGTGCTTGCGGTGGCAGCCAACAGCCCCAACCTTTATAACACATACAAGTACTCCAAAGAGAGTATGCGCGGCATGCACAGCGAATTGTCAGACGGCGGCAACGGTGCAAGCCTCGATGCCGGAGGCGGATTGAACAAAGACTACATAACAGCATGGAGTTACGGAAAGAGCGAGACATTCTCTCTGCTCATACCAAACGTCAAGGGGGGTGCCACCATTAAACCGGAGAAAGGCGGCAACAAACTGCTTGCCCTGTCAGAAACCGACGCAGCCGAAGAGCTGCAGAAATCGGGAGTCATAAGCAGCGAGACGGCAAACTATCTGCAACAGCTGCCACAGTATTTCGGCGATCAGCCTATGACTAACGGCCCGGTGTATGTGGGCGCACTCATCATGGCTCTGTTTCTGCTCGGATGTATAATAGTCAAAGGGCCGATAAAGTGGATGCTGGTCATCGTCACCATACTGTCGATAGCGCTTTCATGGGGACACAACATGATGTGGCTGACCGACTTTATGATAGACCACATGCCGATGTACAATAAATTTCGCACGGTGGCAAGTATACTTGTCGTGGCTGAGTTCACCATACCGCTGCTCGCCATGCTTGCACTTAAAGAGCTTGTAGACCACCGCGACGAGTGGCAACGCTTCAAGACTCCGATATTCGTGTCGTTCGGGTTCTGTCTTGCCGTGTGCGCCCTCGGCATAGTGGCCCCCTCGGTATTCGGCTCCTATCTTAGCGCACAGGAGCATGAGGCTTACGTAGTGGGCGGCATTGCACAGCAGTACCCGCAGCTGTTCTCGGCCATACAGAGTGTGAGAATGGCAATGGTGTCGGACGATGCACTGCGCAGCTTCCTTATCATAGGCGCCGGGGCTTGCTGCATATTCCTGTTCTTTACCAAGAAGATTGACCTCAAAGTGATGTTTGTATTGCTTACGGTCATCATACTGGGCGACCTGTATGCGGTAAACAAACGTTATCTTAACACCGACAGCTTTGTGGCCCAACGGCTTACACAGGACGAGCCGTTCCCGCTCACCGCCGCTGACCGGCAGATACTCGCTGATACCGCCATGAACTACAGGGTGATGGACATACCGCGGTTTTCCGAGGCTGCGCCGTCATATCGGCATAAAGCCATAGGCGGATACCATGCGGCCAAACTGACACGTTATCAGGACATGATTGACCGGCATCTCGGAAATTTCCAGTCGGGCAACGTCAGCCAAGCCGACATGAATGTGCTCAACATGCTCAACGCCAAGTATATCGTGACGGGCGATGACAAGGCATTTGTAAATCCTGACGCGCTGGGCAACGCTTGGCTCGTAGACCGCATAATGTATGTGGACGGTGCCGACGCGGAGATGGGTGCGCTTGACAGCATAAACCCGGCGACGACGGCTGTCAGTGACAACAAATTCAAGGACATGCTCGGCACATCAGTGGCGCCCAAAGAACCGGGCGACACTATCTATGAGACCTCATACGCACCTGACAGGCTTACCTACAGCGTCAACTCGGCACGCGGAGGAGTGGCCGTGTTCTCGGAAGTTTACTTCCCGTGGGGCTGGAAGGCCTCGGTCGACGGCAACGAGGTGCCTGTGGCAAGGGTGGACTATCTGCTGCGTGCGATAAAAGTGCCCGCAGGCAAGCACGTGATCGACATGCAGTTTGAGCCTCGCACCATAAGCACTACCACCACAATAGCATACATAGCCATAATACTCATATACCTGTCGGTACTTGGGGCCATGGCGCTTTATTTCTTTCCCATGAAACACTCCCGACAATGAAACCGTTAAAAATGTACATGAACTCGCTGAGCCGCTACAAGCGCAGCAAAGGCTTCGGCATCCACTCGCCGTTTGCCTACCGATTTACCACGCGGGTACTGCACGAGCGACTGCCATATTATGCGTATTCCGAGATCATGCTCAGGCGACACATGTCGCTCAACCTTGCACGCAACATAGCCAAGCATCCGAGGGTAATATCGATGAAAAACGCCAAACTGCTGTTTCGTATAGCCAACTTCTTCAATCCGGCATACATACTGCAGGTAGGCACTTCCTACGGTGTATCGACCACAGCTCTGCTCGATGTATCGTCAAAGTCAAAGCTTATTATTTATCCCGGACTTTCGGCTCATCCCGATGTATATGAAAAGGTGACACACCGCTATGGCGACCGCATAACACCTTACGGAAGCATTGCCGAGGCTACATCGGCCTATATCGATATGCTCGGCAAGGAAGGGGTTCCGTTCATTCTTGTCAACTCAATCGACAGCGAGAATGAAAAAGAGATGCTCCACGCCTTTTTACTTGACATGCTCGGACGCAACGGTACGGTAATACTGCGTAATCTTACAAAATCGCGACTGATTGCCGATCTTCTGTCGTCGCTTGACGAGGCCCTTGACCACGGCATGACCTTCTCCAACGGCAATATAGCTGTTATCGTAGGTTACAGCCATCTGCCCCGGCAGAGATTTCTCCTCTGGTATTGACCGATGACACGCACCATAACCGACTGGGATAAACTTACCGATGCTTACGGAGCGTATCTGATGCTCGAAAAAGGGCTGTCTGACAATACCCGTGAGTCTTACCTCGACGACGTAAACAAACTGAAAGGATATATCGGCGGTGACGTCAGATTATTAAGAGATGTCAGCCTCGACTCGCTGCACAACCTTATAGCCGAGCTTCACGACTTGGGCATAGCCCCTTCATCGCAGGCACGCATAATATCGGGCATAAAGTCGTTTTTTCGCTTTCTGCTGCTCGAAGGCTATATTGAGGAAAATCCGTCGATACTGCTCGAGACTCCGCGCATGGGGCGGCATCTGCCGGAAGTGCTGACGGTCAACGAGATTGACGAGATGATAAGCTGCATTGACATGTCGTCGCCCGAAGGCCAGCGCAACCGCGCCATAATGGAGACCCTGTATGGATGCGGACTGCGCGTGAGCGAACTTGTGAATCTTGAGATGGCCCACGTGTTTCTCGACGAGCAGTATATAATAGTACGCGGCAAGGGAGGCAAAGAGCGCATGGTGCCTATGTCGGAGGTGTCGGTCAACGAAATAAACCTGTATCTGGAGGACCGCGCGCGGCTCGACATAAAGCCCGGCGAGGAGAGCTATCTGTTTCTGAACCGCCGCGGGCGTCATCTGACAAGAGTCATGATATTTTACATCATCAAGAAGCTCTGTGAGCTTGCCGGAATAAAAAAGACAATAAGTCCACACTCGCTGCGGCACTCGTTTGCCACGCACCTGCTTGAAGGCGGGGCCAATCTGAGAGCCATCCAGCAGATGCTCGGCCATGAATCGATAGCCACCACGGAAATATATCTGCACATGGACCGACGGCTGCTGCGGCAGGAGATACTGCTCCACCATCCACGCAACATGCGGTGACATGCACCGCTTTTATCCGCGCATGCCGGTTTACTTGTCGCTGTCCATAAACGCCCGTGGTTTAGGCAGGTTGCGCGTTCCGCGATTGAACTTCTGATTGTCGGGCAGTCCGGAGGCATCGCGCCCGGCGCCCGCCTTCATCATGGTCTTCAGCTCAGGCAGATGACAGCGGTATATGTCACGCGGACCGACCTGATACTTACGGCAAAGCGCGGCGGCCATGCCCACGACTTCACCCATCATGCCGGTAGTGCGCATGACCCGTACCGTGCCCAAAGCCACGTGTGTGCAGCTTATATTGCGGCCTGCCATAAAAAGGTTGTCGACATTACGTGAATACAGACATCTGTATGGCACGGCATAAGGATGAACGGCTCTATGATTGGTCGCCGCCTTGAATTCCCGACCGGGAAACCGGCTGCTGTTGATTGAGTCGGGAAAATGCAGGTCAATACTCCATGACGTGGTAAAAGAAGCGTCCTCATGGGCCACATTCTTGTCAATGTCATCCTGCTTCAGTATGTAGTCGCCGAGGAGTCGGCGCGACTCACGTTTGCCGGCCACATAGGCCATCCATTCCAGTTTCCGATTGCGGAACCTTGAGTTATCTTTCATATGATTCTTCAGCCAGCTCCAGTTTGAGAGCACTACGAGCATGCCGTAGTCACGTATGCGCTCGGCTTGAGTTATCTGATTGAGGTTCATGCCGGTTTCCCAAGTCCATTCGCCCATGTCGACCGGTTCGCATATGCTGTCGGTAAATGTCAGTCCGTAGTCAAATTCAGGAAATTTGACCGGCTTGTCGTCCTCTTCGCTGTACCATTGTATGGATACCCCCATCACAAGGCTGTCGGGGAGTTCGGGAGCAAAAGATTCTCCGTATTCCATGCGGCCTTCACGCCCCATAAGATAGTCGGCTCCGGCGAGATACCCGACAGTGCCGTCGCCGGTGCAGTCACTGAACAATGGCGCTTCAAGCGTTATCTCACCATTGTCTTCGATATTTCTTATCGTTATATCGCTTATCATGTTGTCCTGACACCTGACTGCCGTGGCACGATATCCGGAATAAAGCGTGACAAGAGGCTCGGCGGTGATAAAGGAGTCTTTCTTCTCATCCTCATAGTAGTAAGCCGGTTTTGCATTCCCGCTACGCGCATGCCCGAACTCTCGTATCATTCGACCCAGCCCCTTGTTTGGGCCAAGTTCAATGCGGCCTCCGAGATGTACCCTGACTTCAGAACTGTTGTTGCCGCCAAGCACCGGCCTGTCATTTACCAATGCTACCCGGGTGCCGTTGCGTGCGGCAGCTACTGCGGCACACATTCCGGCTATTCCGCCGCCGACAACCACGAAATCATATCGGGCCACCGGTACGGCCACAGAATCAAGGCCGAACGCCTGCCGGCGTCTTACCTCAAGCTGTGTTATGTCGTCAGGCAATGACGGATTGTCGGCGGTAGTCAGGTATATGACATCGCATCGTCCGTTGAAGCCGGTAAGGTCATGAAGGCTCAGCTTGGTGTCGCCTTCTGACAGCTTCACCGAACCGGCATATTGCCAACCCCAAGCGGAGCCATCGGCGCCGAGTGTCTTGCCTAATTTGTGTCTTCCTATTTTTATCGTGAACTTTCCGGGGCCCTCGCCGTCATGCCACGGAGACGTCCAGTTATAAGTACGTATATATACGTTGTAGCGGCCGGTTTCAGGTATGGATATGGTGGTTTCCGCATCGGCTACCGGCGATCCGAGGCCATGGGCCATTAGATAAGACGAACCCATAAGGTCTGTAAACTGCTGGTCGACTACCCAGCCGCCCTTGTTCTCAAACGACTCGGCCTCTACCCACAGTTCGGCTGCCGAAGCCATGGCCGTCACCGTTGCGACAACGCAACAGAATAAAAATCTCTTCACGGTAATTAAAAAAATAGATATTGATTTGCTTATTATCAAGCGACAAATATAATATTATTTTTCTGACTGACAAACAGCATCTTAAAAATGCGTTGTAGATGTCATTTTTTTTCTATATCTTTGTCGCCCATTTACTAAACCGATCAGCATTATGACAAAAAGCAAAGTTTACACTTGTACAGGCGACACAGGCGCCACTTCACTCGTAGGCGGCGTTCGCGTAAAGAAAACCGACATCCGCATCGAGGCTTACGGCTCGGTCGATGAACTCAACGCCAATATAGGCGTACTTGTGGCTATCCCCAATCTGCAGCCTGAATATGTCGACCTTCTGCGCCGCATCCAGAACAAGCTTTTCAATATAGGCTCCTATCTTGCCACCCCCAATCCCACAAACGCCATCACTGAATGTCGCGGTCTCTCACACAATGACATAGAGCACCTTGAGCACTACATCGACGTAATGGACGCCGAGCTTCCGCGTCTTAACACATTCGTACTTCCCGGCGGTACCCACCGTTCGGCCGTAGCTCATGTATGCCGCACAATGTGTCGCCGCTGCGAACGCCGTATAGTGGCCCTTGCCGACACCACCTACGTAGACCCTAACGTGCTCCGGTTCGTCAACCGCCTAAGCGACTTCCTTTTTGTTTTTGCACGTTTTAACAATGTCGCCAATCAGTTTGATGAAATATTGTGGGACAAAGATTGTTAATTAGAAATCAAAACAATATTATAAACTAAAAACACGCTCATAATCATGTACTGGACATTGGAATTGGCATCAAAGCTCGAGGACGCACCTTGGCCCGCCACAAAAGAGGAACTCATCGACTACGCGATGCGTTCGGGCGCACCGCTTGAGGTAATCGAAAACCTTCAGGAAATGGAAGACGAAGGCGAAACCTACGAATGTATGGAGGACATCTGGCCCGACTACCCCAGCAAAGAAGACTTTTTCTTCAACGAGGAGGAATACTAAGCCTCTAAAATTCATATTAAATACATATTACCAGCCATATACACAATCCGAATTTGTTTGTATGGCTGGTGTTTTATGGTCTCAGACGGCAAGATTTGTTTGTATAATTGATGGGAAAAGAGGTTTTGTTTGTATATAATTCAATGCAATTATGCACATTCTCAATAGAGGAGGAATATCACCTATCTTAATATTTTTTAATATTGTCGTGTCGCATTCTTGCACATGCTGAATTGTAACTTTGCAAAGTTATAAATCCACGATGATGAAACATCAGGCCATATCCATACGCGATGATAACGGGGCGGAAGTTTTGGCGCAGGCACCGCTGATAATATCGGCAAGCCGGGCTACTGACATTCCGGCGTTTTATGCCGACTGGTTTTTCCGGCGGCTTGAAAAGGGTTATGTCAGGTGGCGGAATCCTTTCTCGGGGCAAGATAGTTATGTGTCGTTCGGAAATACACGTTTCATTGTTTTCTGGTCGAAGAATCCGGCACCGCTGTTGCCTTGTCTGCCCATGCTTAAGGAGCGCGGAATAGGGTGCTATGTCCAGTTTACTCTAAACGATTACGAAGCGGAAGGACTGGAGCCGAAAGTACCGACATTGGTGCAAAGGACAGACACTTTCCGTCGGCTCGTTGACGCACTCGGCATAGGAGCCGTGGTATGGCGGTTCGATCCGCTCATTCTTACAGACAAAATCAATATAGACACTTTACTTGACAAAATCGCGCATATAGGCAATGTCTTGGCTGGTTATACCGAAAAACTCGTTTTCAGTTTCGCTGACATTGAGTCATATAAAAAAGTATCGCGCAATCTCAGGCAAAGCGGCATCAATTATCGTGAATGGGATGAAGTGTCTATGCGCAATTTTGCATCGCGACTTTCGGCACTGAACCGCAATAAATGGAAATTCAGGCTCGCGACATGCGCCGAGCGCATTAACCTTTCAGAATATGACATTGAACACAATCGCTGCATCGACCCTGAACTAATCAGCCGTCTTGCGCCCGATGATGCAATTTTGCAAAATTTCCTTTATGAGGCAAGGACAGACACCGGTCAGCGAAAGGCGTGCGGCTGCATCCTCTCAAAAGACGTCGGCGCATACAACACCTGCCCGCATGGTTGCCTCTACTGCTATGCCAACACCTCTTCGGCCTCGGCATCAACAAATTATAAGAAATTCACCGCCAATCCACTTACTGACTCGATAATCTGAATTATGAACTACACACCCAACGTTAGAAAATCCGCGCAAACCTTTGTCAATATTGCAAAAGGCAAAGGAGTGGTTTGCCTCGCTTTCAAAAACGGAGCAACAAAACCTAATTGACGAATTAGAGCTTGGTGCAGGTCATCTCACCAATATTCGCCAACTTAATGCTTACATCGCCAAATATGGCGAAATTCATCAAGCCAAATTGCTTTATGCTTACGAAAAGATTCCCACTAAAGTTTGGCACGAAGACGGTGTCACTATCATAGATTATGGCTGCGGGCAAGGTATTGCTGAAATGGTTCTTTCGGATTATATAGCCGGTTTTACATTGACGGGTTGGTTATTTGATGTGGTTGTGGATGTAGTTGATGAGGGATTGGGGGTTGTTGCATCCGAGCATGTAGCGGTGGCCGTCTTTGAGCGTTACGAGAAAGCAGTCTGATGCCCGGCCGTAGTAGGCGAAGTACTTTCCGAGGTCGCGTTCGCTGAACCAACCCCAGTAGCCGAACCATCCGCCACTGCAGCATATGTGGCGTTCGCCCATGGTAGGCGGACACGGAACAACCGATGCTATGTCGTCCAATGCTATGCTTTTGACTTTAAGCGGACGGTTGATGCACAACTCACAATCATTGACCGATATAGACAGCGGCATGTAAAACAGTGCTGCTGAAAATATGACGAGCAGCAGCCCTGCGAGAATCCATACAAACCACATGTTGCCGCGGTTCAGGTTTATCAACATCACCGCACCGATTACGATTAGTGCGATGATGTTGATGACTATCGAGTAAGTGCTTATTTTAACTTGCTGTTTCATTATGTACAACTGATTATGTGCTGCTATTGTCATTTTTGATTTAACGTGAGCGTGCGATAAGGTCGTCCCATGTAAGGCCGAGCAGGTCCATCTCTTTCATTATTTCCGGCAAGGTTTCCTCAAAGAACTCGGCTCTTCGTTCGGTCAATATTATGTCGCATGACTCTGGTGCCACGTAGTAGCCCATCCCCCGCCGCTGGTATATCACACCGAGGGCCTGCATGTCGTCATACGCTTTCAGTACCGTGCGGCTGTTGACCACCATTGTGACCGACAATTCTTTTATAGAGGGAATACGGGCATCGGGCAACCATTCTCCGGCCATGATTTTGCCGTAACAATAGTCGATAATCTGCTTGTATATGGGCTTGTTGTTAGAAAAATCCATAGTCCCCTTTACATTTGTCGGTTTTTGATGCTTTGGCAAGTCTTGTATAATGCAAAGATACAATAAATCAACACAACCACACTCACAATAGTCATGTAAGGTGCCATATCGTCAATAATCCTATTGGTTAATGCCGCAGTGTCGATTTTGCTTACTCCGTCCATTCCGTCCTTGAAACCGATCTTGAACGCCATATAGGCCCCATAGATACCTCCTGCAATACCTAATACGGTATTGTAGACAAATGTCCATACGATACCCATGACCACACGGTTGTTTTTTAGCGCCATTACAGACCAAAGACACGTGATGGCCGGGGCGCAATATTGAATCAAGGATAACCCGTAGGTCTTCGATATGAACATATTCTGTGACTTGGATATGAGCTGAATGATATATTCAAGTGATCGGTCCACAGGAAGTATGAAGTACATGAGCAGCATAGGCAGCAATACAAGGAGCGGTATCACTACGAGCCCGTAAATGAGTATGAAAGTGCACTTTTCGGTTGCCGTGGCCGGAAGCAGGGTCTCTGTCTCAAGGCCCTTACGGCAGGCAAATACTATGGGGCCGAAGGATATCATGGCATTTATGGCCATGACTAAGGGTGCGGTCAGCAGTTCAAAGCTTTCATAATTGGTGGCTATGGCTATGCATATTGAAAAAAAGACGGCTATCAGAGGGTATACCAATAACTGTATGCGGAGCCGGGGATAGTAAAAGCGGGCCACGGCCATGAAGCGTCTCCACGAAAAGGAGTTGGTGACCGGTATGGAGTTAATCATGCTGTTCATTGTCGTTGTTGTTTAACAGTTGGAGTAGGCGTGGACGCGATGATGGATTTATCAGGGCGTTGTAAAGCAGTATATAGTCTATGTCCGAGTCCTCGCCGTCAGTATTTTCGACGATGGAGTGGAACATGTTGATACGGGTCTCGCCATAGACAGGGTCGATAGCCGGTATAGACGATACGGTGAATGTAATCCGCGACACTATATCATTGGCAGTCATGGCTATCAGCAAATGGCTGCCCGAAAGTACGATTACGCCGTCAAAGAGGTTTGTGAAGTCGTTGACCGTGTGGGTGGATATAATCACGGTCTGCTCTTCGTTGACGTTGGAGGCAATCATGGACTGAAGCGCCTGCTTGGCCGATATGTCCAGACCGTTGGCGGGCTCGTCAAGAAGCAGTATATCGGTTTTTAACGCCAGAGCATAGGCCACTTGTGACTTGTGGCGGTTGCCGAGCGACATTTTTGCTATAGGTTCATCACCCGTAAGGCCGAATGACGTAAGGTTTTCTTGAAGCTGTACGGCATCAAATCCGGGATAAAACACGGCATGTATGCGCGCCATCTCATTGATGGTCTTGGCCGGGAAAGGCATGTTGTCACCGAGGAAAAACACGCGCGAGAGCTCTGAAGGCATACGCCGCGAGGTGTCCTCGCCGTCTATAAGGCACTCTCCTGATGAAGGATAGAGCAGCCCGGCCATCACATGAAGCAAGGTGGTCTTGCCGGCGCCGTTCTCGCCGAGGAGAAGGTGAATGCCGGGTCCTATGGACGCCGAGGCATCTGTCAGGGCCTCGGCGCCCTTGCGGTAGCGGTAGGTTAGGTTATTTAGAACTATCATTATTGTATGCTTATTTTACCGGTGTCACTGTATAGCCAGCTTTCTGCAGTTCTTTGATGAGGCCTGTGTCGCCGATAAGGTGCCCGGCACCTACGGCTATGAACACGCTTTCCGAGGGGAGTATTGATGACAGCTGCTTGAGCCAGTCGGCATTACGGTCGTCGATGAGCATTTTGTGGCTCTTTTCGTCCATGCCGAGGTCAGGGTCGAGAAACATCGTCTCTATCGTATTTATGTCGGCGCTCATGTATGCATTGGCAAGTTTTCGGGCTTTTTCAGCGGCCTCGCTGTCTTTCCTTACGCTTTCCATCAGGTCCGATGCCTGTTCGGTCATTGAGCCGCTCATAAGCAGGTTCATCTGCTGCTCAAGGGTTTCGAAACCTTTTATATTCTTGCCGAGTTCGCGGCATTTTAACTGTATGGTATTGTCAAGCTGCTCCTGTCCGTTGAATTCAGGGAAGGCAACCATGGTCTGAAGCATACCGAGCTGAGTGTCAATCATGCGGGGCTTGAACATGGCGAGCTGGTCGAGCTTGAGCATTCCGTTGGTGTACTTGCCAAGCACGGCGTTGACTGAGTCAATCTGCTCGGCGGTGAGGAGTTTTGTGACCGTACTGTCGGCAGGAGCCATGGCTGCGCTCATTATAACCTGCTGGGCGGAGGGCGATGTCATTTCCGACATATCTATCTCGCCATATACGGCGTCGACTCCGGCCATAGCGTCTTTAAATCCCGGGGTTGTGTCGATCAACGACACGGGCGCTACGTGGTGGGTGCCGAACAGGTAGGAGTCGCCTTTTGCGTCCTTACCGGAGATTTTCCACAGGAGTTGAGAGTTTGCTGCACCTGCTGTCAGCAGGAGAGCCATTGCAAATAATACTTTTTTCATAATCATTAATATATTAGAGTTGTTTCTTATTTTTCTGATGTGGTGTTGTAGTAGTGTGCAACACTATCATGCTGCAAAGGTATGATAAAATTTTAATATTCAAAAAATATTTGCAAGAAATTTTATAAATATTTGGTTCGGGTTATTGTGTTATATAATATAATTGTCTAATTTTGAGCAACAACTAACCTAAACAAACACCTTTATTGAAATGAAAACATCTTACTTGTTTCTTGCCGAAGGCTTCGAGGATATAGAGGCTCTGGCTACGGTCGACATAATGCGTCGTGCCGGAATGGAAGTATATACTGTATCGGTTACCGCCGACAAGGCGGTCAAAAGCGCCCACGGAGTCACGGTTACCGCCGACAAGACCGTCAACGACATAGACTCTTACGATGCAGAGTGGCTTATAGTACCCGGCGGTATGCCCGGAGCTACAAATGTGGCAGCCTCGGGAGTGGTATGCGATATGCTCAACAAACAGTGGATCAAGGGTGGCCATATAGCCGCCATATGTGCCGCGCCCGCTGTCGTGCTCGGTCCGCTCGGTATACTTCGCGGACAGGAGGCTACCTGCTATCCGTCATTCAAGGAGCAGCTTATCGATAACGGCGGCAAGTATGTCGACAACCGCGTGGTGATAAGCGGCAATCTTATTACAGCCAACGGCCCGTCATCGGCGTTTGTATTCGGATTTGCCATAGTGGCCGAGACTATCGGCGATGATGTGGCTTCCTCCGTCGCTTCCGGTATGTTGGTATAGTGACATATTTATATTACTTTTGCGTCGATGAAGAAACGGATTTTGCTTGTCAACAAGTTCTATTATCGGCGCGGCGGTGACTGCGTATACGTGCTTGCTCTCGAGCGGCTGTTGCGCGGTCACGGTCATGATGTGGCGGTGTGGTCGATGCATCATCCTGACAATGAACCGTCGGAGTATGACAATCTTTTTGCTTCAGAAGTGAGGTTTGACGGTACGGTCGCCTCAAGGATGAAAGGGATGGCGCGTACTATGGGTTATGCCGGCGTGAAGCGCGCGTTTGCCGGTATGCTTGACCGGTTTCGTCCCGATGTGGTGCATCTCAACAATATACACTCTTATCTGTCGCCTGTCATCGCGGAAGTAGCGGCTCGGCGCGGCATAAAGGTCGTGTGGACGCTTCATGACTATAAACTCATATGTCCGTCTTATTCCTGCATATGCCACGGTAAAGTGTGCGAGGATTGCTTTACCGACAGGACCGCGGTTGTCAGGCGTCGTTGTATGAAAGGCTCTTTGGCTGCGAGTGCGGCGGCACTCATCGAGGCGTTGAAGTGGAACCGTCGATGGCTTACGGAGTCGGTCGACAGCTTTATCTGTCCGAGCCGGTTCATGTATACCAAGATGCTTGAAGGCGGTTTCCCGGCCGACAAGCTGGCTGTTATAGCCAATTTCGTGTCTTGTGACGATGCCGGCATATTGCCGGTATGCGGCGATGCCGTACGTGAAGATTACTGCTGCTATGTAGGCCGGCTGTCGACTGAAAAGGGCGTGGTAAGGCTTCTTGAAGTTGTGTCGCGTATGCGTTGCCGACTTCATCTTATTGGTGGCGGACCGTTGGCCGATACCTTGCGAGAGCGTTATGCCTCGTATGACAACATTCGTTTTTTCGGCAATTGCGATGCCGGTGAGGTGGCACGTCAACTGTCGCACGCCAAGTTTTCGATAATGCCTTCCGAGTGTTACGAGAACTGTCCGCTTAGCGTCATCGAGTCGTTATGTGCCGGCACTCCTGTCGTGGGAGCGAAAACAGGAGGCATCCCCGAGCTTATCGGTGAAGGCGACGGACTGTGCTTCAATCCCGGTGACGAAACCGCTCTTTCAGAGGCAGTCACGGAGGCTTATGCGCGGCACTGGGATTATGACGCTATAGCGCGCCGGGCTGTCGCCCGTTTTTCCGCTGAAAAACACTATAATTCTTTAACGCACATTTACTGATTATGAAAGTTCCCGCTCCTTCCGATGCGTCGATAATACTGACCTACCGTTGTCCCATGCGCTGCCGCATGTGCAACATATGGAGGTATCCGACCGACAGTGCCGATGAGATAAAGGCCGCCGATCTTGTGTCGCTTCCGCGGCTGAAATTTATTAATCTCACCGGGGGCGAGCCTTTTATCCGCGAGGATCTGCCGGATATAATAGAGGAGTGCTACCGTCACACTGGGCGTATTGTCATATCGACTTCGGGGTGGTATGATGACAGAGTCATCGATATTGCCCGCCGTTTCCCCGATATAGGTATCAGAGTGTCCATTGAGGGTATGTCAGCGACCAACGACGAACTACGCGGACGTAGCGGCGGCTTTGACAAGGGAGTAAGACTGTTGCGCACACTTAAACGGGAGGGATTGAAAGATATCGGTTTCGGGTGTACGGTGTCAGACCGCAATTCGGGCGATATGCTCCGGCTTTATGAGCTGTCGCGAGAACTCGGAATTGAGTTTGCCACGGCCGCTTTCCACAACTCTTACTATTTTCATAAATATGACAACGTCATTACCGACCGCGGGCGTGTGACCGGCGATTTTTATACGCTAATGAGCCGGCAGCTGAGGGAGTCGACGCCCAAGTCTTGGTTCAGGGCATACTTCAATATGGGGCTTATAAGATATATAGAGGGCAAGCCGCGATTATTGCCGTGCGAGGCCGGTTCTGTAAACTTCTTTATTGACCCGCAAGGCGAGATATATCCGTGTAACGGGCTTGAGGAGCGCTTCTGGAAAGAGTCGATGGGCAATATACGTGACGGCGGCTTCGATGCGGCATGGCAGAGCGAGAGGGCGGCCGCAGTGCGTGATAAAGTAAGGCATTGCCCGAAAAACTGCTGGATGGTGGGCACGGCCGCACCGTCGATGAAAAAGCACATAATGGCGCCGGCATTGTGGGTGGTTAAAAACAAGATACGTGTAACGGCCGGGCTTAAGCCGGTAATAAAATAAGATGGCTATGAGGATTGCAGTTGCCGGTACCCGGGGCTTTCCCGGTATTGCGGGCGGTGTGGAGACACATTGTGAGGAGCTGTACCCACGCATCGCGGCCATGGGGCATGAGGTCGTTGTCATGCGCCGTACTCCGTATGTGACCGACAAAAACCGCATGAAAGAATACAAAGGTGTAAGGCTGGTAGATATATACGCCCCGCGCAGCAAACGCTTTGAAGCTATTGTGCATACTTTTCTGTCGGTGTTGGCTGCCAAAAGGATGAGGGCTGATCTGCTGCATGTACATGCCGTCGGGCCCGCTTTGCTTGTGCCTTTCGCCCGCTTGCTGGGGCTTAAGGTGGTCATGACCGATCACGGGCCTGATTATAACCGGGCCAAATGGGGCCGTGCGGCACGGTTGATGCTGCGGCTCGGTGAGCGCTTGGGTGTACGGTACAGTCATCGTGTCATAGCTATATCGGAGCTTATTGCCGAATTGATACGTGATAATTACGGGCGGCAGGAGGTTGAGGTGATATTTAACGGAGTAAGCAGCCCCCGTAAGGTCGGCACTACGCTTTTTTTAGACAAGGCAGGAGTGAGCCCCGGACGCTACATATTGGCTGTAGGCCGCTTTGTGGAAGAAAAAGGATTTCATGACCTTGTGGAGGCTTACCGCAATTTGGGCGACTGTGGCGTGAAGCTTGTCATAGCCGGTGACTGCGATCATGAAGATGAGTATTCGGCCCGACTGAAGAAAACCGCGACCGATGCCGGTGCGGTGCTCACCGGTTATATCAAGGGACGTGAACTTGCCGAAGTCATGTCGGGTGCGGCGCTTTTCGTGCTGCCCTCCTATCATGAGGGCTTGCCCATCGTGCTGCTTGAGGCTATGAGCTACGGTCTTGATGTGGCGGTCAGTGACATCGCGGCCAACAGGCTTTCAGAGCTGTCGCCCGACGATTTTTTCGCAGTCGGTGACGTTGGTGACATGACACGGGTAATCGGCCGTAAGCTGCATGACAGGGCTGTGCGCTCCTATGACATGTCGCGTTATGATTGGGATGTCATAGCCCGTCGCACGGAAAATGTATATAAAAGTCTATTGCATCAATGAAAATATTTTACGATATTTGTATTTATATATAAAAACACCATATGAACAAAGTATTGTCGATAGCGGCTGTATCTTGTATGTGCATGTCGTGCGGAAATCTGTCACCTGAGGCGAAAAAAATAACTGGAAACTATTATAATGCCCAGATATCGTCAGAGTTGCCGGTCTTTGAACTGAACGGCGACGGCACATGTATAGTGCGCAACATACATCCCGATGTACTGACGCTGGAGGTTGCCGGCACGTGGAATGTCGAGGATGACTCGCTTGTAATATTCAATGACCTCACCACTGTAAAGGCCAAGGGCGATACATCGATTATGGGAGATGTTGCGCCCCGTATTACGCGCAAGGTAGTGTCGCATGACGGGTCGGCCCTGATTCTGGAGAAGGACGGCATAGAGTATCTTTATAATCGAAAAAACACGAAATAACCGTTTATAAACGAAAGTATATATATGAAGTTGTTATACCTTGTCATATTGCCGGCGCTCTTTATGGTGTGTGGTTGCGGCACGGCCAACGTGAGCGAGAGCATGGAGGAGGCCCGTATGGCTCTCGAGCGTGAGGACTATAAGTCAGCCAAAAGCATATGCGACGATTTGCGCGAGAGCAAGACCGACTCTATAAGTAAAAATATCAATGTGCTTTGCGACCTGTCCATATTCTATATGAAGATCGCCGACTCGGTCGGGCGCGATGACAACATGGACATAGCCAAGCAGTGTTATATAAAGGCGTTCAGCATCGATCCGGTAGCCGCCAGAGAGTATTACAGCCGTCTTGAGGTCGATGATATGGCTTACGGGGCCTTGCTTGAATCAATGGTGGGCACTCCCGATGGTCCGGTTGAGGAATTGTCGGAGACTTCGATTGCAGAAGTCGACAGTGTGGCCCCGGAATATGATTAATATAATAGTCATCAAACACCCTCGAATATGAAGACCAACGACATGCAGGCCGCCATGCAGGCCTTTCTTGCAAATAATCCTGACCTTCCGCAAGGCGACGAGACTCCTGCCGAAGTGCTTCGTGAGGATAAGAAAAGAGTAAACGATTTTCGGCTTGACATAATATTGGAGAAAAAAGGTCGCGGAGGCAAGCAGGCTACTATTATAACCGGATTTCAAGGCTCTGACAATGAACTCCTTGACCTTGCCGCCCTGCTCAAGCGCCGTCTTGCTACCGGAGGTTCGGCACGTGGAGGAGAGATACTCATACAGGGCGACCGCCGCAAGGAACTGCTTGAACTTATGAAGTCGTTAGGCTACAAAGCCCGTATAATTTAGTCATAGCCTCGGCTTATGTTGCAGATACACAAGGCGTCGGCCGGCTCCGGCAAGACCTATACGCTTGCCTACAATTATATAAAGCTGCTTCTAGGCTACAAAGACGAGAACGGGGCCTATCGTCTTGCCCGCGACGGTAAACGCCACCGATCGATACTTGCCATAACGTTTACCAACAAGGCCACGGAGGAGATGAAGCGCCGTATAGTGCACCAGCTTGCTCTCTTGTCCGGCAGAGGCGATGAACGCAGCGACTATGAGGAGCGTATGTGCAGGGAGCTCGGATGCTCACCCGACAGTCTGCGTAAAAGTGCCTCGGCCGCTCTGCAGTCGTTGCTCGGCGACTACGGCAACTTCAATATAAGCACAATCGACTCTTTTTTTCAGACCGTACTGCGAACATTTGCCCGGGAAGCTAATCTTACCGGAAACTACGATGTTGACCTCGATGACGAAAACGCCATAATAGTGGGCGTTGACTCGATGCTTACATCTATAAACAGGGCTACCCCCGAGGAGATGTCAGGCAACCGCCGCATACGCCTTCTTGAAGTATGGCTTAAGCAGTTCATGCGTAAATTGATGCGTGACGGCAAGGGCTTTCTGCTGTTTAACCGGCATACAAGGATTATCGAGGACCTGCATAAGTTTGTGCGGAGCGCCTTGTCGGAAACATATAAGATACATGCCCGAGAAATCGACGAATATCTTGAAGACAGCGAACGCATACACAGCTTCATGAAACGTCTTGACAAGGTGACCCGTGAGTATCCGGCGCTCCTGCAGAGCTATGCGTCGGAGCGAGACAGACTTCTTGAGGCATCGGGTGTATATGAGAGCATGACCCATCATCTGAAAAACCGTATAAAAAAATGGGCTTCAGGAGTGCCCGATGCAAGCGGAAAGACAGTGGCCTCGTATATTGACAACCATTATGCGGGATATAAAAAGAATGCTTATCCCGGGGCCGGATCTGACAGCCTTGTAAGCGCTACGGTCAATGAATGTGTCAGAATGTGCCGCGACATGGAGTGTCTGTCGATAATCAGGGACCAGATATACTTTATGGGACTGCTCGGAGAGGTGCAGCGTTATATCAACGAAAATCAGAACGATAACAACGCCATACTGCTCCGCGACACCAATGACATATTGCGGCGTATAATAAGCGAGGAGGAAGCTCCCTTTATCTACGAGCGCATGGGGGTGAGACTCAGACACTTCCTTATCGACGAGTTTCAGGACACATCGCGTCTGCAGTGGCTTAACATCGAGTCATTGCTGCGCGAGAGTCTGTCGACCGACAACGATAACCTTATAATCGGCGATGAGAAGCAGTCGATATACCGTTTCCGTAACTCGGATGTCGACCTGATAGCGCGCGATGTACCGCGGGAGTTTGCACGTCAGAGCGAGCTTCACGGCAATATACCGGAAGAGAATACCAACTGGCGCAGTTCATCGGAGGTCGTGCGTTTTAACAATACGGTATTCCGATTTCTCGCATCGGCCAAAGGGGTTGACGACATATACGCCAACGTAGTGCAGCGCGTGGCTAAGAAAAATTTGCACGGCTATGTCAAGGCCGTGCGCTATGAAGACGACGAGGATATACTCGATGTTATGGCCGGAGAGATAAAACGTCAGCTTGCGTCGGGTTTTTCTCAATCCGATATAACGGTGCTGGTGCGTACATCGTCGGAAGGGGCTTCGGTTGTGGCCGATCTGTTGCGCCGCAAGAGTGAAGATCCGGAGATGGCCGATATTCAGGTTATGTCGGAGGATGCGCTTCTTATAGGCAACTCGCAGTCGGTGCAGCTTATAGCGAGTGTGATGCACGATCTTGCCGCCCGGCTTTCGCACGAGCGCGACGTGAATGACGATGTGCGCCGTACCCCGGAGGATATATACAGCCGGTTTCGTTACTTTATGTCGCGCGACGAAGACAAAGGATATGCCATATCGGAGGCTTTCGGACGAGAAGAGGTGCCTGACGAATTTCTGCGCGAGGTAGCCGGTCTTACCGGTTCGGGATTGCCGTCGGTCGTGGAGCGGATAATACACCGATACATATCGCCCGAGCGTCTTGCCTCGGACAATGTATTTATATGTGCCTTTCAGGACATAATACTCGACTTCAGCGAGAAGCCCGGAGCGGACCTGCGCTCATTTCTTAAATGGTGGGATACGAAGGGGTCAAGGTCGGAATCGCTTGCCTTGCCGGCCGACGTGGAGGCCATAAAGGTGATGACCGTACATAAATCAAAAGGGCTTGAGTTTCCGTGTGTACACGTGCCGTTTGTCGACTGGCCATGGAGCAATACCCGCTTTGGCGAGCTTGTATGGTTTGACACCCGTGATGACTCCGGTGAGCGCTATCGTATTTTTGCCGACAATTTCGACCCTGATGAAGTGCCGCCGTTTATACCGCTTCTGATAAGGAAGGAGCTCACGGGCATGCCTTTTGAGGCACAGTCGCGTGCCGTTATTGACAAACAGTGCCTTGACGTGATGAACTGCGCTTACGTGGCGTTCACACGTGCCGTCAACGAACTGTTTATAGGATATAAATGCAAGGATAAGGATGACGGATGCAACGGCAAGTCATCGGTCGGCGCTCTTCTTGCCACCGCATTTAATGCGGTGGATTATGCATATTGCTCTTCCGTGCCTGACCTGTCGGAGCTGTTGATGACTCTTGATGACAAGGTTGACGATGAGGGCACGTTTACAGCCGGCGCGCCTGTCGTATACGGACATGAGCGTAACGGCGGCACAACAAAGGCTATGCCGGCCTACTACTCGTATGACAACGAGAAGGTGTGGGACATGAGCCGCATTGAGGATTTTGATGAAATGGCTTTCCCGAGGCGCAAGGGTATAATATATCATGACATAATGAGTGACATACGCACTCCCGATGATGTGGAGGCGGCTGTCAGAAGCAGGGTGATGCGCGGATTTATTCCCGAGGAGGAGGCCTCGTCGTACATCGAGACCATATCCGCGGCGTTGGCCGACAGTCGTGTGGCATCTTGGTTTTGTGGCTACCGGCGGCTTTTGACCGAGCGCACGTTTGTTGCCGCAGGCGGCCGTGATATACGCCACTATCGTCCCGACCGCATAGTATGGACGGCTGACGGACATATTGACATAGTGGATTACAAGTTCGGCGAAGAGGAGTCGTCGCGTTATATGCGTCAGGTAGGCGGATATGTGCGTTATGTGGCCGGTATGTTTCCCGAGGCGGAAGTGCGCGGTTACCTCTGGTATCCTCTTCAGGGCACTATAATTGCGGTGTAAGGAGAGGTATATTAGTCAAATATTACTATCTTTGCAAAATTAAAAGTACCTCGGTTTTGAAAAAACAGACAAGCAAAATATTAAAGGACCTGCTCAAGTATATATTGCCTGTAGCCTTGAGCGTATGGTTGTGCTATTACTTATACACAAAGATTGACATCGCGACGATGAAGGCGGCCATAAGTGACTGCGATTACAAATGGATAGGCGCTACTCTCATAATCAGCGTGTTTTCCCATATATTCCGTGCGATGAGATGGAGCATACAGCTTGATGCTCTCAAAATACATACTCCGCTTCCGCCGCTTGTGTGGAGCATATTCGGCACGTATGCCATAAACCTTCTTGCTCCGCGTCTGGGCGAAGTGTGGCGTACCGGTTACATAGCCAAACGCCAGAACGCTCAGTTTACCACGGTTTTCGGTTCGATGGTTTGTGACCGTCTTGCCGATACGGTGACCGTGCTTCTGCTCACACTTTTTACTTTCTGTATAGCCCGCGAGGCATTTATCGCGTTCGGACACAAGTATCCCGAGACTTATCAGGGGATTGTCAACACGCTGCATTCGCCGTGGGTATGGATTGCCGGAGCAGTTGTCGTGGCTTTGACGGCATGGCTGTTTATGAGCCGTACGAAAAACAAGTGGGTGCTGAAAGTGCGCGATGCGGTACGCAACCTGTGGAACGGTTTTGCCGTAGTAGGCACGATGCCCCATAAGGGCAAGTGGCTTTTGCTTACGGTAGCTATATGGGGGTGCTACTTTACCCAGCTTTATGTGGCGTTTTTCGCATTCTCTTTTACGGCGCATCTTGGCATAGTATGTGCGCTTGTGGCTTTTGTGCTGTCGAGTATCTCAATGGGTATTCCCAGTAACGGCGGCCTCGGGCCGTGGCATCTTGCCATTATATTCGCTCTCGGCATATACGGAGTGGATATAAATCAGGGCGGTGCCTTCGCCATGATTGTGTGGGGTGCGCAGACATGTATGCTGGTGCTTCTCGGCCTGTATGCTTTTGTGTCGATAGCCATGGACAAGCGTCAGAAAACCGTAAGATAATTTGGAATCATTATTTAATAGATATGGATTTAGACTCAAAACCCGATTACTTTATGGCCGATGATCCGGAGCCGTCGGATGATGCTGTACAAAAGCCTGTGATACAGTTTGGCTGCGAACAGAAAGAGGCTGCGGCCGAGGGCTGTGGCGAGTCGGAGCCGCGTCGTCGACGTCGTCATCCCATGCGGCGCATGATTTTATGGTCGGTGCTGTTTGTGCTCCTTGCTCTCGGCATTGGTTTCTGGGTGCGTTACTTGAATCCCTATGAGACTGATATGAATGAAGTGGGCTATGTGGTCGACCTGAAAAAGCAGGGTGTCATATTCAAGACTTGGGAGGGCCAGATGATAGTCAGAAGCGCGCTGGTTGATTCTACAAAAACATATTCTCGCGATTTTACGTTTTCAGTAGACAGAGATGCGCTTGCACGGCGGCTGTCGGAGCTTAAAGGCACGGGAACTCCGGTGAAGGTCACTTATAAACGGTATTGGGGTATGCTTCCATGGAGGGGGGCCAATACATGTATCGTGACGGAGGTGGAGCCGCAACGTTAAAAAAACGCGCCAAGTATTGTATCTGACAGCTTAAATGCTTATTTTTGCGGGGTTGTATGCTGTAATATGTATTCACTTTAATAATTCTATTCAAATATGGGCCAGATTAAGACAATCGGTATTCTCACGTCGGGAGGCGATGCCCCGGGAATGAACGCTGCCATACGCGCGGTGACTCGTTCGGCGATTTTCAGCGGTTTCAAAGTAAAAGGTATATATCGCGGATATCGCGGTCTTATAACAAACGAGATTGTTGAGTTCAAGACACAGAATGTGTCAAATATCATACAGATGGGTGGCACGATACTCAAAACCGCCCGTTGCAAGGAGTTTGAGACTCCCGAAGGCCGTCAGTTGGCTTATGACACGATAAAACAGCACGAAATAGACGCACTTGTGGTGATAGGTGGCGACGGTTCGCTTACCGGTGCGCGCATATTTGCCACAGAGTTCAACTTCCCTATAATAGGCTTGCCCGGAACAATCGACAATGACCTTTACGGTACTGACCGCACTATCGGTTACGATACGGCTCTTAACACCATAATGGAGTGTGTCGACAAGATCCGTGACACGGCTACGAGCCATGAGCGTCTGTTCTTCATTGAGGTTATGGGCCGCGACGCCGGTTTCCTTGCTCTGAACGGCGCTATCGCTTCAGGTGCGGAGGCCGCCATTATTCCTGAAATATCAACAGAGGTCGACCAGTTGGCCGAACTTATACAGAACGGGTTCCGCAAGAGCAAGAACTCATCGATAGTGCTCGTTGCGGAGAGTCCTGTCACCGGCGGTGCCATGGCTCTTGCCGAACGTGTGAAAAACGAGTATCCCGGTTATGACGTAAGAGTGTCGATACTCGGACACCTTCAGCGCGGCGGTTCGCCTACGGCTTCTGACCGTATATTGGCTTCACGCCTCGGTTCCGCGGCAATCGACGCCCTGCTTGAGGACCAGCGCAACGTTATGATCGGCATATCCAATGACGAAATCGTATACGTGCCCTTCTCGAAGGCCATCAAGAACGACAAGCCCATCAACCGCGACCTGCTCAGTACCCTCCGCCGCCTGTCAATATAAGAGCGAGGCAAGTAATATGACATAACGACGGTAATACCGGTTTTGCGGTGTTGCCGTCGTTGTTTTTAGACGTTAATGTTTTGTCTTGTTGGCACGCAGCAGTTGTAGATTGCGGAGCAGTCCGGAAAGTTTGGTCCGTTTTATAGCGGAGTGACGAAACAAGGAGTTGAAACTTTCAGGGGTCAGTGCCGACAGGCGTTCTTCGTCAAGTGCAAGAAACCGGTCGGAAGGGGCGAAATCGGCTATATCGGTGGGCTGTGCGTGTCGGTTATGCGGGCATGCCTGCTGGCAGGCGTCGCAGCCGTATATGCGGTTGCCGGCGGGAGTGTCGGCCGGAAGGTCGCCTCGGTATTCGATTGTGAGGTAGGAGAGGCATCGCGAAGCGTCGATTGTGCCGTCGCCTTTTATGGCTCCCGAAGGACATGCTCGCATGCATGCCCCGCAATGGCCGCAGTCACCGCTGCATGGCAGTGAAGGGGTAAAGTCAATCGATGTCAGCACTTCCCCGATGAAGAAATAGGAACCTCGTCCGGGGATGATCAGCTGTGAGTTGACACCTTCGAATCCTATGCCGGCTTTTTGTGCCCAATATCGTTCGTGGAGCGGGGCCGTGTCTACACATACGCGGGTCTCTCCTCCATAGTTTTCTTTGATGAAGTCGGCAAGTGCGCCGAGACGTTCGCGCACCACTTCATGGTAGTCGCGTCCGTAAGCATAGTATGCGAACTGTGGGTGTTCAGGCGGTTGCCTATGCTTTGGATAGTAGTTGAACGCGGCCACTATGACAGTCTTGGCTGAGGGCATAAGGCCACGCGGGTCATTGCGTAGGTCAATGTTGCGTGCCAGATAATTCATCTCTCCGTGGCATCCGGCGGCTATCCAAGCGTCGTATCGCGCAGCTGTGCAAGCATCGACCGGTTCAATGCCGGCTGTTCCCGCGGCGGTAGCTCCAAGCCGCAAGGCTTCGGCGATGACTGCGTCGCTACATATTGATGGCCTCGAACTCATAGCCTTGCTCTTTGAGCCACTCTATGGCACGCGGAAGTGCGTAACGCAGGTTGCGCTCGGCTTTAAGAGAGTCGTGAAACACGATTATGGAGCCGTTGCGGGCAAATTTTTTCACGTTGTTGAGCACCTGCTCTCCGTTTAGTTTCTTGGAGTAGTCGCGTGTGACAAGGTCATACATGATGATGTTGAAATGATCTTTTATGACCTTTGCCTGACTCCACCTCATTATGCCGTGCGGCGGACGATAGAGGTTGCTGTCTATGAGATTGTCGGCCTCCTTTATGTTGCGCAGATAATTGCGCGAGGTGACCTTGAACCCCTGCAGGTGGTTCATTGTATGGTTGCCCCAGCTATGGCCCCGCCGCTTTATTTCCTCAAGAAGTTCGGGATGTCGCCTGACATTGTCGCCGACAGAAAAGAATGTGGCTTTTATGCCGTAATGATCGAGTACGTCGAGCACCCACGGTGTGACTTCGGGTATGGGACCGTCATCAAACGTAAGGTAGATGACCTTGCGTTTCTTGCGTTTTATACGCCATACCGCCTCCGGGAAAAGGATGCGGTATAGCAGTGGCGGTTGCTCGATAAACATGATACTACAGTTCTGACGGTTTATTCGACATTTACCGGATTAGTCTCGGGACTTTTCTTGTAATAGCGGCTGAAGTTGACACCTTCGCTTTGCAGTTGCTTCATAAGTTCCTGCGCGTCGCCGCCGTTTTCGGCATAGGCCGATATGAGCGATACGAAGTAAGAGTCGTAGATGTAACGGTCAGTGCGGGTCAGAGTGGAGAATTGTGCCGGAGTCAGGCTTTGGAAATAGAGTATGTACTGCTTGTACAGGTCTATCTCGTCGCGCAGCACCTGAAGCGCGCGCTCGTTGTCGGCCTTGTTGTCGGTTATGTCGCCGAGGCGTCCGTATATGTCGGCTATCTGAAGTCCTATGGTTACTCCGTAGGGAGCGGTGTAGACCGGTAACTTGTCCATCATGAGGTCCATTACGGTCTGTGCCTTTGCATATCGGTCGGCTATGAACGATGTTATCTTCTCGCGCTGCGGAGCGTCCATGTTCACACTGTCCTGATGGAAGTATATCTCGGCGGTCACACCCTCGTTGTACAAGGCTGTGGCGAGGTCGAGCATGGTGGTACGCGTAGTGGTGACCATGCGGCGCACTGTCTCGTCAAGATAAATGTCATCAGCGCTCTCGGCTTTGTCGAGACCGCCCCAGCGGAATTTGTTGACGATATTGTCGTAAGCCTTATCGGTATTCACAGCCATGTGGTAACCGTCATATTCCTTGTTCTTGATGGGGCCGACTTCATAGGCCATGCCGGTCGACCGCATGTAGGGCGACAGGTTCATGTAATAGCTGTCGGGCACTGTCATGGCGAAATACACCGGACGCTTCCATCCATTGGCCGCGTTGGTAGCGAGCATGTCAAGTGCTATGACATTGCTGAGCCGCAGGCCGCCGTCAGGTTCTTCGCTTTGGTCGAGGTCTATATATTCTTCGACAGCGGGGAGCTCCTCTTCGGTGACACGTCCCGACTTAAGCATATCGTCCTTGTTTACGGGGAGATACATGTTGGGATATTTGAACTCGTACAAGCCCCATTCGTTTTTATTGGCATCGTCGGCATACAGTGCCTTGAGGGCCGCAAGTACGTTTACTTTGGTCGTGTCGGGCCGCAGATAGTAGCTGAACTGTCGCTTGTCGTGTGCGTATATGTCGGGTGTTGCCATCATGTCTATGGCCGGAGCGTCATACGACGGTAGCCGCATCTGGTCAACATACCAGTCGGTGGTCAGATATGACAGATTTACTACCCTGACATCGGTACGGAAGCCTTCCACTTCCTGTGCGTACCACAATGGGAATGTGTCATTGTCGCCGTTGGTGAATACAATGGCGTTGGGCTCAAGGCTTGACAGATAGTTCATGCCGAAGTCGCGCGTGGTATAGCGTCCCGAGCGGTCATGATCGTCCCAAGTCTGCGATACTACCTGAAGGGGCAGTAATATGCCGGCCGCTACGGCTACGTAGGCAAGCATACGCGATACTTTGTCGCCGGCCTTGACTTTGTCGCTGAACAGCATTACAAGTATGCGCCATATGCCGGCTACACCCATGCCCACCCATATGGCAAATGCGTAGAACGAGCCGGCAAACGCGTAGTCGCGTTCACGGGGCTGGTTGGGCGTCTGGTTAAGGTATAGCACAATGGCGAGTCCGGTCATGAAGAACAGGAATGCCACAACCCAGAACTGTTCGATGCCGCGGCGTGAGGTAAATGACTGCCATATGAGGCCGATGATGCCGAAAATGAGCGGCAGCATGAAAAATACGTTATGGCCTTTATTGCCGGCGCCGAGGTCGTCAGGCAGTAGCGACTGGTCGCCGAGTCGCAGATTGTCGATGAACGGTATGCCTGATATCCAGTTGCCGTGTGTTACCTCGCCGTTGCCTTGAATGTCGTTCTGGCGGCCTGCGAAGTTCCACATGAAGTAACGCCAGTACATATGGTTGATCTGGTAGTTGAAGAGGTACTGGAGGTTCTCGGCAAATGTCGGCTTGATTTTGGTCTGCGGGGAGCCGTAGGGACGGCCGTTCTCATCAACATACGTATTGACGTTTACCGGTGTGCCCTTCATGCCGGTCCAGTCGCGGTAAGCGGCGGCATACTTGCCGTCGTACATACGCGGGAAGAGCATGTCGAGCTCCGGATTCATCACATAATCGGTCTTATAGCCTGTGATTTCATATCGGTCGGGTTCATCGGGCGATTTTTTCACCGTTTTTCCGTACAGGGCCTTGCCCTCTTTCTTCAGGGCCTGCGGACGTCCGGAGGCGTCTACCTGATACACTATGCCGGAATTGAATGTCTGTCCGTAGAATAGGGGTCGGTCGCCGTACTGCTCGCGGTTGAGGTAGGAGCTAAGTGCAAACACATTATCGGGCGCGTTCTGGTTCATAGGCGTGTTGGCCGACGAACGGATCAGCAACAGGGCGTAGGAAGAATAGCCTATGAATATGACAAGTATGCTCAGTACGACAACATTGAATATACGTACCGGCACACGCTTCATGAACTTGAACAGGTAGAGGAGCAGTCCTATAAATACAACTACGGGTATAAACCATCCGTCGCCGATGAAGGGTATGCCTGAAAGAAATACGCTTAGGAAAAACGATATTTTTATACGCAGGGCATTGTTCTGGCGGTACAGTTCATATACTGCCCATATCATGACTGCGAGCGTGATGCAGGTGTAGATTATAGGCCCGCTGTTATAGCTCCAGCCGAGTCCGTTGACACACAGGAGCTCGCAGTACTGGGCCATCTCGATGAAGCCCGGAACGAGTCCGTAAAGAATCAGGCCTACGATGACAAACGATACGAGCAGAGCTATCAGGGAGCCTTTGCCATCGGGATTCTTGAACTTCTTGTAGTAGAATACAAGTACAATGGCCGGTATACATAGCAGGTTGAGCAAGTGTACGGCAATGGATATGCCGATCACGTAGGCTATGAGCACCAGATAACGGTCGCTGTGGGGCTGATCGGCCCGGTTTTCCCATTTAAGTATAAGCCAGAATACGAGGGCCGTACAGAATGAAGAAAACGCATATACCTCGCCTTCGACAGCCGAAAACCAGAAAGTGTCGCTCCAAGTGTATACAAGTGAGCCGCATATGCCCGAACCGAATATGATGAGCATCTCGGTCAGTGATATCTGTTTTGCGTCATCGGCAACGACAAGTCGTCGTACCAGATGGGTTATGGTCCAGAAGAGCAGCAGTATGGTGGCCGCGCTCAATAATGCCGACATGGTGTTGACAGCCATGGCCACGTGCTGTGCGTCGGGTGCGAAGTTGACGAAAAATCTTGCCGCAAGCATGAAGATGGGGTTGCCCGGCGGGTGTCCTATCTCGAGTTTATAGCCTTGTGATATGAATTCGGGACAATCCCAGAAACTCGCTGTCGGCTCTAAGGTGAGCAGGTAGGTGACTGCTGCGATGACAAACATCAGCCAGCCGAGCGAGTTGTTGATTATGCGATATTTCTTCATGCGTTTATAATGTGTCTTATTCAAATTTCCAAGTAATGATGCCGGTCTGTGTGGCCGGAGCCTCAAGATCGACAGAGAATTTGGATTGCTGCGAGGCTTTTATGCAACTCTGGCGTACTGCCGCGTTGGCGGCCGCGGGCCCCTCTCCTCCTATGTATGACGGAAGCCCTATGACTTCTCCTTTGCGGTTTACGGTGACTCTTATGCGTATGGTGCCCGAGAGGGTGCTGTTGGGGCGTCCCCATGCTTCGGCGGTGCGTCCTTTAAGATTGTGTCCGGCCATACCGCTCAGAGCGCCGCTGTTTGAGTTGCCGTTTGGAGAGCCTGACTCGCCTTTGCCTGTCTTTTTGGCGGTGTTGAATCCTGTGCGCATCTTGTTTTTGATGCGTGCCTGCTTCTCGGCCTCTTCTTTCTCTCGTTTTATGCGTGCCCGTTCGGCGAGTTCCTCTTTCGTGGGGCCGGTCTTTTCGGGTTTCGGTTTCTCCTTGACTTTCATGGGCGACTCATGTGTCGTGCTGACCGTAGGCGGGGTCTCTGCCACGGCTTCGCCTGCATCGGTAAGGTCGCTGCCTTCAAGAGCTGTCTCGGCCGAGTTGTCGGGAATCGGCAGATTGTCAGTGTCCTGAACCGGTACCGGCATGTCGCCGAGTTTTACGAATTCACCGCCGAATACTATCTCGCTTGAGTCAACCGGCGGCCAACGGCGTTCCTCCATCGGAGGTATAGTCACGCGATAGTACAGGCAGGTAAGGGCAATGACGAGAAGTATCATTACCGTCAGGGTTATTGCTGAAGCCGTTATTCTGTCGCGCTGTTGCTGTGTCATGTCCAATGACGTGTTATTGTATTTGGTCTATCGACGGTGTTGTCGGCGTAGCCGGCACTTGTGCCGGTTTTGTGGCGAGCACCATCTTGAGGTTGTTGCGGGCGCCCATGTCGAGCACTTCCACTATTTTACCGTAGGTCACCTCTTCATCGGCATATATGGCTATGAAGCCTTCGGGCTCGTTCTGCTGTGCGAGTTGCAGAAAGGTAAGCAACGACGCTGTCTCGATTGACTGCGGCTCTTCGTCGCCAAATGACGCATACAGGTTGTTGTCTTTGTCGATGTACACCCTTGTGCCGGGCTTTAGCGCTGTCTGCACCGAACTTTGGGGCAGGTTGACTTCAAGCGCCGTCGGGAACACAAAGGTAGAGGTTATCATGAAAAAGATGAGCAACAGGAAGATAACGTCGGTCATCGACGCCATCGAGAACATTGCCATCATGTCATGCTGACGTTTAAGTGCCATGTCTTATAGTGTATTATGCCGGCTCGTTGAGCAGGTCCATGAACTCCATAGTTTTACCTTCGAGCAGCTTCATGACGCCGTTTAGCTTGGCTACGAGAGCGTTGTAGGCGAACAGGGCCACGATGCCGACGGCAAGACCGGCTACTGTAGTGACGAGTGCCTCGTAGATGCCTCCGGCGAGTACACTGACATTGGCCGACGAACCGGCATTGGCAAGTGCGAAGAAAGCCTCGACCATACCTACTACCGTACCCAAGAAGCCGAGCATCGGCGCTCCCGCAGCGGCAGTGGCGAGCCAAGTGAGGCCTTTGCCGAGATTGGCTATTTCGAGGTTGCCGGTGTTTTCAATGGCTACGAGCACATCGTTCATCGGGCGTCCTATACGGCTTATGCCTTTGAGTATCAGCCGGCTGTATGGGGTGCCGTCTTTTTTACATAGATTTTTGGCGCTTTCAATCTCGCCTTCGTGGATGTAGTCCTTTATGCGTTTCATGAACGAGGCGTCCTCGCGGGCCGCGCGTTGTATCACTATGTAGCGTTCGATGAATATGTATATGCTGATTATAAGCAGAATGGCGAGGGGTATCATGATGAAGCCGCCTTTCATGCACAGTTCCCACATGGACAGCTCTACCGGTTCGGGAGTTACGGCCGCGGCGGGTGTAGCCACGTTGCTTATGGCACTGACCGTATCGGTAAACTGTTCGGCACTCTGTGCGATAATCGAGTTGAGTATTGACATAATTGTGATTATGAATGTTTTATGATGTTATTGCTTGTCGATCGCTGTTCATGAAAGGCACTCCTTGTATTGCCTTATCGTCTCTTTCAGGCCCATATACAGGGCATCGGCTATGATGGCATGCCCTATCGATACTTCGTTAAGGTACGGCACCTTCTCGTGGAAGTACTTGAGGTTGATGAGGTTGAGGTCATGGCCGGCATTGACGCCGAGACCGCAGTTATGGGCAGCCTTGCTCGCTTCCACATATGGCGCCACAGCTCCTTCGGGGTCAGACGGGTACATGTCGGCGTACGGCTTGGTGTACAGCTCGACGCGGTCGGCTCCGGTCTTGGCCGCGGCTTTGATCATAGCCACGTCGGGGTCGACAAAAACCGATGATCTTATGCCGGCCTCGCGCAGGCGGTCGATCACTTCGGTGAGGAAGTCCTTATTGGCTGTCACGTCCCATCCGGCATTGGATGTCAGGGCGTCGGGAGCGTCGGGTACGAGTGTCACCTGCTCGGGCTTCACTTTGAGTACGAGATCCATGAATTCAGGACTCGGGTATCCTTCTATGTTGAATTCGGTCTTTATCAGCGGACGCAGTGCAAATACGTCCTCATGCTTTATGTGACGTTCATCGGGCCGTGGATGTACGGTTATGCCTTGCGCACCAAACATTTCGCAGTCAACTGCAACACGCTCCACATCGGGCACATTCTCACCGCGGGCATTGCGGAGCGTAGCTACTTTGTTGATATTAACACTTAGATTAGTCATTCTTTTATTAATCTCTGTTTAGTCGTAATGTGTTGTTATAATAAAAAGTTACGTCTATATGGAGAAAAATCTGTATATTTGTAACCTATATTGCAACAAATGCAACTGCAAAAATAGTCAGAAATAATAAAACCACGAAACGTTTTGACCGCAAAAGATATTATATCGACTCAATTTATACCAATATCGGCTGTTTATGACCGTAATGACAAGCCTTATTCCGAAGGTAAGGCTGTCAAAGCGTCGGCGCCGCTGTCGCTGGTGCTGGAGCGTATGGCCTCGGGCGCGGAAGCTGTCCCTGTCGTTGATGACGACACCGAGGAGCGTCTGGGCGTCATCGACCGTATGTCCATGCTTGGCGCTTTGTCATCGCTGTTCCCTCAACTTAATGAATATTCGGAGCTTACGGTGACTTGTCCGCCAAGTATGTACAGTGCGTCGGCCATAGCCCATGCCGTGGAGGACGCCGATGCGCATCTGCTCAATCTGAACGTTATAGGAGGCACCGAGCCCGACAGCCCGACCACAGTACTCATACGGGTCAATCACTCGCGGGGCGAGTCGGTGGCACGCTCGCTCGCCCGTTACGGTTACGATACTTTAAGCATGGCCGGCACTCCCGGTATGTTCAATGCCGATATGATTGACCGTGTAAATGCGTTGCTCCATTATCTTGAAGTGTAATATTCTGTTTTTTAACACTCTCTGAGCACTATGAGGATAGCCGTATTCGGAAATACTTATCAGGAACAGCATCTTGACTCGCTTCTGCAGCTTTTTGAGCGCCTGTCGCACAGAAATGCGTGGGTTGAGATGGAACGTTCGTTTTATAACTACCTCTGCCGTATGTTGCCGACTCCGCCTAAAGTCAATGACATAATAACGGGCGACGACTTTAACGCTGCCATAGCGCTCAGCATAGGCGGTGACGGCACGTTTCTGCGCACTGCCCAGCGTGTGGGCAGCAAGGAGATACCTATATTAGGTATAAATACGGGGCATCTCGGTTATCTCGCCGATGTGAAAGTGGACGAAATGGACGCCGGACTCGACAACCTGTTCAACGGCGACTTCCGGGTGGAAAACCGTACGATGATCGAGGTTACGTCGCCCGACATAAAGATTGACTGCTGGCCCTATGCGCTCAACGAAGTGGCCATACTCAAGCAGGACACCGCATCGATGATTACTATGAAGGCTTCTGTCGACGGAGCCGGGCTTGCCGACTACCGCGCCGACGGTCTTATCATATCGACTCCTACCGGATCGACAGGATATAATTTGTCGGTCGGAGGTCCTATCGTCGCGCCGCAGGCTCCTGTCTGGATCATATCGCCCGTAGCCGCCCATTCACTTACCATGAGGCCTCTTGTGGTCAGTGATGACAGCGTGGTGTCGGTCAACACGCGGTCGCGTACGAGCTCTTATCGCGTGAGTCTTGACGGTCGTTCGGTGACTTTGCCCGTATCGACTACCATCATCATGAAGCGGGCCCCGTTTGTCACAAAAGTAGTGCAACGTCTTGACCACCGTTTTGTTGACACCCTCCGGTCAAAACTGCTTTGGGGGGCCGGATGATAATTTCACGTCGAGTTATAATACACTCCGTACTGGGTGATGTATGTGTGTCGGTGCGTTCCGATGCACGACGGTTTGTGGCACGCTGGCGCGACGGCGCAGTGCACCTGACAGTGCCTGTCGGCGTCGGTGAGAGTGAGATACGCGATGTGCTCGACAGGTTTGCTCCACGGCTTATGGCTAAGCGGCCTGACGTGTCTTATTATCCCGGGATGACTATACCTCTTGACGGATTTGCTTTCGAGATAAAAAGCCAGAGTCATAGACCGTCGTCAATTCTCGTTACCGTGACGGAGGACCGCGCTTATCTTGAAGTGGGCACCGATATAGATATGTCGTCTGACAAGGGGCGTCTGATGATAAGTTCCATGATGTGTCGGGTGGCGGCGAAGGTGGCGCCGCGTCTGCTTCTGCCCGCGGCACGCGAGCTTGCGCGTCGGCATGGCTTATCGCCCGTTTCGTGGCATATTATGAGCGGCTACCGTACACTCGGCAAGTGTACTTCGGCCCGTACTATCCATCTCAGTCATGCGTTGGTGTTCCTTCCTCAGGAGCTGCGTGATTATATTGTATGCCATGAACTGGCTCACCTTACCCATATGTCGCACTCCCGCCGCTTTCATGAGTTGTGCAACCGATATTGCAATGGCAAGGAAGCCGCTTATATAGCCGCATTGCGGGCTTACCGTTGGCCTATCCTGCGCTGAATATGCTTGTATACCGTGCCCGGTCATGGTACTCTTTGGTCTTGTCTGTCTACATTGGTCGGTTTTTCTTTGGGCTTTTCGAAAATTCTGGTTAAGTTTGTAAGTTGATTTATAAAAATTACCGGCCCATGCAGAAAGTTAAACCCAAAAAGGCTCTTGGCCAGCATTTTCTTACCGACAAGTCGGTTGCCGAGCGCATTGCCGCCACTCTTGACCGGTACAAGGGGGTGCCGGTGCTCGAAGTGGGGCCCGGCATGGGAGTGCTCACCCGATATCTTATTGACGAAGGCCATGACGTCACTGTCGTCGAAATAGATAAGGAGAGTGTCGATTATCTGAATGAGAATTTTCCGGAGTTGAAAGAGCGGATAGTCGACGGTGACTTCCTTAAAATGGATCTGTCGGAGCTGATGGGCGGCCGCGAGTTTTGCGTCATAGGCAATTATCCGTACAACATATCGTCGCAGATATTTTTTAAAGTTCTTGATTATAAGGACAGTATACCTTGCTGTTCAGGCATGTTGCAGAAGGAGGTGGCCGAGAGGCTTGCCGCCGCTCCCGGTTCGAAAGTGTATGGTATACTTAGCGTGTTGCTTCAGGCATGGTACGATGTCGAGTATCTGTTTACCGTAGACGAACATGTGTTTAATCCGCCGCCAAAAGTGAAGTCGGGCGTCATACGCTGTACGCGCAACTCGGTGACGAGCCTCGGATGTGACGAACGTCTGTTCAGGACCGTGGTGAAGACCTCGTTCGGTCAGCGGCGCAAGACGTTGCGCAATTCATTGCGGGGACTTCTCCCCCCTTCGGCAACGTTTGACGATGATCCCGTATGGGCCATGCGCCCCGAACAACTCGGCGTAAATCGATTTGTGGAACTTACAAAAAAAATTGCCGCCATGCGTGACGGCTCAATATGCTGATGAAAGAGTATACACCCGAATATCTTGAGCATATAGCGGGCGTGATAAGCAATCGCGACGAGGAGACGGCCCGTAAGGAGCTTGCGAAGCTTCACCCGGCCGACATCGCCGAATTGTATCGCGACCTTGACCTTGAGCAGGCTGAATTTCTGTTCAGGCTTCTTGATGCCGATCAGGCTGCCGACGTGCTGATGGAGCTTGACGAGGATGACCGGCACAAGCTGCTCAGCGCCATGTCGAGCGAGGATATAGCCAAGCAGGTCATAGACCACCTTGATACCGACGATGCGGTCGACATAATTCAGGAGCTTGACGAGGAGGACCGTGACGAGATCCTGTCACATATCGACGACGTGGAGCAGGCCGGCGACATCATAGACCTGTTGAAGTACGACGAAGACACCGCCGGCGGTCTTATGGGTACCGAGATGATCGTCGTGAACGAGAACTGGAGCATGCCCCAGTGTGTGCAGGAGATGCGCAAGCAGGCCGAGGACCTTGACGATATATATTATGTGTATGTGGTCGATAATGATTATCGTCTGCGGGGAGTGTTTCCGCTGAAAAAGATGATTACCCACCCGTCGGTGTCCAAGATAAAACATGTCATGGAACTTGATCCGGTGTCGGTAAAGACCGATACCCCGGTCGATGAGCTGACACTCGATTTCGAGAAATATGACCTTGTGGCCATGCCTGTCGTGGACTCTATAGGGCGTCTTGTCGGACAGATCACCGTCGACGACGTCATGGACGAGGCGCGTGAACAGAGCGAGCGTGACTACCAGTTGGCTTCGGGTCTTTCGGGCGATATCGAGAGCAACGACACCATGTTTCACCAGACCAAGGCGCGTTTGCCGTGGCTGCTTATCGGTATGCTCGGCGGTATCGGAAACTCGCTGATACTCGGACATTTCGAGTCGGGCTTTGCCGTGAATCCCGCTATGGCGCTGTTTATACCGCTTATTGGTGGAACGGGCGGAAATGTCGGCATACAGTCATCGGCTATCATTGTGCAGGGACTTGCCAACGGTTCGCTTGACATCAAGAGCTCGACCAAACAGCTTTTCAAGGAGCTCGGAGTCGGATTGCTGAATGCATGTATCATATCGCTACTGGTACTTGTCTACAATATATTCGCTCTCGGTCCCACACAGGTGACTACTGTGGCTGTGTCGCTGTCGCTTTTCGCCGTAGTGGTGTTCGCCTCGATATTCGGAACATTCGTGCCGCTTACACTTGAGCGGTTCAGGATTGACCCGGCCCTTGCCACCGGCCCGTTCATATCGATAACCAACGATATAATAGGCATGGTCATATACATGTCGATCAGCTCGGCACTTATAGCGGCTTTCGGCACGAGTATCTGACAAGATGTGTCATAGGATGTTCTCTTAACATCTTTTTTGGCCCGGTTTTTGTTTATTACAAAGTAGTAAGTACACATTAATATATAATAAGACGATTATGGAAAAAATACAACCCGGCAAATATGTCGAAATGGTTTACGACTTATATGTGGTAAATCCCGATGGCGAGACTCTGGTGCATCAGGTCGATGCTGAAGATCCCGAAAAGATTGTATTCGGAGTGACTCGCGGTGTCATAGCTCCGCTCGAAAAGGCTATCGACGGTCTGACTACAGGCGATAAATTTGACGTAAAAGTATCGGCTGAAGAGAGTTTCGGCAACTATGACCCCGAACAGGTGGCACATCTTGAAAAAGAGCTTTTTGAGATTGACGGCAAATTTGATGCCGAGCATATAAAGCCCGGTGCCGTAGTGCCGATGTTGACTCATGACGGATACCGTATCTCCGGCAAGGTACTTGAAGTTACCGACAAGGAGGTTGTTATGGATTTCAATCACCCGCTTGCCGGCAAGGATGTACGTTTTGTAGGCAGTATCGGGGTTGTGCGCGATGCTACTCCTGAGGAACTTAAGCCCGCGCAAGGTTGTGGCGGCTGCGGCTGCGACCATGACGGTTGCGGTGAAGAGGGTGGCTGCAACGACGGCTGCTGTGGCGGTTGCCATTGATATAGGCACTGTATACTTCATCATACATGAGGCATGGACCGTAAGGTCCGTGCCTCATATTTTTTTGTAAGCTGCAAAGCATGGTTGAAGTGTTAATAAGATTGGTGCCGGCATCCGTGCCGACACTGACAGTTTGACAACCGTGCTTGCTGTATTTTTGTTTCCGGCAATCTGTTCCTGACCCCATAATTGTTAAGTCTATGTAGTCGGGATAAGTGTTGAAAATGGTGAATTTTTTGGATTTTAAACTAAAAATAATCCATGTAACATGCTTCGGTTATAGGACTTGGAGTCTCAAATTATTGTGAGACTAAAATCTCAATTTCTTAATATGTTGAATTACAGTATGTTGTGAGAAATATGTCTCAAATAATAATTTGAGACATATTAGGAGTGTAAAACTTTTTCCACTCGTCGGAATTAACATAATTTTGCCATGTACCGATTGCAAAAACATGCTCTCGCTACCATGTGAAACATTAATTACTCCGACTCATGGAAAACCGGTCACGGAACAATGATTTAATAGCCCAAAGCTATGTAGAGTACTATCAGGATGTACTCAACTACATATCTGCGCGTGTCAACGACATCTTCGATGCCGAGAATATAGCGCAGGATGTATGGTTGCGTCTTCTTGAATATGACAAGCAACTTGCGGCCGAGTCGTTGCGACCGTTCATATACACCGTAGCGCGAAATCTTGTCAATGACTACCTGCGTCATATATATATCACGCGCGCTGTCGAAGGTGCCGACATCAGTTTGGCGGAGAGTATTGCCGACTATAACACGGAGTCGCTTGTCGTGGCCCGTGATATCGCGCTATATGAGGCGAAGTGCGTCAAGGCTCTTCCGGAGCGGCGCCGTATTATATATGTGTTGACCCGATTCAAGGACAAGTCGGTCGACGAGATAGCCTTAGGCATGGACCTGTCGATGCGTACGGTAGAAAATCAATTGTGCCGCGCGCGCCGCACAGTACGCGGATTTATATCGGCCATAGCTTAGTAAAGATATCAGTGTTTAACTATATAGTAATTAACTTTAAATTAACCGTATGAAACAAACAGTGCTTAATTTATTTCGTGCTGCCTTCATTGCGACTCTCCTCGCCGGACCGTCGCTGATGTTGTCGTCTTGCGGTGACGAGACTGAAGGTAAGGCCAGTATCAATGACGCTGCACCGGCCAAAGTGACCGATGTCAGTTCTGTTGCGGGTCCCGGAGAGGTCTACCTGACTTGGACCATACCCTCCGATCCGAGTTACATGTACACCAAAGTGACCTATAAGAACGCCAAGGGCGAAGAGGTCTATCAGATGTTTTCAAAAGATCACGCCGATGAGAACGGTGTAATGAAAGCCACTATCAGCGGTTTTGTCGCAACTGATCCGGTGGAGTTCAATCTCTACGCATGCTCTCTTCGAGGCAACAATCAGGGTGCGGTTACCTATTCGGCCGCTCCCGGAGCCCCCGCATTTCTTGCGGTGGCACAATCCATTACAGCCGAGCCGGCATTTGGCGGAATATACGTAGGTTACAAAAACGAGACTGTAGCCAAAGTATTTGTAGAAGTACAATACACCGACAAGGCTGACGCATCCAAGAAAGGTTCGTACAAGTTTGAGGCATCGCCCAATAGCGAGTCCAAGCAGTTTGTGCACCTGTTCACTTCCGACAAGGAGTTTATCAACGGCGGCATCGCATCGCTGTCAGTTACCGCGCAGGATGCCGACGGCAACTCATCGGAAGCCCGTAATCTTGAGGCATCTACCAAGAAAGTCGTGGCACTTGACCGCACGGCTTGGACATTCCCCGGTTTTGCCGACAACTACGACGCGCAGATCGGATACTCGTCGCAGGAAGCAGGTGGTGAGGGCGGATTCCCCAAAGGACGTGTGGTAGCCATGCTCGACGGTGACGAAGGCACATTCTGGCACACCGCATGGAAGCAAGCATCGGATTATCCCCACTTCTTTATAATAGACATGGGCGAAGATGTGGATGTGTCAAATGTATCCATACGCCGTCGTGGCGGTAACAACGGCACTCACATAGGTCAGACATTCTATACCTGTTCCGCAGCCAACGCCACAGGCGCCGATCCGAATGACTGGCAGTGGGATGATCTGGGATGGTATCCGTTTGACCGCAATGTCGACCGTCATCAGCTGTTTGCTATGAAAGAGGTGAAAAAAGCTCGTTATATCAAGGTTTATTTCGCCAAATCCGACAAGGGAGGCAACTTCGTGATGATATCGGAGTTCAACGCCTATACTCCCGCCGAGTAATCTTAAATCGTAATAAATCAGTCAAAAACATTTTGCAATGAATAAGAAAGCATATCTGTTAGCGGCAGTGCTCACACTCGGAGCCCCCGCGATAAGCATGCCCGTCTTCGCGCAATCATCTGCATCTAACATTTGAAAAGGGACCC
>LUJO01000027.1 GCA_001689405.1 Candidatus Homeothermus arabinoxylanisolvens | reverse complement strand
CAATGTTCTCTATGGTTCAAGTGAACCGAATTTATTTAATTTTTAACCGCGTCCATTTTTAGTGGACAGTAGTGAATAATATATTAACAAAAACACATACTACTATGAAGCATGTAATACTGCTCCGTCACGGACAGAGCCAATGGAATCTCGGGAACCGCTTTACGGGGTGGACCGATGTTGACCTTACCGAAAAGGGTCGTGAGGAAGCCAAAGAAGCCGGCAAAAAGATACTCGAAGCCGGGCTGAAACCCGAATACTTCTTCACCTCGTTTTTAAAACGGGCTATACACACACTTGAAATAGCCGCCGACGTTCTTGACCGCAGTTGGATACCGGTTATAAAAGACTGGCATCTCAACGAGCGCCATTACGGCGCGTTACAAGGGCTGAACAAGGCGGAGACTGCGCGTGAATACGGCGAGGAGCAGGTACACATATGGCGCAGAAGCTATGATGTGGCCCCGCCGGCGCTTACTCTTGACGACCACCGTTACCCCGGCAACGAGGAGCGGTATTCATGCCTTGCGTACGACGAGCTCCCGCTTACCGAATCGTTAAAAGACACAATAGCGCGTGTGCGCCCCTGCTGGGCCGAAATCATAGAGCCCCGCATACAAAAGTACGACACCGTACTTATAGCCGCTCACGGCAACAGCCTTCGTGCTTTGGCCATGATGCTGCTTCAATTGACTCCTGACGAAATCATGAAAGTCGAGATACCTACCGGAGCTCCATGGGTGTTTGATCTTGATGACCGGTTCAGCGTACTAAAGGAGTATTATCTGTAACCCGTACGTTTGACCGACATATATGTATTTGACAGGCCGGAGCGTTACAATACGCCCCGGCCTTGCATTTTGCTATATTTACAGGCAAAAAACAGTGACCGAAAGGATTTTTATAGGCAAGTGTTTCGTAGTCTCGCGATTTAATCTTAAATTTGCATCATGCTCAACAGCTATATAAGACTATATTAACCAATAAATAAATACGTTTAACTTTTTAACATCTAACAAAGCCAATGAAACGAGTTTATACATTCGGCGACGGTAAAGCCGAAGGTAATGCCGAGATGAGAAATCTTCTTGGTGGCAAAGGTGCCAACCTTGCCGAGATGAACCTGTTGGGAATGCCCGTTCCTCCCGGATTTACCATCACCACTGAAGTGTGTACCGAATACACCCAGAAAGGCCGCGATGCAGTTGTGAAGCTTATTCAAAAAGAAGTTGAAGAAGCTATAGCTCATGTAGAAAGCCTTACGGGAAAGAAATTTGACAATCCTGAAAATCCCCTGCTCGTATCGGTTCGCTCAGGTGCACGTGCATCAATGCCCGGTATGATGGATACCGTACTTAACCTCGGTATGAACGATGCCACTGTAGCATCTTTGGCCGAGAAGAGCGGCAACCCTCGCTTCGCATGGGACAGCTACCGCCGTTTCGTACAGATGTACGGCGACGTGGTGCTCGGCATGAAGCCCAAGAGCAAAGCCGACATAGACCCCTTCGAAGCTATCATGGAGAAGGTAAAGGAAGAAAAAGGCGTGCGTCTTGACACCGAGCTTGGTGTTGAAGACCTCCAGAAGCTCGTCAAGCTCTTCAAGGCCGCAGTTAAAGACTTTACCGGCAAAGACTTCCCCGACAGCGCTTGGGAGCAGCTTTGGGGCGGCATCTGCGCAGTGTTTGACAGCTGGATGAACGAGCGCGCCATACTTTATCGCCGCATGAACCAAATACCCGAAGAATGGGGTACGGCTGTCAACGTACAGGCTATGGTATACGGCAACATGGGCGACAATTCCGCTACAGGTGTGGCTTTCAGCCGCGACGCCGCTACAGGTGAAAATATATTCAACGGCGAATACCTTATCAATGCTCAGGGCGAGGATGTGGTAGCCGGTATACGTACTCCCCAGCAGATTACCGTTGAAGGTTCGCGCCGCTGGGCTGCCCTTCAGGGCATCGGCGAAGAGGAGCGTGCCTCAAAATATCCCTCTCTGCAGGAGACCATGCCCGTATGTGCCGAAGAACTTATCTCGATAGCCAACAAGCTTGAGGACTACTACCGCGACATGCAGGATATGGAATTTACCATTCAGGACGGCAAGCTCTGGATGCTCCAGACCCGTAACGGCAAGCGCACCGGCGCCGCTATGGTAAAGATAGCCATGGATCTGCTTCGCGAAAACCAGATTGATGAAAAGACCGTGCTTCTGCGCATGGAGCCCCAGAAACTCGACGAGCTGCTTCACCCCGTATTTGACAAAGCCGCTCTCAAGCGTGCCAACGTCATGGCCAAAGGTCTTCCCGCATCGCCGGGTGCCGCCAGCGGTCAGATTGTATTCTTCGCTGACGAAGCCGAGGCTTGGGCCGAAAAGAAGAAGAAAGTCGTTCTCGTACGTATAGAGACTTCACCTGAAGACCTCCGCGGTATGGCTGTGGCTCAGGGTATCCTCACAATGCGCGGCGGTATGACATCGCACGCTGCCGTTGTTGCCCGCGGTATGGGTAAGTGCTGCGTGTCGGGAGCCGGCGAAATCAAGGTTGACTACGCCGCCAAGACCGTGGAAATGGGTGGAAAAGTATATAAGGAAGGTGACTGGATTTCGCTCAACGGTTCTACCGGTGAAGTTTATGACGGACAGGTGCCCACTGCCGAGCCCGAACTCGGCGGCGACTTCGGCGCTATCATGAACCTTGCCGCCAAGTACACCAAGACTCTCGTCCGCACCAATGCCGACACTCCCCGCGACGCCAAGCAGGCCCGCCACTTCGGCGCACAGGGTATAGGCCTCTGCCGTACCGAGCACATGTTCTTCGAGGGCGACCGCATCAAGGCCGTACGCGAAATGATCCTGTCAGGCGACGTAGAAGGCCGCCGCAAGGCTCTTGCCAAACTCCTTCCGATGCAGCGCGGCGACTTCGAGGGCATCTTCGAGGCTATGGACGGCTACGGAGTCACCATCCGTCTTCTCGATCCCCCGTTGCACGAATTTGTACCCCACCAGACAGCAACTCAGAAAGAGCTTGCATCTGAAATGGGTCTCACACTTGAAGAAGTAAAAGCAAAGGTAGACAGCCTTGAGGAGTTCAACCCCATGCTTGGTCACCGCGGTTGCCGTCTCGGCATCACATATCCCGAAATCACCGAGATGCAGGCCCGCGCCATCATCGAGGCAGCTCTCAACGTCAAGAACCGCGGCATTTCGGTTCATCCCGAAATCATGATACCCCTTGTAGGTACACTCAAGGAAATACAGAATCAGGCCGACGTCATCAACACCACCGCCGCCAAAGTATTTGAAGAACGCGGCGAGTCAGTACCCTACAAGGTAGGTACTATGATCGAGGTGCCCCGTGCTGCTCTGACAGCCGACCAGATTGCCACCGTAGCCGACTTCTTCTCGTTCGGTACAAACGACCTTACCCAGATGACATTCGGTTACTCTCGCGACGATGCTCCCAAGTTCCTCAAGTTCTACAAGGAGCACGGCATCATCAAGACCGACCCGTTTGAAGTACTTGATCAGGAAGGTGTAGGCCAGCTTGTACGCATGGGCGTAGAGAAAGGCCGCGCCACCAAGCCCGAACTCAAAGTAGGTATCTGCGGCGAGCACGGCGGCGAGCCCTCTTCAGTCAAGTTCTGCGCAAAACTCGGCATGAACTACGTAAGCTGCTCACCCTATCGCGTGCCCATCGCCCGCGTTGCGGCGGCCCAAGCGGCACTCGAAGACTAATAATCTGATAAACAACAATTAACAAAGGCTGCAATGCATGTCCCAATCGGCAGCATTGCAGCCTTTCTCATATTTTGATTTATGACGCAAAACGATATTGACCGTGAAAGTATAACTAAAGCGAAAGAGTTTTTCGCGTCAGGCAAAGTTTATGAAATTGAAGTCGGTACCACAGCTGGACTTCAAGCCATTCATCACACGCTTTTTGACGGACTGTATACGTTTGCAGGGCAAATTCGCACGAAAAACATTTCTAAAGGCGGCTTCCGATTTGCTAATTCACTCTATCTTCAGCCTGCTCTTGAAGCCATCGAAAAGATGCCTGAATTGACATTCGAAGATATTGTGGCCAAATACGTCGAGATGAACATTGCCCACCCATTTATGGAAGGCAATGGTCGGGCAACCCGTATTTGGCTTGATATGATGTTGCGACGCTCACTCGGCAAAGTTATCGATTGGCGCACGATATCACGCGAAGATTACATGCAGGCAATGGAGCGCTCGCCAATAAACGATCTCGAACTTCGTGTTCTTCTCCAAGCGGCTCTTACCTCCGAAACCGATGACCGTGATGTAATATTCCACGGCATCGACCAATCCTATTACTACGAAGGCTACGAACCGGAGTAAAAGCCCTTACTCGGAATAAAACCGCCCCTCTGTCACCATGAAAGATTAAAAACGGCAATAAGTCATGAACGACAAAATACAATTCCAAAACTTACAGGCCGCTAACGATGTGCCCTCATTAAAAGACAGTGTTGGCTTCACCCACGCCGCAAAAAAATATGTCATTTATGCCGGCCCCACTTCCGGCAACATCTGGAGCGAATTTCTCGACCGGAATTTTGAAGCTATTGATGCTCTGTTTATGCAATCCGGATACAAGTTCATATACATTCCTTTCTACCTTTTTGATCCGGACAATTTAGGGCATAACAAATCGCGCTATAATATTTCATATACACACTTCAATGTTCCTGACAACAAAGTTGATTTCAAGTATGATTATACCGGATTGTCCACTGAAGAGCCTCTGCTGTCCTATATCGTCGACGATATCCTAACATATCCTGCCTTAATATATTACCGAGGATACGATGCTGACAACTTCCATTTCATATCATATAAATTACCTCTGCAAAACAATAAAATCATAAATAGACAACAATTCTATCGACAGACCATTGAGACTTTCATCAACAACCTAAATATAATTATCAAAAATGATGAGTTCAACTCGATAGAGACGGTCAATATAACAGAAGGACCGACATTGCGCAATCTGCGTAAACTTGACTCAGCGATTTCTTCTCTAAGAAAAATCGGGCTATCACGAGCGATTATAGACATGGCTTTGCAACGTTTCAGAAATTTAAGTCATTTAGTGATTACCCGCGACTACCGCATATTGCTACCCTTCTTCGATATTGAAATCACGCTTTCACCACTTCCAAAAGCTCTCTACTTCTTATATCTTAAACATCCCGAAGGAATACCGCTAAAAAATATGATTGATTATCGTGATGAATTGCTTAAGCTATATCTCATGATATCTCCTCGGGAGAATCTTGACAAAATACATAAGAGCATTGACCGATTGTGCAATCCCCTCGACAATTCGATTAATGAAAAATGCTCCCGTATACGTGAGGCCTTTGTCAAATACTTTGACGATGACTTTGCATCCATGTACTACATAACCGGCGAAGCGAAAGACGCCCGTTACGTATTGTTTGATAGCGACTTTATTCATTGGGATGTTGATTGGGACATGGATGAAGAAGATAAAATTCAGTACTACATACCTGTAATATGGACTCCGCAAGCCTTGCAGAACATAATCATGAGCAAATTTTAGCCTTAACTTTGCACTGTCAGCCCACACCTATATAGTGAAAGTTGATGTGTTAAGTATTTGGTAAGCGTTTTGCGCATACTGATAAATTTAATTATATTTGCAAAAACTAAAAAACGACAGCCAATGTAAATTATTAACTTGACATATCAAAAGAAGTGTTTACTTCTTACTTGAAACAGTCCTAAAATTACCACAACAAGACTAGTTATCACAGAGTAAGAAAGTGAATGCTCATACTATGCAGGTGTGGGTTTCCCTTTTTGTGTGATAACAGGCGTGTGGTAATGCCTTGGACTTACAAGAAGATTACCCACACCTCTTTTTTATGTCCTTACTGGAACTAATAAACAATGGAAAAAGAAGACTCAATTCTAAAGACAATAGCCGGAGGACTATTAGGTCTCTATGGTTTAAGTACACAAATAATGGCGGTCTACTTTTGGTGGAAACTCATGAAAGAAGACAGCTTTATCGTGGGAATCTTTATAGACCCATTTATCGCAGAATTTAAAGGTATATTATGGCCATTTTTTATATGATAAAAAACTATTTTGTTATATCAGTCATATTACTGATTCTATCAAGTTGTGGAGATAAATCTAGTTCAAGAACATCGCTTTCAGCATATGAACAAGCATATAATGACAATTTTGATGCATTAATAGCTAAGACCGAAGGAAAGCATGATATTTGCGATACTCTATATACAGAAATGTACATTGCATTAAAGACAATAGAAGATGATGACGCTTGCGGAGATATTGTAATTGATAGGGTCAATAAACTAATGATGTTAGATAATGATCCTGAAAATCAAAGACATTATCTGGAAGCTGCTACTATTGTATATTCTATTCGCAAGGATTATGACAATTTCTGGAGAGTATCATTACAATCTTATAATACGTATCCACACAATAGCTTTGAAAGATTGTCATCATTGGCGGCATACTATACTATCGTAAAAGAAAATCCTGACTCTTCTTCATTTTATATTAATTCTGCTAAAAAAGTTGCTTATAAAATGAATAAATTAAATGATTCTGAAAAAAGATTAGGTTCATGTATAGGACTTACCACGTTATGTATTCTTGAAGGCAAGGATATGGAAGCTAAAAATATTATTAACCAATTTATCTCGTCTGAAAACAATCCTGAAAATATTGAAGTTGCCAAAAGTATGATTGATGACTTCCAAAGTTTTAAGAATCAAGTTCTAACAATCAAACGTCTTAATTAGGGTTCACTGAAAAATGTTTAT
>LUJO01000026.1 GCA_001689405.1 Candidatus Homeothermus arabinoxylanisolvens | reverse complement strand
GGGTCCCTTTTCAAATGTTAGATGCAGAGTACGGAAAGAATTTCGTAAAGACCATGCTTAATCTAACCTCCACAAAGCCGGAGCTGAAAGTAGTCTTCGACCAGACGGGCACGCCGACCTATGCACGTGACCTTGCTGACGCCATATTCCACATCATAGAAAGCCGTAGATTCGACGGCAACGAGGGCGTCTACCATTACTCCAACGAGGGTGTCTGCTCATGGTTTGACTTTACAAAGATGAGCGCCGAATATGCCGGAAACACCGATTGCGACATCCGGCCATGCCACTCCGACGAATTTCCATCGAAGGTGGTGCGCCCCTCTTACTCAGTCCTCGACAAGACCAGATTCAAGGAGACATTCGGCCTGAAAGTTCCCTATTGGACCGACTCGTTGAAAAAATGTATCAAAAACCTAAAAGAAGAATCAAAATGAAACGCAATATACTCATCACCGGCGGAGCCGGCTTTATCGGCAGCCATGTTGTGCGCCTTTTCGTAAACAAATATCCTGATTATCACATCGTCAACCTTGACAAGCTGACGTATGCCGGTAATCTCGCCAATCTCAGGGATATTGAAGAGAAGCCGAATTATACATTTATCAAGGCTGATATCGCCGATCTTGACGAGATGCGACGCATCATAAAGGAATATGAAATTGACGGCATCATCCACCTTGCAGCCGAGAGCCATGTCGACCGCTCGATCAAGGATCCGTTCACCTTCGCCCGCACAAATGTCATGGGCACGCTCGCAGTGCTTCAGGCGGCCAAGGAATACTGGGAGTCGCTCCCGGAGAAATATGAAGGCAAGCGCTTCTACCACATATCGACCGACGAGGTTTACGGTGCTCTCGAACTGACCAACCCTGAAGGTATCGAGTCCCCGTTTACAACCGCGGCGTCATCGGAACATCACCACGCCTACGGCACCGAGTTCTTCCTCGAGACCACCAAGTACAACCCGCATAGTCCCTACAGCGCATCAAAGGCCTCTTCCGACCACTTTGTACGTGCCTGTCACGACACCTACGGTATGCCTACAATCGTGACCAATTGCTCGAACAACTACGGCCCCTACCAGTTCCCCGAGAAACTCATCCCGCTGTTCATCAACAATATCCGTCACCGCAAGCCGTTACCGGTCTATGGCAAAGGCGAGAATGTGCGCGACTGGCTCTATGTCGTAGACCACGCCCGTGCCATAGACACGATCTTCCACGAAGGGAAGATTGCCGAGACCTACAACATCGGCGGCTTCAACGAGTGGAAGAACATCGACATCATCAAGGTAATCATCAAGACTGTCGACCGTCTCCTCGGCAATCCCGAAGGTTACAGCGATGAATTGATTACTTATGTCACCGACCGCCTCGGCCATGACATGCGCTACGCCATCGACTCCCGCAAGCTACAGCGCGAGCTCGGCTGGGAACCGAGCCTCCAGTTTGAAGAAGGCATCGAAAAGACCGTGCGCTGGTATCTCGACAATCAGGAGTGGATGGACAATATCACCTCCGGCGACTACGAACGCTACTACGACGACATGTACAAAAACCGCTAACAGTTATTTAAGATTAAGATTTATACGATATGAAAACAGCATTGATAACAGGCATTACGGGTCAGGACGGCTCGTTTCTTGCCGAGTTTTTATTGGAGAAAGGCTACGAGGTGCATGGGACTATCCGTCGGTCGTCGGTGGATTTTCGTGAGCGCATTGCCCACTTGGAGGGACAGCCTCATTTTCACTTGCACTACGCCGACCTCGGCGACTCGATGTCTATAATGCAGGTCGTTGCCAAGGTGCGCCCTGATGAGATTTACAACCTTGCCGCGCAAAGCCATGTGCAGGTGTCGTTTGACTCGCCGGAGTTCACGGCTGATGTTGACGCCACCGGAGTGCTGCGCATACTTGAAGCGGTACGGCTATGCGGTTTGACTAAAAGCTGCCGTGTATATCAGGCTTCTACCTCGGAGCTGTATGGCAAGGTGGAGGAGGTGCCGCAGAACGAAAATACTCCGTTCCATCCCTACAGTCCTTACGCTGTGGCAAAGCTGTACGGCTTCTGGATTGTCAAGGAGTACCGCGAGGCATACGGCATGTACTGCTGCTCCGGCATACTGTTCAACCACGAGTCGGAGCGCCGCGGAGAGACATTCGTGACCCGCAAGATCACACTCGCTGCCGCCCGCATAGCGCAGGGCAAGCAGGAGAAACTTTACCTCGGCAACCTGTCTTCGCTTCGCGACTGGGGCTATGCCAAGGACTACGTGGAGTGCATGTGGCTGATACTCCAGCAGCCTGAGCCGGAGGACTACGTGATAGCGACCGGCGAGCAGCACTCGGTGCGTGAATTTTGCCTTTACGCCTTCCGCCGCGCCGGAATCGAGCTGCGCTTCGAGGGCGAAGGCGAGAATGAAAAGGGCATAGATGTAAAGACCGGCAAGGTTGTGATAGAGGTTTCTCCCGATTTCTATCGCCCGACCGATGTTGTCAACCTTTGGGGCGACCCGACGAAGGCGAAGGAAAAACTCGGCTGGGATCCGACGAAAAAGACCTCGTTCGAGCAGCTTGTCAACCTGATGGTGGATGCCGACATGGCTAAAGTGGCTGTGGAACGCGCCGGCGAACAAGTGCGCACCAACCTCGCCGAATATCTCGAAAAAGGGATTGTGAAATGATGGAAAAAGACTCGAAAATATATGTGGCCGGACACCGAGGTATGGTTGGTTCGGCAATCGTGCGCGAACTGAAGCGTCAGGGTTACACCAATATCATTACCCGTACTCATCGTGAGCTTGACCTTATCAACCAGCAGGCGGTCAATGATTTTTTCGCGGCGGAGAAACCGGAGTATGTGTTTCTCGCCGCCGCAAAGGTAGGGGGCATCGTAGCCAACAGCAGTGCGCTCGCCGACTTCATGTACGACAACATGATGCTTGAGATGAATGTCATAAACGCCGCATGGCGAAACGGTTGCAAAAAACTGGAGTTTCTCGGCTCGTCATGTATCTACCCGCGCATGGCTCCGCAGCCTATGCCCGAGAGCTGCCTGCTGACCTCCGAACTGGAGAAGACCAACGAGGCATATGCCCTTGCAAAGATTTCCGGACTTAAATATTGCGAGTTCCTTAACCGTCAATATGGTACCGACTACATTTCGGTGATGCCGACCAATCTTTACGGTCCCAACGACAACTATCATCCTGAACACTCACATGTGCTTCCGGCACTCATCAGACGCTTTCATGAAGCGAAAGAAACCGGGGCGAAAAGCGTCACCTGCTGGGGCGACGGCAGTCCGCTCCGCGAGTTTCTATATGTTGATGACCTCGCCAACCTGTGCGTATTCCTTATGAACAACTATTCCGGCAACGAGACTGTCAATGCCGGCACAGGCAAGGAGCTTACCATAAAGGAACTTACCGAACTTGTCGCCGCCACCGTGGGGTATGACGGAGAGATACTGTGGGACACCACGCGCCCCAACGGCACACCGCGCAAGCTCCTCGATGTCAGCAAAGCGACCCGTCTGGGCTGGACCTACCGCACCGAACTCCCCGACGGCATCCGCCTCGCCTACGAGGACTTCCTCCACAACCCTATGCGCGCCGAACGCTGACATTGAACCACGCTTCGATGATTTCTTTGTACTTTAAATTGAAATAACGGAATATTAAGTAATATTGGATATATATATATATATCAAAGTCGGACGTGGGTTTGAAAAAAATATAATAGTCGCCAGTAAGATTATTACTTAATTTTTAAGTGGGATGCAGGGAAAGATTTCAATGACCCGACATCCCGCTTTTCGTTTGTTAAACTGATTATTATTCAATCTGCGGCAAGAGTCTTCGGCAAAGTATGCCGCGAGGGTTCGGTTATATTGACCGAATGTTGGTATAAATGGTATAAAGTGATGGTATAATCCGTGAATGGCATTAAATTTGTGCCGTTTATCGGTCGCCGGTATTGAGGGGTGAACCGATAACAGGTATTAAGCGTTTATTATTTGCACATTATTGCTTATTGAACATGAACGGATTTGGTTTAGGATTGAAAAAGATGTTATCGCTATGGGTTTCCGCCTTGATAATAGGCGGAGCCTCCTATGGATGTAAGAAGACTGTCACCGAGTTGCCTGTCATCGCGATAGAGCCTGCGCAGCAGGAGGATGTCGAGATCTATGGTGAGTACGTGGGCCGGGTAAGGGCGCAGCAGTTTGTCGAAGTCCGCGCCCGAGTCGAGGGGTATCTTGAAAAGATGCTTTTCGAGGAGGGTACTTATGTGAAGAAAAATCAGGTGTTGTTTATCATAAACCCTGACCAGTATCGCGCCAAAGTCGACAAGGCCCGCGCTCAGCTTAAAAAGGATGAGGCGCAGGCTCAGAAGGCGGAGCGCGATCTTGAGCGTATAAAGCCGCTGCATGAGCAGAATGCCGCCAGCCGTCTTGATCTTGACAATGCCGTAGCTGCATACGAGACTGCCAAGGCTGCCGTGGCTATGAGTCGCGCCGACCTTGCTCAGGCAGAGCTTGAGCTTGGTTATACTACCGTAAGGTCGCCGTTGTCGGGCCACATCAGTGAACGCAATGTCGACTTGGGTACTTTGGTGGGGCCCGGCGCCAAGTCGTTGCTGGCCACTATCGTCAAGAGCGATACGGTGCTTATCGATTTCAGCATGACGGCGTTGGACTATCTGAAGAGCAAAGAGCGCAATGTGGCTTTAGGCCAGCAGGACAAGACCCGTTCATGGCAGCCTTATGTTACCATCACTCTTGCTGACAACACGGTGTACCTGCATAAGGGTATGGTGGATTTTGCCGAGCCGCAGGTCGACCCCGAGACGGGAACATTCTCGGTGAGAGCGGAGATGCCTAATCCCGAGCGTGCCATATTGCCCGGCCAGTTTACAAAAGTGAAAGTATTGCTTGACATCAGGGAGGATGCTACCGTGGTTCCGCAGAAGTCGGTCATTATAGAGAAGGGCGGGTCGTACATCTACATCATGCGGGCCGACTCTACCGTCGAGAAGCGTTTCGTCGAGCTCGGACCGGAATTTCAGAACAATATTGTGGTCGAGCGAGGTCTTAATCCCGGTGAGAATGTGGTGGTAGAGGGCTACCACAAGCTGTCGCCCGGAATAAAGGTGAAAGTGGCCGATGCCATAGTCGAAGAAGAAAAAGAATGATGACGAGTGTATGAAGATGAGCTTTTTTATCGATCGGCCCGTATTTTCGATCGTTATATCCATACTTATAGTGATCATAGGCATTATAGGCATGACTATGCTGCCTATCGACCAATACCCGCAGATAACCCCTCCTGTGGTAAAGATCAGCGCGTCTTATCCCGGGGCGAGCGCATTGACCGTGTCGCAGGCTGTGGCTACTCCCATAGAGCAGGAACTCAACGGCACGCCCGGCATGCTTTATATGGAGTCGTCAAGTTCAAATTCTGGCGGCTTCTCGGCGACGGTGACCTTTGACATATCGGCCAACCCCGACTTGGCAGCTGTAGAGATACAGAACCGTATAAAGCTGGCCGAGTCGCGACTGCCGGCAGAGGTGGTACAAAACGGCATTTCGGTGGAGAAGCAGGCTCCGAGCCAGCTGCTGACCATATGCCTGACTTCGACCGATCCGAAGTTTGACGAGATATATCTGAGCAATTTCGCCACACTCAATGTGCTTGACTTGTTGCGCCGCATACCCGGAGTAGGGCGTGTGTCCAATATAGGCAGCCGCTACTATGCCATGCAGATATGGGTGCAGCCTGACAAACTTGCCAATCTCGGCATAACCGTAGGCGACCTTCAGAAAGCCCTTAAGGACCAGAACCGCGAGTCGGCGGCGGGAGTGCTCGGACAGCAGCCTGTCAAAGGACTTGACATAACCATACCTATCACGACGCAGGGACGACTGTCGTCGGTAAGCCAGTTTGAGGATATAGTGGTCAGGGCCAATCCCGACGGTTCTATAATAAGATTGCGCGATGTGGCCCGTATATCGCTCGAAGCGCAGTCCTACAATACGGAGAGCGGCATAAACGGCGAAAATGCCGCGGTGCTTGCCATATACATGCTGCCCGGAGCCAACGCCATGGATGTCGCCACCCGTGTCAAGGAGGCCATGAAGGAGATCAGCTCGAGTTTTCCCGACGGGTTAAGCTACGACATACCGTTTGACATGACCACCTATATATCGGAGTCTATCCATGAGGTGTACAAAACTCTTTTCGAGGCATTGTTTCTTGTTATTTTCGTCGTCTATCTGTCGTTGCAGAGCTGGCGTGCTACTTTGATTCCGCTTATCGCCGTACCTATATCTCTTATCGGTACTTTCGGCTTCATGCTTATATTCGGCTTCTCGCTCAACATGCTTACCCTGCTCGGCCTTGTGCTCGCTATCGGTATCGTGGTCGATGACGCCATTGTGGTTGTTGAAAACGTGGAGCATATCATGTCTACCGAGGGCCTGTCGCCATATGAAGCTACCAAGAAGGCTATGACGGGCCTTACCAGCCCTATCATAGCCACGTCGTTGGTCCTCGCCGCGGTGTTTGTGCCCGTAAGTTTCCTCGGCGGTATCACGGGGCAGCTATACCGGCAGTTTACCGTGACTATCGTTGTGTCGGTGCTTCTGTCGGCTGTCGTGGCTCTGACGCTGAGCCCGGTTATGTGTTCACTTATTCTGAAGCCGGCAAAAAAGGGTGAAAAGAAAAATATAGTGTTCCGTAAGATAAACAAATGGCTGGCTACGGGTAACGACAAATTTGTAAGTGTGATCGGTGTCACCATAAAACATAAAAAGCGTGTGCTCGTCGGATTTGTGACCATGATAGCCGTCATACTTGTCATAAATCATCTTATGCCGTCAAGTTTCCTTCCGGTTGAGGATCAGGGATACTTCAAGGTTGAGCTTGAATTGCCCGAAGGAGCTACGCTTGAGCGTACACGCACTGTCACGGAGCGTGCGGTAGCCTATCTTATGGCCAATCCTGCGGTGGAGTACGTGCAGAGTGTGGCCGGAAGCAGCTCGCAGGTGGGAAGCAGTCAGGCGCGCAGCGAGCTGACGGTAATACTTAAGCCGTGGGAAGAGCGTGATGACGAGACTATCGACGACATAATGGCCGTAGTGCGGAAAGACATGGAGCAGTATCCGGAGTGCAAGATTTATCTGTCGAGGCCTCCCGTCATACCCGGTCTCGGCACGTCGGGCGGTTTCGAGATGCAGCTTGAGGCGCGCGGCGACGCCACTCTTGATGACCTCGTCAATGCCACCGACACTCTTATGCGATACGCTTCGGCACAGAAGTCCATCACCGGGCTGTCATCATCGTTACAGGCCGACATACCCCAGCTTTACTTTGATGTCAATCGTGACAAAGTGAAGTTTTCGGGAGTGCCGTTGGCCGATGTGTTTTCGACCATGAAGGCTTACACCGGATCGGTGTATGTCAACGACTTCAACATGTTTAACCGTATCTATCGCGTATATATTCAGGCTGAGGCTCCTTATCGCGAGCATCGCGAGAATATCAACCTCTTTTTTGTCAGGGGAAGCGGCAATACCATGATACCGCTTGCTTCGCTGGGTTCAACTTCCTATACTACAGGCCCGGGCAATATAAAGCGGTTCAACATGTTTAATTCTTCGGTCATAAGGGGCGAGGCCTCCAAGGGCTACAGTTCGGGTGAGGCTATGTCGGCTCTTGAAAAGATAGCTTCCGAAAAACTGCCTGAAAACATAGGAGTGGAGTGGAGCGGACTGTCGTTTCAGGAAAAGCAGGCCGGCGGCAAGACCGGACTTGTGCTTGCATTGGTATTCCTTTTCGTGTTTCTGTTCCTCGCCGCTCTGTATGAGAGTTGGACTGTGCCTGTGGCGGTATTGCTGTCGTTGCCTGTGGCTGCTCTGGGGGCTTACATAGGCGAGTGGATGTGCGGGCTTGAGAATGACATATATTTCCAGATCGGTCTTGTCATGCTGATGGGTATGGCGGCTAAAAACGCCATACTTATCGTGGAGTTTGCCAAGGAGCAGACCGACAAGGGAGTCGATGCGCTTCAGGCTGCCATTTATGCCTCGCGGCTTCGTTTCCGGCCCATTCTTATGACATCGCTCGCATTTATCCTCGGCATGCTTCCTATGGTGCTCGCTTCGGGCCCGGGCTCCGCAAGTCGTCAGGCTATAGGTACGGGTGTGTTTTTCGGAATGATATTTGCCGTAGTGTTCGGCATATTGCTCGTACCATTTTTCTTTGTGTTGATTTACCGTAGTGTCATGAAATTTAAAAAGCGTGTGACGTCAAAGTCCGCGTGATAAAAATTATGAAAGTCATGAGATTTAATATCATAATAGCGTCGCTGGCAGTCATGGTGCTGTCGCTCGGCTCCTGCAAGCTGGGACAGAAGTATGTACGTCCCGACATGCCTTTGCCGGAGAATCTCGGTGTCACGGCCACTACCGATACCTTTTCCATAGCCGACCTCGGCTGGTGGGATATTTATACCGATACCATACTCCAGCGTCTGATCAAGCAGACGATGGAGCACAATAAAGACCTGCGCATAGCCGATGCGCGCATAAAGGAGCTTGCCGCCCGTAAGCGCATAGAGTTTGCCGGCCTCTTCCCCGAAATCAACGGCAGCCTCTATACGCAGAAAGAGGGGTTGAATTATGGAGGCGATAATTTCAAGAATGATCCCGAGTATGGCCTTAAGGCGGCCATGAGCTGGGAGCTTGATCTGTGGGGCAACAAACGGTGGGCCAACGAACGCGGAAAGGCCGAGTTTATGTCGGGTATAGAGAACCGCAGGGCTTTGACCATGAGCCTTGTCGCCGATGTGGCGCAGGCATATTATGAACTCGTCGCGCTTGACCACGAACTTGCTATCGTGAAGCAGACTCTTGATGCCCGCAGAGAGAGTGTGAGGCTTGCCAAACTGCGTTTTGAGGGCGGCCTTACGTCCGAGACTGCCTACCAGCAGGCTCAAGTGGAGTATGCACGTACGGCTACGCGTGTGCCCGTACTCGAACGCGACATAGCAATGAAAGAAAATGAGATTTCTTTTATTGCCGGAGAATTTCCTTCCGGTATCGAGCGGTCATCACGCATAGATATGCGTCTGCCCGAAGAGTTGCCTGTCGGTATTCCTTCCACTCTGCTTGAACGGCGTCCCGACATACGTGCGGCCGAACAGAAGCTCATTGCCGCCAATGCCGCGGTGGGGGTGGCCTATACCAATAGATTTCCGCGTCTTGCTTTGACCGGACAGCTCGGAGTCGAAAGCGATGAGTTTTCCAGCCTGTTTAAGTCGCCCATGCATTTTCTGAGCGCGAGCTTGCTCGGGCCGCTGTTTGATATGGGGCGCCGTCAGAGTACTTATCGCGCACAGCAGGCTGTTTACGAACAAGAGTGCTACGCTTATGAGAAAGTTGTGCTCAATGCTTTCAAAGAGGTGCGCGACGCTATCGTGGCCTATAACAAGGCCCGTGACATATACGAGACTATGGCCCAGCTTGTACACGCATCAAAAACCAATATGGATCTTGCCCAGTTGCAGTACATAAACGGAGTCATAGGCTATATCGATGTACTTGACGCACAACGCAGCTATTTCGATGCGCAGGTAGGGCTTAGCAATGCCGCGCTCTACAAGCGCCTTGCCATGGTACAGCTTTACAAAGCTCTCGGAGGCGGTTGGTAGCGGTTTACGGGCTTTTCACGGAGTTATGATGTCACACGGCTCGTCATGGCCGGGACGCTCGAAGCCGATGTAAAACTTATCTATCATGTCATCGGTGACTATCGCGGCGTCGGGTCCCGGTGTCAGATTACGTTTGCCAAGCCGGGCCTTAAGCACTTCAACAGGTGTGTCGAAGTATATAAGTGTGTATCCGGCGCCGGCCGATGACACGTACTGCCGGTAGAAGTCGCGTTTCGCTCGCTTGCACAGCGGCGAGTCAACGATTACTTTACGCCCTGCGGTTATAAGGCGGCGCAGTTCTTCCAGCAGGCTCTTTTCGGCATTGTCGCGGTATTCGTTATATCTGTCCTCGGGATAGTCTATGCCGCACAATCCGTGCTCACGCCACATAATCCGGTCTACCGAAAGGCGTATGTAGCCTGACAACTCCATTTTACGGGCAAATGTGGTCTTTCCCGACCCGGAGATGCCGCAAAGCAGCAGCACCTGATTATAGCTCTCCGTCATGTACTTTTCTTCCTGCATATTCATATCGTGCAAAAGTATAAAAATATCATGTTTTTTATATACTTTTGCGTATAAAATAGAATGGTAATATGGCATTACGATATATACTGTATTTTATACTTTTGGCCCTGCCGTATAGTATTTACGCGTCAGAACCGGTCAAAGAGACTTATGTGTTTGATGTGACAGCCGACGGCGACACTCTGCGTCTTGACCGTTATCCGGCTGTCAAAAGTGCCGATAACAAGGGGCAGGTCCTTATTTTCGCTTTCGGGGGAGGTTTTCGTGGCGGTAGCCGCGACAGCGCTTCGTTCATGCCGTTTTTCCGTTTTCTTGTAGAAAATGGTGTCACGGTGGTGTCGACCGACTATCGGACGGCGCTTAAGAATGTGGACCCGGCCCGGTTGTCGACTCCGCAAGGTTTTAAAGATGCTTTGTATGAAGCCATATCGGAGGCTGTTACCGATTTTTACAAGGCCACGGCCTTTGTCATAGAACACTCTTCGCTATGGAACGCGGACAGTACTGAAATTATAGCGTGCGGGTCGAGCGCCGGAGCCATAACCGTGCTTCAGGCCGAGTACGGCATAAGCAACGACATGGTTCCGCCGGGGTTGTTGCCTGACGGTTTCAACTATGCCGGAGTTATAGCTATGGCGGGTGCCGTGTGTTCGGAGGGCGTCCCGGTCTGGAATACCGATCCCGCTCCTATAATGCTTTTTCACGGCGATGCGGACTGTGTGGTGCCTTTTGAGAAAGCCGTAATCGACGGATTCGGATTGTGGGGCTCCTCTACAATAAGCAGGGAGCTGTCGGGGAGGGGAGCACCGCATGTGTTCCATATAGTACGTGGCGGCGGTCATGAGGTGTCAGGCACACCTATGTCGCGCTACAAGGGCGAGATACTCGACTTCATTCGTCGCACCGCCACACCCGGTTCATGCCGTATTGTTACTGTCGAGGAAAAAACTCCCGGATGTGAGAACTATAAGACCGATTTTACGATAGAGGATTACCTTAGGTCCAATATGTAGAAAGATGTATATGAGACCGAAAGTGTCAAACCGAGCGAGAGGATACGTGGCCGGTGCTGTGGCCGCCGCTTCATACGGGGTCAACCCGTTGCTGGCGCTTCCGCTTTTTGCCGTGGGCGTGAATTCCGATTCTATGCTCTGTTACCGCTATGTGCTTGCGGTCATAATGCTCGGCGTGTTCATGGCCGTCATGCGTAAGAGCTTTCGGCTTACCCGACGACAGATACCGTTGATGGCTCTGTTTTCAATCCTTTTTGCATGCTCGTCGCTGTTGCTTTTTGAAAGCTATCGTTATATGGATGTCGGTATCGCATCCACGATACTGTTTGTTTACCCGGTATTTGTAGCCATAATAAACACACTGTTTTATCGTGAACGGCTTTCCGTGGTGACTGTCTTGTCGATAATTCTGGCTTTGGGCGGTATAGTATTGCTATATTTCGGTGGAGATTCCGAGGCCAATCTGAGCGTTACCGGTACTGTGCTGGTCATATTCTCGGCCGTGGCCTACGCCCTCTATATGGTGGCGGTCAACCGCACGTCGCTGCGTTCAATACCCTCTATGACGCTAACGTTTTATTCCGTGTTTTTCGGACAGGCGGTGTTTTTAGTACGTATCCTGTTCTGTTCGGGATTTACTCCGGTCGAAGGGGCGTTGCCGTGGGTTTGTGCCGTGTCACTCGCCTTGTTCCCGACGGTGATATCGCTCCTGACTATGGCAGTGGCTATTCATGACATAGGTTCGACGGCGACCGCCATTCTCGGTGCACTTGAGCCTGTGACGGCCCTTATAATCGGAGTCTGTGTCTTTGGCGAGAGGCTTACGGGACCTGCCGTAGCGGGTGTGGTCATGGTACTTGTGGCTGTCACTCTGCTCGTTCTGTCAAAACCTCTGGTCAGGATATTAAGGCAATTGTCGGTAAGACTGCACGTCATAAAAATAAATTGAACCAATTAACCATAAAAACCATTTAATTATGAAACAGATAATTTTATTGTCTCTACTTATTATGACTATGCTCGGTTGTAAAAATAATTCTCCTGCTGTCAATGACGTATCGAATACAGACGAGGCCTCTGTAGTTCTTGACGCTATAGCTACACGTACAAGTATAAGAAGTTATGTTCCGGACCGTACGGTACCGGCCGATACCGTGACTCTGCTGCTTAAGGCTGCAATGGCGGCACCTACTGCCGTAAATAAACAGCCGTGGGCTTTTGTCGTCGTCAACGAACGGGCCATGCTTGACAGCCTTGCCGCCGTGCTTCCGTACGCACGTATGCTGACGCATGCACCTTTGGCGATAGTGCCCTGCGGCGATATGACCCGGGCCCTTGAAGGTGACGGACGCGACTTCTGGATACAGGACGTGTCGGCTGCTACGGAAAACATGCTTATCGCAGCCCATGCACTTGGACTGGGTGCTGTATGGACAGGTGTATATCCCGATACCGAACGTGTCAATGATGTACGTAAGGTGCTTGGTATGCCTGACGAAATCATACCGTTATGTGTAGTGCCTATCGGTTATCCTGAAGGGGAGCATGCCCCGAAAGACAAGTGGGACGAGGCCAAAGTACGATATAACAAGTGGTGACTGCGACGTCACATGGGGTCCACGTCATAGTATACTTGAAGCGAGCGTAAGGCCGGGTCGGTCATGAATTCTTCGTAGACCGACCGAAGCAGCGCTTTTACTTTACGCATGGATGCGCTTGTCTCTACCTTTAACATGATCTTGCGTATGTAGAGCGACTGGATGCGGGCCACATGCGGTTCGTCGGGCCCGAACACCCGGTTGCCGAACAGCACGCGCAGCCTGTCGCCATAACGGGCCGCCGCATCTATAAGACGCTCAAGGTCACGGTGCTTCAGATATACGTTTATCACTCGGGTATAAGGCGGGTAGTTGTAGCGCCGCCGTTCATTCAGCTCGTGTTCGTAGTAGCCTTTGTAGTTATGGCTCTGTACAAACGACAGTATCGGGTGGGCAGGCTGTGAGGTCTGTATGACGACAAGTCCTTGTGTGTTACGGCGTCCGGCACGTCCGGCAACTTGTTCAAGCATATTGAACGCTCTTTCCGAGGCTCTGAAGTCGGGAAAGTTGATGAGGGTGTCGGCGTTGAGTACGCCTACCATGCTCACTTTGTCGAAATCGAGCCCTTTTGTGACCATCTGGGTCCCGACAAGTATCTGTGATTTGCCTTTGGAGAAATCCTCGATTATGTTTTCGTAGCTGTCCTTATTGCGCGTTGTGTCAAGATCCATACGCGCTATTTTGGCACCGGGAAATGCCGAGTCTGCTATGTCTTCTATGCGCTCAGTGCCATATCCGTGCACTTCGATGGCGGGTTCCTTACATGAGGGGCATATGGTCGGCAATTTGTATGTGGCTCCGCAGTAGTGGCATACCATCTCGCCCGCACGTCTATGATACGTGAGCGACACGTCGCAGTTCTGGCACTTGGGCACATACGCGCATCGGCTGCATGTGACTACCGGCGCGTAGCCCCTGCGGTTATGAAACAGTATTATCTGTTCGCCGCGGCTTAATGCCTCGCGCGACAGCCGCCCCATTTCGACTGTCATAGGGCCGGTGGTATGCTGACGGCGTCGCTCCTCTACAGTGTCGATGATTTTTATGGCCGGCAACCGCACTCCTTCGAAGCGTTCTGACAGAGTGACGAGACCGTAGCGTCCGTTGAGAGCCTTGTAGTAGGTTTCTATAGACGGAGTGGCGCTGCCGAGGAGCGTCTTTGCCCCGTGCATTGACGCGAGCACTATGGCGCAGTCGCGAGCGTTGTAGCGGGGGGCCGGGTCAAACTGCTTGTAACTTGACTCGTGCTCTTCGTCGACAATGACCAGCCCGAGTTTTGAAAATGGCAGAAACAGCGAGGAGCGTGCGCCTAAAATGACACACGGGCCGGAGTCGTGCAGAATACGTTTCCACAGGTCGACCCGTTCGTTGTCGGAGAATTTTGAGTGGTATATTATGACTTTGTTGCCGAATACTTTCTGCAATCGTCGCGTAAGCTGTGTGGTAAGGGCTATCTCCGGTACAAGAAACAGAATCTGCTCTCCTTTTTTAAGCACATAGTCGATAAGGTGTATGTACATCTCGGTCTTGCCGCTTGATGTCACGCCGTGGAGCAGTATTATGTCTTTCTCAAGGAAGCCGTTATGTATTTCGCTCAAGGCTTTGTTCTGCGCCTCGCTTAATACGGGTAGGCGGCCAAGATCGGTGCCGAGGTAGCGAAAGCGGTTTATTTCACGGGTGAAAATCTCGATAATTCCCTTTGAGGCCAGAGCCGATGCTATGGCCGATGACAAGCCGGTGGATTCAAGAAGAGTGGATCGGGGTATGTCGTCGCATTCTCCGGTGCGGCCCCTTTTGTTGAGTGCGTCAATAAGCGCTATCAACAGTTTTTCTTGCTTGGGAGCGCCCTTTACGGCGTCAAACGCCGCGTGCATGGCCTCGTCATCATGTCGGTTGACGGCAAGTCGCAGGTATGTCTCCTTTTTTGAACGATAGCGTTCAACCAGTTTTTCCGATACCATGACTATGCCCTTCTCAATCATCTTGGCTGTTATGGTCTCCGCATTCTGCAGTCCGGTGCGTTTCTCTATGTCGCCGAGCGGCATGCGTCCGCTGTGGTCGAGTATCTGTGCTATTATGGCCTCGCGTTCGGTAAGACGCTCGTCCTCATTCTCTTCGTAATCGGGATTCAGTTCGATGAATGTCTCGCTTTCTATTTTAAGACCGGCCGGCACGGCAGCTTTATACACATCGCCTGTCGCGCATAGATAGTACTCCGATATCCATTGCCATAACTTCAGCTGCGGGTATCGTAATACCGGACCGTCGTCAAGTACTGATACGATGTCTTTCAGCTCGAAATCTTTCGGTGCCACGGGCGTAAGCGATGACACTATGGCGGTGTAGTACTTTTTGCGGCCAAACGGTACTATTACCCTATAGCCTACGCCTATTTTATTTGTAAGATTGGCGGGTATGTTGTATGTGAATGTCCCGTAAAGCGGCAAAGGTAATATGACTTCGGCATATTGTCGGGTCTCTTCAGGCATAGGCTGTTTTTATTTAGTATCTAATACTTAGTCAAAGATACATATAAAAAACGAAAGTGTAAAGATAAATCATTATATTTGTGTATGAGAAAACTTGTCATGATCAAACATACAATAGTGCTTGCGGTGATGCTTATGTCATCATGGACTGCCGTGTCGCCCTGTACATCGGCTATAGTGGACCGCCGTGTGGCCCGTGACGGATATGCGATGTTGTGGAAGCATCGCGATACGGGCAATGAAAATAATTTTGTGGCGCGTGTCGAGGCAAAGACGCCCGGCGACTTTGATTATGTGGCTCTGTTCAATGCGGGCGACTCTCTTTTTTCCGAGGCTTGGGCTGGAATGAACAGAGCCGGTTTCGCAATAATGAATACCGCGTCATATAATCTGGTCCCGGATACTGCGTCATATCGTGACCGCGAGGGTGTGGTTATGACGGCCGCCTTGCGCAGTTGCAGTACATTGGCCGATTTTGAAGCGTTACTCGAATCGTTGCCCAAGCCGTTGGGAGTGCAGGCCAACTTCGGAGTGCTTGATGCCTCCGGTGAAGGTGCCTGTTATGAGACTCATGACGGCGGCTATGTGAAATATGCCCTTTCCGATACCCCCGGGGGTGTGCTTTATCGTACCAATTACTCTTATTCGGGCGACTCTGTGTCAGGGTTCGGCTATATTCGCGAATGCAATGCCCGGCACCTGCTCGAACCGTATCGTGTCATGGGCACTATCGCCCCGGAGACTTTTACGGAGGTGTTGTCGCGCAGTTTTTATCACTCTCTTTTGGACTGCGACATGGAGGACTCCGGACGAGAGTGGATTGTAGATCAGGATTTTATACCGCGCAATTCGTCGAGCGCGTCAGTAGTGATAGAGCAGCGCGGCGACGGATGTGCCGTTATGTGGACAGTGATAGGTTATCCGCCGTGCTCATACGTGCTTCCCGTGACGGTTGACAATGTGCCGTCCGAGCTGCAGCCTGATGCCGTTACCGGCCGGAGTCCTCTTTGCGATGAGGTAGTAAGACGTAAAAACGAGGTGTTCCCTATAAAACGCGGAAGCGGGAACAGGTATATAAACCTTCCCCGCCTGCGCCATTATAATGATTCATGCAGAGCCGTAAGTATGGCCCGTTATGAGGATTTCCGCCGTTTGATCAGCGCGGAGCTACAGTAGGTTCTGTAGAGGGCATTATGGCCTCTACTCCGGCTATGAGCTCCTCTTCAGTCATGAAACCGATATTGCGGTTTATGATGCCTTTGGTATTTACAAGTAGTATGGTAGGTATGGACTCCACTCCATATTGCTTGGCTATGTCGGGACACTTGTCGACATCGACCGATATAAAACGTACCTGTCCTTTATACTTTTCTGCCACTTTGTGAAAAATAGGAGAAAACTTTTTGCAGGGAGGACACCATTCGGCCCAAAAATCAACTACAACCGGTGCGGGTATAGGCTCGCCGAACTCAAGTATGTCGCCGGGTCCGAGAACGATAGGCTTGCCGCTGGCCTCAGCTATTTTTTCTTCTGTCTCGGCTGCTTCTTTTGCTTGCTTTGACGCGGAATTGCATGATGACAGAGCCATGCCTGCCACAACTGCGGCGGCCATAAGAATGTAAGATAATTTCTTCATAATATATTTATTGTGTAAATGTTGTTGGACATTCTGTTAATACGCAAAAACAAGGTGTTCCGTAGAATCGAAACACCTTGTCGTTAATTTGGTTCAAAAACTTCGTTGTACGGTGCTTAGAGTGACGATGCGAGGGCGCCGTTGGTCTTGCGCACTGCGGCTGCGCTCTTGGCGAAGAGTTCTTTCTCTGCGTCGTTGAGTTTTACGTCTACAATCTTTTCGATACCGTTGCGGCCGAGCAGACAGGGAACACCTATGCAGATGTCGTTTTCGCCATATTCACCTTCGACAAGCGCCGAGCAGGGAATGACGCGCTTCTGGTCGTGGAGCACGGCAGCCACGATAGCGGCCGATGCAGCGCCGGGAGCGTACCAAGCTGAAGTGCCGAGAAGACCTGTAAGGGTAGCGCCGCCTACCATAGTGTCGGCAGCCACTTTGTCAAGGGTCTCCTTGTCAAGAAGCTGGCTTACGGGTATTCCGCGGTAAGTAGCGTAACGGGTCAGAGGTATCATTGTGGTGTCGCCGTGTCCGCCGATGACCATACCCTCGACTTCGTTGGGGTTGGCGTTAAGGGCTACGCTAAGGAAGTATTTGAAGCGAGAGCTGTCGAGAGCGCCGCCCATGCCGATGATACGGTTCTTGGGCAGACCCGAAGTCTTGTGGATGAGGTAAGTCATGGTATCCATGGGGTTGGACACGCATATGATTATGGCGTTGGGAGAGTGTTTGAGTACATTGTCGGTTACCGATTTTACGATGCCTGCATTGACACCGATAAGCTCTTCACGGGTCATGCCGGGCTTGCGGGGTATACCAGAAGTGATGACAACGACATCAGAACCTTCGGTCTTTGAATAATCGTTGGTCACGCCGGTCATACGGGTATTGATGTTAAGCAGATTGGCTGTCTGCATGATGTCCATAGTCTTACCCTCGGCAAGGCCTTCCTTGATGTCGATGAGAACGACTTCGTCAGCTACATTGTTAGCCACCAAAACATTGGCGCAGGTTGCGCCTACGTTGCCGGCTCCTACTACTGTTACCTTTGACATAATTACTTGATTTATTTGGTTAAAAATTCAGGTACAATTATTGTGATGCAAAAATAGGGAAATATTTCTTTAAATGAAAATTTTGCCTGAAATATAACATAAAAAATAATACACTTCAGGAAGGGAGGTAATCGTGGCTTTGCCGGTCGTTGCCGATTACATATGTCAGGGATTGAAAGGTGCGGAGCTTTCGCGTATGATGACGGGCTGCGAACTGTCGGTGAGGTCAACGACAGTAGAGGGGATGACCGAACCGTCGCCGCCGTCGATCATTAGATCTATGTCGTCGTTGTAACGGAGCGCTATGGCTTCGGGCGACACGGCTTCGTCAGGCTCGTCAATGTCATACTGTATCGAGGTCGACAGCAAAGGATTGCCGAGACGTCGGGCTATGGCTGTGGCTATGGCATTGTCGGGAATGCGCACGCCCACTATCTTCCGGCCTTTGAATACCTTGGGCAGAGTACTTGCTGTGGGCAGCAGAAATGTATACGGGCCGGGCAGGTATTGCTTCATATACTTGAATGCCCTGTTGTCGATGCGTGCATATTCGGCGGCCTGCGATATGTCGGTGCATATTATGGACAGATTGGTCTTCAACGGATTGATGCCTTTCAGCCGGCATATGCGTTCTACGGCATGGCCGTTAAGCGCGTCGCACCCTATGGCGTAGAGCGAGTCGGTAGGGTAGATTATTATGCCTCCGTCAGTAAGAGTCTTGACGATGTGGTCAAGGTACTTCTCGTTGAGGCTTGTGGGGTACATTTTAAGCGGTGTCATGGTCAGAAGGGTTTACGGTATTTGTCGGGGTTGGTGTCGTCAAGAATACTCAGGTACGAGTTGTAGCGCGACTCGGCTATGCGGTGGTCGGCAAGGGCTTCGAGCACGGCGCAGCCCGGCTCGTGGGTGTGGGTGCAGTCGCCGTAACGGCAGTCATGTGATATTTTGAATATCTCCGGGAAGAAGTGGGCTATCTCGTGGCGGTCGAAGTCGATGGTGCCGAAGCCTTTTATGCCCGGAGTGTCGATGACCCATCCGCCCTCGGGGAGCGGAAACATCTCGGAGAATGTCGTCGTGTGCATGCCCGTGTCGTGTATGTCGGATATGGCGGCGGTACGCAGGTCGAGTTCAGGCAACAGGTCGTTTATGATAGTGGATTTGCCTACACCCGAGTTGCCTGACAGGAGCGATACTTTTCCGGTCATGCGCAGTCGCAGGTCATCTATGCCGGCGCCTGTCTTTGCCGATACCTCGATGACGTCATAACCGATAGAGCGGTAGAGGTACACGACGGCTTCGCAGTATTCGCGTTCGTCGGCGTCGGTGAGCAGGTCGGTTTTGTTGATGACTATGGTGACCGGTATGCGGTAGGCTTCGGCCGAGGCCAGAAACCGGTCGATAAAAGTGGTCGAGGTCACAGGGTGGGCGAGAGTGACCACAAGAAACGCTCTGTCGACGTTGGCCGCTATTATGTGGGACTCTTTCGACAGATTGCTCGCGCGGCGTATGATGTAATTCTCGCGCGGCTGTATTGCGGTGATGTAGGCGTTGCCGTCGGGATTGACGGTTATGGTGACTTTGTCGCCGACAGCCACAGGATTGGTCGTACGTATGCCTTTTAGTCTGAAATTGCCCTTGACCTTGCATTTTACGTCGGCTCCTTCGTCGGTATGTACCACATACCAGCTGCCGGTATTTTTTATGACAAGCCCTTCCATTATTATTCGCCTATTATAGTTATGACAATTTTACGCGGCCCTCCGTAGTCGCGGAATTCACATAGATATATGCCCTGCCACATGCCGAGATTAAGACGCCGTCCGGTGACGGGTATGGTTAACGACGGGCCGACAAGCACCGACTTGGCATGAGCCGGCATGTCATCGGAGCCCTCCATGGTATGCAGATAATATGGCGCGTTCTCCGGTACCATCCGGTCAAATATAGCCGCAAGGTCGCTCCGTACGTCGGGATCGGCGTTTTCATTAAGTGCCAGTGCAGCCGATGTATGTTTTATGAGCAGGTTGACAATGCCTTTTGAGGGCAGGTCGGTCAACTCTTTCTGTATGTCGCCCGTCACGAGGTGTACGCCTCTTTTCCGGGGAGCAAGTGTAATCTCTTTCTGTAGTACCATAATACAAAGATAGAGTAAAAACTGTAAGCTGACAAAATCCGGAGCCGTTTTTGCCGCCATGCGGCTCATCGGGGAAAGTCTACATTGCGGGAGGCTGATGCAAATGTTGTCCAATTAATAACATATGTGGACGGGATATTGATTAAATTCGCACAGTGAAAAAATCGGCATACTGTTGTTACAAACCGCAAGGGTGTGCGTTTACACGATAGAAACGACCAAAAAAGCAATGGATCAACATCAACTGACATCGACGTTTTTGAGGCTCAGGGCCGGACTCGGCCGGTGCGCCGCGCGTATGCTCGGTGACGACGATGCCGCGGATGATGCTCTTCAAGATGCTTTTTTCAGGCTTTGGCAACGTCGTGACGCAATTAAAACCGAAAAGGATGCGGCGGGCCTGTCGGTTACGGCTGTACGGCATGTGGCTCTTGACATGCTACGGCGCAGGAAGGTGAGGATTGCCGTGAGCATGGATGAAGCCGGCGACATAGCGGCCTCCGACGACGTGGATGACCGCGAGGAGCTGTATGCCCGTATAAAGTCGATAATAGACAAGCATCTAAGTCCTCGCCAACAGGCTGTGTTGAGAATGCATGACATTGAAGGGATGGCCTATTGCGATATTGCCGAAGAGATAGGAACGACACAGGAAAACGTAAGGATGATACTGAGCCGGGCCAGAAAAACGATAAGAGAAATATATAAGAATACCGGATATGAATAAACCTGAAGATAAACGACAGTCGGTGCGTGGGCTTGAGCTATTGGCGCAGCGCTATTTTGATTGCCTTCTTGACGAGGACGAGGAGGTGCGGTTTCTGCGCCGGCTTGCTATGACGGACGAGTCAAGTCCTGTTCTCGATGAGGCCCGTGCCGTAGCCGGATACTGTGCGGTTGGAAAACGCCGCTCCGCAAAGACCTTTGCACCGGTAAGAAGACTGTTGCAGATGGCCGCAGCGATAGCCGTTGTCGTTGCTGTGGCGGCAGGGTACATGACTTATGGTGAAATGCCGCGGGGAGAGTGCTATGCATATGTAGGCGGACAACGGGTCGATAATGATGACGATGTGTTCAGTATCATGCATTGTGATTTGTCGGCGATTGAAGAGGCTTCGTCCGATATAGGACGTGACGTAAGAATACAGATGCAGACTGTGGGCAACGCTTTTGACGAAATCGAATTTTAAAAATGGTGCGATATGAAACTTAACGCATTGATATTGACTATAGCTATGTCGTCGGCCTTGACTGCCGGTGCGCAGGATGGACTGAATATAAACAGTCTGTTTAACGGACCATACCGCGACAATGTGCACGCTACCGAAACCGTGATAAGCGGCTCGGGCTTGTGGGAATATAATCTTTCGGTGTATCATAGCCTCACTTTGTCGGGGCTGCCCGGTGAGGTGCCGGTGTTTGAGGCGGCGGTTATGAAGGATGCCGCAGGGGCTTTGGACAAAGAGGTGGCGTTTCGCAACGGCAGGCTTTATTACGGTTATTATACGCTCAAGCCGGTGCCGGACAGTGAGTTGAACCGCTATCTGTTTTATCTGAACCAGCACGCCGTGGGCAAGGACAAACTGATACTTATCTATATCGAGGGGCGTGCCGGAAGGGCCGCGGTCAAAAGAATGTTGAAAAAATAAATGTAATATATACGATACAATGAAAAAGAGATTTGCAATGTTGCTTATGGCGGTTTCGGCTGTGGCTGTGTCGGCGCAACAGACTGAGCCGGCCGATACGCTGCTTGTGGCCGATAAGGCTGAACAGGTGACCGTGACTTCGACGGGAAAAGGAGTGGTGGTGACGATAAACAACTATGACGGTGAGTCGACCGATTATGTTTACCGTTCGCAAGTGACCGACAGTGTATCTGACAATGATGAATGGATACTGAACATACCGGGCTTTGTGAAAAAGTCGCGCCGGGGATATGGCGGCACTGAAGAGGTCAGCTACGGCATCTATATGGGATTTATAAACTCGTTTGATACTCCTGACAATCTGAATCTTGCCATGGGCCGCTCCATAGAGTGGGGCATACTCAATCTGCTCGGTTGGGAATACCGTCCGTGGCGCAACGGCCCGCGATGGTCGGTGGGATTGGGCTTCGGCTTCAAGAGCTACCGTACTCACAAGGGTGGAACCCGATTTTACAAAAACTCTGACGGCGACTTTGTAGTCGACGGCTATCCCGATGACACTCAAGGCCGTCACTCGCGACTTCAGATATTTCATCTGAATGTGCCGTTGATGATGACTCAGCGTATCTATCGCAAATGGGGAGTAAGGCTTGGAGCGGTGGTTAACTTCAATCTGCATGCGTCGGCCAATTCGTGCTACGACTACGATGGTATAGAGATAAAGGAGTCGTACAAGAGGCTTCAGCAACGTAAGGTTTCCGTCGATTTTATGGCATCGACCGGTATGATAGGCATTTTTTCGGTTTATGTGAAGTACTCGCCTGTCAGTGTCATGAAGACGGGTTGCGGGCCCGATATTAAGTCGTTTTCGGTTGGAGTTATGCTCCCGATGTAATGCGTGATATACTATTATGAAAAGGATTTTTATAGCAATGGCGGCGGCTGTGGCTGCTATGTCGGCTGCTGCGGAAGTGAATGTCGGCGAGCCTGATACGATTATGTCGGTCGATAACCCGGAGAAAATAGTATTTACCGAGTCGCCGGAGGGCATCAGACTTAAGTTGGAAGTCGCTCCTGACAGTGTGGTTGAGTATGATTATGTAAGAGAGGATAATGATGTGGCCATATCGGCCATGCGCAGAAAGCGTACGGGAGCCAGCGGACTGTCGTTGTTGTACAGGACCGGGCCGGTAGACTGGGATCTGATATTTGGAGGTATAAGTGCGGGGCTTGTCAATGCGGTCGGAGCGCCTTCGGGGTTGCATGTAGAGGCGGCAAAGTCCTATGAGTTCTCGCTGCTGTTTATTCTCGGGCTGCGTGCTTACTGGAACAGTCAAAACTGGCTGACTTTCGGCGTGGGGTATAACGCGCGAAATTATGCTCTCAATTCTACCGGCCGTTTCGTCAAGACTGACGGAGCCATATCGGTGGAGCCATATCCGGCTGATGCCCATGGGGGCAGTTCACGGTTAAGGGTGGAGACTCTGTCGATGCCGCTTATCTACGGTCGCCGTTTAGGGCGGCACTGCGGGCTGCATGTCGGACCGGTGCTTAATGTGACTACGCGTAGCAGCCTCAAGACGACCTATGAGGTAGGGCGTATCGGACATACTGATCGGGCCGGAGGCATATATGCGCATAAGGTTACGGTAGACCTGTATGGCGCACTGAGTTATCACGGGTGGGGACTTTATGTACGGTACTCGCCGATGAAGTTGATAAAAAGCGGCTGCGGGCCGCAGTTCTCCTCAATATCGACCGGAATCATCTGGGCCATGTAAAATTTGCAGGTTGGCGGCGTAGCTTAGGTGAAAAACCGCTATCTTTGCATAATTATGAGAAAAAAGATATTGTTGCCATTGGCGCTTTTATGCGTGTTTGGCCGAAGCATAGCCGGATGTTCGGGTGATGATAATCCCGACCGGACTGTCGCTCCGGAGCATATTGCAGGGCTTGAAAAGGTAGTTACCGCCACAGGACTTCCTGAACAGCTGATAAACTACGAGGGTATGGTGGTGTCGTTTAATAAGGACGCACATGTGCCTAACTGGGTGGCGTGGGAGCTGACTGCCGATGAGGTGGCCGGTACTGTGCCGCGTGCCAAGGATTTTTTTGCAGATAAATCGGTGAGCGGATGTGCCAATCCGTGGGACTATTCTTACTCGGGCTATGACCGCGGGCATATGGCTCCGGCAGGTGACATGAAGTGGAGTACCGTAGCCATGCAGCAGTCTTTTTGTATGACAAACATCTGCCCTCAGAATAATGACCTTAACTCCGGCGCTTGGATGCGTCTTGAGGAGAAATGCCGGGTATGGGCACAGGCCGACAGCGCTATTGTAATCGTAGCCGGACCTGTATTGAGCGATGATCTTACTGAGACTATCGGTGATACGAAGGTGATTGTGCCGCACCGGTTTTTTAAAGTTGTGCTTTCGCCTTATGCCGACCCGCCCCGGGGTATTGCGTTTATAATGAATAACGGTAAGGTGTCCGGCGGCATGCAAGCGGCGGCGGTGACTATCGATGAGGTGGAGAGAGTGACCGGACATGATTTTTTCAGTGCGCTTCCCGATGATGTCGAGGCGCAGGTGGAGTCGGAGTGCCGTTTCCACTATTGGAGTACCCTAAAGCCGAAAAAATGATTGACGATACTATTTGTGCCGTATCTACTCCTCCCGGTACGGGCGGCATAGCCGTTATAAGAGTAAGCGGTAAGGACGCCGTGGCTATTGTGGATAAAGTATGGCGCGGCAAAAAACTAAGTGGTGTGGCAAGTCATACGGCTCATCTCGGTGAAATAGTCGAGGAGAGCGGCGAGGTGCTCGACAATGCGGTGGCTACGGTGTTCAGGTCGCCGAAGTCATTTACCGGAGAAGATGTAGTTGAGGTGTCGGTGCACGGTTCGCGGTGGATACAGCGCGAGGTCGTTAATCTGCTTGTCAGAAATGGATGTCGCTTGGCCCTGCCGGGCGAATTTACACGTAGGGCTTATGCCTCGGGCCGCATGGATCTTGCCGAGGCCGAGGCGGTGGCCGATGTCATAGCTTCATCGTCGCGGGCTGCACACCGTCTTGCCGTAAGTCAGATGAAGGGCGACTTTTCGCGGTGCCTTAAAGAGCTCCGTGGCCGTTTGCTTGACCTTGCGTCGATGCTTGAGCTTGAGCTCGACTTCTCGGAAGAGGAGGTTGAGTTTGCCTCGCGTGAAGCGTTGTCGGAGCTTGCACGGCATATACACACCGTCGTGTCGCGGCTTGCCGGCTCCTTCTCAACCGGTTCGGCCATAAAGTCGGGTATTCCCGTAGCTATCGTGGGGGCGACCAATGCCGGTAAGTCAACGTTGCTTAACCGTCTTGTCGGCGATAATCGCGCCATAGTGAGCGATATCCACGGCACCACACGCGATATAATCGAGGATATGATGGAGATCGACGGACTGCAATTCAGGCTTGTCGATACGGCCGGGTTGCGCGACACGGACGACGTTGTGGAGTCGCTTGGCATAGAGCGCACCATGGAGCAGATAGACCGCGCGTCGATAGTCATATGGGTTGTGGATTCGACGTCAGGCTGTGACGAGTTAGCCGATACTTGGGAGAGAATACGCGAGCATATCCCCGAAGACGCACATCTCGTCGTGGCATGGAATAAAAGCGATGCCGTAGCCGGACAAGAGCTGTCGGTCAACAAGATTGGTGCATTGTCATCATACATGAAGCCTTTTGCCGGCAGAATGACAGAGCTCCACATCGCAGCGTCTACCGGAGCCGGAATAGATCGGTTATGCGCCTCGCTTGTCTCAGCCTCCGGTGTCGGCGAATGGCAGGACGCGATTGTAGTTACCAACGCCCGTCACTACGAGGCACTTGTGCGCTCGCAGGAAGCCATGGCCCGTGTCATTGACGGCCTTGCCTCGCACCTCTCCGGCGATTTCATCGCGCAGGACATCCGCGAAACCATCCACTACCTCGGCGAAATCACCGGCGAAATCACCACCGACGACATCCTCGGCACCATCTTCTCCCGCTTCTGCATCGGTAAATAGGTATAGTATTAAAACCGATTAGAATATATCACCAAATATCAGAAAGGCGCTCAAAATGAGTGCCTTTCTTTATATCTGTTTGTCGGTGTTTTAATCGTTCGTGGTCGTTTTCAAGTTATTTTTTCCTCGTTTTTGTACCTCATTTGGCTCTCATCGTCATCGGTTGAAAACCACTCCAGCGAGATGATGGATGATGTATACACCCATATACATCGGTATACGTGGATATACAAATTTGGCGAAATGAGTGGCGAAATAAACAGGAGAAAATGGCAACATCAGTCATCAGAATTAAAAAAATCTGTGCATGGTGTGGGAAGGAGTTTGAGGCTCAAAAACTCTCAACTCAATTCTGCTCTCACCATTGCTCATCCCATGCCTATAAGGATAAGAAAAGGCAGGAAAAAAAACAGCGTGCCGAAACAGCTTCACAAAGAAGCCAACAAAAAAAGGAGGTGGAGAACAT
>LUJO01000025.1 GCA_001689405.1 Candidatus Homeothermus arabinoxylanisolvens | reverse complement strand
TATGATTTTTTAGTGGACACTAATGTATATTATTATAATGTGATATTCACATGTTGGTTCATGTTTTTGTACGGTTTTTATCGACAGTATATGGTTTGTCGGCTAAAATGTCATATCTTTATGAAAAAATAAGCATAGATTATGAGATTGACCGCTTTGTTATCGGCTTTGACTTTGTTCATGCATCTTGGCGCGCAGGAATGGGCTCTTCCAGTAATATCTGTCGCTAACGTGCGCGATACGACACGGCACGGAGCCGAAATGACGACACAGGTACTTATGGGAACGCCGCTGAAAATAACGCAACGCATGGACTGCGGATGGAGTGCCGTGATAACTCCCGAAGGTTATACGGGGTACGTGATTGACAATTCATTGACATTCATGGATGACTGCTCTATGGAACGGTGGCGCAAGTCGCCTCGTCTTGCCGTCATCTCTCCGGCGGAAATCAAGGCTTACAGCCGTCACGACATAAACAGCGAACCGCTGACCGATCTTGTGCCGGGTGATATAATAGGGGATATGCGCATACGTAAAAGAGGATTCGTGAAAATATGTCTGCCCGACGGTAGATGCGGGTGGGTGAGAAAGGATTGCGTAGCGCCTCTTGAAACCCTTAATCGCTGTGATGTCGCGGAGAAGGTGCTTGAAAGCGCCGTATCATGCATGGGCACCCCGTATATGTGGGGAGGCCTTTCGGTAAAGGGCATGGACTGTTCGGGACTTACAAAACTCGCATACTTGAGCGCCGGCATCATAATACCGCGTGACGCGCCGCAGCAAGCGTTGGTCGGGAGGCCCGTGGCTATGGATTCATTGGCTAAATCCGATCTCGTATTTTTCGGAAATCCGGAAACCGGCCGTATAAATCATGTGGCTGTTTATGAAGGTGACGGGTACTGTATAGAGTCGGCCGGCAGAGTTAAACGCTCTTTAGTGGAAAATGCCGGACACATAATGGCCGCGCGCCGTTACGCAGGTAACGAAAACAGCGACGGCATAATAACCATTACGAGTCATCCATGGTATTTCGACACAGAATCAGTCGAGGAAAGAACTATAGATTGAATCGATTTTTCCCTCCAATACCTCGTCGAGTTCAAAACGCAACGGCTCGGTCTCAAGTTTCTTGGGCTGAGGGGCGGGAGTCGTTTTTTTCTTGTTTTTTTCAGGCGATGCCTGTTCGGGTATGTTTTTTGTCTGTTTGAGGCCTTTGCGTTTTACTTGTCCTGACGAATGATAGGTCGACGTATAATACCGCTCTGACATGTCACTTATTATGACCCCTTTACGAGTGGAGGCATGAACGAATTGACCGCCGCCTATATAAAGCCCCACATGTGACACCCGTTTTTTGTCCTTGCCGGTACAAAAGAATACAAGGTCGCCCGCATTCAATGAATTGCGATGTATCGATTTGCAGAACTTCTGTTGCTCACCCGAGTTGCGGGGTATGGCTACGCCGAGAGCCTTAAGATATACTTTCATCGTCAGTCCCGAACAGTCAGTACCCGAATAATCCTGCCCACCGTATTTATATGGAGTGCCGAGCCATGTCAACGCCTCATCTACCAGCCGTTTTTCATCGCCTTTAAGGTCCGATATGCCGGCGGGGAGTTTTGTTGAAGTATTTTTATATGACGGCTTTGTGGCCGGCTTTGATGTCTTGCATCCACTGACAGCCAACAACAATGACAGGAGGGTTACGGTAATTATGACGATTTTTGAAAATACTTTTTCCATAGTCTTACAAATTTATCGATTTCTCCCGATATACATGTATTAAATATTGCTAAATACCCGCGTAGGTTTATATCGCTCTGACATAAAAAAGGAGTTGGAAATAATTCTGTTACCAACTCCTTTTGATGAATTTTGATTATTTGTTTTCAGCAGCGGTTTTCGTCATTCTGAAGCCCGCCTGCATGCCGTCATAGCTCTGCAGCATCGAGTTTACTCCTTTCAGTGTCGAATTGCCTGATATGGAAGCTATACGGTTGACAAGCGTCATCAGTTTGGATATGTCAAATGTCACGTTTATCTGATTGCCGACTTTTGACACCGCTCCGTTGAGAGTGCCCAGATTTATTTTCTTCATAGCTTTAAACTTAAACTGCATGAAGCCGGGTTCGCCTTGTGCCAGTGTGCCCGACAAAGAGCCTTTGGCCAATTTCATGACAAACGTGCTGTCATTGTTTACCGTCAACACTATCCGGTCAACACCCGCTCTTTGGTAATAGGGCTTGAGCTTGTTCTCTATAGTGGCCGATGCTGCCGCACCGCCGGCCTTTTTCAGCATATTGTCGCTCTTGAATGTGACTGCCGGAGCACTGTACTTCCATGAGCCGACAAGATCTGCCGGGGTTATTTTATCGTTGCCGAGTACGTTGCCGAGAATCGAACCGAGAGTGCCGCCGAGCGATGACGAGCTGTCAGATGTCTGTTCGGTTTTGTTGCCGCTCCCTTTGAGAAGATTTTTCAGATCGTCAAGCGTCTGCGCCGACATGTTGCATACACATACTGCGGAAAGCAACAGTGAGACTAATATTTTCATCATTATCAGTTGTATTATTGTACAGTAAAAAAACAAGTATGGCCTAATCAAGTTCTATGTAACCGAAAAATTCGGGACGATGAAAATCGGGATGTTCCGACTTTACCGGCTGCCATGACAGAAAATGCGGTTGCTGTGTACCCGACGCGCATTTGTAAAAGTTACCTTTCATAACTATAGGGCGTCCTTCATACTTTATGCCGATAATGTCAAGCGGAAGTTCGGCAACGACATTCCATGTAAACAGACCTTCAAGCTCGCGAAACGGCCTTGTGCCGCACGATGCGAAGCGTGTTATTCGTTCAATGAGCTCCTTCGGAAGCTGCTGCGGCTTTTCACCCTCACGGCATATTTCGCCGCTGACTGTGCCGATGCAATTGAACATAAATGAATAATATGTGGGAGAGTCCGGGTCGGGTTGTAGAAAAAATCCCACGGCCGAGTCTTCGTAGACCGGAGAGTTTGTATCGTAATTCATGGCGCGCAGATAGTTGCTTCTCACGAAAAAGTCTATGTAGAACGACTTGTCGGAGTGTGCCACGGAAAATGTGGTAAGCGGGTGATAGGGGAACTCATCTTTCCAGCATATGGAGTCGATGGTACGACGCTCACCGGTCTCTTCAAGTTTGTTTATTATTTCATCGACGTTTGATCCGTGGATTGCCTCGATGTACGGTACATTTAATTTCTCAAGATTTGTCTTCATAGTTTATAAGTCTTTAATACCCATAATAAGACCTACAATCGCCATTATAAACAATATACTTCCTATTATCCGGTTTATGAGCCATAATGATCTCACGTTGAAATGTGAACGCACTTTGTTGACAAAAAACGTTATGGTAAACCACCATAACAGTGCTCCGCCGAATATGGCCATGTAGCCCGATATATAGTGATAGTAACGAAATTCGGGCAGAAGGAAATTGAAGCGGGCGAATAGACCTATTATAAAAAATAATATAAGCGGATTGGCAAATGTAAGCAGGAAGCCCGTCACAAAGTCGGTCCAGTATGTGTTGGGAGAATCCACCGGCGTGGTAAGGGCCCGGGCCGGATTTTTCCGAAACAGATAGAATGCAAATGCGGCAATGACGACAGAGCCGACAATCTGTAGAAGCAGCTGGTTCTTTTCTATGATATCGGTTATGAACGACAGCCCCAATCCGGTCAGCAGACAGTATATCAGGTCGCTCAACGAGGCTCCTATACCGGTGAAGAAAGCGGGCCAACGTCCTTTATTAAGAGTACGTTGGATAACAAGCATGCCTATCGGCCCCATAGGAGCTGATATCAGTATGCCTATCGCGATTCCGCGGATGACTATGTAAAGCAACGCTTCCATAAGTGCATTTGTCATTCAAAGTTACGGCAAATGTACGTAATAAAAAAGATTTTCGGCAAATTTTATGAATAATGCTTCTGTTTCTTTTTGTCGCGGTGACATCGATTTGTCCCGTTTTTTATCTAAATTTGCACCATTATTTAAATTCTTTGATTTTGTCACGAAAACGTAAGGAGCTTCCCGTATTGGAGCGTGTCGAGATAACAGATGTGGCGGCCGAAGGCAATGCGCTCGCCCGAGTGAACGATATGGTTGTTTTTGTTCCGTATTGTGCGCCGGGTGACATTGTCGATATAAAGCTTGTCAAAAAGAAAAAAAATTATGCCGAAGGGCGTGCTATAGCTTTGCATACTCCCGGTGCCGTGCGTACAGAGCCTCGTTGCAGCCACTTCACTGTTTGCGGCGGATGCCGATGGCAGCATCTGCCTTATGAATATCAGTTAAGCTGCAAGCAAAAACAGGTTAAGGACGCCATGGAGCGTATTGCCAAAATCGAGATTCCGGAAATAAGTCCGATAATCGGTTCAGAAAATATATGGGAATACCGGAATAAAATGGAATATACTTTCTCCAACAAGAAATGGCTTACTTATGAGCAACTTGCTTCGGATGAAGAATTCTCTGACAGAGATGCCGCCGGCTTCCATATTCCCGGCGCATTTGACAAGGTATTGGACATTGAACGCTGTTTTCTGCAAGACGATTTCGGCAACAGGCTGCGTCTTTTTATAAAGGAGTTCGGGAAAGAGCATGGTTATTCATTCTATGATCTGCGCGGGCAACAGGGACTTTTGCGTACCCTTATGATAAGGATAGCATCGACCGGTGAGATTATGGCTCTGATGGTGTTTGGCGAGGACGATGCCGCCGCTATAGAGACTCTTATGGAGGCTGTACGCATGCAATTCCCGGAAATAACCTCATTGTTGTATGTCATAAATACTAAAGTCAATGACACCATAGGCGACCAACAGGTCATAAGATATGCCGGCCGCGAATGGATTGAAGAGGAGATGGAGGAACTTCGTTTCCGCGTAGGGCCGAAGTCATTTTATCAGACCAATTCCCGTCAGGCATATACATTATATAAAGTGGCACGCGACTTCGCCGATATAAAAAATGACGAGCTGGTCTATGACCTTTATACCGGTACGGGCACTATCGCAAATTTTGTGGCTTCGAGAGCGGCAAAAGTCATAGGCATAGAGTATGTGCCCGAAGCTATCGAGGATGCCCGTGTCAATTCTGCCGTAAACGGCATTGACAATACACTGTTTTTTGCCGGTGACATGAAAGATGTGCTGACCGACGAGTTTATTGAAGTTCACGGACGCCCTGACGTTATGATTGTCGATCCCCCACGAGCCGGAATGCACGAGGATGTGGTAAACGTTATACTTAATGCCGCCCCCCAACGCATAGTTTACGTGAGCTGCAATCCGGCGACACAGGCGCGTGACCTTGCCCTGCTCGATGTCAAGTACAAGGTCGAGGCCATACAGCCCGTGGATATGTTCCCCCATACCGCTCACGTCGAGAATGTGGTCAAACTTACACTCAGGTGATATAGAAAACCATATCGGATGTACTACGTAATAAAGAAACTGGAGATATCGGCGTCTCACAGCCTGTCATTGAGCTATGAGAGTAAGTGTTCCGGATTGCACGGCCACAACTGGATTATAACAGTCTATTGTAAGGCCCGTGAGCTTAACGGTGACGGCATGGTATGTGATTTTTCACATATTAAAGAGCGAATACACGGCTATCTTGATCACGGCAATCTTAATGAATTGCTGCCGTTTAATCCTACGGCTGAAAACATAGCCCGGTGGATAGTGGAGAATGTACCACAATGTTTTATGGCCCGGGTAAAGGAGTCGGAAGGCAATGAGGCGGTCTATGTGCTTGATCAATACGATAATATGGCGGCCGAATGTATAAAATAAACGAAATCTTCTACAGTATACAGGGCGAGGGGATAAATGCCGGTGTGCCGGCTGTGTTTATACGTTTTAGCGGTTGCAATCTCTCGTGTCCCTTTTGTGATACGGAGCACAACGAAGGCCGTATGATGACGGCTGACGATATAGTAACCGAGGTAAAGAAGTATCCGTCACGGCTGACAGTCGTGACAGGCGGAGAGCCGTCGCTGTTTATTGACGACAGGCTGGTAGATGCACTCCACGCTATTGGCCGCTCAATCGCAATAGAGACCAACGGTACACGTAAACTGCCCTCCGGTATAGATCATGTGACACTTTCTCCGAAAGATGCGTTCTGCGACGGGGCGCAGCCGGTAATTGACAGCTGCGACGAACTTAAGGTAGTGTATTGTGGACATAATGATCCGGGCCGCTATGAGAATATAGACGCTCATGCCAGAGTGCTTCAGCCATGCGACACGGGCGATCCTGTACGTAATGCGAAGCTTACAGCTGACGCACTTGATTATTGTCTGAAGCACCCTCAGTGGCGGCTTTCGCTTCAGCTGCACAAACTTCTTAATGTGAAGTAGAGGCCATTGTCGAATTATAGTATGCAGGGTCGCCGGTAACCTCGTCTCCTACAAACGGAGGCAAAGAAAAACTTTCATCTTCCGACTTTAATTCAATCTCGGCAACCACAAGACCTTTACACGGAGTGTCAAAACTGTCCACCTCCCATATATGCCGGTTATATTCAACTATATACCGCGTTTTTTCGATGACAGAGCCTTGACATAACTCGTCAAGCATATGGCGGGCATCATCGACCGGTATGCCATATTCCCATTCATTACGTACAGCGCCTTTGTTTTCTCCTTTTATTGTAAGAAACGCCTTGTCGTCGCGTATACGTACTCTTACCACCGCGCGTGGTTCGGTATGTATATAGCCTTGAACTATGTGATATGAGCGGGTGCTCATAGACTTGAAGCTGTCATTTATGACAATGTATTTCCTTTCTATTTCCTTTGCCATTTCATAAAATGGAAAATTATATTAACTTTGCAAAGTTATATCGTTTTGAACGAGAATCGGAAATTTAGTTAGTAAAAGTTTGAAATTTATAAGATTTACAGTTGTTAGCTTGTTGCCGGTACTGCTTATGTTGCTGGCACAAACAACAGGGGCGCAGACAACGTTCCTTGCCGGTACTGTTACCGACTCGGTTACTCATGAGCCTATACCATATGTCGCACTTTTTCTTACCGGTACAAACAGCGGCGGCCTGACTGATGACAATGGACGTTTTCAGCTTCGGTCATCTTCACGGGCTGATAGCTTGAAACTGTCGGTTATGGGGTATCGCACCAAGTCCATACCGTTGAAGACTCCGGTAAACCGCCGCATGAACGTGCAGCTGATGCCGGTCGGAGTATCGCTAAGTGAAGTGGTGGTGAAGCCCAAGAAAGAAAAGTATAGTAAGAAAAATAATCCTGCCGTGATATTCCTGAACCGCATACGTGCGGCGATGGGTAAAAACGATCCCAAGCGCAATGACTTTTATAATTATGAAAAGTACGAGCGCCTGACAATGGCATTAAACGATTTCGATCCTGAGACCAATTATGCTTGGATGGGGAATAAATTCAAGTTCCTCAAAGATCATGTGGATATATCGGAAATATCGGGTAAGCCTATACTTAATTTTATTGTAAAGGAAAAAGTATCGGACGTTAATTACCGCAAGTCTCCCCATTCACAGAAAGAGCATGTCAAAGGCATGAGGCAGGAGGGTATTGACGACATACTGTCCAATCAGGAAAGCTCACGACAGTTCCTTGAAGATGTATTCAGGGAGATAGACATATACAGTAATGATGTCAATCTTCTTCAGAAGCGTTTCGTAAGTCCGTTGTCGCGCATAGCCACTGACTTCTACAAGTTCTATCTTAATGACACGATAGTGCTGGACGGCGACTCCTGCGTCGTGTTGAGTTTTGTGCCTCACACATCGGAGACATGGGGCTTCATCGGCAAGATGTATGTGCCTAAAAACGACTCGACGATGTTCATAAAGAAGATTGAGATGCACTTGCCTCACACTATCAATGTCAACTTTATGGATGCGATGTCGGTGACGCAGACTTTTGAAAAGGCTGCCGACGGCTCCCGGCTTAAGACACGTGACGACATGACTGTCGAACTATCGGTGCTTCCCGGATTGCCCCAGCTGTACACACGCCGTAATACACTCTACAGCGGCTTTAACTTTGATGAGCCGCAAAATGCTGAAGTTTTCGACTTTGCCCAGCGTGAGATTATCAGCGATGACGCTTCGGAGCAAGACAATAAATTCTGGGAAGAGAAACGCCCTATACCTATGGAGCAGGGTGAGAGCAGCGTAGGGGAGTTGTTGAAGAGTATGCGCGAGGTGCCTGTATATTATTGGACGGAACGTGTGCTTAAACTTATGGCCAACGGTTATGTCACCACCGGTAATCCGAGCAAATTCGACTACGGTCCTATAATGTCGACCATTTCGTACAATACGGCTGAAGGCCTTCGGTTAAGAGCCGGAGGAATGACTACGGCGAACCTGTCTAAAAGATGGTTTACCCGTGGTTATCTGGCTTATGGTTTCCGCGATCAGAAATGGAAGTATGAGGGTGAGGTCGAGTACTCGTTCAATGACAAAAAGTATCATTCGCGCGAGTTCCCCGTCCATTCCATTCGTGCGACCTCCTCTTTTGACATAGACCAGCTTGGCCAGAACTATCTGACAACGTACGGTGACAATGTATTTCTGTCTGTTAAGCGACTTCCCGATACAAGAGTGACATACAAGCGCTCGCAAGTGCTTGAATATAATCTTGAGCTGTACAATAACTTTTCGCTCGGACTTATGTCGCGTTTTGAACGGCAGGAGGAGTCGCAATGGATTCAGTTTATAGACGGACATGGAACACGCTTCCCTCACTATAATGAGCTTACGTTTACTTTAAAACTGCGTTATGCTCCCGGCGAGAAGTTTATTCAGGGAAAATCAGACCGCAGGTCAATAAACCGCGATGCCCCTGTATTTGAACTGATCCATACTTATGCGCCCAAAGGTCTTGGCGGCACAATGTTCCCGATCAACCGTACCGAACTGCGTTTTTCAAAGCGCTTCTGGCTTTCGGCTTTCGGCCATGTCGACGCTATTGTCAAAGGCGGCCATGCTTGGGAGTCATCGCCGTATATGAACCTGTTCCTGCCGAGCGCAAACCTGTCATACCTTATTCAAGCCGAGAGTTTTGCTTTGATGAACCCGCTTGAATTTGTCAATGACTCTTACGCCATGGTCGATCTCACATATTGGATGGACGGCATGATTTTTAACCGTATACCATTGCTTAAAAAACTTCGACTCCGTGAGGTTATGTCGTTCAAAGCCCTGTGGGGACATTTAAGCCCGAAAAATAATCCTGATTTCAATAAGGACCTGTTTGTCATACCTTCCGATGTGCATACTACTCTTATGTCAAATGTGCCTTATATGGAGATCAGTGTGGGTGTTGACAATATATTCCGGATATTCCGCCTTGATTCAGTATGGCGATTAAGTTACCGTAATGCGTTTGATGCGCCTAACTGGGGCATACGTGCCGGTTTTCACGTGACATTCTGAACAATCGGGTTGTGTCGATGTTTTAATTATAAAACATTGGCAAAATAATGAAAAAAACAGGTATTTTTTACGGATCAAGCACCGGCGTAACCGCTGAAGTGGCTGAAGAGATAGCAAAGTTACTTGATGTACCGTCGGCTGACGTTCATGATGTGGCTAAATCAGCTCCGTCCGATGTCGAACCGTATGATGTATTGATATTGGGCTCTTCGACATGGGGCGCAGGTGACCTTCAGGATGATTGGTATGATTTTCTTGACGGTCTTGAAGCATTGAACCTAAAGGGACGCCAGATTGCTATTTTCGGTTGCGGAGACGAGTCTATGAGCGACACTTTCTGTGGTGCGGTCGGGGTCATATATACCAGCCTGCAAAAAACAGGAGCGCAGTTTATCGGTTCATTTGATGCCGACGGTTATGAGTTTGACGAGTCGCCTGCATTCATTGACGGCGTATACGTAGGCCTGTTGCTTGATCAAGTGAATAAAGAGGAGTTAACCCCTTCACGCCTTAAAGCGTGGACTGACAAGATAAAATCGGAGATAAAATAAATCCGTTCCCTTAGTTCTGTTGTTATAGGGAATTGTTATTCCGGTTGAGTGCGGATGAAATTGTGCGTTGAGTCACAATTTTATCCGCTTAGGTTTTATATACATTCCTATTATTTGTATATTTGCATTACTTGAGTATTTGCTATGAAGAAAACGTTACCATATTTTGAACCTGTGGTCAAGTCAACACAGGCCACGGACTCGCCTGACATGTACTTCGGCTCATTTGACTTGTTTGATGAAGGAAAATATATCGAGGCCATACGGATGGTTCTTGATTCAAACAACCCCGACATATCGAAATGTTTCGGCAATGAGGACGGCACCGAATACCATATACCGCATGGGTCTGTCATTATCGACATTTTGATAACTTCTGACGGTATGCTGAATGCCGAAGTGCCTTTTATGCGCGTGCCGAAAGATAATGCGGTGGCCATGCTGCGTGCGGTGGCGTCTTTAAATACCGGACGTCTTATGCTTGCCCGTTTTTATCTGAAGGATGAGATGTTGTACATCAGGTGGTCGTGTCCGTTATCGGAAGCGCATCCGTCGACATTTGACTGGCAGATAAACAATATGTGTCGTGTAGCTGATGATTTTGATGATGAGTTTGTCGCTAATTTCGGAGCGGAAAGGTTATGTGAACCTATTGTGACGCGCTATGACGATGCTACCGTAGACCGGTTGTATGATGCCATACAATCGATAGGGCGCATGACTCTTGATGCCGTAGCCGATTTTACGAAAGAGCGACGTTTCGGTATAGCTTGGAACGCTCTTATGTCATCATTTTGTCAGATAGATTATGTGGCTAATCCGCAGGGAAATCTTAAAGACGAGCTTAATGATGCCATAAACGATTTGAATGATGACGAACATACTCCGGAGTCGGTTCTCGTAAAGAAAGCGTCGGGCGCACTTGAAAAGATACTGGCAAAGAGCAAAGAGGATATTGCCGCCGACCTGTACAAGACCCATATGATAGAGTCACCCAAACGCAGGTCGACAATAGCCAACATGCAGAAAAATTTCAAAGAGATATATCGAAATCTTCTTGACCATTATCAGGGCGGTGACTATTCGCAGGCGGCAGTTGGACTTATAAGAAAAATTTATGAAGCGTATCATTATTGCGATATGGATGACTCGCTCAATGAATTTTTCGTGGATCTGCTGAAGGCATCGGCCGACAAGCCTTTTGAAGATGCAGGCAAACCACTGATTTCCGGTCTTGACCAGTTCCTTGCCATAAGAGTGGAGTCGGATGAAGATGAAGAGGCATCATCTGAGAGCGAGGAGCAATATGAAGAGCGTGAAGATGCATCATATGACATGCGGCATGATGATATAAAAGAGGAGTTGCGCGACCTCCAGTCAAAACTGACCGAAGCTCTGCAACAGAATGACTTTGCCGCTTATGCGCTATATGCCACCCGCCTGCAGCAATGTATTATGACACACCTTTTAAGCTGATACGATTATGGACAAAAATATATTTGACACTGTATATAAGGTAAATCATTCCGGCGGTTCCGGGTCCTGCTTTTATCTTCGTGATATAAACCTTTTTGTCACCAACAACCATGTGGTGGACGGTCATCATGAAGTAGCGTTGCTTGACAATAACCGCACGCAGCACTATGCCCGCGTTGTTCTCGTCAACCCTGACGTCGATATAGCTTTGTTGGCTGCCGATGACGACTTCACACATCTGCCTTCATTGAGTCTTGCGGCCGATGATTCTCTGCAGATATCCGACAAAGTGCACGTGGCCGGTTATCCCTATGGTATGCCGTTTACTCTTACCGAGGGCACGGTGTCTTCGCCCAAGCAACTGATGGACGGACAGTATTTCGTTCAGACCGATGCCGCTGTTAATCCCGGTAATTCGGGCGGCCCGGTGTTTAATGGAGAGGGTGAAGTGGTGGGAATAACGGTAAGTAAGTTTACCGATGCCGATAATATGGGCTTCGCTATCCCCGTAAATCGCCTTCGCGAGATGTTGGTTAACATCGGCGACGAGATTGACCGTGAGACATTCAAGGTCATGTGCCGGGGCTGCGACTCCCTTATTTCTGAAAAAGAGAATACAAAGTATTGTCCCAATTGCGGCAGCAAACTGCCCGACGGAATATTTGACGAAATACCGCTCGGCCCGCTCGCGGAACTTTGCGAAACAGCTTTGAGGCGTCTCGGCATCAATCCTGTCATCACCCGTGAGGGAGAAGATGAGTGGCGTTTTCACATGGAGGATACCGAAGTGCGTATATTTACGCTCGATGACCCGTATCTTGCTCTTGCAAGCCCGGTGGCCATGCTGCCCAAGAATAATGTCGAAGCCGTGTTGCGATACGTCTTGTCGACCGATTTCGGACCGTTCAAGGTCGGTGTAGACAACGACGACCAGATATTGTATTTCTGTTATCGTGTGCCCGCACGCAATATAAAAGATGATACGTTTGAAGAATTGTGCGGCAACATAGTGCGTTTCTGCAATGAGGTCAAGACCGTATCGTCCACTCTTATAAATGACTACGGATGCCGTCACAGCAATTATTCTAAACTTAATCTGTAAGCGCGGGCCATCATAATCCAGCTTACGGCATATAAAAAGGTCGCTCCGTCGGGAACGACCTTTTGTATTGCATATTGATGTCGGTTTATACGATACCCTGTTCCATCATGGCGTTGGCCACTTTCATGAAGCCGGCTATATTTGCTCCCTTCATGTAATTGATGTAACCGTCGGGTTCGGTGCCGTACTTTACACACTGTGTATGTATGTCATCCATGATACCGTGTAGTTTGGCGTCAACTTCTTCGGCACTCCAAGTCAGGTGCATGGCATTCTGGCTCATTTCAAGACCGGAAGTGGCCACACCGCCAGCATTGACTGCCTTTCCGGGGGCATACACCGTGCGGGTCTCGATGAAGTGGTCGATGGCTTCGGGTGTACATCCCATGTTTGATACTTCGGCCACGAGCTGCACATGATTGTCTACAAGATGCTTGGCGTCGTCGCCGTCAAGCTCGTTCTGTGTAGCGCAGGGCAGGGCGATGTCCACTTTCTGCTCCCACGGTTTGCGTCCCGGGAAGAAAGTAGCGTTAGGATACTTCTCTACATACGGCTCCACTATGTCGTTGCCTGACGCACGGAGTTCAAGCATATAGTCGATCTTGTCGCCCGAAATGCCGTCGGGGTCATATACATATCCGTCGGGACCCGATATGGTGACTACTTTTGCGCCGAGCTCCGTAGCTTTAAGGGCAGCGCCCCATGCCACGTTTCCGAATCCCGATATGGCTACGGTCTTGCCTTTTATCGAGTCGCCTCGGCGGCCGAGCATGTCGTTTACAAAATAGATGGCTCCATAACCGGTAGCTTCGGGGCGTATACGCGAACCGCCGAATTCAAGTCCTTTTCCTGTGAAAGTACCGGTATGTTCGTCTACGAGTTTTTTGTACATGCCGTACATGTATCCTACCTCGCGGCCTCCTACACCTATATCGCCGGCGGGCACATCACGGTCAGGACCGAGATTCTTCCAAAGACCGAGAATGAAGGCTTGGCAGAAGCGCATTATCTCGCGGTCGCTCTTTCCACGGGGCGAGAAGTCGGAACCGCCTTTTGCTCCACCCATGGGCAGGGTAGTCAGTGCATTTTTAAATGTCTGCTCGAAGCCGAGGAACTTGAGTATCGATAAGTTGACTGATGCATGGAAACGTATGCCGCCTTTGTACGGGCCGATGGCATTGTTGAACTGTACTCTATAACCGATGTTGGTCTGCACTTCGCCTTTGTCATCAATCCATGTGACACGGAAAGTAACAATGCGGTCGGGTTCGACCATACGCTCGATTATGCGGGCTTTTTCAAACTCGGGGTGTTTGTTGTAAACGTCGCCTACCGACAAGAGCACCTCTCTTACAGCCTGAAGATATTCTTTCTCTCCGGGGTGTTTTACCTCAAGGGCATTCATGATACTATTGATATCCATATCTAATAGAGATTAAATATTGAATGATATGCACAAATGTAAACATTTAATTTTAAATAGCAGATGTAAAAATCACGATTTTTTAGCTGTGATATGATGTTTAAAAGCATGTTTAAGGTATCATTCAATATAACAATAGCTTGCAATTTGCAATTTCCGCCTCGGAATACACATGCGAAATGCCCGGCACTTCTGACAAATTGACAGAAATGTCGGGCATTTATTATATGTGTAGATTAATCGTATCAGTTGCCGGCGCTATTCTGCATTTTTGCAGCCGGAACTTTGCGCTCGCCGTGGTGCTTGTGGCCGGGACGTTTCATATCCTTGTTCTTGCCGGCTACGCCGCATTTGTCATGATGCATGCCTGCTTTGGGGCTTGGCTGGTTCAGGACTATGTTTTCAAGAAAGACTACATACTGGTCAGGACCGAGTATCTCCTTGACGCTTTCAAGATACTCTTTCTTGGAGGCTTTCATGGCCTCGGCACGTTGAGCGCGGTCATTTTTTACTTTGGCTTTACATTCTTTGGCCATAGCCTGACGTTTTGCCTTTGTCTCTGCTTTCAATGTCTGAATTTTGGTCTGCTGTTCGGGAGTCAGGGTTATGCCGATAAACGGATCGGGACGGTCGCACTTCAATGCCGGGCATGCGGCGCTGTCAGGGCATGCTGAAGGGCAATTCTTGGGTTTCTGCGCAAAAGCATTGAACGAAAACATCGATGCGGCCATAACGACCGTGGCTAAAAAAAACTTCTTCATAATTTTGTCAAATGGTTAAGTTATCGTTTTTGTTTGTCCATTTGACATGAATAACAAACGGGCGTTTAAAAGAATGCCTGTGATTAACTGTCATTTAACAATTTTATATATTCATTTAGACATCATCCGTTACCGTATGCGGTCATAGCTTTTAAGTATATTTTCGTCATGACGTATACGCGCTATAGCCCATATGGTAAGCACCAATGCTATGGGGGGCAGGCAGAGCGACCAGTTCAATACGACGCCCGGTTGCGCGTCAATATTATATATATATAATATAGTGGCGGCACATACACATATGTCCAGTATTATACCTGCGAGCGATATCTGTTTCTGCAGACGGGTGACGCGAAACAGAAATACAGCTATAAACAGCAGCAGCCCCGTGAGCAGCGACACGATAAACACCGGAAGTACATTTATCGGCTTCACGATAGTGAGCATATCTTTGCTTACAATATCACAGAGGGGCAGAAATGCAAAAAGACACATGCTTAGTCCGGCCAGAAACAGCAATACTGATTGCCAACGTTGAATAACCATAGTTATAATAGATTTAGAATTAAATGATTGTACGGCAAAATTACAACACTTCGGCAAATATTTCGTAACTTTGCAGCCGTAAAATTTGATAACAGGTATATTTTAAGATAATAAGATGATAGCGGTCAACAATTTAACCCAGCAATTCGGTAAAAGGGTTTTGTTTCAGGATGTCAATTTAAAGTTCACTCCCGGCAACTGTTATGGTATAATCGGTGCCAATGGCGCCGGCAAGTCCACGCTTATGCGTATACTGAGCAATCAGCTTTCGCCTACCCACGGAACTGTGTCGCAAGGTCCGGGCGAGAGAATGTCGGTGCTTGAACAGGATCACTTTAAGTTTGATGAATGTACTGTACTGAATACCGTTCTGCAGGGACACACCGTATTATGGGATATAATGCAGGAGAAAGACGCTATCTATAACAAAGCCGATTTTTCTGATGAAGACGGTGTGAGGGCTGCCGAGCTGGAGGAGAAATTTGCCGAGCTCGAAGGCTGGAACGCGGAGAGTGATGCCGCCGCTTTGCTGAGCGGCCTCGGCATAAAGGAAGACAGGCATTACATGCTTATGAAGGACCTTAGCGGTAATGAGAAAGTGCGTGTGCTTCTTGCCAAGGCGTTGTTCGGCAACCCCGACAACCTGTTGCTCGATGAGCCTACTAATGACCTTGACCTCGACACCGTGGCTTGGCTTGAGGACTACCTGTCAAAATGCGAGAATACGGTTCTTGTCGTGTCGCACGACCGTCACTTCCTCGACTCCGTATGTACTCATACGCTCGACATTGACTATAACAAGATGACGCTTTTTGCCGGAAACTACAGCTTCTGGTACGAGTCGTCGCAGCTCGCTCTGCGTCAGCAGCAGCAGCAAAACAAGAAAGCGGAGGAAAAGCGTAAGGAACTGTTGGAATTCATACAGCGGTTCTCGGCCAATGTGGCGAAATCGAAGCAGACGACCTCACGAAAGAAGATGCTTGAAAAACTCAACGTCGAGGAGATTCAGCCTTCATCGCGCAGGTACCCCGGCATAATCTTCACTCCGTCGCGAGAGCCGGGCAACAAGATACTCGAAGTACACGGGCTTACCGCGTCGGTGGACGGCGATGTATTATTCCGTGATGTGAATTTCGCTATAGAAAAGGGCGACAAGGTGGCATTCCTGAGCCATGACCCGCGCGCCATGACCGCACTGTTCGAGATTATAACAGGCAACCGCAAGCCCGATGCCGGAAGCTATGACTGGGGACAGACCATAACCACCGCGTATCTGCCGCTCGACAACTCGTCGTTTTTCAATACCGACATGAATCTTGTTGACTGGCTGTGTCAATGGAGCGATGATTCGAGCGAGATATATCTTAAGGGCTTCCTCGGCAAGATGCTTTTCTCGGGCGAAGAGGTGCTTAAGAAAGCTTCGGTGCTGTCGGGAGGCGAGAAGATGCGTTGCATGATAGCGCGTATGATGATGAAAGACGCCAATACGCTCATACTTGATTCGCCTACCAACCATCTTGACCTTGAGTCTATACAGGCGTTCAACAATACCCTTCAGGGCTTCAAGGGAAATGTCATATTCGCTTCTCATGACCATGAGTTCATACAGACCGTGGCTAACCGCATTATAGAGCTGACACCCAACGGCATCATCGACAAGATGATGGACTATGACGATTACATAACCGATGAGCGTGTGGCTGCCGCTAAAGAACGCCTGTACAACAACGCCTAAACCATAAGCATATGATAAAGCATATAGTCACTTTTAAACTTGAGGGTACACCCGAGGAGCGTCGTAGAGTCGCCGAGTCATTCAAGGCCGCCTTGCTTGAGCTGCCGTCGGCAATCGATGTATTGAAGTCGATGGAAGTCGGCATTAATGAAAATCAGGCTGAGGACTGGGATGTGGTTCTCACGGCCGTCGTGCCCACTATGGCCGATGTCGAGGTATACGCCAAGCATCCCGCTCACGTGGCGGCTGCATCGTTGCTCGCCGGACATAAATCGGCCCGTGCTTGTGTCGATTACGAGTTCTGATATCAGGATATGTGGTGAAACAGCTCGCGGAAACCGGGCTGTGTGCCTATTACGGTAAGCACGTCGCCGTTTTCCAGACGCAGGTCGGGCTTGCCGATGTCGACCGCCTGAAGCACATTGTCGGTTATTCCCAGAAAGTTACGGCGAGGCGTCGGACGCGATACCGCTATCAGGCTTATGTGAAACTCCTTGTCGAAATTCAATTCGTTTATTGCGGTGCCTACATAATAGTCGGGCACCGTAAATTTTATTATATAGCGGTCGTTGTCTATGCGCATCGAGTCCACTTTGCTGCCAAGCTCAAGCTCGCGGGTGAGTTCTCGCGCGGCACGTTGCTCGGGAGTAAGTATGCGGTCTACGTTGAAGCCGTGAAGTATGGTCTCGTGTATCTCGTCGACGGCGCGTGCATATATGCGTGTCACTCCGAGTTTCCTAAGCAGCGCCACAGTCTTCACGCTTGCGCCGAAGTTTTCACCTATGGCCACAATGACGAGGTCGACCGTTTTGAGCGGAAGTACCGACAGTGCGGCTTCATCGGTGGAGTCGATAATGTATGCGGTCGATATTTTGTCTTTTACTGCCTCGACCAATGTGGGGTTGTGGTCTGCCCCGATGACTTCGTGCCCCATTGCCGTAAGGTCGGTGGCCAGATTGGCTCCGTATATTCCAAGACCTATTATAAGATATCTCATATGATAAAGTTGTAATTAGTTTATAATCAGATTGTCGGTAGGAAATGCCACCGGCTTGTCGTGCTGGTTGCCCGTGACGCCGATAAGCAGCGATATTATGCCCACGCGCCCCAAGAACATGGCTGTTATGAGCAGTATTTTTGAGGCGCTGCATAGCAGTGGTGTTATTCCGAATGACGATCCCACGGTAAACAGCGCCGACGAGGCCTCGAAAACAAGGCTTCGCGCTGACAGCCCGGGCTCGAACATCATGAGCAATACTACTATCAGGAAGTAGGAGAGTATCGATAATGTCACTACGGCATTGGCTCTGCGTATCGATCCGGTCGATATGGTGCGGTGGAATGCCGTGACCTTGTTGTGCCCGAGTATTATGGCCTTAAGATTTATCAGAATGGCGGCAAAGGTGTTTACCTTTATACCTCCCGCAGTCGACTGCGAGGCTCCACCGATCCACATAAGCAGCAGTACGAATACGAGTGTCACGTTAAGAAACCCCGCCGGACTTACCGACACGAAGCCAGAGCTGCGCGGTGTGGTCGAATTGAATATCGACTGTACTATTTTATCATACAGGCTGAAGCCGGCAAGTGAGTTGTCGTACTCAAACGTAAAAAACAATATGACGCTGACAGCAAATATGATAAGAGTTGTGTATAGGGCCACTTTTGTATTCAGACTGTAGATATGCACCGGATGGCCTACGCGTTCACGACCTTTTATCCTGCACCACAACCGACGTGTGTATTCAAGAAACACGTCGCGGAAATTGACCAGAATAGGGAAGCCTATGGCTCCAGCGAGCGTTATCACGCTTATCACGAGGTATATCGACTGGTTGGAGTTCATCAGTACCGGATTGGCCATGCCGTCGGGCAGGTTGGAGAAGCCTGCGTTGCAGAATGCCGACAGGGAGTGGAATGCAGAAAATATCAGCTGGTCCTCAAGCGACATGTCGAGCACATCGCGTATGGACCACCATATGAATACGGCACCCGCGGCCTCGATAGCTATGGTAAACAGGAATATGTACAGCAGAGTGGGTATGAGCGCGTTGATTGACTTCGTATATATCATGTCCTTGACTACAAGCTGGCTGTATACCGAGTTGTTGCCGCTGTAAAACAGTGCGAAAAAACTTGTGAAAGTCATGACCCCGAGTGCCCCGGTCTGTATTAGGAATGCAAGTACAAGCAGTCCGAGCGGAGTAAACGTAGAGGGTATGTCGATCGATGTAAGTCCGGTTATGCACACCGCGCTTGTAGCCAGAAACAATGAGTCGACATATTCTATGCCGTGGTATGTGCATTTGGGCATCATAAGCATGAACGAGCCGAGCAATATGAAGAACATGAAGCTTAGCGACAGTATGAGCGAGGGATTGGTGCGCTTGCCCATTATTATCATTATACCGTAGCTTATGTCTACTATGGCATAGGCTATGAGTATGCCGAGAAAAAATTTGTTGGAGTACAGAAGTGTCTCAAGCCACGGTATCCACGGGTTGGCCGGGCGCGGATACAGTACCGGCAGCAGGGTAAGCAGCATTGACAGATCCACTATCCATTTCACGGCGCGGGTGTTTCGCAATGTCGCTTTCATGTTGAACAGCAGATTGAACAGTATGTTTACCGCAAATACGCCCTGTATCATGCGGAAGTAGTGCATGATGTGCCGCAACCGGTCGGGCTCATGGTCATAACCTACATAGGCCATGGCCAGCAGTATGCACGCCACCGACGCGAAGAAAGTTACCGCACGCAGTACGCCGCAAATGTCCCTCACCGCATTCATGGAGTGACGCAGTGCCCTTTCCCAAAATAAAACGGCGCCGAGAATGCGGCGTTTTATCCGTTGAAACAGATGTTTTACTCCGCTCATGTCAATAAAACGAAATAGACGGCCTTAAAGTTGCCGTCTGTTTCGCTACAAGCTGTTGGTTGCAGGCTCGGCCATACGCTTTATGCTGTCCTTGCGTGCTTTCAGCTCGCGTTTGTAAGCCTTTAATTCCTGTTTGTGCGCTTCCCAATCATCCTTGTAGGCCCACATCCATTTTTCTTTTCTTATGTCGGCCTCGCACCTTGACGGCACGACGTCGATGGGCACAAACTTGTAGAGCGCATCGATTTCTATGGGCTCGTTGTGATAATTGGCGTTGGAAAATTCCACAAGATGCAGCGTGGTCTTGTCCTCGATGACAAACTTGCGTCTTTCAAGAGCCACCCAATTGTCTTTATTTATAGCGAACATGAGGTTTAGTCCCGGAGAGGGTAAATAGACAGCAGGTGCCACACCACCGAATTTAGTCTGTTTCGTACGCTCAAATATGTCTACGGTCAATGTGTCGCCGTCTATCTTGTATATTCCACCGCAAGTCCACACCGGTGCCTTGCCATACCTTTTTGATATCATTCCGGTCAGGTCGGGCACATACAGCCCTTCATATTTTCGGGAGTCATTATCAAATTTAAACGACACACAGGTACCGTCCTTATAAAATACCAAGTCAATGTCTTCCCATGCTATGTACGTTGAGTCTACTCCGTCCACATAATGCTGCCGAGGCAGTATGTTATAATAATAGCCTTGTATATTTATCAGACTGTCGATATTTGTTACCGTGTCCCATTTGTATTGGCCTACAGGTTTTGTGTCGCCGAAAATCTTCGACGGCTTGGTGCTCATACAACTTACCGAGGCGATGGTAATAAACACCGCAGCTATAACTGACATACAGTTGCGGTATAAATCCATTTTGCGATGTCTCATATTTATAAAAATTAGTTTGGTTAATAGTTGTTTTAATGATTGGTTTTTAGTTTGCGGGCACGCTTGATACTGTCTTTGCGTGCTTTCAGCTCGCGCTTGTAAGCCTTCCATTCATCCTCGTTTTCCCACATCCACTTCTGCTTCTTTAGCCATGGTTCTGGCATATTAGGTAATGTGTCCACAGGGACAAAATGTAATACTTCATTTTTATTTATTGCAGAGCCTGTCTTGCCTTTTTCAGGATAGTATATATATTTAAAGAATCGGAGCGTATTTTTATCCTCAATAAAATAATAGCGGCTGGTCAGATACCTACCATTACATAAATGCAAATAATTATCTAAGATTAAAGTATCATTTCGTTGCGAATAAATGAAACGAGAAAAATGGGTATCATTAATTAATGCATCTAAAGTAGGGAGATATTTCCCTTTTAGACTATCATATAATTTACTACCAGTATAGTCTATAGCAGTTCCATCAGGATATAATACAAGGGCCTCATGCCAACCATGATCATTGTTCCCGTAAAAATAGCCCTGTGTATTTAGCCCCTTGATCTTTGGAATATAGTCTTTGCCGTATAAGGCTGTTTGATTTTCCTTTGTAAACCGATTTCCTCCGTCAAATATTTTGCAACATCCTGATATTAATAATAAGCAGCATACTGCTCCAATTATACGGAGATTATCACTGAGAAAAGTCTCTATTTTTCGAAACTGTTGCATATAATTAAACTTTATTACCAAATACTTATCGGTGAATTATATCCAGATTGATAAAAAATACCTTTATTAAAATAGTGGTACTCTAAGAAATAAAGAGTTTTAGCAAACCCTTTATATACACCATTCTGTGTTATATTTTGAATTGTCTCATGGCTAAAGCCGATACGTTGTATTTGATTTCCTGATTTAAAACCTATCCAAAATGAAGCAGAAAAGAATTCACCCTTTTCCCATGCGCCACGACTCTCTCCAGATTCATCATTACTATTCAACCCCCAAATAGGAGCTTCCTTATTTCTATTCACAATTTCGTTTGATTCTTTTTTCCCGTTATTTGTGGTTACATATGTGCCTATAGTGAAGTCTTTGAAACCGATTTCAACGGCGCTGCTCCGCCAACGGTCGTGCTTTTTATTGCCAAAAAGGTCGTTTGAGACGCGAATTGAGACACCTCTAAGCAGGAGCGAGATTGTGCCGACGTTCTGCGAGCCGAGACGGTTTCCCTGAACGGTTTCGGAGTAGTAGTGGGTGAGGCCGTAGCCGGCGCCCCAGCCGTCGTAAGAGAAAGCGAAGTCGCCTCCGACATACTTGTTGCCCGCTCCGGCTGAGAGTGAGAAGCCCCAATCGCCGAACTGCATCGACGCCATGGCCGAGACCCCGGCCGTGAGGCCATTGGCTCCGAGCGAAAATGCCGGCGACAGCGACAGGTTAACATGGTCGTTTATCGGTATGGGTATGGAGAGCATCGGGTGATTGGCTATGCAGTTGGCTACAGAATACTTCAGGTAACTGCCCACCGACCCACCTAAAAGACCTGCTCCGGCACCGCAAGTATTATTACTACTGCCGAATGGTTGTAGACTGTGACGTTGATACGTTGATGCGCCGGTGTTCATGGGGAAAGGTTATGGGGTGGGTATATTATAGAATTTTTGTCGCGACATGTTGGTTATTATCGCAAATGTAGTCAATCAGATTGTAAATTGCAACTAATAGTGCGGAAATAATAATATATTTATTGCCGGGCTGCGGCAGTTGACTCTGACTGTGTGATTGGGGTGCGGGATGACATTACGTTTTTTCAAATAAAATTGCGATGATAAAAAGATAATGACTAATTTTGTAATATAATAATTCAACTCATTAATCACTATGGCTGAAATATCAGAAGAAATCAATGAAGAGAAAGGCGGCTTGAACTTTGTCGAGCAAATAGTACATGACGATCTCGAGGCCGGGAAAAACGGCGGACGGCTCAATACACGTTTCCCGCCGGAGCCTAACGGCTACCTGCACATAGGTCATGCCAAGGCTATCTGCATGGATTTCGGTATTGCAGAAAAGTTTGGCGGAACATGCAATCTGCGCTTCGATGATACAAACCCGACAAAGGAGGATGTTGAATATGTCGACTCGATACGTGAGGATATTCACTGGCTCGGCTTTGACTGGGGCGACCGCGAGTACTACGCTAGCGATTACTTCCCGCAACTTTATGACCTTGCCGTGCGCATGATAAAGGAGGGTAAAGCGTATGTCGACCATCAGACGTCGGAGCAGATAGCCGAGCAGAAGGGTACGCCTACACAGCCCGGAGTGAACTCGCCGTACCGCGACCGTCCTATAGAGGAGAATCTCGATCTGTTCACACGTATGAATGCAGGCGAGTTTGACGAAGGCACTTACGTGCTGCGAGCCAAGATAGACATGGCTTCGCCCAACATGCACTTCCGCGACCCGATAATGTACCGTATCATAAAGTATCCGCATCATCGTACGGGAACGACATGGAAAGTATATCCCATGTATGACTTCGCCCACGGCCAGAGCGATTATTTCGAAGGTGTCACTCACTCTATATGCACATTGGAGTTTGTGCCTCACCGTCCGCTGTATGAGTATTTTGTAAAAGAACTCGCCGATGAGAGCTACTGCCCGCGCCAGATAGAATTTAACCGTTTGAACCTTACTTATACGGTGATGAGCAAGCGCAAGCTGCTTCAGCTCGTCAAAGAGGGGCTAGTGGCCGGATGGGATGATCCGCGAATGCCGACCATATCGGGTATGCGTCGCCGCGGCTTCACTCCCGCTTCGATAAAGAACTTCATAAACATGATAGGTTACACCAAGTTTGAGGCTCTGAACAGCATATCGCTTCTTGAGCATGCCGTAAGAGAGGACCTTAACAAGGTAGCCACACGTGTCATGGCGGTGATAAATCCGGTCAAGGTCGTAATTACGAATTATCCCGAAGGACAGGAGGAGATTCTTGAAATGGAGAACAATCCGGAAGATCCTTCGGCCGGAACCCATAAAATGCCGTTTACGCGTGAAATATATATCGAGCGCGATGACTTTATGGAGAACCCGCCCAAGAAATTCTTCCGTCTCGCTCCTGACGGGGAGGTAAGGCTCAAAGGCGGCTATATAATAAAATGTACGGGATGTAAAAAAGATGCCGACGGCAATGTCGAGGAGATTTACTGCACATATGACCCCGATACACGCAGCGGTATGCCCGGAAGCATGCGCAAGGTCAAGGGTACGTTGCACTGGGTGTCGGCCGCACATGCCACCGATGCTACCGCACGGCTGTATGACCGCCTGTTCTCTGTGGAGAACCCCGCAGAAGAGAAAGACAAGGACTTCCGCGAGATGCTGAACCCCGACTCGCTGAAGGTTGTGAGCGACATAAAGGTAGAGCCGTATCTGGCGGAGAACGCAAAAGTCGGCGGACACTTCCAGTTTCAGCGCATCGGATACTTCACGCTCGACCCTGACTCGACAACCGACAATCTCATATTCAATCGCACAATGCAATTGAAAGATACATGGGAGAAACTGCAAAAAAAGTAAATGAATGGATAGCGAACAGCGCCGTGTAAGAAAATTATACCAACAGTTCAGAAGGGACTTGACAAAAGGGGAGATATCCTCCGATTACGACGAAAACGATTTAATCGAGATTTATGACTTCGCCTCTGATAACGGCGATGAATATGTACAGTTGTCGGTCCTTCTGAGCGCTGCTCGCATATGTCCTGACAGTGAGGAGCTGTCGCAACGCCGCGGATACTATTTCTACGACCGGGTAGCACTCGGTCAGGGTGCCTACGATATGGCTTCGGCACATAAGACGGAGTCCGCTTTGTGGGCCATATTATGGGAGCTTGTACAGCTGCCTTCGGCCGGTAAGGACCATGAAGCGGTATTTGACTCAATACTCGACCGTTACTCCGACTACGATGACGAGACCATAATACAGCTTGTAAGCGCATGTTGCTACAACGATCTTTACGACTGGCTCAAAAGGCGTAAAGTTGACATACAGAAGCGGTGTCTGTATCCCGACACATTTCTGTATGAGTTGAGCGAGGAGGCACATCTAAGAGGCGATGACGGCTATGCCGTGGAATTGCTTGAGGAACTGACACGCATGGTGCCTTTCAATGCATCTTACTGGGTACTGCTGTCGCAGTGCTATTTTGACCTTAATGACAAGGCCAATGCGTTGTCGGCCGTCGATTATGCACTCGCCATCGACGCCAAGTCGGCAAGTGCCCTTAATCAGAAGATGATAGTGCTATACAACATGGCGGGCAAAGTCGACGAGGCTCTGCGCATAGGTGCCGATGTAGTTAAAGATATCACCTTTGATTTCGACCTTCTGTACCAGTATGTGTTCATGCTGTCATCGACAGGCGAGCGGCATAAACGCGAGGCGGCTGAACTTATGTCGGAGTACATCGGGCGGTTTCCTGAAAACAAAGATCTTATAGACCACCTGCTTGAGATAGAGTTTGAGGATCTTAACCGTAAGGCGCTTGACCGGTACTACGGATACGATTCCTCCGAGAGGTCATGGACGGATTGGGCCAAAGAGTATTATGACCTCGGTTCATACGAGGTGTGTCGTGATATCCTAATGTCATACTTGACCAATTCGGGCTCGATGCCCGAGTGGACGCTGCTGCTTGAGTCATTGTACCGGCTCGGCGACTATGCGCAGATATGCAGCTTGTATGACAGATATATAGTGCCGGACGACACCGCCATAATCACGATGCTTGACCGGCTTTTGTTGCTTCTTGCCCATATACGATGCGAAAAGATCGATGAGGCATCATTGTTGGCGCGTTCTATACTTGACACTGACATAACCGATATATACTACTATGATAAACGCATGATTTATGAAGGCATCAAAAACACTACAGCGACGATAGTAGATAAGTTATCGGCCTCCGGAACCGATTTTGACATAGCGTCGTTGGATCCGTTTGTCGGCCGGCTATCGAAATAACCGAACGGGCTTATCGAAAAAATCCTCTGCCGACAGCCTCAATGCAGGTTGACTAATCTGTTATTTTGCCGTAACAAAAAAATGAAGATTATGTCAACTGAAATGTTATTCTGGTTTATTATCGTGGGAGTGGCTATAATAGCCATCATAGGTTACTTTATCTATAATGCCGATAAACTTCGGGGCAGGCATTTCCATTATATAGATATTGATCACTACGATATCTACTGCGACGATGATGACTGCGATGACTGAAGCCGAGAATACAAGCCGTTTTCTGGCAAACTATTCTTCCAGCCTATGGAGCTATGGCGCCACCTGCATAAGGATTACCAAAAATGTCAGCCGCATGGCCCTGCGTTTCGGCTATAAGGCGGACATAACCATATTTCCCAAACATGTATCTGTAGCCGTGACCGGGCTTGAGAATGACGATTATGCGTTATACACGTCGGCCATAGGGCCTGTAGCGGTAAGCTACAACGCCAACTCGCTGATGAGCAGACTTAGCTGGAAAGTGGCCGACGGGAAAATGTCGCTGTCCGAAGCCACGTCGGTGATGGACAAAATAAAGTATCTGCCCAAGATGAGCATATGGTGGGTTATGGTGCTCGTCGTGCTTGCCAATGCCTCGTTCTGCCGTCTGTTTGGCGGCGACCCGATGGCAATGTTGATAGTGGCATTTGCCACATTGATAGGGTACACGGTTAAAAATATATGTCTTACCAATGGCGTCGACTTACGTATAACCGTTATCATGGCCTCATACATTTCCGCCATAGCAGGCACGGCCGGATATATATTTGACTGCACCGGCACTCCCGACATAGCCATAGGCACAAGCGTGTTGTACCTTATACCGGGCATACCTTATATAAATTCGGTAAGCGACATGCTTGACGGGCATTACCTGTGTTTTTTCAGCCGCATGATGCAGGCCGTCATACTTACCGGATGCATAGCGGCCGGACTGACATTAGGCTTTCTGACGATGAACATGAATGTTTTCTGACTATGGAGATTCTGATTGCAATAATTGAAGATGCAGTATTTGCCGCGATAGCCGCTATCGGTTTTGCCGCAATAAGCAATCCTCCCGCAGTGGCATTTAAGTATTGCGCCCTTATAGCCGCTGTCGGCCATGCCCTGCGCTATTGTCTGGTATCGTTGGGCGGACTGCATCTCGTATGGGGCAGTTTTATAAGCGCGTTCGTCATAGGATGTCTTGCCATATGGTTCGCCCCCAAAGTAAAGTGTCCGCCAGAGACATTTGCTTACCCTTCGCTGCTACCTATGATACCGGGCATATACGCTTACAAGGCGCTACAGGCATTTTTAATGATGCTCGGGCAGACGAGTGAGGCCGACTTCACGCATTATGCCTATCTGCTTGAATTTAATGCAGTGACATGCGCCTTTGTCATATTTGCAATGGTGTTGGGGCAAATGATACCGATCTTCCTGTTTAAGCGTAAATCTTTTACCGCAACACGCGGTTAATATGTATGTATTAGTTATTTTTGTATATCCACATCATCATCGGTTATGAGGAGCTATATCATACTTAGTGCGCTTTTGCTTATGGCATACTGTACAGGGTGCAGGAAAAATGTCACGACAGACGTCGGCATGTCCGGAACAGGCGACAGTATTGCGGCTGCAGTCGCCAAGCCTGTCGTTATAGAGTCGGTATGGGATTATTATCCGGTATCGACCGAAGTCATTTCTGTCAATGCAGTCAGTCAAAACGGGTTTAATGCCGATGAAACATATCGTTTGGAGACTCTTCGTGACTCTTTATGGGTTGATGTCGCCCTTGACTCGCTTACCGGCATATCATACGGTAAAGTTGAAACCGATGACACTCCTTGTCATGTGCAGAATGTCATGCTGAAGTCCTCGGCTCCTTTAGTCCCCGGAGTTTACAGAGCTTTACGCATAGGTGAAGCGTCAGATACGGCAGCCGCACTTTTTGAGGTGTTGAGCGGCAATGATGTCGTCAAACGGTTGAACAACGGCATTATAATGGATTATTTTAGTGCTGACAATGTAGAAAAGGATGATACGATATGCGCCAATATATATTCTTGGGGTGACGCTAAAGTATATCCGGACACAGTATCGGAAGTTACGTTCTTTATTCATAATAAGAGCGAAAGGACTCTTTGTTACGGCACTCCCTATACCCTTGCCCGTAAAACTGACGGACGTTGGGAGGAGTTGTATCAGGGCGGAGTCTGGACTATGCCGTTATACGGACTTAATGCCGGAGCAAGCAGCGAGTTTATGAAAGCGAATCTGCATCGGTTGATTAATGACATAACTCCGGGCGAGTATATCATTTATAAGAATGTGTATTTTGACGGAGACAAAGACAATGCGTGGAATATTTCAGCACGTTTTACAATAAAATAAGTAATGGAACTGAGACAACTTAGATATTTTGCGAAAGTGGCCGAGACGCTTAATTTTTCAGAAGCGGCAAAAGTGCTGTGTATAACTCAGAGTACGCTGTCACAACAGATAAGGCAGCTTGAAACAGAAATGGGGGTAGCTCTCTTTGAGCGAAACAGCCATGCCGTAGCTTTGACTGAAGCGGGCGAGCACCTTCTGCCGCAGGCTATAACTACAATCGATGAGGCCGATACATGCATGGAAAAGATACTCGACCTGCGACGTCTGCTTACGGGCACACTTAATATCGGCGTCACCTATTCGTTCAGCCCTATGATAACGGAGCCGCTCATATCATTTATGAAACTTTATCCTCACGTCAAACTCAATATCTATTACAAGACGGTTGACGAGCTTATGGATATGTTGCGCAAACGTCAGGTCGATTTTGTACTTGCATTTAAACCGATGGAAGTTGGCCCGGACGTGACATTTCATACTCTTTTTGACAGCCGCCTGTCTGTGATTGTCAGGGAGGGGCACGCTTTGAGCTCGCACAAAGAACTCGGGCTAAACGATATAAAAGATTGCGACTTCGCACTGCCTATGCGAGGCATGCAGGCCCGTAACAAACTGTCGGCAATAATAGGGGACAGTATACCGGCACTCAAAGTCAAGGCAGAGCTTAATGAAGTAAACATACTCTTGCATCTCGTACGTTCGACCGATATAGTGACAGTGCTCGCCGAGGCTACCCTGCAAGGTCATACAGGTATAAAAGCCATCCCGCTCAATATCGCGGGAAGCGATATGGCGGGATGTGTACATGTACTGAAGAACAGCTACAAAAAACATTCGGCAAGTGAATTTCTAAAACTTCTAAGCGAATCAAATGCCGTGCGTCAGCGTGTCAGCGAGTGGCTTTAGAAGTCCTTTACTACCATACGTATGGCGGACAGACGTGTGAGAAGCTCCGGAAGTTGCTCCAACGGCAACATATTGGCCCCGTCGCTTTTAGCCTTTGACGGCTCGCGATGAGTCTCGATAAACAGTCCGTCGACACCTGTGGCTATACCGGCGCGGGCTATGGTCTCGATCAGGTCGGGACGTCCGCCGGTCACACCGGCAGGCTGGTTGGGTTGCTGAAGCGAGTGAGTGGCATCGAGTATGACAGGGACCCCGAACTTCTGCATGGCGGGAATGCCACGATAGTCCACGATAAGATCTTGATAACCGAAAGTCGTGCCTCGTTCGGTCACGGCTACCTGATTGTTGCCGGCATCCATCACTTTGCGCACGGCGTGCTCCATCGCTTCCGGTGACAGGAATTGGCCCTTTTTAATGTTAATCATCTTCCCGGTACGGGCGGCCGCTATAAGCAGTTCGGTCTGACGGCAAAGAAAGGCCGGTATCTGGAGTATGTCAACATACTCGGCAGCTATTGCAGCTTCCTCCTCGGTATGTATATCGGTAACTACAGGTATGTTGAATGTATCACGAACCTTGCGGAGTATCTTTAACGCTTTCTCGTCGCCTATGCCGGTGAAAGAGTCTATACGCGAGCGGTTGGCTTTCCGGTATGACCCTTTGAACACGTAGGGTATGTTAAGTTTGGACGTGACATTACAGATATATTCGGCTATGTCAAGAGCCATTTCTTCTCCTTCTATTACACAGGGGCCGGCGAGCAGAAAAAAATTGCCGGTTGACGATGAATTAAGATAACGTAGCATATCGGTTGGTTTTATTGTTTCAATTGATTGATTATATGTATTGTGTCGCAGGCGACAATAGCTGCTGTCTCGGTTCTGAGCCTGTTTTCGCCGAGTGATACCGGCATAAATCCGGCACTGAGGGCCGCAGCGATTTCTTCTTTGGAGAAATCGCCTTCAGGGCCGATGAATATAAGTACGCTGTCGGCTGCCGTATCATATTCACGGGCAAGTAGTTTTCGAGGTATGGACGGGTCGCAATATGCTATAAACTTTTGTGCCGCGGCGCACGATTGTACCACCTCGTTAAAGGTACGCATGGGAATTATCTCCGGCAAAACGGTCTTTAACGATTGTTTCATTGCCGATACCGCTATACGCTGCAGGCGGTCGATCTTGATTTCCTTGCGTTCGGAGTAGCGGCAATGCAGCGGTATTATACGGTTTATGCCGATTTCGGTCAATTTTTCGACCATCCACTCCATCCGGTCCATGTTTTTTGTAGGAGCTACGGCTACCGTTATATCAGTATACCATGAGAGCGGCACTGCTGTCTTTGCTTCAATTTCAACCGAGGCATGACGTGGATTGTCATCCGTAAGGCGACAAGAAAATCTATGTCCTTTGCCGTCGATTACCTCAATCATGTCACCCGGCCGGGTGCGCAATACCTTGACACAATGTCGCGCCTCTTCTTCAGGAAGAGTCAGCTCTGTTTCTATGTCGGGGGCATAAAACTGTATCATGTATTGTCAGGGATTAGTTTTTGTCAGCTATGGATGTCATGCCGTCAGGCTCATCGCCGTCTATATCGGCAGCTTCGTCACCCGATATGGACGGATTTTTGTCATTATCACGGAAAACAAGCATGAACAATACGGCAATGACGAGTGCGTACGCAGCAAATATAAGCCATGAAGTATGCCATCCCGATATTATGGCTTCATTATCGGTCTGTGAGTATACATAATGGTCGATTACAGCCTGAGCACACAACGTGCCTATAGTAGCGCCGACACCGTTGGTCATAAGCATGAACAGGCCTTGTGCGCTTGATCGCAAAGAAGCATGGGTCTTGCTGTTTACATACAGCGAACCAGATATATTGAAGAAGTCAAACGCTATACCGTAGACAATCATCGACAGTATGAACAGCCATACTCCGGCCCCGGGATTTCCTATGCCGAAAAATCCGAAACGCAATGCCCATGCCAACATCGACATAAGCATAACGATCTTTATGCCGAAGCGTTTCAAGAAAAACGGTATGAGCAGTATGCACAGGGTCTCGCTCATCTGCGACAGTGATATCAGTGCGTTGGCATTATGTACACCCCAGTCATCGGCATATTCCGGGATGGAGCCGAAAGCTTGTATGAACGGATTGGCAAATCCGTTGGTTATCTGAAGCGCGACACCGAGAAGCATCGAGAATATAAAGAATATGGCCATCTGTTTCTGACGGAAAAGAGCGAAAGCCTTCAGCCCGAAAGCTTCAACGAAGCCACCGCCTTTTTTACTGCGATTCACGGGGCATGCCGGCATAAGCAGGGCATAAAATACCATGACAAAACTAAGCACTCCTGATGTTATAAGCTGTGCGTAAGTGTTCTGGTAACCGGTAAAGTTGACAAACAACATGGCGACAATGAAGCCGACCGTGCCAAATACCCTTATCGGGGGAAAGTGCTTTATCGCATCAAGGCCGGCCTTTTCAAGCGCAGTATATGCCACGGAATTATGAAGGCCTATAGTAGGCATAAAAAATGCCACCGATAATGAATACAACGTAAAAAGTATGCCGAACTCGGGAGCATCACCGGCGCTCATGCCGTAAAATCCTGCGGCAAGCATAAATATACCGGCCAGCAGATGACTTAACGACAAAGTTTTCTGTGCCTGTATCCAACGGTCGGCAATTATGCCGATCAATGCAGGCATGAATATGGATACTATGCCTTGAACCGCATAAAAAATGCCGATATTGCTTTTAAGACCTACGTTAAAAAGATAGCTTCCGAGAGAGGTGAGATAGGCGCCCCATACGGCGAATTCAATAAATGTCAGAAGCGCTAATTTGATTTTTATCGTCTTCATATGTTTTTATGATATAGTTTGGCCGAGGACGGTCTAATGCCGTCCGCCGTTGCGTTTACGGTTAAGAATTTCACTTACTTTTGCCGCCTCTTCGTAGTTTTCCTGCGCTATAAGCTTTTCCAGAGTACGTTCAAGTTCTTCTACGGCATAATTTTCAAGCTTGGGACTTTCAGTCTCCATCTCTTCTTCGACTTGATGGTGACTGTCATCGGCGGTAGTTTCCTCCAGAATAAATCCTGTCTCGTCAAGAATCTCCTTTGTCGTATATATCGGTGACTTGGTACGAAGCGCTATGCCTATAGCATCTGACGTGCGTGAGTCGAGCACAATTGTGCGTTCGCCGTCAGTAAACGTCAATTCCGATGAAAATATACCGTCCTCAAACTTATATATGAATACTTCTTTAAGTTTTACCCCGAATGCATGGGCAAAGCTTACAAAGAGGTCATGAGTCATAGGACGCGGCGGTATTATACTTTCAAGTCTTATGGCTATGGACTGAGCTTCTGACGCTCCTATGACAACCGGAATACGGTATGGCCCGTCGACCTGTGCGAGAATAAGGGCATAAGCTCCCGACTGTATCTGACTGTAAGAAATTCCCAGTACCTTTAATCTTATACGTTGGTTGTCGCTCATAATATTATGTTTTGTCCGGTAATTATGCCGCTTCCGTAACACAGGTGAGATGCCGCATCGTAAATGACGGCAAACTGTCCCGGGGCTATACCTTGTACCCGGTTCTTCGACTCAATGACATACTCGTCGTCAGACATACGCGTAAGCGTAGCCGGAAGGAATTCGGGCATATGGCGGTTCTTAAATGTTATATTGACGCGGTCGCAGTCACCGGGCCACGGATTGCCCGATATGAAGTGCATCTCGGCAAGATGAAGAGTTTTGCCGTACTGTTTTTCAGTGTCATAGCCCTGACTGACATACACGACGTTGTCCTGTATGTTCTTCTTCACCACATACCACGGACCTCCGCTAAGGCCAAGCCCCTTGCGTTGTCCTATGGTGTGGAACCAGAAGCCGTTGTGCTCACCGAGTTTACGCCCGGTTTCAAGCTGGATAATAGGTCCTTTCTTTACACCCAGATGACGCTTTATAAAATCATTGTAGTTTATCTTTCCGAGAAAGCATATGCCCTGACTGTCTTTTCTGAAAGCGTTGGGCATCTTTACCGCAATAGCCGTCTCACGGACTTTGGCCTTCGGCATATCGCCTATCGGGAACATAAGGTGTGAAAGCTGGTCATAACTTATGCGTGCAAGAAAGTCGGTCTGATCCTTTACCGGGTCAACAGCCGTAGCAAGGTATATCTTGTCATCGATTATGTCGGTAGTGGCATAATGTCCTGTCGCGGTCTTGTCAAATTCATGCCCCCAACGCTGTTCGAAATATCCGAATTTTATCATCTTGTTACACATGATATCCGGATTGGGGGTGAGTCCCTGACGTACCGTGCGCAACGCATACTCCATGACGTTGTCCCAGTATTCTTCATGAAGCGACACCACATCAAACGGGCATCCGTATTTTTTTGCTATGAAACGGCACATCTCTATGTCTTCCTCGGCCGAACAATCGCCTTCGCCGTTGTCAAGACCTATGCGTATGTAAAATAAATGAAGGTCATGGCCCTCTTCCTTTAACCGGTGTACGACAACAGCGCTGTCCACGCCTCCGGAGATAAGTACGGCTATCTTCACTGAACAGATTCTTTTTTTAGTTATATACTTTATACTTCTTCGAGTTCATCGCGCTCGTCCTTGCCGCGACGCGATATTATGAAGAGAGAGATAAAATAATCCAACGATATTTTTCCCGGGCCGGCAATGATGAAAAAGATAAAAACGCCTATGAACATCAATGGCAGATAACCGGGCTGTGTACTTGACAGCGAATATGTGACTGTATCTGACAACATGTCATGCAATATGTGGTACTCTGCAATCGACATGGCTATGATGGGGGGCAGTACGGCAAGGCGTGTCAGGAAACCGACCATGATGAAAAGCGAGCATATGACCTCGATACATATCATAAGTATCAACGAGGTCTCGCTATCCATGCCGAGTATGGGTGGAAATGTATAGCGTAATGAGGAGAAGTTAATCAAATGGCGTATGCCGAACTGTATGAACATGACTCCTACGAACAGGCGCAGAAATAATCGCGCGAGGTTGCTGTAGGCATATCCGGTACTGCGTAAAAACAGTTTTTCAAAAAATATCTTCATAATCACGTACTTTTTATTGCTGTTGGTCATTGCGCCGGTTTAAAGCCGATGCAAGTGACAGCACCTGATTTATATTTAAATTCCGAGCTATGATCTTGTATTCGTTATCAAGCAGATACATGCGCGGAAGCTCCCGAAGGTCGATGGAGTTGCCGGCGGTTTCAGAGTATCCGGCTTCCCATTCATAAGGAAATGAAGCTATTGACTTCTTCCATGCATCAGTCGGCTCTCCGACATATATGTCGATTATTTTAAGTTGTCCTGACTTTGTTATGTTTTCAAGAGCTACATCGGTCTCCATGCGCAGATGTGTCATGTCACAGTCGCTACAGTCAGGCCCGTAAAAATACAGCAGATAGTACTCGGCTTTTTGGTCATGCAGACTATGCTGGGCTCCATACTGTGTTGTGTACGGAATAGGAGATACCGTAGAGCCGACCTGAGAACCGTTAAGCATCTTCACATTGTCAAGAAAATGCTTTTTATCATCGGCACTTATCTTTTTATTGGTGAATACCGGGCGGGTAAACTGCATATACTGTTCATCAGCCCAGAACTGTGCTTCCGGGCCAAACATTTCTTTCTCAGCCGCATAAGCCAATTTAAGCAGGTTTTTCGGATCCTCCTTGAAGCGGAGCGTAAGATTGTTTATGGCATGTTTTACCGTATCGGCATGAGCATAGGGTATAAATGACACAAAGTCCTCAAACGCTTTATTGAACGATGCCGTATCGGCCATAACTTTTTTCATGTCGGCATTGTCCCAGAACCGCGATACGAGAAAGCTTGTACGCTGCTGCAATGTCTGTAGACTGTCAGGTACGACAGGGTATTCAAACGGAGTGGTCTTTACTTGTGCCGTCAACGAAAAAGCGTAGGCCAATACCGCTACGGCAATAATAAATGTCTTCTTCATTTAGAAATTGGCATAATTTTTGACAAACAAAGTTAAGAAATGACGGTGGTAACACAAAATAAATAATCAACATTATTACACCCAAAAGTGTTAGAAAAATAAAGTAAATCCTAATTTATATCATATTATGAATTTCAACAATTTTACGATTAAATCGCAGGAGGCCATACAGAAAGCCGTTGAGATTACCAAAGGTTCAGGTAATCAAGCGATTGAACCGGTTCATTTGCTGAAGGGGCTTCTGACAGAGGGAGATTCGCTGATGCAATTCATCTTTCAGAAGGTAGGAGCCAATCCGGGAATGGTGACAGCAGCCGTGGACCGCGCGATTTCATCGGAACCGAAAGTATCGGGGGGAGAACCTTATCTTAGCCGTACGTCAAACGACGTGCTGCAAAAAGCGCTTGACATAGCAAAAAAACAGGGTGACCAATATGTGACACTGGAAGCAATACTTCTTGCCATATATACAGTCAAGAGTTCCGCGTCGCAGATACTGAAAGATGCGGGCCTTACCGAACATGAACTTGCAGCGGCCATCGAAGAATTGCGTAAAGGCAAGAAAGCCAATGACCAAAGCGCCGAGGACACATACAATGCTTTGAGCAAATATGCCATAAATCTGAATGAACGTGCACGGTCGGGAAAACTGGATCCTGTGATTGGTCGTGATGACGAGATACGTCGAGTGCTACAGATACTTAGCCGACGTACCAAGAACAACCCTATGCTTATAGGTGAGCCGGGTACGGGAAAAACCGCTATAGCCGAGGGGCTCGCACATCGTATAGTACGTGGCGATGTGCCCGAAAATCTAAAAAACAAACAGATATATTCGCTTGACATGGGCGCGCTTGTGGCAGGGGCAAAATATAAAGGCGAGTTTGAGGAACGTCTGAAAGCCATAGTCAACGAAGTCACCCAAGCCGACGGTGACATAATATTGTTTATTGACGAGATCCATACTCTTGTCGGTGCCGGCAAAGGCGAAGGCGCCATGGATGCAGCCAACATACTTAAACCGGCTCTTGCCCGTGGCGAATTGCGAAGCATAGGCGCCACAACTCTTGACGAGTATCAGAAGTATTTCGAGAAAGACAAAGCTCTCGAACGTCGTTTCCAAAAAGTAATGGTAAACGAACCCGACGAGATGAGCGCCATATCCATACTTAGAGGTCTTAAGGAGCGTTATGAAAACCACCATCAGGTGCGCATACGTGATGAAGCCATTATAGCTGCCGTGCAGCTGTCGGAGCGTTATATAACCGACCGTTTCCTGCCCGACAAGGCCATAGACCTTATTGACGAAGCCGCTTCCAAGCTAAGGCTTGAGCGCGACAGTGTGCCTCAGGCTCTTGATGAAATAACAAGAAAGATAGCACAGCTTGAGATTGAACGCGAGGCTATAAAACGTGAGGGCGACAAAGAAAAAATCAAAGATCTCGAACGTGAACTCGCTGACCTTCGTGACACTGAAAAAGACTTCAAGGCCAAATGGGAGTCACAAAAAGAGCTGATCAATCGCATCCAGCAGAACAAGATTGATATAGAGCAGCTTAAATTTGAGGCTGACAAGGCCGAGCGCGAGGGCGATTACGCAAAAGTGGCCGAAATACGTTATTCACGCATACAGCAGAAGGAGAATGAAAACGTGGCTGTTCAGGAACAACTGAAGTCAATGCAGGGCGACAAGTCACTGATCAAGGAGGAAGTGGACGCCGACGACATAGCCGATGTGGTATCGAGATGGACCGGTATTCCTGTGAGCAAGATGGTACAGAGCGAGAAGGAGAAGCTGCTTCATCTCGAAGCCGAGCTGCATAAACGTGTAGTCGGTCAGGAGGAAGCTATCGCAGCCATAGCCGATGCGGTACGCCGCAGCCGTGCAGGTCTTAATGATCCTCGCCGACCTATCGGCTCGTTTATATTCCTCGGTACGACCGGTGTCGGTAAGACCGAGCTTGCAAAAGCTTTGGCCGAATACCTGTTTGACGACGAGAATATGATGACCCGTATAGACATGAGCGAGTATCAGGAGAAGCATACCGTGAGCCGTCTTGTAGGAGCGCCTCCGGGATATGTAGGTTACGATGAAGGTGGCCAGCTCACTGAAGCCGTACGCCGTAAACCGTATTCTGTCGTGCTTTTCGATGAGATAGAGAAAGCGCATCCCGACGTGTTCAACATACTTCTTCAGGTGCTTGATGACGGAAGGCTTACCGACAATAAAGGCCGTCTGGTAAACTTCAAGAACACGATAATAATAATGACTTCCAACATGGGGTCGCAGGTTATACGTGAGAATTTTGCCGAGATGAAGGAAGAGGACCGTGATGAAGTCGTGGAGAAGACAAAGGTGCAGGTTCTTGACATGCTTAAACAGACGATACGTCCGGAATTTCTTAACCGTATTGACGAGATCATCATGTTCACTCCTCTGAACGAGCGGGAGATTGAAGACATCGTGGGCATACAGGTGAACGCCATTAAGCGTATGCTTGCCAAAAACGGCGTAGTGCTTGACGTGACACCCCAAGCCCTGAAGTATCTTGCCAAAGAGGGATATAATCCTGAATTTGGTGCCCGACCGGTGAAACGTGTACTGCAGCGTATGGTGCTTAACAGGTTGTCAAAGGACATCCTTGCCCAGAAAGTAGACCGTGAACACCCGATAATAATAGATGTCGAGGGTGAGGAGCTGAAATTCCGTAACTAACACAACCAAATGCACTTAACATTGTTTATATAATATATATTTTTAAACCTGTAATTATGAAAAAAGTCATTTATTTGTTGTTTGCTTTACCGTTGTTTCTGGCTTCATGTCATGATGACAACAAGTTGCCCGATGTATCGCTCGACGTGACGATGAGCGGGCAAACCGATATTACCGACAAAGGTGTAGTGGTCATTCCGCAAGGCACGCCACTTGTCATTGAGGGTATATCGATAGCGGAGTCTTCAGTTTTGAAGAAGGACGTAGCTCTCGGAGGTGCCACATATTTCTGGGACTACCAGCTGCTCAATACGAATATTGTACAGCCGTTCGGCATAAAGATTGACACGTCGAGTGCTCCTATCGGAAATCATCTGCTTCAGATTGAGATACCGGTACTTGCTGTAGGATACAGCCCGGCAACCGCTTATATCGCTTATAAGGTAAGCATAGTAGAGCCGGAGGAGACTCCTGAAAATCCGGATGAGCCAAGTACTCCCGAGACTGTAACGATAACTCCACAGATGAAAGCCAACTGATAAACAGAACTTAAACTCTACTGCACGGGGAGCGGTTTCACAGACCGCCCCCCGTTTTTTTGCGTCCGCCGTTTTTGCGATTATTTATATTATTGATTAACTTCGCACTATTATGAAGCATACTCGAGTTTTTTCAGGAAAAGACAATTTGGTCGACCTCATAGAGGAAAATTATAATCTGCTGCCGGTGTTGAGTCGCTTTAATGTGCCTTTAGGCTTCCAAAACAAGCGCATCGATGAAGTATGTCGTGAAAACAATATTGATACCGATGTATTTCTTTTTATAGTAAACTTCATACTCAGTGGCAAACTTGATGCCGATAAGTTGGCTTCTGTATCTCCGCTTGCTATCGTGGACTTCTTGCATAACAGCCATGACTATTTTTTGAAATATAAATTCCCTCACATAAGAGTCAATCTTCTTACCGCGCTCGATGACTGTCATAATGACATAAATCCTGCCATAATATCATTTTTTGACAGTTATATTGAAGAGGTAAAAAAGCATTTCAGTTATGAGGAGAAAACAGTATTTCCATATATACGCACCCTTATGGCAGAAAAATCATGCGACTACAGCATAGCCGAGTTTAGACGCAATCATGATGAAATAGGGGATAAACTGACCGAACTGAAAAATATAATACTCCGTTTTTATACGACATCCATGCCTAACCGCATGTATGACGTATTGGTTGACCTATATAATGCCGAAGAGGATCTTGATTGTCATAATGACATAGAGAACCATATACTCATTCCTCTGGTTGCTATGATTGAGAAGAAGAATGTCGGCCAATAGATTGATAGTACGATGAAACATGTAAATATAGTCGTGATATCGCAATCGCAATTGCTCGTGTCGGGAATAAACGATTTGGCGGGCAGTATAAAGGAGTATGCAATTGCCGTAAGCTCATATGGTTCATATTATGAATTTCAGAAGACAAGTGATATAAAGCCCTCGGTTCTGATAGCCGAGCCATTATTGCTGTCAAGTGAATACATATCGGAGATAAAGGATTTGACAGCGGGACGATGTCGGTTGGCTGCTCTTTGCCATTCTGTACTTCCGGGTTGCGTCGCCGGTGAGTATGATGCAGTCATATCGATTTATGACAGTATTGAAACGATTAAAAATACGATACTCCAGCTGTTGCAGTCGGAAAATGTGGACGAAGAAACAAAAGTATTGAGCCTGCGGGAGAAGGAGGTTGTAAAATATATTGTGAAGGGGTTGTCAAACAAAGAGATTGCCGCAGACATGAATGTATCGGTCAACACCGTCATGACCCATCGCCGAAATATTGCGTCAAAGCTACAGATACACTCTACGGCCGGACTGACAATATATGCCATAGTAAGTAAGCTTGTAAGCCTTGAAGAGATATCTTCTTACAACCAGACATAATCAACCTCTCTGAACGAAAAATCATCACTTAAATTTAAAATAGGCCGAAAATATATAAATAAAAGCCCCTGCCGTGGCATTTTTCATTAGAATTTGTTATCTTTGCCATATCGCTCATGTATATCATGGAGATGATTTGGAGCGATGAAACTTATTAATGAAAGGTGTTATTGAAGAATTGTCTTCCAAAGTCAAACTTGGCGGTTTGTAATTCAGCGAAGGCGGTTTTGCAATAGCACCTGCATCGGTAGCTTCAAGATGTCTTTCTTTGCGGAAGGCTTTTGATATAGCTTCATCGGTGTAGGGGCTATTGTCTTATCGGCTGAATGGGTACGCCAAGACCTGACTTTGCAATAAGACAAGACATGCAATCCCTGCACCTTTTTTATTACGTTTTTTTGCTTTTATTTTTTATGGGAGGTATATAAGGCTTTTGTACAGAGGTTTTATAAACTGAAGAGCCCGGAAGTTGCGATAACTCCGGGCTCTTGCTTGTATATAGTAAGCGAATTTATGCCTTTCTGTACAGATACAGAGTGGAAGGATCGAAATTATCGATGAACTCGGCATGCTTGGCGACTTCGGCCTTAGCCATATTGCAATACACACGAGCCGATGCGTCAAACTCGTTGTTGCGTGTGGCGTCGAGCAGAAGCAGATAGCTCATTATTATATTGCCGGCCATCTCGACAAGGCGACGTGCCATGAAGTCAAGATATTCAGAATCCTTGGTCGACGTTACCTTTTCTACTGCGGCGGCATATTTTTCAGTAAGAGCCATAAGCTGTTCGCGCAGCGGTGCATAGTCATCAGCAATAGCTTCCTTCTCGTAAGCTTTTATCTGATTCAGATAAGTGCCGGTTGTGACGTGGCGAATAGCGGCTACAACCTGTAGCTGAGTCGTACCTTCGTAGATGGAGGTAATGCGTGCGTCACGATAAATACGTTCACAAGCATAATCCTTCATGAAACCGGAACCGCCGTGTATCTGCACGCTGTCATATGCATTCTGGTTGCAATATTCGCTACCCATGCCCTTGACAAGGGGAGTGAAAGCGTCGGCAAGACGTGAGTATTTCTTCATCTCGGCGCGTTCGTCAGGGGTAAGCGAGCGTTCACGGGCTATATCTTCGTATGTCTTGTACATGTCTACAAAACGTGTAGTCTCATAAAGCAGCGAGCGAGATGCATCAAGCTTGGCCTTCATTACAGACAACATCTCATATACAGCGGGGAATTCAATGATGACTTTGCCGAACTGACGGCGGTCGCGTGCATAGTCGAGAGCCTCGCGATAAGCAGCTTCCGACACGCCGACCGACTGAGCCGCGATGCCGAGACGGGCACCGTTCATAAGGGCCATCACATACTTGATAAGTCCAAGTTTGCGTGAACCGCACAATTCGGCTTTTGCATTCTTGAATACGAGCTCGCATGTGGGGGAACCTTTGATACCCATTTTGTTCTCGATGCGTCTTACTGTCACGCCACCGTCATTCTTGTCATAAATGAACATAGACAAGCCGCGGCCGTCTTTCGTGCCCTCTTCACTGCGGGCAAGTACGAGCGCGATGTTTCCGTCACCGTTGGTAATGAACCGCTTCACGCCGTTAAGACGCCAGCATCCGTTTTCTTCATCGGGAGTGGCTTTTAGCATTACAGCCTGAAGGTCGCTTCCCGCATCGGGCTCGGTAAGATCCATAGCCATAGTCTCACCTGCGCATACACGCGGAAGATAGCGCTGACGCTGGTCTTCGTCGGCAAACTCATATATAGTCTCGGCGCAGTCCTGAAGTCCCCATATGTTTACGAAGCCGGCATCGGCGCGGCTTACCATATCGGCAGCCATGATGTAGGGGACGAGAGAGAAATTAAGACCGTTGTAACGGCGGGGAAGGGATATACCCATAAGCCCGGCCTTTACGAGTGCGTCAAGGTTTTTTTGAGTACCTTCGGCATATACCACACGGCCATCCACGACATGTGGACCTTCATGGTCTACGCTTTCGGCATTGGGCGCTACAATGTCACCACTTATTTCGCCTGCGATTTCAAGGACTTTTTCATATGAGTCCATCGCATCGTCAAAGTTGAACGGAGCATAGTCATACTTCTCTGCATCGGTATAGTTGCGCTCTTTCAGTTCAATGATCTTACGCATCAACGGGTGGGTCAGATGATGCTTAAGACTTGGATTGTCGTTATAAAAATTAGCCATGGCTTACTTCGAATTTTTCTTATAATACTTGATGAGTTTGGGCACGACATCTTCAACATTGCCGGTTATGACATAGTCAGCTATGGTGTTGATGGGGGCATTGGGATCATTATTGATTGAAATGATGATCGAGCTTTCCTGCATGCCTGCTATATGCTGGATCTGACCGGAAATACCGCATGCTATGTATAGCTTGGGACGTACTGTCACACCTGTCTGGCCGATCTGACGGTCGTGTTCCGCAAAACCTGCATCGACTGCGGCGCGAGATGCTCCGACTTCACCGCCCAAAGTATTGGCAAGGTCAAAGAGCAGATCGAAGCCCTCCTTACTGCCCATACCGTAACCTCCGGCAACGATGATGGGGGAGTTCTTGATATTTACTTTGGATTTTTCTATATGACGGTCGATGATCTCGACAACGAAATCCTCCGGTTTTACGTATTTGTCAGCGTCAAGAGCCACAACCTCGCCTTTGTATGCGGGATCCTTGATCTCTTTCTTCATAACGCCTTCACGCACTGTAGCCATCTGCGGACGACATTCGGGATTCACAATCGTTGCTACGATATTTCCTCCAAATGCGGGACGTATCTGATACAGAAGGTCAGTATATTCTTTACCGGTCTTGGGATCTTTGTGATCGCCAATCTCCAGAGCGGTACAGTCGGCTGTCAGACCGCTGTGTAGACATGATGACACACGCGGACCGAGGTCGCGGCCTATACATGTGGCTCCCATGAGACATATCTGCGGCTTAATCTCCTTGAACAGGTTGATAAGCACTGCCGCATGAGGATTGGAAGTATAAGGATAAAGACGCTTGTCTTCGACTTTATATACCACATCAGTGCCATAGGGGAACAGCTGCTCCTCTATATTGTCAAGTTTGTCGCCTATTACTACCGCTTCGAGCTTTACGCCGAGACGGTCGGCAAGTACACGGCCTTTGGTAAGGAGTTCAAGGCTTACATCGGCAACTTTGCCGTCTTCGTACTCGCAATATACGATTAAGTTATTGTTATCAGTCATAATTGTCAAAATATTTAGACGGTTAGCCGATTGTATGATTTGCGATTAACTCTTTTATGAGATCCTCGAGTTCTGCATCATTGTTTTCGATTGTGCGGCTCTCCTTAGCGGTGAAAACTACATTTTCAATAGCCTTTACTTTAGTGGGAGATCCGGCAAGACCTATCTGCTGCGGATCGGCATCTACATATGCGGCGCTCCATTCCTGCAGGTTCAGATAGGGACGTTTTTCAACAACGGCTTTCAGATCGTCGCTCAATTTCTCTTTTTCGCTGGGTGACACCGCGTATTTGTACTTCTGTATACGACGGGCATTGCGAGGACGACATTCTGCTGCCGAGCCGTTTACAGTAACGACACAGGGCAGGGGAGCCACAACGGTCTCCACACCTGATTCCAGACGGCGTTTTACTGTGACTTTACCGTCTTTAAGGTCAAGTATCTCTTCAGCATAAGTCACCTGAGGCAGTCCGAGCTTCTCGGCAATCTGCGGACCTACCTGAGCTGTATCACCGTCGATAGCCTGACGGCCTCCGAGAATGATGTCATAGTTGCCGAATTTTTTCACTGCCTGAGCGAGCGAGTAGGATGTAGCCAATGTGTCGGCACCTCCAAGTGCACGGTCGGTAAGCACGATACCGGTATCGGCACCGCGATAGATAGCCTCGCGTATTATTTCTGATGCACGCGGCAATCCCATTGTGAGCAAGGTTATGGTTGAACCGGGATTGGCGTCCTTTAAGCGAAGAGCTTGTTCGAGGGCGTTAAGGTCCTCAGGGTTGAAGATCGCGGGAAGTGCCGCACGATTGATAGTGCCGTCTTCCTTCATCGCATCCTTGCCTACATTACGGGTGTCAGGCACCTGTTTTGCAAGCACAATGATGTTTAAACTCATGATTAAAGATATTAGATAATTAAATTACTATACTCTATTAAATTTCACAAAGATAACGTTTTCATCGATTTTAGCCAAATTTAACCGGCTTAATCAAAGCTCGACCCGTCAAAACAATGGGTGCAGACTTTGCATTTTGGCAGTCCGATAGCTTTGATTATAGTCTCGATTGAATTGAATTTTAACGATGTCAGGCCCAATTGCTTTCGTATCGCCTCGACCATTGCTTTGTATTTGGGCGAGTCGGTGGTGGCATATTGGTCGAGGTCTTTGTCAGGATCTCCTTCGAGATCTTTTATTACCCGACGGGTTATAAGCTCCATTTCACTTTTTGATGCAGTGAAATTAAGATATTTACACGGATATATAAGCGGCGGACAGCTTATGCGTATGTGCACTTCTTTTGCACCGCAATCAAAAAGGTCCTTGACATTGTCGCGCAATTGGGTGCCGCGTACTATGGAGTCATCGCAAAATATGGCCCGCTTGTCTTTCAACAAAGCTTTATTGGCGATAAGCTTCATCTTGGCCACAAGCTCACGCCGCTCCTGAGTGCTCGGAGTAAAGCTTCGAGGCCATGTGGGTGTATACTTCACTATGCCTCGCTGATAGGGCACGCCCTTACCTTGCGAATAGCCTAAGGCCATGCCTATTCCGGAGTCGGGGACCGCGCTTACGAAGTCAACTTCAGTGTCATCATTACGCCCCATGGCAAGCCCGGAGTCATAACGCATCTGATCCACGTTTTTGCCTTCGTATTCACATACGGGATATCCGTAGTAAGTCCATAAAAAAGCGCATATCTGCATCGGTTCCTCCGGCTTTTTCAGCTGTGTGAAAGAGTCGGCTTTAATCTCGACAATTTCAGCCGGGCCGAGATTATAGCATACATTATATCCCAAATTGGGGAATGCGCATGTCTCGCTTGTAATAGCATGGGCGCCCTCTTTTTCGCCTATTATAATCGGGGTACGGCCGTATCGGTCACGGGCCGCTATAATACTGTCTTCTGTAAGCAAGAGCATCGAGCACGACCCTTTTACACGCCTGTACACATTTTCTATACCCGACACATAGTCAGTGCCCTCGCTTATCAGCGCCGCTATCATCTCCGTAGGGTTGATAATGTCGTAGCTGTGCTCGCAAAAATGATGACCTTTTGCAAGCAGTTCTTTTTCAAGTTGCACGATATTATTGATGCGGCCCACAGTCACTATGGCAAACTTGCCGAGATGACAGTTGACGATAATCGGTTGCGCATCGGTGTCACTTATGACACCGATACCGACCAAACCACTGAAGTCTTTCAGGTCACCTTCAAATTTAGACCTGAAATACGCATTTTCAATATTATGTATGGAGCGCGTAAACACACCTTCACAGCAAGTAGCTATTCCGGCACGTTTTGTACCCATATGAGAGTTGTAGTCAACGCCGTAAAAAAGTTCGTTGATGCACTCATCGTGTTTTGCAACACCAAAAAAACCACCCATAGGTAAGTGTACTTAAATTTTATTTGGTTACTTTTTCAATCCATTTACGGGCATTTACAAATGCGTCTATCCACGGAGTGATGTCATCTTTGCGACGAGTCTCGGGATAATATCCGCACTGCCACGGGAAGATGGCGCGTTCAAGGTGGGGCATCATGGCAAGATGACGTCCGTCGGCCGAGGCTATACCGGCCACTGATGCACGCGAGCCGTTAGGATTTCCCGGGTAGGAGGCATAATTGTACTTTGCCACTATATTATATTTTTCAAGCGGCTCGGGCAGATTGAACTTGCCTTCACCATGGGCAACCCAGATACCGAGCTTGGAGCCTGACAGAGAACCGAGCATGACCGAATTGTTTTCGGGTATAGACAATCCGAGGAACTGCGATTCGAATTTATGCGATATGTTGTGCTCCATACGTGCCTTGCGCGAATGTTCGGGATTGATCAGATTCAGCTCAATCATAAGCTGACATCCGTTGCATATGCCGAGGCTCAGTGTATCATTACGCTTATAGAAGCGTTCGAGAGCGGCTTTGGCCTTTTCATTCCACAGGAAGCCGCCGGCCCATCCTTTAGCGGAACCGAGCACATCGGAGTTGGAGAAGCCGCCGCAGAACACTATCATGTTTACGTCATCGAGCGTCTCGCGACCCGACATCAAGTCGGTCATATGCACGTCTTTCACGTCGAAGCCGGCAAGATAGAGTGAGTAAGCCATTTCACGGTCGCCATTGACACCTTTTTCTCTTATGATAGCAGCTCTGATACCTGATTTACCGTCGCGGCGCAGTTTCAGCCCGCGAGAAGCGAGTTTTCCGTCAAAATCTTTAGGGAAACGGAAACGCACCGGCTGTTTCTTATAATTTTCGAAACGCATGGCGGCGCATTTTTCTCCGCTCTGAACCGCATCCATAAGATAAGATGAACGGAACCATACGTCGCGCACGTAGTCAATAAAGAACATATGGCGTGCGCCGTCATGATTTACTACGAGGGTACGCTCTTTCGAAGGAGTACCTATGGCACAATAACGTACACCGGCCTTATTAAGGATGCTTTCGACTCTCTCACATTTGGCGTCGGCGACTTGTATTACAAGTGCCGGATTCTCGGCAAACAAAATCTTCACGAGATCGGTTTCTCCGAATTTCTCAAATGCATCCGCATCAAAATCTATGCCGCCGTTGACATTGGCAAATGTCATCTCAAGTAAAGCCGTTACAAGACCTCCGGCCGATACGTCATGAGCAGCGAGTATGGCGTTGTCCTTAACCAACTTCTGGACGGCATTGAATGTCGACTTGAATTTTTCGGCGTCGGTTACAGACGGCACCTCTTTGCCGAGTCGGTTAAGGGTCTGTGCGAGGGCCGAACCTCCGAGTTTAAGAGAGTCACCGGAGAAGTCTATATAATATAATGTGGATTTTTTCTGCTGAAGCACCGGCGACACGGTCTTTCTGACATTGCCTGTCTCACCGGCGGCCGAAATAATAACAGTGCCGGGAGCAAATACTTTGTCCTCGCCGTATTTCTGCGTCATCGACAGACTGTCCTTGCCTGTCGGTATATTTATGCCGAGTGCGCAGGCGAAATTGCTACATGCTTCGACCGCTCTGTAAAGAGCCGCATCTTCACCGGGATTTTTACACGGCCACATCCAGTTGGCGCTGAGCGATACGCTCTTAAGTCCGTCGGACAGCGGAGCAGCGACTATATTTGTCAACGCTTCGGCCACAGCCATTACTGAGCCTTTTGCCGAGTCGACAAGCGCCACCTGAGGCGCATGGCCTATAGATGTCGCGATACCGGCTTTACCGGTGTAGTCAAGCGAAACCACTCCACAGTCACTTAGCGGCAACTGTATCTCGCCCTGACACTGCTGACGCGCTATCTTACCGGTCACCGAGCGGTCAACCTTGTTTGTAAGCCAATCCTTGCAGGCAACACCTTCAAGGCTGAGCACGTCGCGTATATAATCCTCTATTTTTGCAGCATCGTAGTCTAAGTCTTTATACGAGTCGATGACGGTACTGTCGGTCATTATCGTCTTGGGCGAATTGCCAAACATGTCAGCCATCGCCAAGTCTATCGGCTTTATACCGTCGGGTTGTTCAAATACGAAGCGGTCATCGCCGGTTGTCTCTCCGACAACATAGAATGGAGCACGCTCACGGTCGGCAATGCGCTTGACATATTCTATGTCGTTTTCTTTCATGACCATACCCATGCGCTCCTGACTTTCATTTCCTACAATCTCTTTTGCCGACAGAGTCTTGTCACCTACAGGAAGCGCTCCGATCTCAATCTTTCCGCCCGTGGCCTCTACAAGCTCCGAAAGTGCATTAAGATGGCCTCCGGCACCGTGGTCGTGTATCGACACGATAGGGTTGTCATCACTTTCGGCAAGTGCGCGTATGACGTTGCTGACGCGTTTCTGCATCTCCGGATTTGCACGCTGCACTGCGTTCAGCTCTATGGCATTGGCATATTGTCCGGTCTCTACAGAAGATACAGCGCCACCGCCCATACCGATTCTATAATTATCGCCACCCATTACAACGACTTTCTCGCCGGCTTCGGGTATGCCTTTGATAGCATCTTTCTTTGCGGCGAATCCTACACCGCCGGCAAGCATTATGACCTTATCGTAAGCATACTTCTTGCCGTTTTCATCGTGCTCGAATGTAAGCAGCGAACCGCATATAAGCGGCTGGCCGAATTTGTTGCCGAAGTCGGAAGCACCGTTTGAAGCTTTGATAAGAATGTCGCAAGGAGTCTGATACAGCCATGCGCGCGGGTCCATCATGAGTTCCCAGCGATGTTCGGGCGACATGCGAGGATAGGATGTCATGTATACGGCCGTTCCTGCAATAGGCAGACTGGCCTTGCCGCCTCCGAGTCGGTCGCGTATCTCGCCGCCGGTACCTGTGGCAGCGCCGTTGAAGGGCTCTACCGTAGTGGGGAAGTTGTGGGTCTCGGCTTTAAGCGATATGACGGTGTCAAGGTCTTTTACCTCAAAATAGTCAGGCTTGTCAGGATTTACGGGATAAAATTGGTCAACCTTCGGGCCGTCGATAAACGCTACATTGTCTTTGTAGGCCGAGACGAGCTTATTGGGGTTGACCTGTGATGTTTTCTTTATAAGTTTGAAAAGCGACGACGGTTTTTCCTCGCCGTCTATAATGAATGTGCCGTTGAATATCTTATGACGGCAATGCTCTGAATTTACCTGTGAGAAACCGAATACTTCACTATCGGTCAATTTACGTCCGAGCTTTTTGCTCAGGTCGCGCAGGTATTGTTCTTCATCGGGGCTCAATGCGAGGCCCTCGGCCTTGTTGTACTCCGATATGTCATCGATGTATACAATTTTATCAGGAGTCTTGGCCACAGTGAAAATCTTGCTGTTAAGGCCGTCATAAACGCGCTGGAGCATTTTGTCAAACTCGGGATGCTCTGCCGCAGTACGGTAAAATTCCTCAATACGCGTTATGCCTTCGAGCCCCATGTTCTGGGTTATCTCCACGGCATTTGTACTCCAAGGGGTGATCATTTCGCGACGCGGACCGACAAAACGTCCTTTTAACGAAGTGGCTGACAGAGGAGTGGCGCCATCAAAAAGCCATGACAACTTCTGACGCTGCTCGTCATCAAAACGCTGTGTGATTTCTACCGCAATGATGTGATTCGCACCTTTTTTAAAGAAAACAACCATATATGCCTGTTTTGAAGTTATTATTTGATTGGTTTTAGGCTTGCAAAAATACTAAAAAACGTCGGAAAAACACTAATAAATTACATAAAAAGAAACATCCTCCGGTTTCTCAATCGGAGGATGCGCTTTGTAGTATGAAAACGTGTATATTCTTGTCAGTCGTTAAATGTGGTCGTGGTAGTAGTCACAGTAGTGGTAGTTGACTCACCGTCTGACTTTTTGCTGGTTGTCTTTACGTAGGGTTTACTGAAAATTCAGCATGGTAG
>LUJO01000024.1 GCA_001689405.1 Candidatus Homeothermus arabinoxylanisolvens | reverse complement strand
TGAATTGCACCACAAACATACTATCTACCAATTTGTATTCTAATCTTTTACCGAACGAACTAAAAAACGCCGGTACAGCGAGAGCCTGTTAAGGCTCATGCCCGATGGTAGCCGGGGACAAGCCGGCCTTTGGACGGCGCAGTCTCCGGTATGCAGTATCCCGTCATTGATGAGTCTGCAAAGACTCACGCCTGATTGCAATAAGCACGAGTCTTGTCAGACTCGATCTGTCTGATGACAACCTCCCGTTCCGGACACTTCGTGCCCGGCTACCATTTTGCGTGAGCCTTTACAGGCTCGCAGGTTGAATAAGCATCGCTCACCGACCACATTCCTTACTACCATCCGGATATGCGGACGCCGTGGTACCGGCGTCCCTACCACAAAATGGCTGTTGTTCAGTGGATTATTGTGGCGGCGAGGTGTTGTTCGAGGTATTCTTTGTAGCGGGGTACGGGGATGCGGTCTATGCCGTTGGCGGTCAGTGTGGCTGACAGACGGTCGATTTCCGATTTGATGTGACGGTGTATGAGGTTATGGCGCTTGGCTATGAGGCGTATGTATTTGCGGTCCTGTTTGACGAGGCGTCCGGCCTCGATGGTGGCGGGAGCTCGGCGCACTTCGTCCGCAGCCTCGCGGCGACGGCGCTGATAGGATGCGGATTTTGCGCGGCGGTCAATGACCGGTTTCAGAAGGTTGAACACGCATTGCGCTATGGGCGCAAGCCCTGTTGGCTCTGTACCGGACATCTGATATTCCTTGATGGCACTGATAAGCGGTTGTTGAAGCTCTGCGGGAAGCATGGCGATTGATTCGCTCCATGTTTTGTCAAATTTGGGTGTACGTTTCATTGTATGTGATATTGGTTTAACGGTTGTTTTCCGCAAAGATAATACGACAAAATGTCCTTTTTATGTACAATCGGGCATTAACAATTTATTTAAATCATAAAAGGCAGAATGACGGCATATTAAACCGTTAATTAATGTCTGTTAAAGCAAAAACGGACTATATGTTAAAATCTGCTTTTGCATGACTCTGTAAAATGACGCGAGCTTGAAAACCTTGTTATGGGTCATCAAGCTCGCGTTGTTTTATTGATATGTGTACTGAAACGTTACATATTGTCGTCAAAGGTCATTTCATCAAAGCCGGCGGAGTCAAATTCGTCTTCATTGAACTCTTCGCTACCATAGAAGTCTTCGTCGAAATCGTCGGCACCGCGTGTTACGGCAGGCGTATTCTTGGCTTCAAATTCGTCAAGGTCCATCATCTGCGGCGGGGGAGTGCCCATCGAGGCCACGCATACGGGATCTTTCAGATTTTTGCCGGGTATGCTCTTTTTCATCTCTATGAAGAAGCATCGGTCGGTCATATAGTCAAATACAAATATGAGCCGCTTGCCGTCGTCTACGTAGTCGCTAAGTATGGTTTCGTCCATGAGATAAATTTCTTCATCAGAGTCTGAACCCATGTCTTCGAGAGTTATCTCTCGGCCCTTCTCCCAGTTGTCATCGCACAGGAAGAATGAGCACATCTGATTTTTATCGTAACCTACGGCATCGCATATGGCATTGCGCAGGTCAAGGAATGTAGCGTCGGCGTCAATATTGATCTCCCGGCGGAAATTGTCAACTTCGTCAGAGACAAGTCGGAAATTGAATATCATAGTAATTTAGCTTAATTTTTGTTCTTTCTGACAAGATACGCTATCGTATCTTCACTTTGCGAATTTAGTAAAATTCCCATATAATTTATCAAAAAATAAGGGAATAATTTTAAACTCACAGGTTAAAATTATTCCCTTGAAAAAGTATTCGGTGTATTTTACTGATATTTAGGCGGTAATGACGAGTGGATAGACTCATATGTCGTCTCCATGAGCGATGACAGATCATGGGTACCGTCTACAGCCTCTATCGGTTTGTGTATGGTCAGGGTTATGTGGCCCCAGTGAGGCAGCTTTTTAAACCTCGGCATGACGTCAAAGGATCCGTCGATAGTTATAGGCACCACGGGCAGACCGAATTCAACGGCGAGCATATATGCTCCGCGCTTGAACCGACGCATTTTGCCGTCCCATGAGCGTGCTCCCTCGGGAAACACCACAAGCGACATGCCGCCTTGAAGTTGGCGCTCGGCTTTCTCCATGGTGCGTTTTGTCGCAGACGGCGACGAGTTGTCAACCATTATGTGGCCCGATACTTTGCAGGAGTATCCTACGAGCGGTATCTTTTCGAGTGAGCGCTTCATCATCCAACGGAAATTGTGGTTAAGATAACCGTATATCGAGAAGATGTCGTAAGCGCCCTGATGATTGGCCACAAACACATAAGAGGTGCGGGGATCGATGTTTTCACGACCATTGACCGTGACGCGCACCATGGTCATCATACAGAACAGGCGCGCCCACCAGTGCGGGAAAAAGTATCCTGCCCAGCGTCCGGCCCCTGCCATGCTGAATATTATGGTAAGAAGCGCCGTGACCACCGTAGCCGCCAGCAGCACCGGCAGCATTATCAACGCCTGATATATTCGATAGAGTATCAGCATGATCTGATCAATAGGCAAACATGGGGTATGACTCCATGGTCTTATTTACCTTCTCGCGTACGTCGGCTATGACTTTGGGGTTGTCATGGTTGGAAAGAACCGTGTCGATCATCTCGACGATGTCGCCCATCAATTCTTCTTTAGCGCCGCGGGTAGTGATGGCGGGAGTGCCGAGACGTATGCCCGATGTCTGGAACGGGCTGCGCGAGTCAAAGGGCACCATGTTCTTGTTGGCTGTGATGTCGGCTTCGACAAGTACTTTCTCGGCCACTTTGCCGGTAAGATCGGGGAACTTGGTACGTAGGTCGACAAGCATGCAGTGGTTGTCGGTACCGCCTGAAATAATCTTATAGCCTTTGTCGACAAGAACTTGAGCCATAACTGCGGCATTTTTCTTCACCTGTGCCTGATAGTCCTTGTAGGAGGGCTGGAGAGCTTCACCGAAGGCTACAGCCTTGGCTGCTATAACATGTTCGAGAGGACCGCCCTGCACGCCGGGGAATACGGCCGAGTCGAGCAGTGCCGACATCTTGCGCAGCTCACCTTTGGGATTGGTTTTGCCCCAAGGATTATCGAAGTCTTTGCCAAGCAGTATAAGGCCGCCGCGCGGTCCGCGAAGGGTCTTGTGGGTGGTTGACGTAACGATGTGGGCATATTTCACGGGATTGTCGAGCAGACCGGCGGCAATAAGTCCGGCGGGGTGTGCCATGTCGATCATGAGTATCGCTCCTATCTCGTCGGCAAGACGACGCATACGTGCGTAGTCCCACTCGCGCGAGTATGCGCTTGCACCTCCGATAATCAGTTTGGGACGTTCGCGGCGAGCTACCTCTTCCATCTGGTCGTAGTCGACAAGTCCGGTATCTTCTTTGACGTTGTACTCCAGCGCTTCAAACATAAGTCCCGAGAAGTTCACGGGGCTTCCGTGAGAAAGGTGTCCTCCGTGCGATAGGTTCAGACCCAAGAATTTGTCGCCGGGTTTAAGACAGGCCATGAAAACCGCCATATTGGCCTGTGCGCCAGAATGAGGCTGCACATTGGCATATTCGGCGCCGAAAAGTTCCTTGACGCGGTTGATGGCGAGTTGTTCTGCCTCGTCAACTACTTGGCAACCGCCGTAGTAGCGGTGGCCGGGATATCCTTCGGCATACTTGTTGGTGAGGCATGAACCCATTGCCTGCATCACTTGGTCGCTTACGAAGTTCTCTGAAGCGATAAGTTCAATGCCGTGTTTCTGGCGTTGGTGCTCACGTTCGATAATGTCAAAAATGCGATTGTCTCTTTCCATAAATTACAGTTTATATTGTTATTATACTTTCTTTTTTACCGACCATCCGAAGCGTCCTATCTGTTCGCCGAGCTTGTAGTAGGCCCCGTGGCTGTATGCTATAAGCCGTGCCTGCGACATGTCAAAAGCCCCGGTGGACTTGTCGATGAAACGGTCATCGGCAAGTATGTCGAGGACTTCTGCTATAAACAGGTCGTGCGAGCCGAGGCTGATTATGTCCTTTACTCTACACTCGATGCTTAGCGGCGCTTCCTTTATGTACGGACACGATACCTTCACGCCCTTTCCTGCGGTAAGGCCTGTCTCTTTCCACTTGTCATAGTCGCGTCCTGAACGTACACCGGCCCAGTCCACGGCACGCGCCATATCCTCTGTCGTGAGGTTGATGGTAAACTCCATGCCGGCCTTGATGAGGTCATAGCTGTATCGCGACTTCCTTACCGAAATACTGCACATGGCAGGGTCGGAGCATATGGTTCCGGTCCATGCCACGGTAAAAAAATTGGTCTTGTCGGGCTCTGAGCCGCAGCTTACAAGCACAGCCGGCACGGGGTATATCATCGTACCGGGTTTCCACTCCTGTTTTCCCATTATTTTATCTGTGCTTCTTTGGCGTTGACCGAGTGCCCGCAGTAGTGGCAGCGTATTATGCGCTCTTCCGGATCGATTAGCTCGAAGCGGGTTTTCATCGGTTCATTATTGGTTATGCACTTTGGATTGTCGCACTTTACAATGCCTACGATTGTCTGCGGCAGAACGACCGGAAATTTTTCTACTACTTCAAAGTCGCGTATTATGTTGATTTTTGCAGTCGGCGCGATAAGGGCTATGCGGTTGAGCACGTCGTCGGGAAAAAACGTATCGGCCACTTTTATGATGCCCTTCGTACCGAGCTTCTTGGACTCGAGATTGTTGCCGATAGTCACGTGCTTGTCGAGTTTCTCGATGCCGAGTATTCTGACTGCTTTGAATAGCGCCGACGAAGGTATTCGGTCTATCACAGTGCCGTTTTGCAGAGCGGCTACGGCGAGTTCTTTCTTAGGTGTAGTCATGATGTTTTTTATTCTTCAGGAATGTCAATACCTAAAGCGCGGCAAATTATGGCCTGTCGCGCATATAAACCGTTTTGTGCCTGCTGGAAGTAGTAGGCCTTGGGGCTGTCGTCCACGTCCTGATCTATTTCGTTTACACGGGGAAGCGGATGAAGTACTCTCAGGTTGTCGCGCGAGTTTTCAAGCATGGCGGCATTGAGGTTGTACAGGTTCTTGACCTTCTCATATTCCATTATGTCGGTGAAGCGTTCGCGCTGCACGCGGGTCATGTACAGGATGTCGCTGCTGTTGATCACTTCAGGCGAGAAGTCGGTGTACTCGTTGTACTTTATGCCGTGCTCTTCACAGAAAGTGATATATTCGCGCGGCATCTGAAGCTCCTTGCAGGCAATGAAGTTGAATGTGGGATTGAAATACTGCATGGCCATGAGCAGAGAGTGTACCGTGCGGCCGTATTTCAGGTCACCTACCATAGTTATGGTCAGATTCTCCAGAGTGCCTTGAGTCTTGTATATCGAGTAGAGGTCGAGCATTGTCTGCGAGGGATGCTGGTTGGCTCCGTCGCCGGCGTTGATGACCGGTACGTCGGTTACCTCCGTAGCATATCGGGCGGCTCCTTCGAGATAATGGCGCATGACAATCAGATCTACATAATTGCTCACCATCTTGATGGTGTCTTTCAAAGTCTCGCCTTTTGACGAGCTTGTGGTACTCGCGTCGGAAAATCCGATTACACGGCCTCCGAGACGGTTTACCGCTGTTTCAAAACTAAGTCGCGTACGGGTCGACGGCTCGAAAAATAATGTCGCGACCACGCGCCCCTCCAGAATTTTGTGATTGGGATGCTTCTCGAAGTATCGCGCCTGACGCAGCAAACGCATTATTTCCTCTTTGCTGATATCGGAAATTGATACAAGGCTGTTACTGTTCATCGCTTAAGGAATGATAAATGTATGTGCAAATTTACTACATCCCCTCGGCAAATGCAAAATTATTATAATGATTCATCTGCCGTAATTTACTTGTTGACTCTACATTTTTTTGCATATACGATTATCATGTCAGAAATTCTTTGTACATTTGTATTTAGGAAGAGTAACGCGAATCTGAAAATGACCATCTAATCACAAACAAAGACATACGGCGCGAGCCGAACAAACTTTGAGAACTCCACTGTAGTCGTTACAGGCTTTGGTCGGCCTTCAGATGCTACACTGGAGTTTTTCTGTTTATTAGCTTGTATCTGAATGATAGTGCAAACTATGACAAAAACAAAGGCTAAGCCCTTTCTGAAGTGGGCAGGAGGCAAGACACAGTTGCTCCCTACCATAGACTCATTTTTGCCGGACACATTCCGTCGCGAAGATGATGTGACCTACATCGAGCCATTTGTGGGTGGAGGTGCTATGCTTTTTTTCATGCTCCAGAAGTATCCAAATATCAAAAGGGCTATTGTCAACGACATCAACCCCCACCTCATAAAGACTTATACCGTCATCCGTGACGAGCCTTTCTCATTAATCGACACCTTAAATGAACTCCAAAACGCATTTAAGGCATTGGTAGAATATGATAAGCAAAAGGATTTTTACCTCGACATCCGAAATAGGTTCAACCAAGCGACGCTGACAGATGTTGAGGAAGCAGCCTATATGATATTCCTGAATCGTACTTGTTTCAACGGTCTATATCGGGAGAATTCCAAAGGCGGATTTAACGTACCGTTTGGACGGTATGCCAATCCGACAATCTGCGATGAAGAGTTGATTCTTGCTGACAGCGAACTATTACAGAAAGTTGAACTGCTTAATGGCGATTTCTCACATACATCGAAACACGTTCAAGGATATACATTCTTTTATTTTGACCCGCCTTATCGTCCTCTCGATGCAACATCAAGCTTCAATTCTTATGTAAAGGAATCGTTTGACGATAACGAGCAAATCCGCTTGAAGGATTTTTACTCAGACCTCTCTGCCGGAGGTTGCTTAGCAATGCTCAGTAACTCTGACTGTAAAGGCCGTAATGCAGAAGATGATTTCTTTGATAGATTATATGAAAACTTCTTCATTGAAAGAGTATATGCCAAGAGGTGTATAAATGCCAATGCAACCAAACGCGGAACTTTAACAGAATTACTGATTAGAAACTACGCGAATTATCAGGGCGAACTCTCTAATCTCTTTAACATCTAACGTTATGTCAGACAGATTTTCAGATTTCATGATACCGCTGAAGGAAACCCACTTTTCTCTCAAGGACTATGTGGATTTCCCGAAAGTTGCTGCCAATGTCGAAGCTATTTCCATAAAACTTAACCAGCTTAACTATCTGATTGGTCAAGAGGACATGGCGGCTGCTGTCAAGAGATTGTGGGAAGAGAATCCAAAGGTCTTTTCTGTGCTGGATGTGCTTATTGCAGTTCGGGCAAAAGACAGGAAGAAGGCAATTGACGCATATGGCAATATCCATCTCGTCAGCGACTACTTCAATTCTCCGGAACAGGTAACAGTGTTCCTTAACGGGACCGGTCTAACCGAAGTCTTTCAGAAAAAGCAAATCAAGAATCTTGTGGACTATGTCTTTGGCGTAGAAGTAGGTCTTGATTCCAATGCCCGCAAAAATAGAGGCGGCCACATCATGGAGGGACTTGTTGCCAATATTCTGACAGCAAACGGAATCCCATTCGAGCAAGAGGTTTATTACACCGAGTTTCCGGAAATTGTAAGAGCATTAGGCGCCGACAATAAGCGGTTTGACTTCGTTATACGAACCCCTGAGAAAGTCTATCTCATCGAAGCAAACTTCTATACGGGTGGTGGCTCAAAACTTAATGAGGTTGCACGTTCATATTCCGAACTTGCACCGAAAATAAATGCAGTTCCCGGTTTTGAATTCGTGTGGATTACAGATGGAATCGGCTGGGGAGCGGCACGCAACAAACTTGAAGAGGCATTTGCCCACATCCCCAGTGTGTATAATCTCACTAACATTTCTGAATTTATTGCGAGGCTAAAGTAAAATGGCGAAAGATATTCCTTGGAAGAAAATATTCGATGATTATGACATTTATAGTCACGATTTTGAAGCAAGTCCGTATATACTAACTGCTGATGACATAAAGAAAGCTGTTGGCGGCTTCCAAAGCACTTCAGACAGAGAAGTTCGTACTCTATGCAAACAAGACACGCGTAATAGTAGACCGACTGTGTTTAAGGAGAATGGATTGTTCATTTTACCTAAGAAAAATGGCTCGTACTATATCCTCAAAGGAGAAGGATACGTCGAACTACCTAAAATTGAAACTCCAATAGAGGATTATATTAAGAAGCTATCATTTGATCTCGAATCCTCATTGGTCGGAGACTCTGAAATGCAATTTGTCGATTTTGCTTATGCCAACTCATTAATCAGAACATTTATGAATGACGAATCGTTGGTACTGACGATTCGGGGTCGCAAATACACTCCATCCTTCTCTTTTAAAGTTGGAAACCATTACCTTTCAGTTGAAGGTGTACAAACTGAGGTTGACGCAGGATATGAAGGTAAAAACTCGATTGTACTTGTTGAAGCAAAGAATTCAAGAGCCAAAGATACTATCATCCGCCAATTGTACTATCCATATAGACAATGGAGCATTAATACAACGAAGCCCGTAAAAACGCTTTTCTTTGAAAAGACTATAATTAAAGGAGAAAATATTTTCAATTTATGGCTATTTGAGTTTACAGATGAACAGGACTATAATTCTATAAAATTAATCCGTTCAGGAAGATTCCGTATAGTATGATACAATCATTCTACAAATCAGATAATCGGGACTTCACCATTGTACATGGTGACAGCTTTGATGTGCTCCCTCAGTTTGATTTTAAGTTTGATATGATCTTCGCTGACCCTCCCTATTTCCTCTCTAACGGTGGCATAAGCTATCAGGCAGGAAAGGTTGTGTGTGTTGACAAAGGCGAATGGGATAAAGGCGGCTCTCCGGAATCTATCATGGAGTTTAACCGCACATGGCTGTCGTTATGCCGTGAAAAGCTTAAAGACAACGGAACCATCTGGATTTCTGGAACTCATCATAATATATTTTCAATAGCTAATGTTCTGACCGAACTTGGCTATAAGATACTTAATGTTATCACATGGGCAAAGACTAATCCACCGCCAAACATATCATGTCGTTTCTTTACCTATTCGACGGAGTTCATTATTTGGGCGCGTAAGTGTCCAAAGGTGCCTCATAAGTATAATTACGAACTTATGAAAGCAATCAATGACGGTAAGCAAATGACTGACGTATGGCGTCTTCCGGCAATCGCCCGATGGGAGAAATCATGCGGCAAACATCCCACACAAAAGCCATTGGCTCTTCTCACTCGCATCATCCTCGCCAGCACTGACGAACATGATTGGATTCTTGATCCTTTCGCAGGATCTTCCACTACAGGAATAGCAGCAAATCTATGTGGACGAAGATTTTTAGGTGTTGAACAGGAACTAAAATTTGTGTCATTGAGTAAAACAAGAAGAGAAGAACTAGATAATCTTTTTGTAAAAGATAATTATATTGCTAGACTATCTGACTTATCTTTTCAGTTCATGTCTAATACTGTAAATGAACCGGAAGGAGAATACTTATCCGAATTGCCATTCTAACATATAATTAGTCTTCTGTAATTTCATTAAAAGCAATTATTGTATCTTCAATCTTCTTTTTCTGACCAATTGGTTCTATGCTTTTTCTTTCGAGAGTAATAGAATATACTTTATTAAATGAAATTCCATAAGCTGTCTCTTTTAGAATCTCATCTAAATGACCAATTGATTTTGCATCATCCCCATCGGTCGATTCAAACGCATAACTGCCACTTCTAATATTCATAGAATAGAATCGGCCAGTCATCTCTATTGTCTATTTGATGTCATAATCAAAATCAAACAGATTTCGGCTTGAGCCGAATAAAGGTGTATTTCTTTGTCGTAAGGGAGCGACAAAGAATTTACCCGCACTGGTTTGTGGTATTTAAACGGCTTGATTGATTTTTGCGGATAGTCCGGCTATAGGCCCAGCGATTTCCGCAGTTCGTCGGGTTCGGCGTCCATCTCTTGCTGCTTGAACGGCGGCTGTATGGTGCGGATGATGTTTTTGTAAAAGTCGCGTTCGAGCAGTATTGTCTGTTTGACGCCTTTGTCTACCGTGGCCGGGTCGATGCCTTCGAGGCGGCGGTCACCGTCAAGCGGCTTGTAGACATTTGTAGTATATCCGACGCCGTCCCAGTCATAATACTTTCCGGTAAGACGGTAATAGACCACTCCGTAAAGGTTGGCGGCGCGGTTGTACTGATATGAGCGCTTATGGGTGGTAAGCACATTGTTGTAGCTGCTGCCGAAAGCCATGACGGCGGAGTTTATGGCCTCTCTCAGCCAACGTTCGGCGTTTTTATACTCACCGCGGCGTAACTCTCTGATGCCGCATCCGAGCAGGTCATTGTAAACGGCCGGATGCCCCAATCCCATCGTTTTGAGCGCATCGTCCATTTTGTGCGATATCTCGCTTGCCTGTTGACATGCTTTGGCCGTGCCGTACATGCTTAGCATCAGCGTTATTTCAGTGATTGCGTTTACTGAGTTGTCTACTGTCTCTTTGTCGAGGTCGTTTTCGGCTATTGCGTCCATGGCTTTCTCTATGTCGATGCCGGCATTCTGCATTTTGTCCCATTGGCCCAGAGCGCCGTAGGCCCTTACCATGACCGCGAGAGCATTGATTTTATTTCTTAAATCGGCGCCGGTATCGGCCTTTTTGCGAAACAGTCCCGCCAATCCTTTGGAGCCTGCCAGCCCCGATGATTTCAGCATATCGATGGCTTCCGAGGCCTTTCCTACAAGCAGCAGCGCCCGTGCCTTATATATCGGAGCTGAAACGTCGCCCGACTTGATGCGCTGTTCGTGCAGCCGCTCATAGCACCATGCCGCGTCGGCGTTGCGGTTAAACGAAGTGAATACTCTTGCCAGTCTTGAGTAGTAGGCATGCTGTTCTTCGGGCGACAGTCGGTCAGGTTTTCTGCCGTATATGGCCACATCGCCGGCTTTAGCTATTCCGTCGCGCATTGTCAGGCTGAATATCAGGCCGAGCGCACCGGTAGGTATTGATTTCGTTAGGTCGGGGGAGAGTGCTATGCCGAGCATCTTCCGGCTTAAGTCTGTCATCGCTGCTTCATCGGAAGAGTCCGTTCCGATAGGAAGATGCCATATGTCTTCATATATTGCAGCCGCTATGCGTGCTCCGCGGGCATATCTCTCCGGGTCGGCGAGGTACCAGTCTATTATGGATTTGCCCGTCGCGGCTCTGTAGGGAGTGCCCCAAAACATTTTCACGTCCCTGCACCATCTTGACTTTGTAAGCGCTATGCTGTTGTCGTTGCCTTTGCAGAAGCGCATGACAAACGGCCTTATGGTCAGCCATGCTGTCTGAGGTATATTCAGCGATTCGTACATGTCTTTTTCCGGTATTCCGGTCGGCACAAGCGATATGGCGGTAGTGGCGGCGGCATACTCTTTTCCGAGACCGATGCTGTGGAACGCTTTATCTCCTTCCGACAGTATGGCGTAGAATATGTCATTGACCCCTGTTGACTTGAGCAGCCTGTCGATATACCCGTCGAGAGTCTCAAGACGCCCGTGGGCCACTATTGACTCCAGCAGAATATTCATTGTGGTGGGGTCATCGGTATGATTACATTTGATTATACGCTCTTTTTGTGCCGGAGTCAGCCGCTTGCCGTACTGGCGGGTATAGTTGTCTATGACCTCGCCGCGTTGTTCAGTGTCGTATATGCTTAGCGTTGAGGTGGGGCACGAATAGCGGAAGCCTATCATGTCGGCCGCATTGGAGCCGATTGTTACCGAAAATGCCACATGGACATTGTTGCACTGATTGTCTATCCACTCGATCAGCCGCTCAATGTCATCGGTGTCAAGCATCGAGGCGTTGTCGATGGCCACCATGCTCCATTTGTCGTCGGGCAGGTGGTGGCGCTCAAGGTCCATGAACTTCAAGAACTCGTCGACCGGCGAGGCCACCGGAGGCAGACTCTCGAAGTCGAAATATATTATCTTATTGTCGGAGTAATAGCTCCGCAGGTTCTTGACGCAGTATGCGAGAACCGTCGACGAGCCCCCGCCGGCACGTGAGCGCACCATGAAAACCTTTTTTAGGCTCTCGATCCATTTGTCGAAGTCGCCGCGGTAGTGGGTTATGTCGCAAAGAGTGCGGGCACGGCGTTCAAGCGACATCTCGTGAGGCACGGTCAATGCGTCGTCACAGTCGTAGTTGGTGGGCGGATACTCGGAGTCGATCATCTCCATAAGCTCGGTGTAGAGCCTGTCGCCCAGCTCTTTGGGCGTCGAGTATTCGTAGCAGCCGTATTTTTTCTGACGGCGTATCTTGTCTTTCAACGCCATAAGACGTTTTTCGTTTACCGAACCTGTCGGTTCCTTGAAGTCATCGGGCACTTCCACATCCGGGGCTCTCAGAAAGAAGCATGCGTGGGGTATGTTCATGTCGCGCAGCACTCCGTAGTCAATCTCCATCTCCGTTATACTCGCTCTCTCGACTACTTTCTCAAGCAGCCAGTCCTGTTCGCGCTGAAGCGATGCTCCCAGAGCGTCGAGCTCGGCCTCGCCCGGTGTCCAGCCGTAGCGCTCGCCAAGTATGCCTACAAAAAACGGCCGGGAGTTGTCGACCTCCTCAAGACATGCCCGCAGTACCAGTCCGTTGCGGCTGTCCTCCTCGGGGATGCCCCATCGCAGGTCGATAGGCGTAAATTCAAGATAGCGTTGCCGACAGTAATCATCTATTCTCGGAAATACGAAGTTTACGAGATAGTCGCGCTCCGCGTTCATGTCGCGGAAGGTAGATGAGAGAAATACACGTATCTGTCGTGACTGCAATGTGCTCATGGTTTATATATGTTGATTTACGACAAATATAAACCCGTGTCTGCACACGTTGCAATTATTACGTGTTAAAGTGTGTTAACCGTGTCCGCGCCCACTAACGCTTGAACAGGTGGATGAGCTCGCCCAGCCAGAGTATGGGAGAGGTCGCAGCCACGATTATCACCCAGTCGATAAAGCGCAGCGGAACTACGTTGAACATCTCTCCTCCAAACTCCACAATCAGTATCTGGCCGAAAAAGATGGCGCAGGCTATCAGCAGAAATTCGGAGCATCCTTTGAGATGGAATGCCGATCTGTGGGTCTCGAACGAGCGTGCGTTAAACATGTTCCAGAACTGCATGAACACGAATATCGAGAAGAACAGGCTCAGTTCATAGGGCGACAGGTCGTGGCCTTCAGCCGACAGGTGCAACGGGAACATACTGTCAAGCCCCGTTATGTAGGTATGGTGGAACAGATACAGCAGCGCCAGCAGTATTATGAAGAATATGCCTCCCACGGTGATTATGTCCCACTTCATGACAGGGGTAATGATAAACGCATTACGCGGGCGGGGCTTCTCGTGCATCACCGACTGTGACGGCGGGAGCGAAGCCAGAGCCATGGCCGCGAAAGTATCCATGATTATGTTCACCCACAGCATCTGCGTCACGGTAAGCGGCGATTCAGTGCCCATGAATGCTCCGAAAAGGACTATGAGGCACGCCACGACATTGACCGTGAGCTGAAACAGCACGAACCGCTGTATGTTGTGGTACAGCGAGCGCCCCCACATGACGGCGCGGCCTATGCTTGCAAACGAGTTGTCGATTATGGTTATGTCGCTCGCCTCCTTGGCCACCGACGTGCCGTCGCCCATCGACAGGCCCACGTGAGCGGCTTTAAGCGCCGGGGCGTCGTTGGTGCCGTCGCCGGTTACGGCTACGACCTCGCCTTTTTTCTGTAGTGTTTCGACGAGGCGTTTTTTGTCAAGCGGGCGGGCGCGTGCTATGATCTTGAAGTCATCTATGCGCTTCAGCAGTTCTTCGTCGGAAAGTGCTGCAAATTCCGGCCCCGTTATTATGTTGCGCTCGTTGTCGCTGTCATTCCACAACGATATCTGACGGGCTATCTCTTTGGCCGTATTGGGTGTGTCGCCGGTTACGATCTTTATGGCTATGCCTGCGTCGATGCACTCTTTTACCGCTGCCGGAACTTCGTCGCGCACAGGGTCGGATATGGCCACTATGCCCATGAATATGAGGTCATGGTCGGCTACGGCTCCGTCGTTGAACGGCAGCTTGTCATCGTCTATTATCTTGTAGGCAAAACCGAGTGTGCGCATGGCTTGGTTCTGATAGTCAAGCAGCAGCTTGTCAATCGCGGCCTTATCTACATTGCCCTCGGTTGACGAGCACAGTCCGTATACGATTTCCGGAGCTCCTTTGACATAAAGCACCGATTTACCCTTAAGAGCCTGTGAGCGCACTTCGGTGGCCATGTATTTTCTTTCGGTGGTAAACGGAAGCTCGTCTATGACCTCTACCGTCTCTCTTATACGGCGGTAGTCGTGGCCGGCGGCCTCAAGCCAAAGCAGCAGTGCGCCCTCGGTAGGATTGCCGAGCACCGTGGCTTTCTCCTTGTCTGACAGGTCAAGCTGCGCTGTCGAATTGATGGCTATCGCTTCCTCGATAATGCGCGATGTCTCGTCATCGCCGAGGCGTTGGTCGGGTAGGGCGAAGAAGTCGGTATTGTATATGCGCATCTGGTTTTCGGTAAGTGTACCGGTCTTGTCGGTGCATATTACCGTTGCGGCCCCCATAGTCTCGCATGCGTGCATTTTGCGTACAAGATTATTTGTCTTGAGCATGCGCCGCATACTGTAGGCCAGACTTAATGTCACGGCCATAGGAAGACCTTCGGGCACCGCCACCACTATCAGCGTCACGGCTATCATCACTGTCTGGAGGAAATATGACAGAAACGACATCCATTCAAATCCATCGCACGCATTGATGAAATATAGCGCCAAACGCGCACACACGATAAGTCCCGCTATGCCGTAGCTGGCCCGTGATATAAGGCGGCCGAGACGCTCAAGCTGCTCGTTGAGCGGGGTCTTGACCGAGTCATCTATCTGTGCGGCCTCAAACACCTTACCGTTTTCGGTATGGTCGCCCACAGCTGTCACGGTCATTATGCCGTGGCCTTCCATGACCTTTGTGCCGCGCAGCACATGGTCGGAGGGGAATGTAGCCTCCTTGTCGAAATGGGCCGGATCGGTATTCTTGGCGCATATAGGCTCGCCGGTCAGTGACGACTCGTCGACTTGCAGCGATGTGGCTTCGAGCAATTGTCCGTCGGCCGGTATCTCCTCTCCCGTGGACAGGATAACGATATCACCTACGACTACATCCTTCTTGGCGATCTGTATGGCATTGCCGTCGCGTATGACCTGTACGGGTTCATCGTCGTTTACTTGATTCAATATCGCAAACTCGCGGTCGGCCTTTACTTCAAAAAAGAAGGCCAGCCCGGTAGCGAGAAGTATGGCTACAAATATGCCCAGCGGTTCAAAAAACACGGCCGCGCCTTCATGCAGCCCGTAATACTCATATATGGATATGCCTATCGAGAGAGCGCCGGCGACAAGAAGTATTATGATAAGCGGGTCGCGGAATTTTCCCAAAAAGCGAGTCAGTAATGACTCCTTTTTGGGAGGAGTGAGTACATTTACTCCGTGCTTGGCACGGCTTTCGGCTACTTGAATTTCGTTAAGTCCCTGATAGTGCTTGGGTTCTACCATATGTCTATGTCGTTTTGATGCCGCGAAATTAAATAAATTTTTGCTGAAAACAAATTATAAACACTTCAGTACGCTGAAATGCTCACGACATCAGAAAGAAAATGACACTCCTATCGACGGCACGAAAGCATGTACTTTGTAGTCGGCCTCGAAAGTACGTTCGGGATTCTGACCGAGTTGGCCCGCGAGCAGGTCGAGATAGGTGCACTTGGCTCCTTTCTCGCCAAGCCCTGCCACATAAAGCATGGCTAAGTCAATCGACAGTGACGGCAGCGGACGGAATGAAAGTCCGAGCGACGGCTCAAGCTTGGTCATGCCCGGAGTCTCGGGGTTGTAGTAGTTTTTGTTTACGGGAGTCATGTCGACGATGAAGCCGGCTCTCAAATCGAGGCGCGGATTGAGCGAGTACTGTGCGCCGAGGCGGAATGCCCATGCGTTTCTGTAGTCTTTGACGAGGTGCTGGTCGTAAGCTTTTACGGTCTCGTCAAGGAAATTTATGTCAAGGTTCTTGTATGTGCTCCAGCCGGTGAACTGCGCGTCAAAAGCCAAAAGGAGCGCATCGACAGGTTTGTAGCTTACTCCGAACGTCAGTACCGACGGCATCGGCATCTCGGCTTTGAAGTTGGCTTCGTTTATGAGGCCGAGCTTGGACTCAAGTATGCCTCGTGCCAGTTCGTTGGCGTATGACACTCTTGCTTCGCCGGCTTTGACTCTCATCGTCATCTTGGAACGGAAATTGACACCTGCCGTCCAGCGCTTGTCGAACTCATACATCACACCTACGTTGAAGCCATAGGCTACGTCGGCGTCACCGGTAAGATTGACCGATGCCGGCATGGTGCTGTTGAAGCGCTGGTCGCTGCCTGTGGCTTGAAGTATCTTGTCGAGAGTGCCGGGCACCACAAGTCCTTTGTTGAGGTCGACATTGCCCCACGCCACCATCAGGCCCGCTCCTACCGACAGTTTCGGCGTGATGCGCCAAGCCACCGTAGGCTGCACGGTGTATGTGGCGAGGTCCACCGACTGGTTCAGTACGGCGCCGGGCCAGTTGACCGTCCAGTCTATGCTGCTTCCGTAGGGTGTGTAGATGTTTATGCCCGCTTTTAGATTGTCATATATGTTGAACGCGGCGCTGATTATCATCGGTGTGCTTATGCCGTTGTCGGTCTTGTGCCATTTGCCGTTGATTTTGGCTTTGGCTGTGGCCGACACCGCATTGACACTCGCCGACAGGTCGAGGGTCTTGTTCATGAACCCGAGTCCGGCAGGGTTGAAATACATGCTTTCGGCTCCGAGCTTCTGTGCGACTCCCGTGTGCCCCATACCGCCTTGTCTGGCACTTAAAGTATTGACTTGGTAACCTTCGGCTGCGGCGTATAGCGATATTGACAGTGCCGCGATGGAGCATAACAGTTTATTCATATTTTTATTGAACTATGGTTATATATTTTGTAAATTCGCGACAAAGTTATGAATAATATAGCTCATAACATCGGAAAAATGAATATATTTTTCCGACAAAAAGAACAATTGCTACTACCATTACATTGCCTTTATGTCAAAGACATCATTAAAAAAACAGCTTATGATGCTTGACCGTGACCAGATAGTGACGGTGCTGCTTGAACTATATGATGCGCGTAAGGATGCGCGTGAATATCTCGAATATTATGTCAATCCTGACGAAAACAAGATGCTTGAAAAGTACAAGGCCGTCATCGCCAAGGAATTTTTTCCGGCCAAGGGTCGTCCGCGGGCGCGCACTTCGGTATGTAAGAAAGCGGTGAAGGAGTTTATCACTCTGCACCCCTCTCCGCGGCTTGTCATAGACCTTCGGCTGTTTCTGTTGGAAAACATTGTGCGTTATGCATTGCGCATGAGGTCTTGGATAAAGGATTCGCATTGCGGAACGGCCTGTAGCGTATTGGCTGAGACACTCGACTACATGTTTGTCCACGACCTTATCGATGCCTACAGCCGTCGGATGGACAACATATTGCTCACTTCCGACGGGCTGCGCGGAGAGCTTCCGGTCAGGCTCCGCGAGATATATGACAGTTTTAGCGAAACACCGCGTGATAAGACGCAAATGTTATAATTGTTAACGGATTAAGTTAATTTGATAATATTATCATAAAAATGACGTCAGATTTACTTTTTTAAAGCACTTTTAACCCTCAAAATGCCCGAAAGCCGCGTCCACAAACGGTTTTCAGTTGTTATAGAAATTGAAACAGTGATATTACCCGCTTTTTCACATCCCTCGTCCTCTTTATCGGGTAGTGATACCGGGCATTGAGGTTCTCATAAATAAATAGTTGAAAC
>LUJO01000023.1 GCA_001689405.1 Candidatus Homeothermus arabinoxylanisolvens | reverse complement strand
GAGAATGATATTTTTGTTCACCTTCAAGATGTGTCGAGTCTATCCAATTGAGATGAGATGCTTCATGAGCTACATACTGAGTTATAATATTTGTAAGACCCAACTCGAAAAACACCTGAATGGCAATTATACTACCGAATGTGTAGTAAAAGCCCTGTTCGGTTTTGGTGAGGAACTGGGCAATGAATAAAATTGAAGCCACTCCGGTAAACGCCTGCACGACACGCGCGCCGGATGAATAGGCAATCGACTTGTCAACACCGAGCTTTACAACAAATTTTCTAACTCTGTTAATAAGATTATACATCTTTTTTTACAGTTTCTTTTTCAACTATCATAATGACAGTTGTTCTTTCTTGCGTAATGAAGTTTGGTCGCCGACCTCGTATATAAATTCGTCATTAATCGCCTTTCTAATTATTTTTGGATAACTGTTAATCGCACCCTTCGCATACAAATCATTTACCTGTTCAACTATTGCAGACCCAAAACCGGCGCTTTTCTGATGTTCTTCAAAACAAATTATATCGTCGTAATTGCTTACGATATCCTTGAGTTCCTCGATGTTAATAGGTTTTATGAAAGGGAAACTATAAAGGCCGTACGAAAGATTCGAATCGATAATGGCACGTTGCAAAGAGTATACAATCGAGCCTGTAGCGAAGACGGCAATACGCCCATTATTCTCAATAATAGGGATAATCTTTCCGATATGCAAGGGAGCCAATCGGTTGATTTTTGAATATTGGTCAACATGCACCTCTTTCTCGCCAGCTTTCCCAAGACGTATATACATAGGACCTTCATGAACAGTAGAAAGATTGGTAATTTTCTTTGTTTCAATAGGATCGCAAGGAGAACATACTACCATGTTTGGAATAGTACGCATTACTCCAATGTCTTCAGTAGCATGGTGGGATGCTCCAAGAGACCCATAAGCGTATCCTGCCCCTACTGATACTATGCGTACGTTCAGGTTATGATATGCAACATCATTTCTAATTTGCTCAATACACCGTAGTGTAGGGAAATTGCCTATTGAATAAACATATACTATATACCCCTGCATTGCGAGTCCGGAAGCTACTCCAATCATGTTTTGTTCTGCTATTCCAGCATTAAGAAATCTTTCAGGGAATTTCTTCTCAAAGACTTCAACAACATTGTAACCGAGATCTCCAACAATCAGGAAAATCTTTTCGTTTTTCTCAGCTTCCTTAACAAGCTGATTAATAAAAGCTGTCCTCATAACTAATTCAATTCATTGAGAGCTTCCTGCAATTGTATGTCTGTAGGTGGTGCATAATGGAATCTTAATTCTCCTTCCATAAATGATACTCCTTTTCCTTTTATGGTATCACATATAACTGCGAACGGTTTCCCTGAAGAGTTCGAAAATAATGAAAACGATTTTTCGATTTCTACAAGATCATGTCCATCGATGCGTTTGTATCTCCATCCAAATGCCTCGAACTTTGCAGAGAGATTCTCCAAATCAAGTATGTCAGCAGTCTTTCCCATTGCTTGGATTTTATTGACATCAACAATCAGACAAAGATTATCAAGTTTGTTCTGACAAGCGAAAAGCATCGCTTCCCAGTTAGATCCTTCATCCATTTCTCCATCTCCTACAATACAATATACCTTGTTCTTTTTTTGTTGTCTTTTAAAAGCCAACGCAAGTCCACATGCCAGCGGCAATCCGTGACCGAGAGAGCCTGTACTGAATTCAACTCCGGGAATCTTTGATGAAACATGGGAGATAAATGGAGATCCATTCTTACCATACGTGTCTAAATCAGACATCGGGTAGAAGCCTTTCAATGCCAACGCTGCATATAAAGCAACACACGTATGTCCTTTTGAATAAATCAGATAATCCCTTTCCTCCATTAATGGGTTATTGGGGTCTATATTCATTACAGAATTATAGAGTACGGCAAGCACATCGGCAATAGAGAGTGCGCCGGCTACATGCGAGGCATTTGCATGATACACCATTTCCAATGACTTACGTCGTATTTGTTTTGCAAATAATTCAGTTTTCATAGTCTATTTTCTTCTCCATCTTCCGTCTATTTCACGGATATCGACCTCCGATGATATTTTTTCCATTCTGTTATAAACCTTTGCCAGTGATTTGGTCAAGGACGTGAACTGATTAAACTCAGAGATTATTCTTTGGGCAGAACCAGTATATTCGCGATTAAGACCTTCTTCCGAGAATGAGATATCTGGTTCTATTCCGGCAATCTCACAGATTCTTTCTGCAATCTCGCTCAAAAGGTAATTATTCTCTGGAAGGAAATTATAATTATGATATTTGAGGTCTTTTGTAATCCCATAATTTATGAATTCTGCTACATCATCAATATCCGTAAAGGAAAATCTACAATTTTTCCTTAAAGTCATCGGTATTCTTTTAGCAGCCTTAATGCAAAGGTTGCTAATTACATTTTTAGTATACCGCTCGTTCGGATTAATTGTGCCGAAAAGACGTATATTATAAATATTGTCGCTTTTATCGGCATGTTCCTGCATAATGAATTTGCATAGACCATACGGGTCTTTAGGAATATTTTTACCTATTTCGTGCTCGGGAATGTTGACAATATCACGAGATTTATCATATTCTGCCCCGCTCCCAAAATAGAACATCTTGGAAAATCTCGTGTTATGTCGAGCTAAATTGAAATACATTCTTATATTGTCAAAGAACCCGTCCTTGTATTCATTGGGATATATGACAGCGCAGTGAATGACGAAATCTATCTTATGATCGTTAAAATATTTGGTTACAGCCTCAGTATCGGTCAGGTCAAGTTCCGAGCTGCTTGGGCTAAGGATGTCGAAATCCTGAATGAACCGTTCTTTTATGCGGTTCCCAGTAACGCCATTGGGTCCGGCTCCGGTTATAAGAATGGTCTCTTTTTTCATTTCGTAAGGTATTCTTGGATTTGGGAGGTGCAGAGGGTGTAGACAGGCTCGGCGGTGTAGCGGCGGTACCAGTCGACAGTGAGTGCCACAGTCCGGTCAATGTCCATGCGGGGTTCCCAGCCGAGGCGGAATTTTGCCTTGCTGATGTCAAGCATGAGCAGTTTAGCCTCATGCAGCGCATTGGGGTCGGAGAGGTCTCGGAGTAAGCCGCGTCCGTAGTTGTCGACAACCCGCGAGGCAACCTCCCATACAGTGGATATGGACTCGGCACGGGGACCGAAGTTCCAGCCCTCGCAGTATTCCGTGGGCGATTCCCACATCCGTTTGGCGAGCAGCATATACCCCGACAGCGGCTCAAGCACATGCTGCCACGGGCGTATAGCCTTCGGACTTCTTATGTCAATCGGCTTGCCCGCTTCAAGGGCGCGGATGCAGTCGGGGATTATGCGGTCAAGCGCCCAGTCGCCGCCACCTATCACGTTGCCGGCGCGGACACTGGCTATCGACTTTCCATGCTCGGCATAGCGGTCAGGATTGAAGAAGCTGCGCCTCCATGACGCAATGGCTATCTCGGCGGCCCCTTTTGATGACGAATACGGGTCGTAGCCGCCCATAGGCTCGTTTTCACGGTAGCCCCATATCTGCTCCTTGTTCTCGTAGCATTTGTCGGTGGTGATCATTACGCCCACTTTCACGCTGTCGGTGGCGCGTATAGCCTCCATGACGTTGATTGTGCCCATCACGTTGGTGGCGTAGGTGTCGACCGGTATTTCATAGCTGAGCCTCACAAGCGGCTGCGCTGCAAGGTGAAACACTATTTCGGGACGGTATTCGGTAAAGATTTCCTTCATCTTTTCACCGTCACGGATGTCGGCGCGTATGTCGGCTTTTATCTTGCCTCCGATGCCTGAAAGCACGAAATTGTCACGCTCAGTAGCCGGGTCAAGCCCAACTCCGACCACTTCGGCGCCAAGCTCATGAAGCCATATCGAGAGCCATGAGCCCTTGAAGCCGGTGTGACCGGTCACAAGCACTCGCTTGCCGTGGAAGAAACCGTCAAATATGTCAATGTCCATAACTTATTTAGAGTATTGTGCTACAAATTCCTTGACCGTGTCAATCATATACCGGAGCATTTCGTCGGTCATGCCGGGATACACCCCAATCCAGAGCGTATTGTTCATGATGAAATCGGTGCCGCAAAGGTCTCCGACAACACGGTAGCCGCTGCCCGACTCGCGCATTTGGTCGAATGCCGGATGCTTCAGCAGGTTGCCGGCAAAGAGGTTGCGGGTCTGGATTTTGTGGGCTTCAAGGTATTTCGACAGGTCGTTGCGGGTAAACGGCGCGTCAGGCTCTACTGAAATCAGGAACCCGAACCACGAGGGGTTGCTGTGCCGCTGCGGTTCCGGTAGAATAAGCCACGGTGTACCCTCAAGACCTTCACGGAGCACCTTGAAGTTATGGCGGCGGCGCTCCACTATGTCATCAAGCTTTTCAAGCTGCGCGCAGCCGATGGCAGCCTGCATGTCGGTGACTTTCAGGTTGTAGCCGAAGTGCGAGTAGACATATTTATGGTCGTAGCCCACCGGAAGCTGTCCGAACTGCTTGGTGAAGCGGCATCCGCAGGTATTGTCCACGCCGCCCATGCACCAACAGTCACGCCCCCAGTCGCGGAAGGAGTTGACAATCCTGTGAAGCAACGGATTGTTGGTGTATACCGCGCCCCCTTCGCCCATTGTCATATGATGTGGAGGATAGAACGAGCTTGTGCCGAGGTCGCCTATCGTGCCGGTCTTGCGGATTTCGCCGGCAATCTCGTAGGTCGAGCCGAGCGCGTCGCAGTTGTCCTCCACGAGCCATAGGTTGTGCCTGTCGCAGAAGTCCTTGACGGCTTTGAGGTCAAATGGATTGCCGAGCGAATGGGCAATCATTACAGCCTTGGTCTTGGGCGAAAGAGCCTCTTCAAGTTTAGTAACGTCTATGTTGTATTCAGGCACGGTGACATCGACGAAAACCGGGACTGCACCATACTGGATGCAGGGTGTCACTGTCGTTGGGAATCCGCAAGCTACGGTAATCACCTCGTCGCCTCGCTTTATCTGGCGGTCGCCGAGCTTAGGTGAAGTCAATGCTGAGAAAGCAAGCAGGTTAGCCGAGGAGCCCGAATTTGTCAGCGAACAGTAACGCACGCCAAGCCAACGGGCAAACTCTTTCTCGAACTTCTGCGCCCACGGTCCGGCCGTCAGCCAGAAGTCAAGCGAAGAGTCAACGAGATTGACCATCTCGGCATCGTTGAAGTATCTGCCGCCGTAGTTCACAAAGGTCTCGCCGGGCACGAACTCCTTTTTCTGTCCGTGGGTCTCCTTGTAATATTCTTTTGTAAGCTCAAGTATCTGCTTCTTAAGTTCTTCCTTTTTGCTCATATCATGTTTTTATTTTGCTTCAATAACCTTTGGGGACTTCACGCTCCCATTTTTTCCACGGGGCGGCATTGGCCGCGAGGAGCTTTTCAAGCATCACCTTTTCGCGAATGTTGTCCATGCACTGCCAGAAGCCTTTATGGATGTAAGACATCAGATGTCCTTCCTCAACTAATTTTTCAAGCGGTCCACGCTCAAACACGCAGTCGTCACCGTCGATATAGTCGAAAATAGCAGGCTCAAGAACCATGTATCCGGCGTTGAT